>JAFSYU010000040.1 GCA_017443595.1 Clostridia bacterium
CAGTCCGATTTGTGCTGACGACAGCGGCGTCATTTTCCGCTCCGTAAGCGGCAACGACCCGGCGCCGAGCGGTTTTGACTGCGTAAAGTTCTTCGGTGATAGAAGCGCGGGCGATTTTAAAGCCTAGTGCAAGAAAAACACGGTAAATGGAATTTACGTTTACTACCGCACCGAACAATCTGTTACCGAGCAGAACGTGACGCCGGAAGCGGCAGAGCCCTCGGGAACAGAGACGACCGAAGAGAAGAACTATCTTGCCGATGTGATCGTCTGCACAGGCAGAAATCCTGCGGAAGCAAAGGCGAAGATCACGCGGCGTTCGGGAAAATACTATGTGTATGACTACAATCTGTCTCCCGACTGTGAACAGGCGACCTACCTCGGCTATAAAATGACGACCGACCGAAGCAAAGCGATCACCGACTTGCGCGTGGCGCCCTACGTCGGCGTATCGCAATCGACCGATCATATCATGTTCGGCGCGATCGAGTACACCCGCATCGACATCCTCGGCACCTACATCACCTACGGCGACGAGCAGACCAAGCCGCAGGCGGATTGTCTGTATTTTACCACCGATTCGAATGCGGGCGAGCCGATTTTGTCGGACGGACTGCACGCCGTGACCGACGCTTCGCAGATCCAAAGCGGCTGGGAACCGGTCAGCGTGTTCAGCGGTATGCCTTACGATTTCAACACCGCACTGATCAATGACGATTACGCCGATCCGACGGAGATCGCGTGGATCGATAACAAGGTTGTCACAACCGTTTCGGGCTACAAGGGTGAGGATGATGAATCCGAGGTTCTGAACAATCACAGATATGTTAATCTGTACACCGAATCCGATAAGATGTACACTTCGGGTACGAGATACCTTTCGGGACTCTTTTTAATCGGAGGGTACAATACGTTCGATAATTCGTGGACTCACAGCGATGATGAAGAATACTGTGAGAAGTTCAGAGATCATTATGTTGCAAAAGAGTACCGCACAGGTATTTGCGGCACAAATCTTTTAGAGTCGCTTTCTGTTGCAAAATATGTTTGCTGGAACAATATGCAATCATATCTTTGCTATAATTGGTCATATTCACCAAAGAGAGCGCTTTACAATATAGAAGCATACCAGGGAGATAATTATTCACTCAATCTGAACTATACGATGACCAAGGTGGGCGACAGCGGCGTTTCGCAAAATTACGTTGCGGCGACCTGCCTGTATCAGCAGTGCTTCGGGCTCGGCAATGCAAGGTTTATAAGACCGAGCAACAACTACGTCAACGCGTTCGGCTCGGGACTGGGCATCTATAACTTCGAAAAATGCATTTACGATGACGGCTACACACAAACGATGCCCGAAAACGTGAAATGCGGGTACAATAAGATCCAGTTTTTGCCGACCGGGCTGTACGTTACGGGCTACGCGGCGGGACAAAGGCCCCTGACGCTGGACGATGTTGTGTTCAGCACGAAATCTTACATGGCGGACGGAGCCGACGGCAGAATTTTCGTTACTCTTTCCGGTGAAAAAACGCTTGCCGGCAACACGCCGCAGGGCGCTTTTCACGGCGTTACCGATATGAAAAATCCCAGAAGCTTAAAACCGTTTAATTTGAGCACCCCCGATTACTATTACGACGGCGATTTCAGAGCCAAGGGAAATGAATTCTACATTTACTTAAGCGGTACAAAGCTTTCGAAACGCCGTTATATTTCAAGTCTTTCAATCGGTGCTTTTTCAAGAGAACAGTATAAAATCTCAAACCCGAAAGCAACCGACAACGAACTGAAAGCGGTGGACACCATTGTCGAGGGAACGGCGCTGTCTGCGGCGACCGGCGCCTGCTCGGACGAGGTAGTTGTCGTCAACATAGCGACCGATAACCAAAACGACGCATGGTACAATCGTCAGGACGACGGCAAAGCCAACAACGAGGCGCCTGAAAACAAGCCGGCGGCATATATCGGTGTGAGCCGCACCGACGCGGGTGTTTCCAACGGCGGCGGAGAGAGCAACAAGCAAAAGCCGATCACCGGCGTGTTGCTGTATCGACTTGACGACACTACGGCGCCGAGCGTTCTGGAAGTTGACAGCGTTCAGTATACCTGCGCCGCCGTTTCCACGCCGATCATGATGAAAGGCGTAAAATATTTCCTTTACTATTCCTACAGCAAAGGTGCGTTCCCGGGCGAGCCGATCGAAGAGATCGCGATCGATAATATTCCGATCATTTCCGGATACGCCACCAACGTCTGCGCCGACAAAAACAGTACGGAACCCTACGGCAATCCCGAGCAGACAAACTTCATCCACGTCAAATACGAGCGCGATCCGGGAAGCGACTTCTTCAATAAGATCTATATCGGAAAAGGCAATACTTCCCGCGCCGCGCAGTGTGATTTGCTCTCGCACGGCTGTCTTGAATATCTGGATATGGACGCCAATACCGGCGTTAAGGGACACAGCGTTTACATCGGCTTTCGCCGAGGGCGTCTCGATTGGGATGAGATCAACAAGAAAAGCACAGAATCCAAAAAGCAAAAGGAACTGCAAACACAGCTGAAGGAAGCTATCTACGACGTCATCATCACAAACGACGAGCCCTATCACGCTGACGGTATAGTAAGAAACAATATTTATTATTACCCGGTCGGCGAAACGGATCTGACCGGCGGGATGGGTCACAAACTGTATATGTACTTTGCAAGTCCGTGGTATTCAAACCGTTACAATACCAATAACGGAAAATCGACCCTTCTGCCGCAGGACGTTTTCAGCGGGTACTTGACGCAGTTTGCGCTTGCGCAGTATGACAGAGTGCCGTATAACAGTTCGCTTGCCGGCACGATGGATGATACGCAAAACAGCATCAAACCGTGGGAGTATGTACTGCTTGCCGACGGCAGCAGGGCGGCGGAGCTGAATGAAGGAACCATGGCATTCAGAGTGGAAAGCAGTACGGCGCACTACGCCTACGATAACCGGATTACTATGTTCACACAACGATCAGACGGCAGTGTAAAGCCTGCGGGTGAGATAACCGGCGGCTTTGTTGAAAGGGACAGGACCGTCGGCATCGCCTACAGCAATACCGCCGGGGCATCCGGGACAAACTTTACGGGCGGCACGCTCGCTTTGGTATGCATTCCGGTCGCGGCACTCGGCGCTGTAATCGTCTCGCTGATCTACAGGAAAAAGAAAAAAACCGTCGCTGCGGCTGCGGATAATAACAAAGGAGAATTACTATGAAACGCTTATCTCAATCCATTTTAGCGGTATTCTTGGCGGTGCTGATGGGAATGATACCAGCCGTCAAAGCGTTTGCAGCGGAAACAGAGTCGCCCGACTACATCAGTAAAGTCAAGATCTTTATGGGTGACTGTTCCGCGGCAGAGGCAGAGGGCTTTACTCTGCTTAAGGATGGCGGCGATCCTGTTGACCTGAACCAGAACGCAGGCGGTGGCATTGGTTCAAAAGGTGAGAAAGCCGTTTATCTCGGCTATAAAACCACCAAAAACCGCGGCGAGGCGATCACCGACCTTGCCCTGATGAATATGAAGGGCGGCTACAAAACAAAGGATTATGAAACCTTGATGCAGCAGCAGATGAGCGTACAAATCGTTCCGTTTGTAAGCTCATTTATGGAAGCCGTAGTTGAATACAGAGAAAACTATAACTCTGAATTTCCCGAAAACAAACAACGTGCCAAGTACATTCACAGCCTGTTGAATAAACTTACCGACGATGACTGCGGCGGCGCGGGCTTAGGCGATTTACTTCTTAACGAAACAATATACGAAATGGCAAAGCCGAGATATGACGCGCTTTCAACAGAAGAAAAATCAAAAACCTCTTTATACAAGGTCAATTTAAATGTGCGCGATTCTCTGCCCGCAAGCGAGAAAAACAAACACGCGGATATTCTTACAATCGTTGCGCAGTCAAACGGAAACGCTCTGCTGCTTTTGGAATCACTTATTGCAAGAGCAACAGACTGCAACGAAAGCACGTGGATAGACAGATTTTGCAGCCTTACTTATGATAATTTAGTAGATGCTACGGGTCTTCCGCCTACAGACGCGAAAAAAGAGCTTGATAAGCTTTACGGCGACGATGCAAACGCCATACTTGATATGTGGGACGTATTTCGCGAGCAGATTTTAAACGCCGATGAATCCGAAGCAAAGCTTGACAAAATGAATATGCAGATGTCCGATGAAGACAGCCGTGCGCTTGACGAATTTGACGTAACAAAAGCAACGGACAGCTCTGTTAAATCTCTTTCAGAAGCGGTTGCGGAAGCTGAAATCAACACGGAAGTTTTCACAAACCGTTTAACGGACTTGCTTGTTAAATCTTTCCTTGAAAATACGGAATTTGAAGACGGTACGCTTTACGACTTCTTTACAATGACAAAAGAAGAAGTGCAAGAGTGCACGGAAGAGCTTTACACACTTGTTGCTTCCTTATCAAAAGGACAGCGCGCAACACTTGATTTTATTACTTTATCTGACTTTGTTGTAATCGGCGGAACAAACGCAGATGAATACTCGGATAAAAACTTTGAGAATTTTGAGCCTATCTCCGTTTATGACGGTGTAAACCGCGAAATATACAAGCAAGGCGGCGTTGCGCTTACAAGCGACGCTATCCGCAGCCGTGCGGCTGATGACGCGCTGAATGAAGAAACAGCTTCCTTCCCCATTCACTGGTGGACGTTTGTTTCCGGCGGTCTTGCCTTATCAAGTGCGGCGGCGTTCGGTATATCATTGTCAAAATATTTCGGCTACACAAACAAAATTAATGAACTTAACGCTACCATTACTCAAAGCAGAGCCGCGATTAACGATGTCCGCGCATGTATGTTTGAATGCGGAAATCAGGGCGTTGCGGCATTAAGACAAAGCTATATCAACGGTGTTTCACATGGAATGACCCACATGGAATACAGAGAAATAATGAGCAAAATGAATAACCAGGTTGAGGAACTTCTTTCCGCTCACATGGAAAACAGAAAGCTTATTGAGGCAGAAATTGGTCGTGTTAGCGCAAGAAGTACTGTTTGCAAATACTTATCCGTAGGCTTCTCCGTAGCAATGGTAGTATTCTCCGCAATTACCGTTTACCTTGCGTGGCAGGATATAAAATCCTACTACAAGGTTGACGTAACTCCCATGCCCAATTACATTATTGACGAAAAGGATTTGATAGGATACAACAAAAAAGGAGAAAAAGTTGTGCTTAAAAACCAGTCCGCGTATTATAAGCTTGTAGAGTGCAACCGTAATTCTAACGATGAATACTTCTCCGTTTTAGGTACGGGCTCAGATTTAAACGGCGACGTTGGACGTCAGTGGCTTGCGCTTTATGCCGTAAAAAATGACGTGATGGATCCGATCCTCGCTTCCTCGCTCAAAGTCGTTGTCGACAATACCCAGGCCCCGGCAGGTTATGAAACCGGTATCCATATGTTCGGCGCTGACGCGGCGTTCAACCTGAACAGCAGCCTGTACGACTGGAATAACGACGCCGAGAGCGTGTATATCTATTTCCAAACCGATGATACCGCCGCAAGCACAACCGGCTCAAACTTCACCGCCGGCACGCTGGCGCTCTCCGGAGGCGCAGGTCTCGCGCTTGGCTCTGTGATCACCGCGCTGGCTATGAAAACCAAGAAAAAGTCTGACAAGAAGGAAAGCACGGCACAATAAGATTGACGCGTTCCCCGGCGAAAAAAGAATAAGCGAAACGAAGCAGCCCCGGCGTATTTGTCCGGGGCTGCTTCGTTTTCGGCTTGACCGACGCCGGGGAAAAACAATGCGACCCGTTCGGATCACACCGCCCCCCTTTTTCAACCGTTCTTAAGAGGACCTCGTAAAATTCCCGTTTTTTTTGTTCAGAAAACCTTATCAGTTTGCGTATGAGAAGACTTTTTATGACAAGGACTTTGATAAGATACATATGACGCAGGAAAATATATGTCAACAAATATAACAGCTAAATATGCAATAAAGTACTTTCGAGATAATAATTTCTATGTTATTTGGCATCGGAATATAAGAAATACTGCCGGGAAGTTGATTTCAAGACAATATTTTTCAGTCAATGCCGATGATGTAAGAGAAATAGATTATAATGGAACGGTTATAAAAAAGGCAAGAGGTGATAAGGAACAAGAAACTGTTTACGTTTGTAAAGCAGAGAATATTCTGAAATATCTGCAAGAACTAACGAAACAATAACTCTATTTAAAGCACGGGATCCCGATAGAACAGGATCCCGTTGTTATTTGAGGATAGATGAATTAGGTGTCGGCGAAGTCGACAAAATGTGCGGCTCACGCCGCTCTTGGGGATCCCCGCCCCCTTACGGGAACCCCCATTGCTCAAAGTTCGCAATGGGGAACCCCTATTACCGCCCCAAACCCCACCATCCCCCCGAAAGTCTTCGGGGCTTTTTTGCAGGTGAAAAACGGGCGATCGATGATCGCCCCTACAAGCCGCGCGCTCCGGCGGCCCATACAAAAAACGCTCACGGTGACCGCGAGCGTTTTTGTATATCATATCTTTATCTTCTTTTCTTCCCAGGTCATATTCTTTCTGAAGTTCGGGACTTCAAGCACTTTACCGTTGTTTGTGACGGAGAGCTGTGAGAGCAGGGCTACGGAGGTCCATTCCGCGGCTTTGTAGACGTTCAGCTCCGGCTGAGTGTTCGTCTTTATGGCGTCTACGAAATCCTTGACTATGTAATAGTCGCCGCCGCCGTGACCGGCGCTGTCTCCCTCGCCGCTTTTGTAGCGGTCCGGCAGATGTTCTTTATATTCCCAAAGCGATTTCCACGCCGTGCAGCCGACGCGCTCCTGATCCGTGTCAAGCGCGATCTGCGGCTCGCCGCCCAGGCGGTTAGACTCATAGCAGCCCTTCGTTCCCTGTATCTGATAATACGCCATGGCGTGCGGACGCGGCGAGATGGTATCCACTCTTATCTTTACGAGCTTGCCGGACTGCAGCTGGCAAAGCGTTTGCGTAAGGTCGTCGTTTCTAAGGCCGTACGGGTTGTGATTGCCGGGGCTGAAGCTTGCTATAGAGACTATCCTGTCGTCGTCAAAGCACTGCATTACCGGACCTAAGCTGTGCGTGGGATAAAACGATCCGCGCGTGCCCATCTGCCAGTAGCTGCGCCAGCCGGTCTTGCCGTGCCAGTTGCGCAGAGAAGTGCAGTCGTGCGTGTATTCGCCTTCGCCGTAGTATATCTCGCCGAAATATCCCTTTTTGACGAGCTGACGGACGAGCTGTACCTCCGGCATATAGCAGTAGTTTTCCGCGTACATATAAATTTTGCCGGATTTTTCCACCGCTTCTATAAGCCACCACAACTCATCCATGGACACCGCCGCCGTTACCTCGCACATGACGTGTTTGCCCGCGTGCAGCGCGGCTATAGACTGCGTTACGTGAAGCTGCATCGGGGTTGAGACGATGACGGCGTCTATATCCGCTTTTTCAAGCATATCGTCGTATATGCGGTAAAGCTGAAGATCCGGGGAGTCTATTGCTTTTTTTGCTTCCTGCAGCGCCCCTTCGTCAAGGTCGCACATAGCGGTTATTTTTGCTTCTTCCGGCATCGCTTTGATAGCCTGGACTACGGACAGACCGCGTGCGCCTACTATACCTATTTTTATCATCATAATGCCTTTCTGTTAAAACGGAGCTGCCGTCAAAAGCAGCTCCGCTGTTTTATAATTATTTTATACTCTCTTTGAAAGAACTTCTTTTTCGTACTTTTTGACTTCGTCAAACCAGCCGGACTCGGTCGTTCCGCACTGACGGCAGAATTCTTCCCATACGTCGCCGAGCGGGAGCATCTTTATCTCTTCCTGGCGTACCATGAGCTCGGTAAATTCGGCGTTGTCCTGGAGCTTCTTCAGCTCTTCATGCGGTGTGAGCATGGCGGCAAGAAGCGCCTTCTTCCACGATCTTACGCCTACGGTCCAGGCGGAGATGCGGTTGATGCTTGCGTCAAAGTAGTCAAGCGCCATGTAAACTCTGTCAAGCGCATTGCAGCGGACTATTTCTTTTGCCATTTCCTTCGTCTCGTCGTCGAGAAGCAGTACGTGGTCGGAGTCCCAGCGAACGCCGCGCGTGATGTGAAGCGCGATCTCCGGATAATATACGAGCAGAGCGGGTATCTTATCGGAAACGACTTCCGTCGGATGATAGTGGCCGTTGTCCATGAGCGGAAGCACGTTTTCATGCGTTGCCGCGAACGTGAGCGTGAATTCGGCGGAGCCGGCGGTGTAGGATTCAACGCCTATACCGAACACCTTTGATTCAACGCACGGTTTTACGAGCTTGGGATCGTGCGGTTCCGCGATTATTTCTTCTATGGATTTCTTGTAGCGGAGTCTCGGACCCATTCTGTCAGCCGGGATATCCTTGAAGCCATCGCCTATCCAGATGTTCATAACGCAGGGGATACCTGTCTCTTTTGCAAAATATTCGGATATACGAATGCAGGCTTTGCCGTGTTCTACCCAGAATTTTCTCGTTTCTTCATCGGGAGAGGTGAGGGAAAGACCGTTTTTGACCTTCGGATGAGAGAAGAACGTTGGGTTGAAATCTATACCTATTCCTCTTGCTTTTGCAAATTCCACCCATTTTGCAAAGTGCTTGGGTTCAAGCTTGTCGCGGTCTACGTGCTGACCGGGTTCAAATATGGCGTAGCAGGCGTGAAGATTGAGCTTCAGCTTACCGGGGCAAAGTGAAATGACTTTGTCAATATCAGCCATAAGTTCCTCGGGATTCCTTGCTTTGCCGGGATAATTTCCCGTTGTCTGAATACCGCCGGTGAGAGGGCCGTCGTGGTCAAAACCCGTAACGTCGTCGCCCTGCCAGCAGTGGAGCGCTACCGGAATGTCTTTCAGTTTTGCTATCACGGCGTCGGTATCTATACCGAGCTTTGCGTATACCGCTTTTGCAGATTCGTATCTTGTGCTCATTGGAATACTCCTTTTTCTATTCATTCCGTCATGTCGGACGGTCATTGTCTATATTGTATCATATAATTATGAATATTGCAATATGTTTTACTGCTTTTTATCTGAAATCCACGTATATCTCGTTAATATCCGTATCCTCGTACCAGCTGTCTTTATCTACTGTATAAGTCAGCTTTCCTTTATATCCTACGGAGTTTTTCAGCGTTTCCGTATACTCTTTTACGTCTTTTTCCGCCGCTTCTATCCGCGCCTTAAAGTTTGCTTCAAGCGTTTCCGCTCCGCCTTCGTATTCCGCCTGTCCTGTATAGACTTCTCCCAATTTTACAGTCGCTTCCGAATACAGTTTGTAGAGCTTTTCATACGCTTTGTAGCAGTCGCCGTACTGTTTTACCTGCTCATCCGTAAACACGTAACCGCCGTTTTTGATATCCTGAACATAGCCGAGCACCTTTTCCGCCTGGCGTACGTGCTTGAGAGCGTCAAGCCCTGTTTCATGGAGCCACTGCTCAAACTGAACGGTACAGGTGCCTACGGGTTTTACATTTATATTATATACTTCTTTTATAAGCTGCACGCGCTCCGGCTGATCCACGAACGCCCACGCCCAGTCGTAACGCATTTTTATCGTTCCGGTAACGGCGCGGGAGCGGATGTTTTCAGATTCAAGATTTGACGCGAAGTTTACGAGGGCCGCCGTCTGCGCCGCGTTGGTGTTTGTATAAACGTGGTTTCCCGCCGCGGACAGAAGCGCGGGGATCATAGATATTTTCTTTTCATTTTTCAGCTTGTTGAATATGGCTATAAGCATTTTGCGCTGTCTTGTGTTGCGGGATTTGTCAAGTCCGTCCGCCGCCTGTCTTACGCGCAGATAACCGAGCACGCCGTTGCCGTCAAGGTGCTGTCTGCCGTAACCGTAGTACGTTTGTCCGTCGTGTGATGAAAACGGCTGGTCCACGTCGTAATCTATGCCGCCCATAGCGTCCACTATATCCACAACGGCTTTGAAGTCCACTGCGTAGTAATACGGTATGGATATGCCGCCGAGCCACTGTTCCGCGGTGCGGCAAACAAGCTCAAAACCGCTGTTTTTGTTATCCATTCCGCCGCCGACGTTGAAAGCGCAGTTGAATTTATAATAGCCTCTGTAACCGGGAACGGTGGTGAACGTATCTCTTTGCAGAGAGATCATATCCATGGTGTTGTTTTCAAAGCTTATGGCTAAAACTATGCTGACGTCCGTATGCGCCATGCTTCCGCTTGACGTTATGCCGTTTTCGTTTGCGTCTATGCCCATAAGCATTACGTTGAACATCTCATACGGTTTTTCTTCCGTTGGCTTTACGCCGGGGACGTCCGTTTCAGGCTCCGTTGTCTCCTCCGGTTCAGTATCGGTATCCGGTTCCGCTTCCGTATCTATGGTGAAAGCGGGCTGTATGGGCAGACTTTCGCCGTCCGTTTCCACGTCCGTGCCGGAAGGATCGAAAAACGAACCCGGGTCATTCAATATCCTGTACGCGTAAACGCCGAAAACGACGCCCGCAACGGTAAGCGCGCCGGCGACGCTCAGCAGCACGATAAGTACGATCTTCTTTTTCTTTGAAAGGGGAGCTTTTTTATCGCTCATTTTTTCTCCTTTTGAGCGGGTATTCTGTATTTGAAAATATCAAGTCCGGTTATTCCCATACCGCGCAGGATATCGACCGACCTTTTTCTGTCGCTTTCACTGTTAAAGCCCGGTATAAGTGGGACGCGCACGGTTATCCTGTCCGGTCCGACGAGGCTCAGCAGAAGAGAAAGATTTGAAAGCGCCGTTTTATTGTCGCCGCCGGTGTACGCGCGGTATATTTCATTTTTCGTATCTTTTATATCAACGAAAAAACCGTCAACGGCCTCCGCCGCCTCGTATACGTTCTTTTCCGGTATCATAAGGCTGGATTCCGCGTAAATATGCCATTCATCCGGTATTATTTTTCTGAATTCGGTTATAAAAGCCGTGTGCAGCAGCGGCTCGCCGCCGCCGAACGTGATACCGCCGCCGGTCGCGGAATAATACAGTCCGTCCTGCTTTACTTTATCGTAAAGCTCCGCGGCGGTGACGCGGTTTTCACATTCAAACGTCTTGCTCCCCGGATTTATACAGTATTTACAGCCAAGCGGACAGCCCTGCGCGCAGACGAGCGCGGTGACGCCCTGCCCGTCCGTCGCCATACGGAGCCGCCCTATTTTCCAGAGAGGGAACAGCGGCGCATCAGTCATTTTTGCTTTCGTTTCCGTTTTTTTTCGGAATTGCGATCTTGCCCATCAGATGCGAATTATCGACCGTTTCCGGCACGTATTCGTCCATATCTCCAAAGATCTCTACCGGTTCTCCGTCAAGTTCCTCGTATGTCTCGGTCTCGGTCTCCGTCTCGGTCTCCGTCTCGGCCTCGGTCTCCGTTTCCGTTTCAGTCTCGGTTTCGGTTTCCGTCTCCATCTGCGTTTGCTGAACGGACGTTTCCGGCGGCAGCGGATCTCCGGCGAGGGGCTGAATGACGTTGGTACAGCCCGATACGGACAAGGCTATGCCCGCGGCTACGCCGACGACGGCGACGGTCTTGCCGAGCGATCTTCTTTCCTCCAGCCTGCGCTCAAGCTCGCGCACTTCCGCCTCGCATTTCGGACAGGTGCCGGGACAGTTTCCCTTGTGCTCGCATTCGTCGACTATCCATTCGATATCGTTGTTTTTTGCGATCTCTGCGCGGATCTGCTTCAGTATCTTACATTTTTCTTTACCGTAGTATTTCATAGTATATACCTCCTATACTATTAGACGGCAAAAACGTGCGGTTTCTTTCATACACGTATGGATATTACTTTTTTGAAGGCGCGGTCCACGTATAGCCGTGATATTTATTGCCGTTTGCCACGGCTTGTACTATGCGGTTTGAAATGTTGCTTTTTGTTCCCGCGGATATCTGCGCGCCTTTGGGCAAAAGCTCCGTCATTATCCAGTCTGCCGCTTTGCCGTATGAGGCAAAGGAGCGGATCTCGTCGCCGAGACTTGCCGTTACGTGCGGATTTTTTACCTGCACGGGCGGGGATATTGCGATCCTGTCGTTTTTATATACCCTTACGTATTCGGGGAACGGACATTCTTCGATCTGCTCGCCTCTGCTGCACTCGTAGACGTGTTTTAAGAGCTTGGCGTCGTTCAACGCGTGATGGTTGTGTTCTTCCGGTGCGCCGTAATAGTCCGCCAGCTTATATAACGATACGGTCTGATTCGTTTTGAAAATGCACGATATCTCCGGTGAGATATCCGTTATGCTGCCGTATATCAGTCCGAGCATACACTGCGCTTTGAAAGTTTTGACGTATCTTAACGTCACGCTTATAAATCTGCCGTCGCAGTTGCCGTAGCAGTAAAACTGCGCTCTCTCGCTTTTATCTATAAAATCGTATAAACGGGAAAATACCTCGTCCGCGTCGGGAGAACGGCGCAGCTGTGCGCTCGTTATTCCGGTAAGCTCCGTTATGAATCCCGTCATTTTTCTCATGCTGTGCGGCTTTACAAGAGAGTAAAACTCGCGTCCGTCCTCGTCAACGCAGCCTACGGAGATTATTTCCTGCTCAAACTGCGTCGCTTCAAAATCCATAAAATATTTCATTCAACAGTCCGTTATACTCCGAGCAATGCCTGATCGTATTCAAACAAAGCTTCGTTTATTTCATATATATCGTATTTGCCGTGGGTTATAAAATACTCGACTATAAGATCGCCTTTGTTGCTTTTAGACAGAGCGAACCCCGCTTTTTCAAGCAGGCTTTTCGTCTGTTCAAGCGAGAGAGACAAAGCGATGCAGAACGAAAGCGCGGTCGTTTTTTTCGGCCTGTAATCAGGCGAGGATCTTATTTTGGAAAACAGCTTTCTGTCGACGTTCGCGCGCTTGTAGCACTGTACGTCGGTCATACCGCTTTTGTCTATAAGCTCGAGCAGCGTTTCGGAAAATCCCTTGTCCGCGTTTTTTATGTATTCGTGCAGCGGATCTTCAAACGGAGCCGCCTCCTCGCACGTGAACACGTCCGCGTTTCTAGGAACGCACGCCGCCGCTTTCATCATCTGCGCGCCAAAAACGTACGAAGTCTTGTTCTTTTTCGCCCTTTCATCCGCACGCTTTTCCGCAAACATATCAAACTTTCCGGTTTTTATGCGTTTACCGCCGGTGGATATTATTATGCTCGTTTCGTGATCGGATAGAAATCCGGCGCACGCCTTGCACGCCTGCTCAAAGCTGTTTGTTTCGCTCAGTCCGGCGCGGCTTATAAGCGGGATGATAACGCATTCCTCGCCGTTTTCGTACGCCGTGCCGAGCAGATCATTATATGAGAGTTTTTCTTTTTTACCGGTCCTGACGATCTTGTATTCGGGGTAAAGCTCTTTTATCGCTTCGGGATGTTCAATTGAAAATACGAGCGGCATTACCGTCCTCCGATGTATATTTTTCCGCCCATTCAAACGCGCGGTACAACAACTGCGCGTCGTCAAGAGCGCCCGCCATGCGCAGCTTTAATGCGCCGTGCTGACGTATCTTTTCTCCGTTGTCGCGGATAAAATCTCCGGGTCCTCTTTGCTTCAGATCGAATTCCGCTATTTTATATCCGTTGTTTTCACGCTCCATTATTTTGAGACGTGAAACGGCGTTCTGCCCCGGATCGTTTGCCATAAGTATGCAGTATGACGCGTATTTTCCGCGTCCCACTCTGCCGCGCAGCTGATGCAGCTGAGATAAGCCGAAGCAGTCCGCGTCCTCCACGAGCATGACGGAGGCGTTCGGCACGTTTATGCCGACCTCTATGACCGTTGTGGAAACGAGTATGTCAAGCTCGCCGCGCTCAAACGCTTTCATGACCGCGCTTTTTTGTACGCCTTTCATTTTTCCGTGCAGATATCCCACGCGCAGATCCGGGAAAACCTCGGTTGAAAGCGTTTCCGCGTAATTGACCGCGGCTTTTCTTTTTTTGACCTGTTTGTTGTAACTGTCCGGTGAGAAATCGGCGGACAGCGCTTCAAGCGGTATTAACCCGTCGTCTTCGGTCTCTTCAATACCGGGACAGACGATATACGCCTGTCTGCCTTCTTTTACCTGCGCTTTTATAAAATCATATATTTTATCCCGGCTCTCCTCGTCTCTGTAAGCCGTGCGAACGGTGCGCCTGCCGGGCGGCATTTCGTCTATTACCGAGACGTCAAGATCGCCGAAGAGTACGAGAGCGAGCGTGCGCGGTATGGGCGTAGCGCTCATGACGAGCATATGAGAGCCTTCTCCCTTTTTCAAAAGCGCCTCACGCTGACCTACGCCGAAGCGGTGCTGTTCGTCACATACTACGAGTCCGAGATTTTTGAAATTAACCTTGTCCGTTATAAGCGCGTGCGTGCCTATCACAAGGTCGCATTCACCGGAGGCGAGGCATTCAAAGACTTCGTTCTTTTTCTTTGCCGGTATATCGGATACAAGCAGACATACCGTTTTGCCGAGAGCTGAAAACAGTTTTTTACAGTCTTCGTAATGCTGGCGCGCAAGTATTTCGGTAGGCGCCATCAAAGCCGTCTGATAACCGTTTTCCGCCGCGACGTAAGCGGCAAACTGCGCGCATACCGTCTTACCGGAGCCGACGTCGCCTGAGACCATGCGGCGCATGGGAGCTCTGCCGTCTTCCGAGGTGAGATCCGCGTATATCTCGTTCATAACGCGCTTCTGCGCGTTTGTGAATTCAAAGCCTACCGCGTTTTTAAAAGCGGAGCAGTCGCACTTGTGAAACGGAGCTCGCGGAAGCCCGTCTTCCGTTTTTCTCTGCCGTCTGGCGTTCAGCGCAAAACCGAACAGCTCTTCAAAAGCAAGCCTGCGCTTCGCATCCGCTATAGCTTCAAGCGATGAAGGATGATGTATGGTCCTTATCGCTTCCGTGCGGCTCATAAGACGCTCGGCTTCTATTACCTCGGCAGGCAGATTTTCCGGTATCACCGTGTCAGCTCTGTCTATGATAGCCGAGACGAGCTTGTTTATCCGAACAGAGCTGAATCCCTCCGTTGCCGGATATACCGGGTACAAAGGCAAAAGAGTTTCGCTGTACGGCTCGTAGACCGGAGAATGAAGTTCAACGTGCTTGCCGTGCCGTGATACTTTTCCGTAAAATCTGTATGAGACGCCGGCTATGAGCGTGTTTTTTATATACGCCTGGTTGAAAAACGTAACGGTGCAGACGCCCGTTCCGTCTCCCGCCGGGACTTTGAAAATCATAAGCCCGCTTCTCGTCTTGGCGTAAGTGGGAGGAGCCGTAACGGTCAGCACGAAAGAAGCGGTCTCCCCGTCTTCCGCGGACGCCACCGTCTTTATGTTCCCGCGGAACTCGTAAGCGCGCGGAAAATGGTAGAGCAGGGAACCGACAGTCGTTATCCCGAGCTTTTGCAGGCGCGCGCCGACAGCGCTGCCCACGCCGGATAAACGTTTTATGTCGGTATCAAGCGCGACCGTCATTTTTCCCTCCGTTATTTTTTGAATATCCTTTCAAATCCGAACTTTTTGCGCAAGACTTTTATATAAAGCGCCGTCATTACGGATATAACGTAATCGCAGAGCAAAAACGCAACGTTTGCCGCCGCCATCGTTACGAAAAACATGGGCGTACCAATGCCGAAAATGTCGTCAAGCAGGGCAAAATAAGATACCACGGTGTATAAAATGTAATACGCTCCGTTGAAATATAAAAGTTTAAGGATATATCCTACCGCCTTCGGCAGTCTGTCAAAATACGGCTTTATTATGGGATAACCGCCCATGAAGCAGATATAACACAAAGGCGAGAATTTATGCGGTACTATAAGAAGCGCAAGCAAAGATACCACCGCGTAAACGACGACGACGGGTTTTTTGCCGTATTCCACGAGCAGTACGACGGTAAACGCTATCGTCATAGCCGCGATCACTAAATCAAGTATCTGAAAAACGCTTGACAGATATAGTATAACAAGCTCCGCGGCGGAGAAAATGCCGCACAAAGCTATCATTTTTATCCTGTATTTATCTTTCATGCCGCTCCTATCTGCAGCAGCTGCTGCACATACAGTTCAGACATGCAAGCGCCTGACAAATGGAACAGATATCGCAGTTTTCGCTTGTTGTGGCTGTGCGGTACGTTCCCGTTGACCTGTTTACGTTATCGTTTAGGTTGTTATATAACTCGCGGTATTCCGCGTTGCCGGGATCCATCGTGCAGGCGCTGTTTGCGTACGTGTACGCGTCGTAATACCAGCCGCGCTGAGCGCAGACGCAAGCTTTAAGATACTGCCATTCCGCGCCGCGTTCGTTTACCGGGACTGATTCAAGCAGGGACTCCGCCTCGTCCGTGCGCTGTTCGTTTATCAGACTGCGTATCTTTGCGTATATGCCCACGCCGCCGGGATTAGGACCTCTGTACGTGTAGCTGCGCTGAGACGAGCCCGTGTCGCCCCTCTGGATGCGCTCGTACGCGGCGTTTATCTCTTTCATTTTTTCTTCCGCACGGGCACGCTGACCTTCGTCGGTAAAGTTGTCCGGGTGATATTTTTTTGCAAGCGCGCGGTACGCCTTTTTTATCTCGTCGTCCGACGCCGTGCGGGATACACCCAATACCTCATACGGATCTCTTTCCATTCTTTTTCCTTTCTTTGCCTTCTTTTCCGGTCAGTTTCTTAGCCGTGTCCACCATACCGAGCCGCATTACGTTGTCCGCCGTATCAAAGCTGTGGCCGCCGTGACCTTCGAGCGTAAGCTCTCCCGCCGCTTTGTCCGCCCAGATACACATGGCGCCGTATGCGTAGTTAAGTTTAGTTTCTTTATCTCCCTGCCTGTATATAAGCGGATTGTACGCGCCGTTTTTTACGTCCTTTTCATAATCGTCGCAGGCGTCGGCGGCGTATATATATTTGCCCGTCATATAGCCTATAACAGACGCGCTCTCCGCTTTGCCGGCAGGCGCGCCGCACCTGAAATAATACGATAACAGTCTGCCGAAAACGTCCGCCGTCATATCAAGCGAGCCGCATTTGGAATCCTCGTATCCGTGCAGTTCCGCAAGCAGCTCTTCCGTCTTGTTTTGTTCAAACGCGTATATCTTTTGCGCTTTTTGTCTTGCTTTTTTTGCAGACGGCAGAATTATTTTTGCCGCAAACTTTTTTATGCCGCGCTCGTCTTTTATTTTATCAAGCACGGAATAATAAGTAAGCTCCGCTGACACCGCCGAGCAGTAACGCAGTATATCGCAGTCTTTTGCTATCAGTTTTTTTCGGAAAGGGTTGATGCCGCATCTGCCGCTGTAAATTTCAAACGGCTCGTTATGCAAAGAGGAGAGAACCAACGCAAGAAACACCGCGTCATATGACAGAGCCAGCCTTGACGTGCGCCGCGTGGATCTGCCCATGCTTTTGCAAAGTCCGCAGTAGACCGCGCCGTATAATTCGTTGTCCCTTACTTTAAGCTCCGGGACGAAAGGCTTTATATATCCGAACATTATATAAATAACTGTATCAGCGTGCCGACGGCAACGCTCAAAACGAACGTAAAACCTACAATTATAAGGTTTTGTTTTATATGCTTGTTTGCTTTGAACAGGGAGATATATCCGAGTCCGGAGCCTACGGAAAGACCCGCGAACACCGCGCCGAAGCCGATGGATCCGTTAATATAAAGCTCTGTGAGTATAACGGAGCCGGCGCAGTTTGGTATAAGACCTATAAGTCCGGCGAACAGCGGCTGCAGCATTTTGTTTTTCTGTGCGAAAGCCGAGATAGCGTCCTCACCTATGAAATGTACGAGAAGCCCCATAATTATATTGACCGCAAGGATGAATACGATGACCTGCAAGGAGCGTTTCAGCGCGGATAAGAATACGTTTGAATCGCATTTTTCGCCGCAGTGGTGGTGATGAGCTTCTTCTATTTTATCGCATTCGTCGCAGTCGTGCTCATGCTCGTGATGACCGCCGCCGAATTTGTGTTTGCGGAATATCAGATCGAATAAATACCCGGCGACGACGGCAAAAGCCACTTTTGACAAAAGCAGGGGAACAATGGCGCCGAGATGCTTGAAATCAGCTAAAAGCACCGGTATCGCCTCGTCCGAGCAGGAGATGAATACCGCAATCAGCGTTCCGGCTCCCACCGCTCCGGCGGAGAAAAGATGAGATACCGCCACGCTCATACCGCACTGCGGTATACAGCCGAGAACGGCGCCGCCCGGCACGCCGAATTTTCCGTTTGTCAAAAAGTTTGCAAGCTTGCTTGAGCTTCTGTGTTCAACGTATTCAAGAAGCAGATACGCCGCGAACAGAAACGGCAGAAGCTTTGCCGTGTCTATAAGCGCGTCAAGCAATATATCCAATATTTCTTTCATATATAATACCTGATAATAAAAATACTCATTATAATTATATATTAACTTATACTATAAAGCACCCGGAAATTTGAAAACATTTTGAAAAGATATTGTAGGAAAACAGAGCGAAAAAAACGGACTGCCGGATAGTGACAGTCCGTAAAGCGTTTGATTTTAAAACGACGCGGCGCGTCATGCGCATTCGGGCGCCGGGGGGGTCACGCCGCGAGAAGAGGCGGGTGGCTCGCAGGAGGATCGCCGAATGCGATGTTCCGGCAGGGGCGGAACATATATTTATTTTTCCTCGTCCGTGAATTTGACCGCCAGGTCCGCAAGAGCCTGCTCGTCTGGGACAGCGGGGCAGCCGGACATGAGTTCGGATGCGTTCTGCACCTTCGGGAACGCCACTACGTCGCGCAGAGAATCCGCGCCGCACATTATCATGGCGATACGGTCTATACCTATGCCCGCGCCGCCGTGCGGGGGAGCGCCGTATTTGTATCCGTCGACTAAGAAGCCGAATTTCGCGTCTATCTCTTCATCTGTAAGACCGAGCAGCTCGAACATCTTCTGCTGAAGTTTTACGTTAGTTATACGGATCGAGCCGGAGAGCAGCTCCGTGCCGTTAAGCACAAGGTCGTAAGCCTTTGCGCGCACGTTTTCCGGATCTGTCTCGATATACGGCAGACATTCGTCAAGCGGCATGGTGAACGGATGATGCATGGCAAGCCATTTTCCCGTTTCCTCATCATACTCAAAGAACGGCATTTCCGTGATCCAGGTAAATTCAAAGCCTTCTTTTATAATATCGAGCTTTCTTGCCACGATATTGCGCAGCTGGCCGAGCACCGGCAGAACGACTCTGTTTTTATCCGCTACGATGAGCGCGGCGTCGCCCTGTTTCATGTTGAGCGCTTTTGTAATTTTTTCAAGATCGCCTTCGCCTAAGAATTTGGAGAACGGGCATGACGGCTCAGCGTCTACCCAGCGGATATACGCAAGACCCTTGGCGCCTATGCCGCGCACTGTCTCGGTAAGTTTATCCATTTCCTTTCTCGTAAGCGTCGCCGCGCCGTCCTCGGCGACGATGGCGCGTACGGAGCCGCCGGAGGCTAAAGCGTCCGCAAACGGCGGGAAAGCTATACCTGCAACGGCTTCCGAAATATCCTGTATCTGCATACCGAAGCGTAGATCCGGTTTATCCGAGCCGTAATTGTTCATCGCGTCACGGAAGGTCATTCTGCGTATCGGAAGCTCTATTTTCGTATCAAGCAGTTTTGAAAACAGCTCGGAGAAGAAGCCCTCCACCATTTCCATAATGTCGGATTCGTCAACGAAAGACATCTCAAGGTCTATCTGCGTGAATTCCGGCTGTCTGTCGGCGCGCAGGTCTTCGTCGCGGAAGCAGCGGGCAAGCTGTATATATCTGTCAAAGCCGGACAGCATAAGAAGCTGTTTGTAGATCTGCGGCGACTGCGGAAGCGCGTAAGTCTTGCCGTGATGGATACGGGACGGCACGAGATAGTCTCTTGCGCCTTCCGGCGTGGGTTTTATCATCATAGGCGTTTCTATTTCTATAAAGTCGTTTTTATAGAAATATTCGCGCGCGATCTGCGCTATTTTATGGCGCATTATTATGTTTTTCTGTAAAGCGGGCCTGCGCAGGTCAAGATAACGGTATTTCAAGCGCAGATCTTCCTTTGCCGTCGTGTTGTCGGTTATCTCAAACGGGGCGGTCTCCGCCTCGGAGATCACTTTAAGGCTGTCTACGGCAATTTCAATATCGCCGGTCTTTATGTTTTTGTTTACGCTGGATCTTGCGCGTACGACGCCCTTTGCGGACAAAACGTACTCGGAGCGGACGGTGAACGCCAGATCAAAAACGTCCTTGGGCGTCGCTTCGTCAAACGAAAGCTGTATTATGCCCTCTCTGTCGCGCAGGTCTATGAATATGAGCGAACCTAAGTCGCGCTGTTTCTGCACCCAGCCGCAGACCGTAACTCTTTCGCCTATGTTTTTTGCGGACAACGCTCCGCAGTAATGCGTTCTTTTATCTTCTTTTTTGAATAATTCAGACATTTTATCGCCCTTCCTTAGAAAGAATTATATCAAGTTTGTTTATTTCAACTTCGTCCTGTTCGCTCGTTTTCATGTTCTTTAATATCGCGCGGCCGGTTTCAATTTCGTTGTCGCCGATTATAACGGTGTATCCGGCGCCGGTCTTGTCCGCGTATTTCATCTGCGATTTAAGGCTCCTGCCCACTATATCGCATTCGGCGTAAACGCCCTTCTGCCTTAGATCATATACGAGCTTCTGCGCAGCCGCCGCGGCTTTGTCGCCGAGCGGTGCGATATATACGAGCGGAGTGTCGCCGACAGGCACGTCCTCGCCTGAGAATCTGAGCGCCGCCACGAGCCTGTCCATACCCGCGGCAAATCCAATGCCGGGCAGTCTCGGCCCGCCTATCTCTTCAACAAGCCCGTCGTATCTGCCGCCGGCGCATATCGTAAGACGTTTTATCTCGCCGGTTTTGCTGTCGCGGTCTATAGGCGCTATGAATTCAAACACGGTTTTGGTATAATAATCAAGTCCGCGGACTATGCCCGGGTCGACCTCGTATTTTATGCCCATGCCGTCAAGCAGGGACTTTGTGTTTTCCAGATGTGAAGCGCAGTCGGGGCAGAGATAATCCGTTACCTTGGGCGCGTTTTCCGCGATACCCCGGCATATCGGGCTTTTGCAGTCAAGTATACGCATCGGGTTTGTCTGCAGTCTGCCTCTGCACGTCTCACAAAGATCCGACTCGTACGATTTGAAATACGAAACGAGCGCTTCTCTGTATTTCGGGCGGCAGCCCTTGCAGCCTATGCTGTTTATTTTAAGCTCGGATACTATGTTCAGCCGCTTTAAAAGCGTGTCCGCAAGAGATATGACCTGCGCGTCGGACGCGGGCGTTTCAGCGCCGAAAAGCTCCGTGCCGAACTGGTAAAACTCTCTGTATCTTCCCGCCGCCGGTTTTTCATAACGGAAACAGCTTGTAAAATAATACAGTTTCAGCGGCATCGCTTCACCGGAAAGACCGTTTTCGATCACGGATCTTACGACGCACGCCGTGCCTTCCGGACGCAGAGTCATGCTTCTTCCGTCCTTGTCGTTGAACGTATACATTTCCTTCTGTACCACGTCCGTCGTGTCGCCGACGCCGCGGGCGAAAAGCTCCGTTGACTCAAACGTCGGAAACCTTATTTCGCCGTAGCCGTATATGCGCGCCGTATCACGCGCCGTTTCCTCTATCTTCTGCCATACGGGAGAGTCTTTTGGTAAAATATCCGAGGTACCTCTCGGTTTTATTATCATTTCAGTTTCCTTCTTTCGTAAATCTTATGTGAGAAATATCTCCGGTTATCGTCAGATATGTGTTTGCTATCTTGTAGGTCGTCTGTATATCTTCTATGTCTTTTACGTCAAAAGAGCCGAGCGGACGCGATAACCCTTCACCCGTGTATTTGACGTAGCTTTCCTTTTTTGTCCATACACGGAAAAACTCGTCAAGCGGATCGTCGGCTGCTTTTATAGCCTCGTATTCTCTTTGAGTAAAGAACCTTTCCGCAAGCGCGTCCCATTCTTTTTCGCAGACGGTTTCGCAGTCCACGCCTATTTCCGAATCGGACACGGCGGAGCAGAGCAGACCGTAAGTATGGGATACGTTGTAATAAATGTCTCTGTCTTTTATATACTCTTTGCCGAATTCGTTTTTATATATTTCAAGCTGTTCCGGATCGGCTCCGTATTCGGCTATCCCTATGTCGGACAGCACACGGCAGAAAAGAGAATAATAGTCGTGCGCGGCTTTTGCCGAATCGTCAAATATTTTTCTTGTATTGCTGTCCGCACGCTCGTACAGCTCCCTGATGCTCAAACTGCCGGGCACGGCGTAATAAAGTCTTATCATCTTCTCGGGTCTATGTATGAGAAATATTTTTTAATGTAGGTAAACCCGGAAAATACGGTGAGCAGGACCGTAAGACCGAGCATGATATACGACAATAGATATATACCTGCAAGTCCTCCGTTTCCGAATATGACGCCTTCCACGAGTATCACTATGACCGTGACGACGGAAACGACGGTTTTAATTTTGCCGAAAATATTTGCGGATATGACCGTTCCGTCGTGGTTGTTCGCCACCATGCGAATGGACGTGACCGCCAGCTCGCGCAAAAGGATTATGCAGGCGGAGATGACGACGGCAAGACGCAGATATGAAAATCTCTCGGAGCCGGCTATAGCGACAAGCGTGCCGAGTATAAGCATTTTATCGGCTATTGGGTCTAAGAATTTGCCGAAATCCGTAACCTGGTTGGTGCTTCTTGCTATCGCGCCGTCAAAAAGATCCGTCAAGGCCGCGATCAGAAACAGCGCCGCGGTTATAATGTTGAATATCGTCTGTATTTTTTGCGCTCCTTCAAAATTTCCGCCCCACGGCACGAGAATCAAAAAGATTATCGGCGGTACGAGCGCTATTCTTATAAGCGTTAAAACGTTGGGGAAGTTTATTCCTGCTGATCTTCTTGCCATGATTTTATCCTTTCTTGCTTATGCCGACCAGATCGTAGTCGTAGCAGTCTGTGATCCTTACGTTTACAAAATCGCCTTCTTTGTGCAGATGCTGGCCTTTATCAATGTCAAAGAATATCTTGCCGTCCACGTCCGGCGCGTCCGCTTCGGAGCGGCCTACGTATGAGCCGCTCGCTCCGTCAAAGCCTTCGCATAAGACTTTTACGGTCTTGTGCAGTTTTTTGCGGTTCAGCTCCTCGCTTATTTCGGACTGAAGCGCCATTATGCCGTCGCAGCGGTCCTGTTTTACCTGATCGTCTATCTGGTTATCAAAATCATACGCCGGCGTATCTTCCTCGCGCGAGTAGGCGAAAGCGCCTAAGCGGTCGAATTTCGTCTGCTTTATAAAATCGCAGAGCTCCTCGTACTGCTCCCCGGTCTCGCCGGGAAAGCCCGTTATGACGGTTGTACGCAGCGTTATACCGGGGACTTTATCGCGCAGACGCTTTATAGCATCTTCAATCGTCGCCCTGTCGCCGTGGCGGTTCATTCTCTTCAGTATATCGTCGTTTATATGCTGTATGGGCAGGTCTATATATTTTACGACTCTGTTGTTATTTGCGATCTCGGAAACCAACTCGTCGGTTATCTTGTCCGGGTAGCAGTAGAGCAGTCTTATCCACGGTATTTCCGTTTCCGCGCATATGCGGCGTATCAGCTCCGGCAGCATATATTTGCCGTATAAGTCCAAGCCGTAGCGTGATGTGTCCTGCGCTATGAGCGAAAGCTCTTTGCAGCCGTCACGGTCAAGCAGCTTTGCCTCTTCAACGAGGTCTTCCATGGGGCGTGAACGGAATTTGCCGCGGATCAGCGGTATGGCGCAGTAAGTACAGCGGTTGTCGCACCCTTCGGCGATCTTTAAATACGCGGCGTACGACGGTGTCGTAAGCATACGGCTGCCGCCGAGCTCGCAGGTGTTTTTATCTTCAAATGAAGAATATTTTTCGCCTTTGAGCGATCTTGAAACCGCCTCGCATATCTTTTTTATGCTTCCCACGCCGACAAGCGCGTCCACTTCCGGCATCTGATCGAAGATCTGGTCGCGGTAGCGCTCCGCAAGACAGCCGGTAACGATTATCTTTTTCAGATGCCGGTGCTTTTTGAACCACGCGATATCAAGAATATTGTCTATCGCTTCCTGTTTCGCGTCGTTTATAAAAGCGCAGGTGTTTATTATTATAACGTCGGCTTCCGATTCTTCGCTCGTTATTTCATAACCTTCGTCGGACAGCAAAGAAAGCATGACTTCCGTGTCAAGCTGATTTTTGCTGCATCCCAAAGAAACGAAACCGATTTTGATGTTTTTCATTACACTATCCTTTTTTGCATTTGCACGGGTCGGCATAGCCGACTTCCTTTGTTTGATAATAATTATTGAGCCAATATTATACTATACTTTTATTAATTTTGCAAGTCTTTACCGTCGATATTTTTTGAAACAGTACGTTTTTTGTGTATCACAGCCCATATAAACCCGCCGCAGACGACGGATAAGCACAGGGCGGGGAACAGATACGGCGTTTTATGATAAAAACTGATATCCGAACGGGGAGTGACAGCCGAGACGGCAAAGCCCTTTGTGAGCGGCTCTACCCCGGACAGTACCTCGCCTTCGGGAGAAATGACCGTGGAATAACCCGCTGATGAGGAGCGCACCATGTATCTTCTGCTCTCAACGGCGCGCAGTATTGCGTGACCGTTATGCTCGTAGAGCTGTACGGAATCCATCCACCAGGAATCGTTCGTGGATTCGGTAAGGATCATCGCGCCTTTTTCCGTTTCTTCATATCCAATGCTTTCAAAAGCGGAATCAAAGCATATAAACGCGCCTAATTTTCCGAGTGATGAATCAAACACAACGCTTTCACGTCCCGCGGACAGATCGCTCCCTATGCTTGTCACGTCTTCCAAAAACGGCATAAGCTTTAAAATAAGCTCTTTTGCCGGCGTGAATTCACCGAACGGAACGGGATGCTGTTTTCTGTACGGACCGGAGAGCGTGCCGTCGGGCGAGGCGCAGTACGTTACGTTGTAAAAGCCGTCGTCCGCGTACTCGTAGCAGCCGAAAATAATAACGGTCGCGTGCGTTTTACAAAAATCAAGCAGTTTTTCTATAAGCGACGGATATTTTTTTATATCAAGCGAAAAACAGCCCTCCGGCATAACTAAAAGATCTGCGCCGGAGACGTTTATTTCTTCTTCCGCGTCGCTTAAAAAAGCGTCCATGACCTCTGTCGCGGAGCCGGTCTTTGTCCTGCCGGATACGATATTGCTCTGATACGCCGCGGCGGTGACGTACGTATCAACCGCGGCGTTTTTGCTTTTGTCGGAAGCATACAGCACACCGCCGACGCCCATGTTTGCAAAAAACAGAGAAGCGGCGGATATAAGGCATATCACCGCGGTCTTTTTGTTTTTGTTCTTTTTAAGCTCGTATAAACCGTACGCAAGCGCGGCGTTTATAGAGATTATAATGAATGAAATGAAGTACGAGCCGAATAAAGAAGCGGTCTGAATACCGAAAATATTGTTCTGCCACGTTACGGCAAGCCTTGCCCACGGCGTCGCAAGCGGACCGAGAGTGAAAAGAAATTCGATCACAACGTATAAGCACGAGGTGAACGGAATAAACAAAAACGGGTATCTGCGGCACAGCTTCGTTCTTACGAAAAGTCCGGTCAAAAACGGCCACAGCGCGAGAAGAACGGATAATATCAGTCCGGAGCCGAACCACGATAAAGCGACGTACGCGACCGCCTCCCCGGTCGAAAATCCGAGATATTCAAGCGGATACTGGTATGCGAACCAGTAAAATATGCAGGCGTAAAACACCGCGCCCCATAAATAGCCGTAACCGTAAAAGCGAAACGGTTTTTTATCCTTTTCCGCCTCGCGCAGTATAACGTAAAAAAGCGGGATCACGGTAAAGACCGAAAGAAAACCGACCTTGTAAAAGGCAAAGCACAACCCGGTCAGCACCGCGCTGACGATCATCAAAAGAAAACTCATTTGAATCTCTCCGAAAACCACACGTTTTTGTTGTCCGCGACAACGGTCTTGCCCGTAAGATAGGATAAAGAACCTATGCCGTTATCAAAAACGAGTTTATATGAATAAAGCGCCTGATATTTGTATCCGGCTTTTTTGTCTTCACGGTTGACGCCGTATTTTCCGTCGCCTAAAAGCGGGTGGCCGATATACGATAAATGCGAGCGTATCTGATGCGTTTTGCCGGTGTACAGCCGTACTTCAAGCAGCGCGTCGCCGTCTTTTTCGGATATGACCTTATATCCGGTAACTATTTTCACGCGTCCCTGCTTCGGTTTGTCGTAGACCGTGACCGTGTTGTTTTTCGTATCTTTATATAAATACGCGGTAAGCGTCGCCTCGGACGGTTTCGGTATTCCGTGCACGGCGCAGAGATAGTATTTTGAAACGGAGCGCGAGCGGATTATCTCGTTCATATCGCGCAGAGCCGCGGCGTTTTTCGCGGCTATCACAAGTCCGCCGGTGTTTCTGTCAATGCGGTTGCACAGCGACGGAACGAAAGAATTTTCCTCATCCGGCTTATATTCGCCTTTTTGATACAGATACGCCTTTATATGCTCTATCAGCGTGTTGTTGTCGCCTTCGTCATCCGGGTGGCAGAGCATACCCGGGCGCTTGTCGCAAATTATGATATTTTCATCCTCATATACGACGGATAAAGAGGGCTTAAGCGTATAAAACAGATCGGTCCCGTACGTATCCAAAAGAAACTCCGGCGGCAGAAAACACTGAACGGTATCGCCCTCGCAGAGCATCCGGTCAGGCTCCGCTCTTTTTCTGTTTACTTTTATTTTTTTCGTTCTTATCGCCTTGTATAAAAGCGACTGCGGCAGGTTTTTTGCCGCTTTTGACATAAATTTGTCCAGACGCTGACCCGCGTCGTTTTCGTTTATTTTATATTCTTTCAAATCTGTATTATCTGATCTCCGTCTTTTGTGACGTAGTGTTCTTTAACGCCTAACTTTTCCATCCAGCCCTGAACTTCTATAGTTTTGAAGCAATGGGTGTTATAGCCCAGGCCCGCGTCGTTGTTCCAGAGCCAGTCGGGCGTGCACCACAGACACGTATCCGGCGCTATCGCTTCGTAAACGTCAAAATCAACGCCGTTCTGTCCGTGATGAGCCATTTGCACTATATCGCTCTTAAGTCCTTTTCCGTGAAGCGAAAGCAGTTTTTTGCCGGCGTCAACGCCGAGGTCGCCTAAAAACAGCACTGTTTTTCCGCCGAGCGTCATTCTGAAAACGGACGTGGAATTGTTTATGCAGTTGAACTGATAATTCGGGTCCGCAGTATACAAATACTCAAATTTCGCGCCTTTGACCTCGTATTTGTCGCTTTGGTAAACTATGCAGATCCTGTCCGCGAATTTAGGCAGATTATTATAGAATTTTTTAAGCGCGTGGGCCTCCGTCGGCTCGAAATTATCAAAAAACTGAGTTGACGGGAAATTGTAGTAAACTTTATCAAAAGAAAGCTCGCCCTTGTCTTCCGCTGTAATTTTGTTGAAAGCGGAAATATGGTCGTCATGCGCGTGAGTGAAGAACCAGCCGTCAACGTGCGGCTTGTCCTGTCCGGTTATTTCACGCAGTTTTCTTATCAGCTTGTCCGCGTCGTCCGCCCAGCCGCCGTCAATAACTATAACACCGCCTTCTTCGGTAGTAACTATAAAGCTGTTCATCTGTCTGTTCGTCTCCGAGGCGAGCATATAAATTGTGTTTTTCATTTTTTTACCTTCTTAATTATGAATTCTTAATTCGGGAGGGGATAGGGGTTCCCCGACGCGAACCGGTGAGCGTTGGGGGTTCACGTAAGACCCCTCCCCTGCAACGGGTCGTCGTGGGCGCCGACCCCTACGAAGCGTATAATTAATTTTATATTATACTCCTCTTTATCTTACGTGTCAATACGGTTTTCGCATATATCCGACAAAATACATTCGGAGCAGTGCGGAGATCGCGCGCAGCATACCTCGCGTCCGAACATGACGAAGCGGTGGCACAGCGCCGCCTGCTCCGACGGCTCAACTATAGCCGAGAGCGCTTTTTCCGTTTTCTCGGGTGAAAGCGGCTTTCCGTCTCCGCACAGACCGATCCTTGCGGATATCCTTATGCAGTGCGTATCCGCAACGACGGCGGGTTTATTAAAAATATCTCCGAGTATCAGATTTGCTATTTTTCTGCCGACGCCGGGCAGCGTAAGCAGATCTTCCATGTTATCCGGCACTTTGCCGCCGTATTCAGTGACGATACGCTGCGACATACCTTTCAGATCGCGCGCTTTTGAGTTGTAAAGACCGCAGGAGAATATGTATTTTGCTATCTCATCCTGCTCCGCTTCCGCCATTGCGTACACGTCCGGGAATTTTTCAAATAAGTCTTTGCAGACAACGTTCACGCGCTCGTCTGTGCATTGCGCGGAAAGCCGTCCCATTACAAGAAGCCTCCACGGGTCGCCTTCATAAAAAAGCGAACAGAGCGCGTCCGGATATTTGTTTTTCAGCCTGTCTGCGACGGCTGCGGCGAGTTTTTTCTTGTTCATTGCTTTATCCTTAGATATAAAAAATACTTGATTTTTTTGTTACGATGTGGTATTATACTGATATTAACATTCATATCATAAAACAAAAAGAGGTTGTATATAATGGGCAGAGCGGACGGCAAAAGAGTAAAAAGCGCGGATCCTATGTATCAGCTTATTTCATATATAATGAACAAGCGCGTGGATTCAATGAATATGATAACGGTGGATCTGCCGCTTGAGCCGATGACCGCGTATATACACAAAATGCGCAATGAAAAAGGGATAGTCCTTTCATATATGGGCATTTTTTTAGCGGCTTACTTACGTACCGTATGCGAATTTCCGGCGCTGAACAGATTTGTGGTAAACAAGAAAGTGTACGCCAGAAACGAATTCTGCGTAGGTCTCGTAGTACTGAAGACCGACAGCGACAACGGGATCATGTCAAAAATCTACTTTGATCTAAATGACAACGTCTTTGACGTGCAGCGCAAAATAGATGAATATATCAAGGAAAACCGCACGTCGGAAACGGACAACAAAACCGAAAAACTTATGAAGGTCCTGCTCGGCGTACCGGGGCTTGCCAATTTCGGCGTGGGACTTTTCAGATTTTTAGACAATCACGGAATGCTGCCGAAAAGCGTCATAGACGCCTCGCCTTTCCACGAATCGCTGCTTTTATCAAACCTTGCAAGCATACGCACAAATCATATATATCATCACGTTTACGAATTCGGCACGACAAGTATAAGCGTTACTATGGGAAATCCGCGCGTTGTGCCCAAAGTAAAACGCGACGAGATAGTGTTTGAGCGCACCATGCCGCTCGGCGTCGTTATGGATGAGAGGATCTGTTCAGGCTCTTATTTCGCGTCCGTCTTCAAGCGTCTGAGCGCTTATATCAAAAATCCGTCTTTGCTTGAGCAGCCGCCTGAAAAGGTCATAAGAGATTTTTGACGACGCTCAATTCTTTGATATTCAGGTCAAGCAGTTCATTTATCATATCCGCTTCTATCAGCTCTCCGCATGAAAGAGGGCAGACGGCGGGCGGACAGCTTATATTAACGTCAGACAATACCCTGCCGGCGCAGTTTTGCGTCGGCAGTATTTCTTTTTGTGCAAAAAACGCTTCTCTTATGCTCATCACGCGCTTTGCCGTAATGATCTTACGGCGCTTTGCTTGGAGCGGCTGTTTTTGCGAAAGAGAAGATAAAGCGTTATAAAGCCGTATAAGACCTTCTTCTTCCGTTTCCGGCGTTATCATAAAAGTTATATACGTATCGTCGCCGTATTCGGGATAAACGCCGGTTTTAACTAAATATTCTGATATTTCCTTGCCGGAATAACCGTATTTCGCGGCGTTTACCGTGATTTTCAGCGGCTCGTCGCCGTACAGCTCAAAGCCTTTGTTTTTCAGTTTGTTTTTAAGCTCATCTACTTTCGGTATAAATCCGGAAAGTCTTTTCTTATGTTCTGTAAGATAGGGATTCAGCCTGTCAAGCGAGGCGAGTATGAGATACGACGGGCTTGTTGAAGCAAAAGCGGAAAGCGCCGCCTTTACCGCTTTATCCGGTATGGGATATTTAACGTGCAGATACGCCGCGCCGGTAAGAGCGGGCAGCGTTTTGTGCGCGGATGAACAGCATATATCCGCGTAAGATAATACGGGATCATCCGTAAAGTGCAGATACGCGCCGTGCGCGCAGTCAACTATTAAAAGCGCGTTGTTTGCTTTGCAGACCGCCGAAATTTCGGGCAGATCCGTCATTTTTCCGGGATAATCCGGCGTTGTGATAAACACAGCGGAAACCGGTCTTTTGCTTTCTTTTACAGCGCTTTTTACGTCGTCAGCCGTTACCGTTACGGACAGATAAGAGTCGTTTTCATGCGGTTTCGTATAGATAACGTCCGCGTCCGTCATGGCGGCGGCGTATATAAATGATTTATGCGCGTTTCTGCCGGCGACGATAACGGGTTTTTGCCCGCGTATCAGGCAGAGCAGATAGATCATCGCGCGTATGCACAAAGAAGAGCCTTCGGATGAGTAATACGTAGGCACGCCGAATATTTCCGACGCGTTTTTCTCGCTTTCGGCTATTATTCCGGACGGAGAAAAAAGCTCGTCCGCGCCGTCAAGCTCGGTTATATCGTACTGCTCAAAGCCTAAAATGCTTTTGCCCTTGTGACCGGGCGTGTGCAGGCGCAGAGCGTTTGTTTTTATGTATTTTTCTATAAAATCAACTATCGGCGTCGTCATCTTCATCACCGTAAAGTCTGTCGACCTCCGCCATTATCGCGCATTCCATACGCTTTTTGAAAAGCTCGCAGCCGTATTTGTATACGCCTTTGACCGAGCCGGTCGCGTGATACGCGTTTGCCGCGCATCCGCCGGAGCAGTAAAGCCTTGCCCAGCAGGTACGGCATTCTTCTCTTGCGTAGACGTTGCATTCTTCAAAGCTGTCGCGCACGGCGGTGTTTGAAACACCGTTCCATATGTCGCCTAATTTGAATTTTTCTTCACCTACGAACTGGTGGCACGGATAAAGATCGCCCCCGGGCGTTACGGCCATATATTCCGTACCGGAGCCGCAGCCGGAAATGCGTTTGTATATGCAGGGTCCGCCCTGTAAGTCTATCATATAGTGATAGAACGTAAACGGTCTGCCTTCTTTTCTTCTCTGTATCATAAGAGCGGCAAGCTCTTCATACTGCTTGAAAACAACGGGCATATCCTCCGCGGTCAAAGCCGACGGATCGTCCGGCGCGCAGACTACGGGCTCCATGCTCAGCTGATCGAAGCCGAGGTCGAGCATTACTTTTATATCGTTTAAAAAGTCCGGATTAGCGTGCGTGAACGTGCCGCGCATATAGTATGATCTTCCCTTGCGCGACGCGGCTAATTTCTGAAATTTCGGAACTATCAGATCAAAGCTGCCGTTGCCTTTGCTGTCAACGCGGAATCTGTCGTGTATTTCTTTTCTGCCGTCAAGCGACAAAACCACGTTTGACATCTCTTTATTGCAGAAATCTATCACGTCGTCGTCTATCAGCACGCCGTTGGTCGTTAACGTAAAGCGGAAATGCTTGTTATGCTCTTTTTCTATTGAGCGCGCGTACGCAACGAGCTGTTTTACAACGTCAAAATTAAGGAGCGGTTCGCCGCCGAAAAAGTCGACTTCAAGGTTTTTGCGGGAGCCTGAGTTTTCAATAAGAAAATCAAGCGCTTGTTTGCCCACGTCAAAGCTCATGAGCGCGCTTTTGCCGTGGTATCTGCCCTGACCGGCAAAACAGTATGAGCAGACGAGATTGCAGGCGTGGGAAACGTGCAGACAAAGAGCCTTAACGACGCCGGACGTGCGCTTTTTAAGCGTGTCCGCCATAGGCTCGTACGTGTCCGGCGTGAAAAGCTGACCGGACTGTTTAAGCTCTTCTATCTGAGATAAGCACTCGTCAATTTCCGCGTCTTTTCCGTATTTTTCGCGTAAGATCTTATAAAGCCCGTCTTTCGGCGTGTTTTCGTACAAAGCTATCGCGTCGTACGCTAAATCGTCCACCGCGTGGACCGCGCCGGAGCAGACGTCAAGTATTATGTTGTAACCGTTTAATTTGTATTGATGTATCATTTTTTCCATAACTTTCAAAATGCCGCCTTAACGGCGGCATTCTGCATTTTTGAGATTATTTTTTGCTGTTCTCGCAGCTCTGGTTCGCTATACCGCAGCTTGTTTTGCAGGCTGACTGGCAGGACGTCTGGCATTCGCCGCAGCCGCCGTTCTTTGCGCTTTCGCAAAGGTCGCGCGTTTTTATTGTTTTGATATGCTTCATATCTATCCCTCCTGATTTATAATTCAATTCATATTACCACATAATAACGGTTTTGTCAAGTAGTGAATTATTATATATATATTAATCTTTTTTCTTTGATGAGATAAAAAACAGTACCGCGGCGGCCGCGAAGAGCAGCGCGGAGAAAAGAAGCGCTGTCGCTTCCGCCGGCAGATAAAAGCCGCCGCCGTTTTTTAAATGAGTTACAATATCGTTAAACTGCTCCGTGTCGGTCACGGGAGCTAAATCGGATAACGGCATCATATATCCGCGTTCTCCTTATTTTCAATATAATACGTCGCTTCCATGTCGGCGGTGGACAACGCGAAGGCGAGAGGATACATCTCAAACGCTGCGCTGACGTTTCTTGTATCGTCCGTGTTGGAATAACCCATATGGTATCTTATTGCAAACGCTTCCTCACGCGAAAGGCGCATGAAACCGGAGATTATGTAAACGGATTTTTCGCCGTGGCCGTACGGCATTTTGTCTTTGTATTCGTAGTACGGCACTTCCATCCATTTTCCCGTAGCTTTATCTTTTTTATTTCTGAAAGAGGGGATATAGCAGTCCGTTTTGCAGACGTCGTGCAGAAGCGCGGCGATAGCCGCCGTTTCATCCGATACGTTCAATCCGTAAAGCTCTTTTACGCGCGGACGTGAAAGATAATCGCAAAGGCAGTTATACACGTTTATGCTGTGCTCGCAAAGCCCGCCCTCCCGGCTCAGATGATATTGAGAAGAAGCCGGGGCGGTGAAAAAATCCGACCGGTTTTCAAGGTAATCAAGCAGCTTGTCCGCGCCCTCGCGTTTGATATTTTTGTTATAGATCTCTATAAATTCTCTCTTCTTATCTTCGTATGACATAACGCACCTCCATTCTGTTATGAGTATATCACAATTTTAATTGAAAATCAAGAAAAATATCGCAGTAAACTCTATAAATACACAAAAAACAAAAAAAATAGTATTGATTTTCTTGAAAGTATAGTATATAATGTAAAATAAGAGTAATGTTTGATACAGGAAAAGTAATGAACAGAAAAACAGTTTTAAGAAAAATCACCGTCTCAGCAGTTATAGCGGCATTATACGTTGCGCTGACGCTTATATTCCAGCCCATAAGCTTTTACAGCCTGCAGTTCCGCATATCGGAAACGCTTATGCTTCTGCCGCTTTTGTTCCCGGAATCGTGGATAGGGCTTACGGTCGGCTGTCTTCTGGCAAATCTGCTCGGCGGCGGCGTTATCTGGGATATTATCTTCGGCACTCTGGCGTCCATGCTCGCGGTGCTTATAGTGGCGCAGATGGGTAAAATATCAAAGAAAAACATAGTTAAGTTCTTATCGCCTCTGCCAGTCATTATTCTGAACGGCGTTATAGTAGGCGTTGTGGTCACATATTGTTACACGGATCTTAGCGGCTTGTCAAACGCCGCGATAATAGGCGCAATGTTTTTCAATATGTTAAGCGTGGCGATAGGAGAGACCGCGGTCTGCTACGTTTTAGGCGTTCCGCTTTTGTTCACACTGTCAAAAACCGGCTTAGCCGATCTTATATCAACCGGAAGGAAGAAAGACAAAAATGAAAAAAATAACTAAAGCCGTTATACCCGCCGCGGGTCTCGGCACGCGTATGCTGCCCATATCAAGAACGGTGCCGAAGGAGATCCTTCCCATAGTGGACAGACCTTCAATGGAATATCTCGTAAGAGAAGCGGTGGAATCCGGTATAAAGGATATCCTCATAATAACCGGCAGAAACAAGGAAGTTATTGAAAACTATTTTGATTATTCAATAGAATATAAAGACGTACTGCAGGCGAAAAACAAGCAGAAAGAGCTTTCAGATATGAAAGAGGTCTGCTCGCTTGCAAACATCTACTTTTTAAGGCAGAAGGAAGCTAAAGGCTTAGGCCACGCGGTGCTCTGCGCGGAGAAATTCATAGGGGACGAGCCGTTTGCGGTATTATACGGCGACGACGTTATGGTAGCCGAAAAGCCCGTTACGAAACAGCTTTGCGACGCGTATGAAAAATACGGCAAAGCCGTTGTGGGCGTAAGCAGAGTCCCGTGGGAGGACGTAAAAAAATACTGCTCCATGAAGACGGAAGAACAGCTTGACGCACGTGCGTATCTGACCACGGATATGGTGGAAAAGCCGCAGACTAAAGAAGAGATGTTCTCAAATCTTTCCATCTTAGGCAGAGTTGTCCTTACGCCTGATATTTTTGATATACTGAAACGCACGGAAAACGGCGCGGGAGGCGAGCTTCAGCTCACGGACGCAATGAAACAGCTTGCGCGTACCGTCGGCGTCGTCTCATACGAATACGAGGGCAAACGCTACGATATGGGCAGCAAGCTCGGGTTCTTACAGGCTAATGTCGAGCAGGCGCTTCTGCATCCCGAATTGAAGGACAGCTTCAAAGAGTATCTTAAAGAGCTTGCAAAAACGCTCTGAGCATAAAAAAATCAAATAAAGAGAGGAAGCATTATGGACAGAGTATCAAAGACAAACTATTACCTTGACATTGCGGGGACCGTACTTGAAAGAAGCACCTGCTTAAAACACAAATACGGCGCCATAATCGTTAAAAACGATTCCATCGTCGCTACCGGTTACAACGGCGCGCCGCGCGGCAGGAAAAACTGCACGGACACCGGCGTATGCGTCTGCGGAGAAGCGGCGTGCAAAGGCGAGGAAAGATACGATCTTTGCCGTTCCGTACACGCGGAGGCAAACTGCATCATATCCGCAACGAGAGAGCAGATGCTTGATTCCACGCTTTATCTGTGCGGTATAGACGCGGGCAGCGGCGAGATAATAAAAGACGCCTGCAGCTGTCAGATGTGCAAAAGGCTCATCATAAACGCCGGCATATCAAAGGTCATCGTCAGAAGCTCGCCCACGTGCTTCGTTTCTTACAACGTACGCGACTGGGTCCTGAATGACGACAGTATAGGCGGTTAAGTGATCGATATATTACCTTTTAAGCCGGAAGACGCAAATGAGATCGCAGAGCTGGAAAAGCTCTGCTTTTCATCCCCGTGGAGCGAAAGCGAGCTTTGCAGCTCCGCGGCGCTCCCTTACGCCGTTTATTATACCGCGTTTATTGACGGTAATATCGCCGGATACGCCGGTATGTATACGGCGGCTGACGAGGGCGTTATAAACAATATAGCCGTTTTTCCGCAGTACAGGCGGTGCGGGATCGCTTCCGCGCTTATGGAAAAGCTGGCGGACGCCGGCAGGGAAAAGGGACTTTCAAAACTGTCCCTTGAGGTAAGGGCTTCTAACGCCGCGGCTCTTTTACTGTATGAGAAAAACGGGTTTTACCGCGTAGGTATAAGGCGCGGATATTATGCGGCTCCCAAAGAGGACGCCGTACTTCTTGATAAGGATCTGTAATGCTGTATCTATCAATAGAATCGTCCTGCGACGAGACGGCTGTCGCCGTTGTGGAGTCGCCGGACGGTAAAGACGAATTTAGAATTTTATCAAACGTCATAGCTTCGCAGGTGGACGTCCACGCCAAGTTCGGCGGCGTTGTGCCGGAGATAGCGAGCCGCGCGCATATAGAGGCGATATCTTCGCTTGCCTATAAAGCCTTAGCGGACGCGGGCGTAACGCCGGAGCAGATAGACCGCGTTGCCGTTACGACCGAGCCGGGACTTATAGGCGCGCTTCTGGTGGGCGTTAATTTCGCAAAGGGATTTGCTTATTCGTTCGGCAAACCGCTTTTAGGCGTGAACCACATAAAAGGTCACGTAGCCGCCAATTATCTTTGCGGCAAAGTACAGACGCCGTTTATAGCGTTCGTCGCGTCGGGCGGACATACCTCGATAATAAAGGCTTCCTCTTATACGGATTTTGAGACGGCAGGCAGAACGCTTGACGACGCGATGGGCGAGGCTTTTGATAAAATAGGGCGCAGGATGGGACTTTGTTATCCATGCGGCGCGGAGATGGACAGGCTCGCGTCAAAAGGCGATCCGAACGCGTTCAAGCTCCCGGCGGTCCATATGAAAGACGGCTCGTACAACTTCTCTTTGTCAGGTCTTAAAACGTATATCATAAATTTGCTCAACACCGCGGAAATGAAGGGCGAGCAGATAAACAGAGAAGACGTATGCGCTTCGCTTACAAAAAACATCTGCGATTCCGTTGTGTATCAGCTTGACAGGGTCTTGAAAGAAAACGGTATAAAAACGCTTGCCGCCGCGGGCGGAGTTTTGGCAAATTCGCATTTAAGAAAAGCTCTTACGGACTACTGCGGCAAAAACGGCGTAACGCTGCACGTACCGCCGCTCTCGCTGTGCGGAGACAACGGAGCGATGATAGCCGCCGCCGCTAAATACGAATACGAAGCGGGAGCGAGATCCGATATGAGCCTTGACGGAAAACCGTCGTCAAAAGACGACTGGAAAAGTTACTGACAAAAAATATTGTCAAGAGGCAAACGGAAAATAAATAAATTTGGTTTATTTTTCACAAAACGGCAGATAGATTTTTGGTAGGTTTTATCAGTTGATATTGTGAATAAATTGTAACGTCGGTCGTGCGAAAAAGGGCGTTATTCAGCCTTGTGAACGGCGTTACGGTATAAAATTTCACAAACTTTTCCGTTTTTGCTTTATGTGGAAATCCACACGCAAAAATGCATATAAAACGTGAACTCCGCGTTAAATGGGGCTTTTGAAGGCTGCGAGAAAGAAAAATCTGTGGATAACCCCGTGGAATTTGTGGATTAGTTTGCGGAAAAATATTCAGTTATCACGCTTAATTAAAATACTTTATGAGACTAATTATGCAGAAAAACTAATTGAAAATGCGAAAAATCGACATATTAAGTCACAACATATAAAATGTTAAAAAATTGTTAATTCGGAGGGGAATTATGGAAAACAGGTATGACGCACAGGTAGAAGCCGCCGCACAAAAGTACAAGGCGCTTTTATACGAGCAGCTGCAGAGAGCAGACGACATCAAAAAGGTAAAAGACTTTACGGATTATGAGAAGCTTGACAAACTGGTAATAGGCGTTTGCGGTGGAGACGGCATTGGCCCGACAATAACCGCGGCGTCCGAAAAGGTATTGAGACAGCTTCTGTCCGACGATATAAAAGCGGGAAAAACAGAAATAAAAAATATTGACGGACTTACCATAGAAAACAGGATAGCCTGCGGCAAGGCGATACCGGACGACGTACTTGAAGAGCTTTACAAGTGCCACGTTATTTTAAAAGGTCCGACTACGACGCCGCACGCCGGCGACGGTCTGCCGAACATAGAGAGCGCAAACGTGATGATGAGAAAAAAGCTCGATCTGTTTGCAAACGTTCGCCCGGTAAAAGTTCCGGCGCAGGGCATAGACTGGACGTTCTTCCGTGAAAATACCGAGGGCTCGTACGCAGTCGGAAGCAAAGGCGATAACGTATCGGACGATCTGGCGGTGGATTTCTGCATCACAACGACCGAGGGAACGGAGAGAATAGCGCGTCTGGCATATGAATTCGCGCGCAAAAACGGCAAGAAGCGCGTTTCAATAGTAACAAAAGCAAACGTTATAAAGACTACGGACGGAAAATTCCTTAATATCTGCAAAAAAGTGGGCGAGGAGTATCCGGAGATACAGACTGACGAGTGGTTTATAGATATAATGACCGCAAAGCTCGTTGACGAGAAGCGCAGAAGAGATTTTGAAGTATTCATACTGCCCAACCTCTACGGCGATATTATTACCGACGAGGCGGCTGAATTCCAGGGCGGCGTCGGTACGGCGGGCTCCGCCAACATCGGCAAGCGTTACGCCATGTTTGAGGCGATACACGGTTCGGCACCGAGAATGGTGGAAGAGGGAAGAGCAAAATACGCCGATCCCTGCTCCATGCTCCGCGCCACGGCAATGCTTCTCAACCATATCGGTAAACAGAAAGAAGCGGACAAGCTGACAAAAGCGCTTGATTTCTGTATGCACGAGGATAAACGCCTTGTGATAACCGGCAGAGACACCGGCGCGACCTGTGAGGAATACGCACAGTACGTTGCGGAGCAGCTGTAATGAGAAGAAAAAAGACGGCGCCGGAAGATGAACTTGACATAATTGAAATACCGGCGATAGCGGATATGACCGTTTCACGCCCCGACGAAGAGATACCGGATTCCGTTATAAAAAGACTGCCGCGTTATTTCAGATGTCTGAGAGAACTTTTGAACCGCGACGTGATGAAAATATCTTCAAGCGAGCTGTCGGAGCTTACCGGCGTAAGCGCGTCACAACTGAGACAGGATCTTAAATATTTCGGCGGTCTCGGTCAGCGCGGCTACGGTTATAACGTAAAGCGGCTTTATTCCGGTATAAGCGAGCGGTTGGGCGTAGGCAAAAAATATTCCGCCGTCATAGTAGGCGCGGGAAATCTGGGCAAAGCATTGTCAAACAGCAGGCTGTTTGAACAGCGCGGCGTCTGGGTCAAGGGCGTGTTTGACGTATCCGACAAAGTGATAGGCGACACCTTAGGCGAAAACACGGTAAAAAACGTATCTGAGCTGAAAGATTTCTGCAGAAATTCAAATATTGACATAGCGGTGCTGTGCATACCGTGCGCGGATCAGGGCGAGCTTTTGAAGCTTATTGACGGCTGCGGTTTAAAAGGCGTATGGAATTTTTCACCGTGTGAAATAGACGAAAGACTTATTGATATACCTGTAGTGAATCTCTGCACGGCGGATTCTTTGATGTATCTGACTTACGAAATATCATGCAGACGGGAAAAAGATAATGAAAATAAATCTTAATTATAAAGATTCCATAATAAACGTGCCCGCGGAGGCTGTCGCGGGCAATCTCGGCGACATGACGGCGGAAGAGCTGAAAGTGCTTTTGTATATCTGCTCGGATCCGGGATTCCGCGCGGACACGGATTCAAACAGGGCGTACGCCATAAAAACGCTTGATATGCAGTGGGCGGCGATAGAAAGCGCCATATCTTCTCTTACCGCGCGCGGGTTTTTACTGTCCGACGCACCGGAACAGGAGCCGCACGAGACAAAGAAAAAAGCAAAAGCGAGCGTCAAAGCGGACAGCCCCGTATACAGCAAGGACGAGACGGCGGGCATAATAGGCAGAAACGCGGACCTGCACAGGATAATAAACGACGACGTGCCGAGGCTCACGGGCAAAGCCGTAAGCCAGAACGAAGCCATGATCCTTGTTTCATTGTACGATTATCTGCGCCTCAACGCGCAAAGCATAGTAAAAATAATAGAATACTGCCGCGATAACGGCTCCGTATCGTTCAGAGTGGTTGAACGCACGGCGTACAGTCTGTTTGACGCGGATATCACAACACCCGACGCGATAGACGAATACATAAAGCGCGAGCGGCAGAAAAACGAGATAACGGAAAAGATAAGAGATCTTTTCGGCTTAGGCAAACGCGCCCTTGTAGCGCGCGAAAAAGAACAGATAAAAACGTGGACGGAAACGTACGGCTACGGTATAGACGTTATAGGACGCGCTTACGAGCTTACGATAGAAAGCATAAACGAGCCGTCGCTGAACTACGCCGGCGCGATCATGAAGAGATGGTCGGAACACGGTCTGCAGACTCTGGAACAGATAGATAACGATATTGCAAACGGCAAAACGGAGCAGAAAAAGACGGTCAGAAGCGGCAAAAAAGCCGTAAAAGCCGAGGCGGAGAGCTTTGACGCGGACGAATTCATAGAGGCCGCTATGAAGCGCAGCTACGGCAAAAAATAACGGAGGGCAGTATGTCATTTAACCGCGAAGATTATAAAAATGTAAAGATCAGCTTTGAAGAACGCCGTAAAAAAGCCGTTCTTGAAGCGGACGAAAAAAGAAAACAGGTCGCTGCAAAACTGCCGGAAATGAAAAAAATTTGCGACAGCCTGGAAGAAACGGGACCTAAAATATACGCCGCGGCGCTTGAAGGCAAGGATGATTACGAGCTGCGTCTGCAAAGCATCAGACAAGAAACCGAGGCTTTGCTTAAAAGACAAAAAGAACTGCTTTTATCAAACGGCTACCCGGAAAACTATCTTGACGTTATTTACAGATGTCCGCTCTGCTGTGACGAGGGCAATATAAACGGCAAAATGTGCGGATGCATGAGAGCCGAGCTTGTAAAAGCCGGATACGAGTCCGCGGGCATAGCCGGCCTGTGCGGCAAGATGAGCTTTGATACGTTTGATCTTTCGTATTATTCCGGTGAAGACAGAGCCAATATGGAGCTTGTCTTTGAAAAAGCAAAGGAATACGCGGAGTCATTCAGCGGCATCGGCTCCGGATCGCTTCTGTTTTTCGGCGGCACTGGCTTAGGTAAAACGCATTTGTCCGTAGCCGTTGTAAAAAGAGTCATTGAGCGCGGATATTACTGCGTTTACACAACGTCTGACAAGCTGTTTTCCGATTTAAGAGAAGAGCGTTTCAGACCGGCAGACGATAAGTCGCCGTCAAAAACGGAAAAATACGGCGAATGCGAGCTTCTTGTCATTGACGATCTCGGCACGGAGCTTAACGGACGCGATATAGTCCCGTTTTTATACTCGCTTTTGAACCAAAGGATAAATTCCGGCGCGTCAACGGTGATAAATACGAATCTATCCCATAAAGAGCTGCTTGCGGTGTATGACGAGCGTATAGTTTCCCGTCTTTTCGGTGAATTTCTGCCGTACAGATTCAGCGGAAAAGACGTAAGGATGCAGAAACTCAAGCTGAATCAATAAAGAACGACAGGCACGGAAAGTGTCTTAAATAAATACAAAGGAGATAAACTTAAAATGGTGGAAAAAACTGAAACGAGCCTTGACGCTTTCAAGGAAGATCACAGCGAAAAGAAGATAGACGTCAGCAGAAAGCTCAAGGTCGGTATCATAGGCACGGGCTGGATAGCCGGCGCTCATATGGAAGAATACAAGAAAATGCCCGACGTTGAGCTTGTCGCGGCGGCGGATCTTGTTCCCGACAAGGCTAAAAACTTTATGAAAGCATGGGGTTATCCCGACGCGCGCTGCTACAACAGCGGTCACGAGATGCTTGAAAACGAAAAAGACCTTGACGCCGTTTCTATCTGCACGTATAACAGACAGCACGCGCCCTGCGCCATAGACGCGCTCGAGCACGGCGTGAACGTCCTGCTTGAAAAGCCGTTCACCGTTACGCTTGACGAAGCCGTTGAGGTAATGAAAGCCGAGAAAAAGAGCGGAAAGATAATATCCGTGGGCTTCCAGCCGAGATTCAACCCGAATATGCAGATGGTAAAGAAAATAGTGCAGTCGGGCGAGCTCGGACGCATTTACTACATACAGACGGGCGGCGGCAGAAGAAGAGGCATACCGACTCCGTTCGGCACGACGTTTATTGAAAAAGATACCGCCGGCATAGGCGCTATGGGCGACATAGGCTGTTATTCGCTTGATATGGTGCTCAACGCTATCGGTTATCCGAAGCCCCTTACGGTAACGGGCTACACATCCGATTTCTTCGGCAAGAGCACGGGATACTGGAAAGCCGAGAACAAGCCGGAAAACTACACGGAGCTTTTCGGTGTGGACGATTTCGCCGCGGGTCTTATCCGTCTTGAAGGCGGCGTGATACTCGATTTCCGTATAGCCTGGGCTATGAACCTTGATACGTCCGGCGACACGATAATCATGGGTACGAAAGCATCCTTACGCATACCGTCAACGGAATGCTGGAACGGCTCCATAGGCGGCCCGATGACCATATATCACGACGTTGCGGGCACGAGCGTGGGCGTAACTACCACCGTACCGATGCTTCCCAATACGAGAGAGGGAGAATTCTACCACAAGATCCGCTCGTTTCTGGACGCTGTCAAGACCGGCGGCAAAGCTCCCGTTCCCACCTCGCAGATCATATACAACCAGGCTATAATTGACGGTATAGTAAGATCCGCCAAAGCCGGAAAAGAAATAGAAATAGATATACCCAAAATATAAGAGGACGATACTATGAAAAAGTTTAAAGTAGGTCTGCAGCTTTACTCCGTAAGATATGATATGGATAAGGACTTTGAAGGTACGCTCAGAGCCGTTAAGGAAATGGGTTACGACTACGTTGAATTTGCCGGATATTACGGCAGAAGCGCGGAAGAAGTAAAGGCGCTGCTTGACGAGATAGGTCTTAAATGCCCGTCCGTCCACCAGGGACCCGATCTGTTCCTTGAAAAAGGACAACAAGCCGTTGACTATATAAAAACCCTCGGCGTGAAGTACGCGGCAATACCGTGGTACGGCATTGAAAACTATCAAAACGGCAAATTTGACGAAACGATAGAGAAATTCAAAAAAGTAGGCGAGCTTTTAAAGAAAAACGGCATACAGCTTACTTACCACAACCACGATTTTGAGTTCAACTATCTTGACGGGCAGTTCATACTTGAGAAGATCTACAAGGCTCTGCCCGATATAGAGGGTGAAGTGGATACTTGCTGGGCAAGATACGCCGGAGTCGATCCCGCCGCGTTTATAGAAAAACACGCCGGCAGGATGCACACGCTGCATTTAAAGGATTTTACCTGCAAAAAGCTCGCGTTCGGTCCCGTTTACGCCTTGATCGACGACAGCGGAAAAGCAAAAGATCCCGGATCAAAAGAGGATAACGGCTTTGCTTTCCGTCCGCTCGGCATGGGTATGCAGGATTTCCCCGCTATACTCGCCGCCGCGGAAAAAGCCGGCACGGAATACGTGATAGTAGAGCAGGACGAATCAAAGGATATGCCCGCGCTGCAAGCCGCAGAGATAAGCAGGCAGTACCTTAAATCGCTTGGATTATAGCAGTTTTGATTTTAAACAAAAGACCGCGAACGCGGTCTTTTGCTTTGCTTTAAGATCATGTTATCCTGTATTCAATCACGTCTTTTTTGCCGCGGCGGTTTGATTTTTGCTTTGCGTATACGACGGTTTGGCTGTTTTCGTTTATATAATAAGAATATTTCATATCTTTGCGCGTAAGCCTTATTCCGTGCTCTGAAAAGTGTTTTTTCGCTTTTTCAGCTGTTGCCTTATCCGTATCAAGCGGCACGGCGTATCCGTCAGATGAAAACGTAACGGAAAACGGCGCGTAAGAAAACCTGCCGTCGCCTCTGCTTTCGCTTTCAAAATAAAGCGAAAGCGGACTGCGGCTTTGTATTTTGTATTTCAGCCTGTTATACGTATATAAAGACGCTTTTGCGGTGGATATTTTATATGCGTCAACGATCTTCAAAATAAAAGCGTTTATCCTTTTCTCGGCCTTGCCGCCGCATTTTATATAAGGATAGTTTATAAGCGTGCGGCGCTTTATACCGCCGTCTTTATCCGTTTTGTTATCCGCTATATCCGTAATTTCCATATTTGACCTCTGTTCTTTTGTATTATTATATGATAATAGTGCTTTTGTAATGTTGACAAAAGGATATTTGGATGATATAATAAAAAAAACGGCTTTTAAGAAAGGGTCTGACTATGAAAAAAGCGTTGAGCTTGTTATGTTTTTTGCTTATAGTATTGCTTATGTTGCCCGCCGCGGCGGGTACCGTCTTTGCGGCGCAGGCGGATACGGATACAAAAGTTCCCGTAAGCTATCTGCCGAAAAACGCAAAGCCTGAGCTTACGGTGAAAAAATTTGATTTTTCAGAGCAGATGATGAGCAGCTACGTAAGAAACGACAGCCTTGCGATAGGGAACAGAGCGTCAATGAACGTACAGGATCAAACGCTGCGCAACTCGTCACAGCAGCCTATGTCTTTCGGTTCCGATATATTTGTAGGAGACGGTTACGGCCGCTCCGAAGGCTACGTCAGCTTTGATATGCAGATCGTATCCGGCGCGATATCGCTCGGCGTAAGGATGACGAGAGCCGGCGATTACAGCGACGGGCGCGGTATATGGTTTTTATTTGACGGCACGGATAAAATAAAAGTGACCGAGAAAGATACCGGAATATCCGCGGAAATAACGGCAGGCGTAAAAACGGACAGCAAAGTGAACGTCCGATTTGAAGAAAAGCTCGATCATATGCTGCTTTTGCTTAACGGTGAGCACGTCTGCAAAATCACGATCGATAACGGAAAACTCACCGTGTACGACAAAAACGGAGCTGAAGCCGCTTCCGCGGACGGCTGCGGGCTTTATGATTCCGGCTATTTTGCCGTCTGTTTTGACGGCGGTACTGACGGTTATATAGACGACCTTGAATTTACAAATTATAAAGTTGATCAAAGTCTGCCGGAGACTGCGGACAGGCAGATAGATTATACTACCTGGACCGCGTCGGACGATCTTTTGAGGACCGTCACGTCAAACGCGGAGGCGGGCGATCCCAAATCCGATAAATACGTGGGACTGTTCTATTTTCTTTGCTGGGTCGGCGCGGGGCAGCACGTTCAGGATATAACGAGCCTTTATCTTGATATGGGCGCTAAAGACTTAAAAAAATATCTGCAGGAAAACGGCGGAGAGGCGTACTGGTCCGAGCCGTATTTCGGGTATTATTTGAATACCGACAAATGGGTATACAGAAAACACGCGTATATGCTTTCTGCTGCGGGTGTGGATTTTATTTTCCTTGACATATCAAACGGCGCCACGTTTGATAAAGGTCATCTCGCGCTGTTCGATACTTGGCTTCAGATAAGGCGCGAGGGCGGTATGACGCCGCAGATATGTTTCTTCTGCGGAGATACGACGAAAATTTTTGAAAAAGATATAGAACACTTGAAAAAGACGGTATACGCGCCGCAGAATTACGATAAATACAAAGAGCTGTTCTTTATGTGGGACGGCAAGCCTCTCATATTCGGAAATGCGAACGGTATAAATGAAGAGTGCGCCGCGTGGCTGTCTGACTTCACCGTGCGCGGCAACTGGGCGTGGTGCGATAAAGACAATTACTGGAGCTGGCTGCAGGATTACAGGTATAACGAAAAAACGGATACGTATTCTCTTGTTGACGGCGGAAAGGGCAGAGACGCGGACGGCAAATTTGAGGAGCTTTCCGTATGCCTCGGCCATCATCCCGCGACGAGCAAGGGCAGAAGCTACGTCAACGGCTCCGAACCGAACACAAAAAAGAACGATTTCAACTTTTCGCTTGAAGGGTCGGGTGAAGGCAAATGCTTTGAATTCCAGTTCAGCGCAGCGTCGAGTTTTGATCCGACGGTCATGCTCATAACGGGTTGGAACGAGTGGATCGCCGGCTGCGATCATAATAACAACAACAGGTTTTTCGCACAGACGAGCGTAAAGGGGTATATGTATATAGACCAGTTCAATCCGGAATTCAGTCGTGACGCGGAGCCTATGCGTTTGCGCGACGGCGTCGGTTTCGGCGATAATTACTACTACCAGATGTGCGATTATATAAGAAAATTCAAAGGCATCGGAAAAACAACGGAGGCTGTCGGTCAGAAAAGCATCAAGTTAAGCGATTTTTCAACCTGGGACGACGTAGGACCGGAATACAAGGACAACATAGGCGATACGGCGCTGCGCAATACCGTAAGCTACGACTCGGAATACAGATATATAAACGGTACGGGCAGAAACGATATTGACTATGCAAAAGTATCGCAGGATGATGATAACCTGTATTTCTTGGTAAAATGCGTCGCCGATATCGAAACGGATGACAAAGAGAATTTCATGAACCTCTTTATAAACGCGGACGGCGATATAACGACCGGCTGGGAGGGTTATGATTATATCGTAAACCGTCAAAGAAACGATAAGACCGTGACCGTGGAGCGTTTCACGGACGGTTTCAAATCTGAAAAGACCGGGGAAGCAGAGTATTATATAGACGGTCAGTATATGGCGGTAAAACTCAATAAGAGCGTTATAGGCGCCTCGGAATTAAAGAATTTCACGTTCAAATGGGCGGATAATTCAACGACTTCCGGCAACATAATGGAGTTTATGGACCTGGGCGACGCCGCACCGAACGACAGATTTTCATATTCTTACGTCGGTCACGCGGGAGAAACGGTAGAGTATAACGACGAGACCGAAGCTGAGACGGAAGAATTGCCGTCCGATACCCGGGATAACGAAATAACGCCTTCGTTTATCGTGATAGTCTGCGCCGCGTCAGTCGCGCTTACAGCCGTTGCCGCCGTAGTGATAATGCTGATCAAAAGAAAGTGAGGCAATGAATAATGAAAAAAATCTTTATAAGCGTTGTTTGTCTTGTTCTTTCAGCCGTTATCACGGTTTTGCCCGTGTCTGCATTTGATCTGATAGAAGAGGATTTTGATTCCGCGTATCCCGGCGACGATCCGCTCACGCTGGACGCGTTATACGGCTATTTTGAATGGCTGAACGCCACGCCGGACAGCGCGTGCGACGTTATCAAAGCAGAAAACGGCAACGTGATGAAACTGTCCGGTTATTCAGATCTGCGTACTATGGATTATATCCCCGCGGAATACGTTTTCTCGTTTGCTGTAAAAATACCGAACCCCACGAATATGACAAATATATTCGTAAGAGGAGAAGCGCCGGGCGCTTTGCAGAAAACAAATCCGAAAAACCACGATATTATGCAGGTCTTCAACTACTATGAATGGGACTGGTACGCCGAAAACGGCGGCAAAGGCGGCTCCGGCGTGGGCGGAAGCGGTCTTTCCTTATCGTTCCGTGAGGGCGGTATTGCTCTGTGCGTAAAAAAATACGCGGAGGATTCGCTTACCGTGGCGTCTGAGACGTGTACCGTTAAATATCCGGAGAGCGCCGCGGTCGGCGAATATATCAAAGTCAAAATAACAGACGACGCAAAACGTATAAACGTTTATATAAACGATACTCTGACAGCGTACGCGGAGCTTTCGGAAGAGAAGGTCAGATACGAAAGCGACGGGACCAACGTTGATTATTATAAAAACGCAAAAGTATACGACGCGGACGGCAAGCTCCTGCTTGACGTTACGGATACGAGACTCCATTACAACGGCTCTCAGCTTGCGATAGCAACGAGAAACGAGACGGCGTACGTGGACGATTTAAAAATATACTTCGGTGAAGGCGCTATAGAAGCCGCGGAAAAAGGTTTAGTTCCCGAAACTAAAGCGCAGGAAACGCAGACCGGGCCTGAAAATACGGAAACAGAGGCTCAGACCGATACGGAGACGGAAACCGACGCGGAAACGGAAAAAACGGAGCATACCGACGGAAAGATGAGTAAAAAACTGAAAATAATCCTCATCGCCGCCGCGGTCGACATCGTTATAATCGCCGTTTTAGCGTTTGTGATACCGAAAAAGAAAAAATGAATTTCATAACAATACGGGACTGCCGCAAAGCGCGTCAGTCCCGTTTTCTTCTTAATTCTGAATTCTTAATTCTTAATTTTCATTACTTCATCGTACGCCCGCATGATGCCGAGGCGTCCCGTCTCGTACGTCAGACCGCCCTGAAAATAGACGGTGTACGGCGGGCGGATCGGCGCGTCGGCGGAAAGCTCTATCGAAGCGCCGGACGTGAACGTTCCCGCCGCCATAATGACCTTGTCGTTATATCCCGGCATATCCCACGGCTCCGGCGTCACGTATGAGTCGACCGGCGAGCCGGACTGTATACCGCGGCAGAACGCGCATATCTTATCAGGCGAGCCTAAATCAACGGCTTGTATGATATCATATCTTTCATCGTCATACGCGGGTACGGTCTTATATCCCGCTTCGGTGAACAGGTAAGCGGCGAGCGCGGCTGATTTAAGAGCCGACGCGACGACGGCAGGTGCGAAGAACAGACCCTGATACATGGCTCTGTTCTCTTCAAGCGAAGCGCCGACCTCCGCGCCTATACCCGGACACGTGAAACGGTAAGAGCAAAGCTCTACCGCTTTTTTTGTTCCCGCAAGATAACCGCCCGTGCGGCAAAGACCGCCGCCGGGATTTTTTATAAGCGAGCCTATTTGAAGATCCGCGCCGGCCGCGACGGGTTCGATCGCTTCCGTAAATTCGCCGTAGCAGTTGTCGACCACAACGTAAGCGGAGCTTACGGAATGAACGAGATCGGACAGCTCTTTGATCTCGGCTACGGACAGCGTTCTTCTGTCCGCCGCGTAACCTTTTGACCGCTGTACGAAAACCATTTTGACGTCACCCGAGCCGAGCCGTGTTTTTACTGCGGCAAGGTCGAGACGGCCGTCATCCGTCATATTTATCTGCTCGTATTTTATGCCGAAATCAAATAAAGATCCGTTGCCGGGCTCGCCCGACAGACCGATCACCTCGTCAAGCGTGTCGTACGGTTTGCCCGTGACGGAAAGCATGACGTCGCCGGGACGCAGAAGCCCGAAAAGACCGATTGCAAGCGCGTGCGTGCCGCACGTTATCTGCTGGCGTACGAGTGCCGCCTCGCAGCCGAAAACGCGCGCGTATATTTTCTCAAGCGTATCGCGTCCTTTGTCGTCGTAACCGTATCCGGTCGTGCCGTGAAGATGCGCTTCGGACACTTTGTATTCGGCAAACGCGTCCATAATTTTTTCGGAGCAGATGCGCGCGGTCTTGTCAAACCGTGAAAAAACAGTTGTTAATTCCGTCTCGGCGGCCTGTACCGCCGAGACGGTGTTTTGACTAATTTCGCTCATATTTCAGCGCTGCAGGCGAGGACCGCGAGCTCTACGCAAGCGTCCACGTCGTCCATATCAATCATTTCACTCTGCGAATGGCAGAAACGCACGGGTATTGAGATACAGCCTGCGCGCGAGCCGCCCGCCACCGTCTGCATGGAAGACGTGTCCGTGCCGCCGTACGTTAAAACTTCCATCTGGTACGGTACTTTGTTTTCTTTTGCAAGCGTGACAAGGTTTGAAACGAGCTTCTGATCGCACATTACGGAGCTGTCTTTTACCTTTATCGCCGCGCCGCCGCCGAGTTTTACGGTCTGATTCGTATCAGCGCCGACTATGTCTCCGGAGGGTGTTACGTCAAACGCTATCCCTATATCGGGGCGCACGGTGAACGAAGCCGTGCGTGAGCCGCGGCAGCCTACCTCTTCCTGAACGGCAAATACGAAATATACGTCGTCTTTAACGTCTTTTAACTTCTTTGCCGCCTCTATCATAACGTAGCAGCCGATCCTGTCGTCAAAGGGTCTGCCGACGTATCTTTTGCCGTAGAGCTTCTTACAGTCGGATAAAAGGGCGCAGCCTTCGCCGATCTTTACCTTGCGTTCCGCTTCTTTTTTGGTTTTTACGCCGAGGTCTATATAAAACTTGTCCGGTGCTATGTCTTTGTGCGCGACTTTGCCTTCGGGTACTATCACACCGGTCGCTCCGTTTTCAAATTTCACGTAGTTGTGAGACGCCGCAACGTAATTTATGCCGCCTACCTGGGATACTCTTACAAGTCCGTTGTCCTGAATGAACGTGACTATAAAGCCTATCTCATCCATGTGCGCGCAGAACATTATTTTCTTTTTCTTTTTGCCTTTGCCGCGCTTAAGCGCTATCACGTTGCCGAGAGGATCAATGCTTACCTCGTCGGTATACGGCTTTATCATTTCTGCCAGTTTTGCGGCTATCTTACCCTCGCGCGAGGATATGCCCTGTATTCTCATTATTGTTTTAAGATCGTTAATCATACTTTCATTCTCCTTTATTTAAGAGGTGTTTCATCGACTTTGCACAGCGCTATATGCTTTGCAAGCTCAAACATTGAATCGTAATCTTTGCCGTTCATAACGCACGAAGCGGAATGGATGTATCTTGTGGGGCAGGAAAGCGCAACGGTCTTTACGCCGCCGAGCGCTTTATGGATGTGTCCCGCGTCGTTTCCGCCGGAGACGTATTTTTTAAGCTGGCAGGGTATACCGTACTTTTTGCCTATATCCATGGCAAATCCGGTCATTTCCGGCAAATACGCCGTTCCGTAGTCCATGACGGACACGGTGGGACCGTCGCCTGTCTTTGCAACGCGTTTGTGTTCCGGCGTGCCGGCTATATCGCCTACCGCGGTGGATTCGAGCACTACCGCCATGTCCGGCTGTATGCGGTTTGCCGCCAATACGGCGCCGGAGCGTCCGACTTCTTCACGTACGGTGAAGCAGAAATAAAGATCAAAATCCGGTTTTATCTTCTTTTCGTGAATGTAATTTATGATATCGCAGAGCACCGCGCAGCCGAGCCTGTCGTCTATCGCTTTGCCCTTTATCATTCCGTCGCCGAACTGCACGAAATCCGAGTCGAATACCGCGTAATCACCGACGGAGACGTATTTTTCCGCGTCTTCTTTTGAGACCGCGCCTATGTCTATATACATTTTTTCAACAGGCGTCGCTTTGCCGCGCTCTTCCGATGATTGCTGGTGTATCGCCTTTGACGCTATAAGACCGCTTATTTTTTCTTTGCCGCAGTCTCCCACAAACAACTTCCTGCCGCAGAGGACTTTTACGTCAAAGCCGCCGACGGTCTGAAAATACAGGTAGCCGTTTTCATCAATGGAGGAGATCATGAAACCGACCTCGTCCATGTGGGCGGAGAGCATCAGTTTTTTATTTGTTTTGCCTTTTATTCTGTAAATATTGTCGCCTATGAAATCCGTTATGTGCTCGTCGTATTTGCCTTTTATCTCGGCTTCTATTATATCCGCGACCTCGTATTCACAGCTTGTGGGACCGAAAGCCTGGCACAGCTTTTCAAGCAGCTCTAAACCTTTAGCCATTGTTTTTACCTCCAAGCTCTTTTATAAATCCGGCGGCAAGCGACGCTGTGTCCGCCACGTCCTGCAACGACACGACCTCGCTGTACGTGTGCATATTTTTAAGCGGTATCGAGATAAGGACCGTCGGCACGCCTAAGCCCACGAGCGGTATGTCGTTCGCGTTCGTTCCCGTACTTGTCGCCTCAACGCATACGGTATGCTTATAATTGTTTTTCTTTGCAAATTCTATAAGACGCTTTGTAAGGCGCACGTCGGTTATGGCGGAAAGCGATATTTCCGGTCCGTCGCCGACGGTCGTTTTTCTTTTTGCGTCTTTGCCGCATTCCGGCACCCACGCGCAGCAGACGTCGGAGACTATCGCGTAATCAGGTTTTATTTCGTACACCGCCGCGACGACCGCGCGAGATATCTCTTCTTTCGTGGAGAGGAGAAGTATCAGCTCGCCTTCATAGCCTTCATTTATAAGCTGTTCTATAGCCGCTATGCCGGCTACGGCGCAGATCTTGTCGTCAAAGCCTTTGCCGCATATACGGCCGTTCTGCAGCTTCGTCAGCTTGAAGCGGTAGCCGACCGGAGTTCCTATCGGTATAAGCTCCTCGGCTTTTTCTTTTGATAAGCCCGTGTCTATCATAAGCTGGTCGATTTTCGGTAAAACCGTTCTGTCGCCGGTCTGAAGATGCGGCGGCGTGGAAACGATAACGCCGTACAGCGTTTCTTTTCCGTAGATAGTGACGTCCGCCGCCTGAAGTATACGCGTGTCAAGTCCGCCGATATTCGTAAAACGCAAGAAACCGTTTTCAAGTATCTCGGTCACCATCATGCCCACCTCGTCCATATGCGCGTCAAACATTATGCGCGGATAACCCGGCTTTTTTGCGTGACGTATGAACACGTAGCTGCCGGCAGGCTCGCGGCGCATTTCGTCAAAATATTTGTCGCGTATGTACCGCAGGGCGTCTTCCTGCCCGTGCTCAAAGCCGGAAACGGAACAGCCGCAGGTCAGCCGCGACGCTAAATCGAATAGGTCTGCCATTTTTTATATCCTTTCGTATATTAAATTCGGGAATCAAGGTGTCGCTGCGCGACAATCTGTGCGCTTCGCGCTCATGGGGTTCCCCCGCCCCCCTTTCCACCCCATACCCCGCCGTCCCCCCGTTAGCTTCAACGGGGCTTTGCAGCTTTAGCCGCGCGCGTCGGCGGCCCCCCCACCGACCGACGCGCTTATTATTCGCGCTCCCACAGATCATTGATCTGTGGGAGGGGACAGGGGGGTATGGGGGGTGCACGGCTTTGCCGTGCCGGAGGGGTGGGTCAACCCCCATTAAAATTTATTTACGATGCTTTTATATATCTTCCCGCGCTCTTCAAAGTTCTTGAAGCGGTCGAAGCTTGCGGCGGCGGGGGAGAGTATCACCGTGTCGCCGGGTTTGGCGGCGGTCTTTGCCGCGTATACGGCGGCTTCAAAATCCGGCTCGCGTATTATGTGAAAATCCGCGGGGATGCCGTGAGAATCAAGCGCTTTATATATCTTTTCCGCGTTCTGACCGGTCAGCACCGCCGTATGTGCGTGCGCGTAAAGCGGCTCGCAGAGCGGTTCGTAATCAAGATTTTTGTCGTAGCCGCCTAAGATCACGACTACTGGCATGTCAAAGCACGACAGCGCGGCTACCGTCCTTGTGGGAGAGGAATCTATCGAGCCGTTGTAATACTTCACGCCGTCAAGCTCGCGGACGAATTCAAGACGGTGCTCGACGCCTCCGAATTCCTTCGCAACTTCGTAAACCGCCTGAGCGGAAGCGTATCCCGCCGTAAGCGCTATCGCGGTCATATAATTTTCCACGTTATGTCTGCCGACGAGGCGTATGTCGGACGTGTTTATAACTTTTTCCGCTTTGCCGTTCTGCCTTAAATATATCACGCCGTTTTCCTCGTATACGGCGTTGTCTGCCTTTGGCGTGCGCTTTGACGAGAAGAAATAAACGCTGCCCGGCGCTTTATCCGCAAGCTGCCTTGTTATCTCGTTTTCATAGTTCAAAACGACCCTGTCGGAGACGGACTGATGCGTGAAAATGTTCGTTTTCGCGTCTATATACTCTTTCATATCCGTATGCCAGTTCAGGTGGTTCGGCGTTACGTTTGTTATCGCGGCGATATGCGGCGACCGTACCATTCTGTGAAGCTGGAAAGACGAAAGCTCTACCACGCAGATATCGTCAGGTTTTATCTCTTCAATATGCGCGATCAGCGGCGTGCCAATGTTGCCGCCGAGCCATATTTTTCTGTCCGAGCCGTCAAGCTCCGCCTGCTTTTTAAGGATCAAAGACGTCACGGTGGTCGTGGTCGTTTTGCCGTCCGAGCCGGTTATGCCTATTATCTCACACGGGCAAAGCTCAAAAAACAGCTCCATTTCGCTTGATAAAACAGCGCCTTTCGCGGACGCCGCCGCAAGCTCCGGTATGTCGAAACGTATGCCGGGCGCTCTGAAAACCATATCATCATCCAAACCGGACAGATAGTCCTGCCCGCATACGAATTTAATGCCGGCAGAGGATAGTTTTTCATAAACTTCGCCGAGCTCTTCCGGTGTTTTTTTATCCCGCGCGGTAACTATTGCGCCGCACCCGTTTAAAAATTCGGCAAGCGGCACGTTGCTTACGCCCATGCCTATGACCGATACGCGCCTGCCGCGTATAAAATCTTTATATTCTGACAGTTTCATAAATGCTCCGAAATATTTACTGTATGTATTATATAATGGAATTTCAATTTATGCAATACAAAAAGATAAAATTATTCCGAAATTTTGCGTGCTTTGAAGTAATTTTCGATAAAAATTGCGCTTAAATTTTCAAAACCGTCTTGAAAAATAAAATAATTGTGTTATAATATATTTTGTATATTTATATCCCGGAGTTTTATATATGGAATTTGTTTTCTCCGAAAACACAAAGGACTTGAAGCCGTCCGCGATAAGAGAGATATTCAAATCGCTTACGGATCCGTCCGTCATATCGTTTGCCGCGGGCAATCCGTCGCCGCAAAGCTTTCCCGTACAGTATTTCAGACGCTTTACGGACGACGTTTTGAAAACTAACGCCGACGCGGCGCTTCAGTACGGCATAACGGAGGGTTTCACGCCTCTGCGCGACGACGTACTTAAAAGGAACAGGCGTATTTTCGGCATAGGCGAAGAATACGACACGGCGATAATAACGTCCGGCGGTCAGCAGGGCATTGACCTTACCGCAAAGGTGATATGCAGCCGCGGCGACACGGTGATATGCGAGGAGCCGACTTTTATAGGCGCGCTCAACGCTTTCCGCGCTCACGGGCTGAACACGGTCGGCGTGCCGATGCACGGCGACAGCATTGATCCGGACGAGCTTGAAAATATTATCAAAAAAGCCGAAAGACCAAAACTGCTTTATCTCATACCGACGTTTCAGAACCCGACCGGCAGGACTATGCCTTTGAACGTAAGAAAACGCTGCCTTGAGATCGCAGAGAAATACGGGCTTATAATACTTGAGGACAACCCGTACGGCGAGCTGAGATTTGAAGGCGACGACGTGCCGACGGTAAAGAGCATGGATAAAGACGGCAGAGTTGTTTACTGCAGCTCGTTTTCAAAGATACTTTCGTCGGGAATGCGCGTGGGATACGTGATAGCTCACAACGATATAGCGACAAAGATCGCCGTCTGCAAGCAGGTAAACGACGTGCATACGAATCTGCTTTTTCAAATGGTCTGCCACAAGTTCCTGACCGAATTCGATCTTGACGCTCATGTAAAACACATACGTGAGCTTTACCGCAGAAAATCGGCTCTTATGCTTAAGTGTCTTGATGAAATAAGCGGTGAGCGCATAGAATATACAAGACCGCAGGGCGGGCTGTTTATCTGGGCAAATTTGCCCGGATGCAAGGATCACGACGGGTTTGTAAAAAAGCTCGTATCAAAAAAATTAGCGGTCGTGCCGGGAAGCACTTTCAGCTGTGACGTGGATCATCCCGCGCAGGGCTTCCGTCTGAATTACTCAACGCCGTCAGACGAGCAGATAATAAAAGGCGCGGATATCTTAAAAGAAACTATCAACGAATCATATTAAGGACACAAAAAATGGAAAACGAAAAGAAAAAAACGGTATTTTCCGGAATACAGCCGTCCGGAAATCTTACTATAGGCAATTACTTAGGCGCGCTGCGCAATTTCTCTCGGTATTCGGACGACTATACCTGTCTGTACTGCGTTGTTGACCAGCACGCGATAACCGTAAGGCAGGATCCGGCGGAGCTGCGCAGAAGGACTTACGAGGTGCTTGCGCTTTATATAGCCTGCGGACTTGACCCGGAGAAAAATATAGTATACGTGCAAAGCCACGTGCCGGCGCACGCGCAGCTTGCATGGGTGCTTGACTGCTACACGATGTTCGGCGAGCTTTCGCGCATGACGCAGTTCAAGGATAAATCGCAGAAAAACGCCGATAATATAAACGCGGGGCTGTTTACTTATCCCGTGCTCATGGCGGCGGATATACTTCTGTATCAGACGGATTTCGTGCCGATAGGCGAGGATCAGAAACAGCATCTTGAGCTTACGCGCGATATTGCAAACCGCTTCAACACCGTTTACGGCCCTACGTTCGTAGTGCCGGAGCCGGTCATAAGAAGGACGGGAGCAAAGATCCAGTCTTTAGCCGAACCGGAAAAGAAAATGTCAAAATCCGACCCGAACGAAAACGCGGTCGTAAGGATACTTGACGATAAGGATACGATCATACGCAAATTCAAACGCGCCGTAACGGATTCCGACACGGTCGTGCGCCGCGCGGACGACAAACCGGGCATAAGCAACCTTATGACGATTTACTCGTGTGTGACCGGAAAAACCGACGAGGAAACAGAAGCGGAGTTTGCCGGCAAAGGCTACGGAGATTTCAAAACAGCCGTAGGAGAGGCGTGCGCCGCGGAGCTTGCTCCGATCCAGGCGGAATACAAAAAACTGCTTTCAGACAAGGCGTATCTTGAAAGCGTTATGAAAATGAATGCGGAAAAAGCGTCTTATCTTGCGCGCCGCACGTTATCAAAGGTTTACAGAAAAGTGGGATTTACGTCCGTGTGACGTTTCGGTTTATGAAGAAATATAAGAAAATTGACAAAAATAAACAAAAAAGCGCGCCTAAGCTCTCAAAATTCGGGTTCCGCGTGATGGCCGTACTTACCGGCGTTCTGATCATCGCCGTGGGCATACTCTGCACGTCGCCGTCAAAGGCGGCGGATGACGCGCCGTATTTTCCGCCGGAAACGGATGAGGAAACGGAAACAGAGCCGGCTGCGGAAACGGAACCTCAGACAGAGGGGGAGACGCTTGCGCCCATAGACACAGGCGGCGTCACGTTTATTGAAACGGAGACGGACGACGCGCCGGGTACGGATACCGGAAAAGAAAGCGATACGGCTGACGATACGACCGAAGCCGTAACGGACCCGCCCGTGACGGAGCCTCCGGCAACGGAAACGCAGAAGATCGAGCCCGGGGAGCCGGAAGGCAAACAGGATTACCGTGAGTACAACGGCAGAGAATACGCAGATAACGAGACGTTTGTCGGCGAATACAAAACGGACAGAGTGTCTGTCGGCGTATCAAACGTAAGAGACGGAGATCTCAGCTATTATATCTGCGATATAAAACTAAGATCCGCTAAAGATTTCCATACGGCGTTTGCAAACAACAGCATAACCGGCAGAGCCTATACGTCAAAGATAGCTTCGTCTGTCGGTGCGGGGTTTGCCGTAAACGGGGATTTCTGCGGCTACCGCTCGACCGGTATAATAATACGCGAAGGCGGTCTTTACCGCGATAAAAGGTCGGACAACTGGGATCTGTGCTATATGAACAAATACGGCGATCTCATAGTCTGCAAAAACGATAAGGAAAGCGGCAAAGCGCTTGTAGACGGCGGCGCGAGACAGTCATGGTGCTTCGGTCCTACGCTTGTTGAAAACTACAAGGCGAAAAAGAACAGCGAGTTCAACACGCCGGATCTGAGCCGCAAGGACTGGGCGAGAGAGCCGAGGACCGCGATAGGTCAGATAGACGAGCTGCATTATATCATACTTGTTGTGGACGCAAAGAGAGTTTCAAACGGCTTAGGCGGCTGGAACACCGTCGGCGGCATGAATTTTGACGAGCTTGCGGCGACTTTTGAATCTCTCGGCTGCAAGACCGCTTACAACCTTGACGGCGGCGGCTCCACTACCATGTATCTGAACGGAAAAGTAGCAAACGAGCCGTGTATGGATGGAGAAAGACTCGTAAGCGATATAATATATTTAAAATAACGGAGTAGAAAATGAGTTTTGATTCGAAAAATTACGTTGTGCTCATACCGGCGTACAAGCCCGTATTTGACGAGATGGTGCCTTTCATAAAGGAACTGCGTGAAAGTTACGATAATATAGTCTGCGTTGACGACGGAGGCGGTGAGACTTACGCCGACGTTTTTGCAGAATGCAAAGCGCTCGGCTGCGCGGTCTTAACGCATGAGGTCAATCGCGGCAAGGGCGCCGCGCTGCGCACGGGTCTTGAATATATAAGAGACGAGCTTAAAGACGCGGCGGGCGTCATAACCGCGGACTGCGACGGTCAGCACACCGTTTCCGACATAAAAAAAGTGACGGAAGCGCTTTGCGAACATCCGGACGATATGATAATAGGCGGAAGAAGATTTGATAAGAACGTACCTTTCCGCTCTCAGGCGGGAAACACGTTCACGCGTATAATATATAAGCTCGCAACGGGCATATCAATATACGATACGCAGACGGGCTTACGCGGTTTTCCCACGTCGCTTTTGCCGGAGCTGATAGCTCTGCCCGGCGACAGATACGAATATGAGATGAATATGCTGCTCAAGCTGCACGACTGGGGAGTTTCTCCTTACGAGGTCACGATAGCCACGATATACATAAACGATAACAAGGGCAGCCATTTTAACGCCCTGCGCGACGGACTGCGCATAGGCGCGCGTATATTGAAATACGCCGCCGGCAGTATCCTTTCGTTTGTCATAGACTGGATAGTTTTCCTGCTTCTTATGAAGCTTGCGTTTTCCGGCGCGGGAGAGAATATAAGATACGCGTTTTCATTCGGTATCGCCCGCGTTATTTCTTCAACTTTCAATTATATCTATAACAGAAAAGCCGTTTTCGGCGGCAAGAATTATGAACGCGGAGCAACGGTAAAATATTTTGCGCTCGTAATAGTCGTACTCGGGCTCGGTATGCTCGTGCAGAGACTTACCGCGTATATACCCGGCGGCGACGTGGTCCATTCCGTGATAAAATTCGCATATGACACGGTTATGTTCATAGTCAACTACATATTACAGCGTGATTTCGTATTCAAGATCAAAAAGAGAAAGAGCTGAGCATGACACAAATATTAAAAAGCGGGACTATACCGCTTTACGGAGCGTTCGTTGCCGCGGCAACGGTGCTTCTGATACTTTACGCGTTTTATTATACCTCAAAAAGGAAGTATGAAAACAGCACTCTGATGTATATAACGCCGGCGGCAATATTTTTGGGATTTGCCGGTGCAAGACTCATGTACGTCACGGTATGCGATCAGCTTTATATAGAACCGGCGGACAAATGGAAGCTGACGGACGGAGGCTACGCGCTCTACGGCGCGGCGGCGGGAGTCATACTCACCGTCGTTATCTGGTGGCTCATAACCAAAAGGCGTTTCAGCCCGTTAAAAGTGTTTGACGCGATATGCATTTCGGCGCCGCTTGCCATAGCTTTGGGAAGGATGGGCAGCATTTTCTCAGGAGACTGCTTAGGCGAAGTTGTGGAGGCGGAAGGGCTGAGGTTTTTCCCCGTAGCCATATACAAGGCTTCTGATTCTTCGTATCACTACGCGGTGTTCTTTTATGAAGCGGTATTTTGTCTTCTGATATTCTTCTTTATTCGCTACGCGGATAAAAAGGCGAACTGTCCCGGCACATCAACGTATCTTTTCACCGTGCTTTACAGCAGCGGAAGATCGTTTTTTGAAGGTCTGCGCGAGGACAGTATGTACCTCGGTTTTGTAAGGATAAACCAGGCAATATCAATACTTGCCGTTTTGGGCGCGTTTGCGTTTTTAAGCGTCGTACTGTTTAAAAAGACGGGCTTTAAATGGAAGTATATCATATCGTACGGCATAGTCACTGTGTCGTTTGCAGCTGCGTTCTTTGCGGTATTTTATATGTATTCTTCTTCCGCCGCGTGGAACACCGTGCAGATAATGATATGCTGCGCCGTTATAGCGGTGACCTCGTCCTATACCGGACTTTTGTACGCGCTTGAGATGGAAAAAAGTAAAAAAGCCGCAAAAAAAGCGGTAAGAAAAAAGCCGCTGCCGGATAAAACGCAGAGGTTCAGCAGCATAAAAACCGGAAAAAAATAAGCGTTATTTAAAAATAAACTTTGATTTTACGTGATCTCCCCGTAAGAAAGGCGGTAAAAAAATGAAGAGCAGGCTTATAAAGATAACGAGTATGATACTTGCGGTACTGACAGCCGCGGCGGTCATTGCCGGCTGTGCCGGAGATACCGTTACAACGGATGAAATATCCGGCACGGACCCGGTCGGTACGAGCACGGATACCGAGACCGTGACGGAAACGGAAACTGAAAAAGTTACCGAAACCGAGACCGGAACACAGACCGAAACCGAAACGGAAACCGCGGCTGAAACGGAAACCGCGGCTGAGACGGAAACCGAATCGGAAACTGTAACCGAAACCGAAACCGAAAAGGTTACGGAAACGGTAACGGACACCGAAAAAGTGACCGAGACGGAAACAGAAACGGAAACAGAAAAAGTTACCGAAACGGAAACAGAAACACAGACCGAAGCTGTGACCGAAACCGAGCCGGAAACAACGGAGCCCGCGCCTGAAGCAACGGCAAAACCCGTTGTTGAGGCTACGTCTCCGGTATCCGCTCACAGAACGGTGATATACGGCACAGCGGAGCCCGGCTCTCTCATACGCTCCGTTATAAACGGCGTTGAGGAAGTAAATGAATGCAACGATAAATACTTTTATATAGAAGTAAGAACGGATAAAAAAGCCAAAGTAAGCATTTACGCAACGGCTCCCGGCAAAGCCGAAAGCAAACCCGTTGAGGTAGAAGTCTATACGGACGGAGAATCAAAATCCGTTTTCGGCGGCAGGAATTCAAGACTTTTCTATACGCCGACTCTCAGTTTCCTCACAGGCAACGAAGCGGACGCGTCTTCGCTTCAGAACTTATCGGTATATATCGCAAACAAAACGATAAAAGAAATACAAAACGCCACGGGCAAGAAAACAAAACTGATCTACGCCATAATACCAGACCCGGCGACGGCTTACGCAAACGAACAGAGAGATTACGTGGCGGAGCAGATACCCAAAGGACACGTTTCCGCAATGGAGAGCTTTGTTGAAAAGATAAACGGCTGTAACGAGGACGTTTACGCGGTGGATCTTTTGTCCGCCATGCGCGCCCACACGGACGAGAGGATATATTTCAGCACGGATACTCACTATACGGAAATAGGCGCGTATTACGCTTACCTTGAAATAATGAAAAAGGTAAAAGAAAGCTACCCGGATACAGTTGTAAAAACAAGGGAAAACGGCGATTACACGGTCGAATACATAGACGTGCCGGGCGGCGATCTCTGCGGCATGGTAGGCATCTCAATGAGAGAAACGGTGCCGTTCTTCATAGCGAACTTTGAAGATACCGGATCTTACTACGTATCAAAGAGAAACGACGGCATAAAAGCCGCGGGCTTCAGCCCTTCGTCATGGCAGCGTGATTCGGAACTGTCCGACTCAAACAATCCCACGGCTTATTTCTTGGGCGACTCATACGGCTGCTACATACTGCCGTTTATAGGCGCTAACTTCTCAAAGGTATGGACAAACGAAGGCGTTTTGTGGAATTACGCGCTTGATAAAAACATACTTACGCAAAACAAGCCGGACTACGTTATACTGCTCGTATGTCAGAGAAACGTCAGCCCCAATTTTATGGAATCCGGCAACGTTGTAAACGCATTTTCAACAAGCGTATCGGGCTTCGGCCAGTGACGCAAAAGGATAAGATATGAAAAAAATACTTGCAGCTCTGATATCCGTTTTAATGCTTCTTCCGCTTGCCGCCTGTACGGGCGATACCGGACCCGGGGTGACGTCGGAACCGACACAGACCGTAACGGACAAGGTAACGGAAACAGAGACGGAAACAGAAACGGAGACGGAAGCTCATACGGATGAGCAGACGGAGACGGATAAAACGGACGAAACAAAGCCGGCTGAAAAAGAAAAAACGGCGGACGTCACAAATATAAAATTCTTTACGTTTGACGATACTTTTACCGGTAAGATAATAGGCTTATACTGTGAGACCGAGCCGAACTCGACCGTTATGGTCTTCAATTCAGCCGGTGAAATGGTCTTGAAAGAACGCGCTATAGATAAATATTTCTACGGCAAATTCGTGATGCCGGAGGGCAAAGAGTCTGAGGACGTGTTCTTCTTTGCGCAGAGCGACGGTAAAGAAATATCCGACGCAAGCGACATGGTCACGCTGCATTTTGACGAAAACGTCGGTGCAAACGCGATGATAGCGCATAACAGCCACGTTTTCTTAAACTGGTACAGAAACCATTACGACGGATACGAAGTCGTACCGGGAGACAGTGAAGCAGAGCAGAAAACGTATATGTTAAGCATAAAAAAATATCTTGACGCACAGCTTGACGTGATCAGAGAAAAAACCGGCAAAAATACAAAAATAATAGTTATAAACTGCACAAACCCCGCAACTATATATCACGAACAGCAGTACAGCGAAGAAGAAGGCGGCTGGGGAGACCATTTTCTTCCCACCTCAATAACTCAGTTTGCCGAATATATGAAAAACGACGACGATATTTATATAATCGACAACCGCCAGCTGCTTGAAGAAAACAAAAACGACAGACTGCTTTTCATGCAGGCTGACTCCCACTGGACGCAGATAGCGGCGTATTACGCATATTATCTTGCCGCACAGAGAATACAAAAAGATTTTCCAAAAACAAAGATATACGATCTTGACAGGGATTTTGACGTGCAGATCGTGGAATCCGGCGGAGACCTTTTGAATTTCATAGGCGCTTCCGCTCTCGGAGCGCGCGCCGCTACAGCAAACGTGTCATGGAAGGACGCTTCCATGGCGGCGCCGGAAACGGCTCCCACGGCTTACGTTATGGGAGATTCTTATTACCATGCCATAAGCGGTTTTCTTGATCTTTTATTCAGCGATATTTATTTAAACGACCCGGAAAACAACCCGCCGCTGTACGACTACACGCTTGAAGATCTGGCGCAAAGACAGCCGGATTATCTTGTATACATCTGGACGGAAAGAAATATAGACGGACCGCTCAGCATGCTGACGTCATGCATCAACGCGGGCAATATAGTAAACTGAATCATAATGAAAAAGGTTTGTAACGGCATAGACAGAGCGGAAAGTTTGCCGCTTTTAAAAGAAGGCAGGCTTGGGCTTATAACGAATCACGCCGGCGTAAGAGCGGATCTTACGCCGTCGTACGAGTATTTAAACGAAAAATATAAGCTCACGGCGCTTTTTTCACCCGAGCACGGCATATACGGCGCGGCTCAGGCGGGCGCAAAGTTTGAAGAAACGGAGCGCGAGGAAAAGACCGGCGTGCCGGTTTACAGCCTTTATAACGGCAGGACGGCGCCGGATGAGCAGATGCTGTCCGAGGTGGATATACTCTGCTTTGATATGCAGGACGTAGGCGCGCGGTTTTACACGTATTTGTATACGATGACGCGGAGCATGAAAGCCGCCGCGGAGCAGGGAAAACCGTTCATCGTCTTTGACCGCATAAACCCGATAGGCCTCTCAAAAGTCGAAGGCGAGATACTTGACGAGCATAACGCCAGCTTCATAGGCGAATACGCCGTGCCGCACAGATACGGACTCAGCATAGGCGAATTTGCAAAGTATATAAACGCGGAAAAGGGCATAAACGCCGACCTTTACGTCATACCGTGCGAAGGGCTTGACAGAGATACGTATTTTGACGAGACGCAGTTGTGTTTCGTCGCCCCGTCGCCCAATATGCCCACGCCGAGCACCGCGCTCGTATATCCCGGCACGTGCATTTTTGAAGGCGTACGGAATATGAGCGAGGGCAGGGGAACGACACAGCCGTTTGAGCTGATAGGCGCGCCTTATATAGACGATAACGCTCTGTGCGAATATATGAATTCGCTTTGTTTACCCGGCGCAAGAGCACGCCGCGTGCGCTTCACGCCTACTTTTTCAAAATTTGCGGGACAGATGTGCCGCGGCATACAGATACACGTCACGGACAAACGCGCGTTTTCACCGTTTGAATACGGCATGCGCCTGTTCAGATATCTGTATGAGAATTATGAGCTTGATATAAATGAGGGGACAATTAAACGCAACTTCGGCACGTCCCGCATACTTGACTGTACCGATATAGACGAACTCTTATCGGACTGCCGGCAAAAATCGGCGGAATTCAAAAAATCAACGGAAAAATACCGGATATATTGATATGATTTACAAAGAGAAAAAAGTCTTATTAAAAAACGGCAGGACCGTAATATTCAAAAGCCCGTCGCCTGACGACTGGCAGAAGCTGATAGATTACGTAAAATGCGTATCGTCCGAGACGCCGTATATACTTCGCACGCCGGAAGAGTGCAAGGATACGGAGGAGTCCGAGAGGGCGTTTATAAACGGCTATAACAACAGCGAACTTAACTGTATGATATCCGTTTACGACGGAGATAAGATAGTCGGCAACTGCAATCTGACTATAAAAAACAGAAAAAAAGTGCGTCACCGCGCCGAGCTTGCAATAGGCCTCTGCAAAAGTCATTACAGATTAGGCATAGGCACGGCGCTTATAACCGAGCTGTCTATCTTAGCAAGAAGCTTAGGCTGCACGCAGTTTGAGCTGATCTACGTTGACGGAAATTACCGCGCAAAAGGACTGTACGAGAAATGCGGCTTTGTTGAAGTCGCCCGCATACCGAACGGCGTGAAATTTGACGACGGCAGCTATGCAGACGACGTTTATATGGTAAAAAAACTCTGACAACAGAGTTAAAATAAGGAGGAGAATAATGAAAATAGGTTTTTTGGCAAACGGAGAGATGTTCGGTTGGGAGCCGAAAAAGCTGATGTCTTTCATCAAAGAAACCGGTTATGACAGCGTGGAGCTTATAGACGAAATAATCTTTGCAAACGGCAAGGACGCAAAGGATATGAGAGCCGCCGCGGACGAATACGGCGTTACGATCTCCGAAATACTTACACAGCATGACTTTGTTTTAAAGAACGCGGAGCAGACGGCGAAAAACGCGGAGCTCGTTATTGAGAATATGAAAAAAGCCGCGGATATCGGCGTAAATATAATAAACGTGTTTACGGGTCCCGTGCCGTGGATGCCGGACGCTATAAAGGTCGGAAAGCAGGTATCAATGACGGAAGCGTGGGGAGACGTATTTTCCGCTTTTGATAAAATAGTACCTGAGGCGGAAAAGCTCGGCGTAAAGGTAGCGGTGGAAAACGTATGGGGAATGCTCGCACACGATTTCTATACGAACAAGTTCTTGAATGAACATTATAAGTCGGATAATCTGGGCGTAAACCTCGACCCGTCGCATGACGCGCTCTACGGCAATACGGACACGGCTTTCCTGGTAAAGAGCTGGGGCAAAAAGGTATTCCACGTTCATTTAAAGGACGCCGTCGGTATAGCGGAAGACGGCAAATTCGTGTTCCCGCTCATAGGAGAGGGCATAGTCAACTTCAAAGCGCTCTTTGACGCGCTCAAAGAGATAGGCTACGACGGCACCTGCAGCGTGGAATTCGAATCCTGGGCGTACAGAGCAAATACGCTCGGCGGCGTACACTCCGCCGCAGCCGCACCGATGCTTGAAGCGGTTAAAAAGTTTTTATAATTGAATATAACGTAGGGCGGGGGCTTGCTCCCGCCGATTTTTTGATTTCATATTTATATTAAAATTCTCACAAATTAAGATAAATTCTCTCAAAATGGGGTGTTGTTTTTTCATAAAAGTATGCTATACTATAATCACAGGCCTGAACAAACAATTTGAGAGGATTTTATTATGAATGAATACTTAGGAAAAAACATAAGAGCTCTGCGCAAGAGCAAAAATCTTACGCAGGAGCAGTTTGCGGAGGCGATCGGCGTATCTTTCAAATCCGTAAGCCGCTGGGAAAACGGCGACACGTACCCCGACATTGAAATGATACCGATAATAGCAAAATATTATTCCGTCACGACCGACTATCTTTTCGGTATACCGGAAGAGAAGAAAAAAGAGGAATTCAAAGCAATGACGGAGGAGTTGATGGCGCTCGGCGAGGACGATACCGAGCGTGCGATCGAGATCATGCGCACCGTACGCGCGGAGTTTGACGTTAAGGAAACCTTTGCCGATCTGTGTATATCATTGCTTCGCTGTCCGGCAAAGAAAACGAAAGCTCTGACAGACGAGCTGCGCTGTGCGGCAAATGCGTTTTTTGGCAGCGACGTCAACGTATCGGATAAAAACTACGCGCTTTCATTCTACGCAAGGCTTGAAGAAGAGCAGTATATACCCGCTCTGATAGAAGTCTGCGATTATGATACGAGATTATCTGTCCTGTACGAGAGGTATTTATGCCGGGGCGAGCTTGATAAAGCGGAATCGTACCGACAAAGAAAGATTTTTAAAGATATGGAGCTGTTGTTTGACGAGTTTACAAGTTGGAAGGACAGCCGCAAGCCTTCGGATATGGAATTCAATTTATGGAAAAATAATACGTATCTTGATTTTTTGCACGGCTTTACTGACGAAAAGCCGACGGAGGATCATCCGATAAGCTGCGGTTTGAAACCGGACGTCTTTGTTATCAACAGAATGCTTTTAGGTATGCGCCGGTCGTGCTATCTTTCCGCGCTCGGCAAGTCCGAGGATGCGTATAAGGCGCTTGAAGATACCGTTTCACTTATCGAACAGATGTCAAATCTGCCCGACGGAGCGGTTATAGAAAGCCGTTCTCCGGCTATCCCGGATTTCAAGCTGAAGATAGACACTGCGGAGGGTTACAGAAGACTGTATTATATGGAAAATCTTGATATGAGCATACGCGAGGCACGTATGTTCAGAGCCGAAGCGTTCCTTCATCTGATGACAGGCGAGCATCAATGGGCGGGGTTTGATCCGATAAGAAACGACGAGAGATTCAAAGCGCTAGCGGAAAGAGTAAGGAAGTTAATATAACAAGCAGGGGCGAGCATTGCTCGCCCGTTTTAAATCGGTGTCGCTTCGCGACGAATTATGGTGGGTTTCCCACCCCTCAAGCTCGGCTTCGCCGAGAACCCCCCATACCCCCTATCCCCTCCCGTCAGATCAAAAATCTGAGGGGGTAGCGTGCGGCTTGCAAGGGCGACCATTGGTCGTCCGTTTTCGTCTGCAAAAAGCCCCGTTGGAATCAACGGGGGGTGGTGGGGTTTGGGGCGGTAAGGGGGGGTGGGGAGCCCCAAATGTGCGCTTTGCGCACACAGTTCGTCGGCTCTGCCGACACTTTTTTTATTCTTTCTTCTTTATTATTTATTCTTTTAAAAAAATTGGCGGGGGCAAGCCCCCACCATATTGTCAGACCATATTACAACGTCTTTATAAATTTCTCCATTCTCCCAATCGCTTCCGCTATGTGTTTGACGGAATACGCGTAGGAGATACGCGCAAAGCCTTCGCCGCCCGCGCCGAACGCGGTGCCGGGGACGATAGCGACCTTGCCTTCGTCAAGCAGTCTCTGACAGAATTCATCACTTGACATACCGAAGCCGCTTATATCCGGGAAGACGTAGAACGCGCCTTTCGGCTCAAAGCACGGGATACCTATGCGTCTAAGCTCTTCAACTATGTATTTTCTTCTTCTGTCGTACTCGGCGCGCATCATATCTATGTCGTCGTCGCCGTTTTTCAGCGCTTCAACAGCGGCAAGCTGGCTCGTCGTAGGCGCGCACATAATGGCGAACTGATGTATTTTGAGCATCTGCTTCGTAAGCGGCGCGGGCGCGCAGACAAATCCGAGACGCCAGCCGGTCATAGCGTACGCTTTTGAGAAGCCGTTTACGACTATGCAGCGCTCCGCCATGCCGGGCAGAGTCGCAATCGAGGTGTGGCGGCCGCCGTACGTCAGCTCGGAATATATCTCGTCAGATAAAACGGCAATATTCGTATTTTCAAGCACTTTGCACAGCGGCAAAAGCTCGTCTTTGCTCATCACCGCGCCCGTCGGGTTGTTGGGGTAGGGAAGAACGAGCAGTTTTGTTTTTTCCGTTATAGCAGACCTCAGCTGATCCGCGGTCAGTTTGAAATCATTTTCGGGCAGAGTTTTAACGGGAACCGGCACGCCGCCGCAGAGCCGCGTTATAGGCTCGTAGCAGACGAACGACGGCTCGGGGATTATGACCTCGTCGCCGGGCTCGACCGTCGCGCGTATCGCCAGATCTATCGCTTCCGAGCCGCCTACGGTGACAATAGTCTCGGACAGCGCGTCATATTTAAGACCGAAGCGGCGGAGCATATATTTGCTTATCTCCTGCCGTAACTGTACCGTTCCGGCGTTTGACGTGTAGTAAGTGTAGCCGCGTTCAAGCGAGATTATACCCGTTTCGCGCACGTGCCACGGCGTTGCGAAATCCGGCTGACCGACGGTCAGGGATATAACGTCGTCTCGTCCGTTTAACAGATCGAAAAACTTTCTTATACCGGACGGCTTGATATCGACGACGGTCGAAGAGAGCAGTTTACTGTAATCCATCCGATAATTCGCTCCTTATATCAACGCCGCCGCGCTTCATTGTTATACCTTTGTCCTTGTATTTGCGCAGGACGAAATGCGTGGCGGTAGAGATGACGCTCTCCATCGTCGCCAGCTTTTCGGCGACGAACAAAGCCACTTCGCGCATGGTCTTTCCCTCTATCACGACGCAGAGATCGAAGCCGCCGGACATTAGGTAAAGGCTCTGCACCTCCGGATAATTGTATATGCGCTCCGCAACTCTGTCAAAACCGAGTTCGCGCTGAGGCGTGACTTTAAGCTCTATCAGAGCCGTTACGTATTCGCGTTCTGTCTTTTCCCAGTCTATAAGCGCGCTGTATCCGGCTATCGTGCCGTCTTTTTCATATTTGTCTATCATATCTTTGATGTCGGCGGTGTCCTTGCCGAGCATTGCGGCAAGCATCTCCGGAGTGAGTTTTGCATCCTTTTCAAGCAGTTTAAGAAGTTCGTTCATTTTATCTCTCCTTTGTATATGTTATCTATCAGTTCATATGCCGTATCAAACCCGTCGCCGACGTGCTCTGTGTAGTGAGCGTCCGATCCGAGCCTTATCTTTTTGCCGCCCAAGTCTTTATACTTCTGCAGTATATGATCTTCCGGAAGTTTAACGCCTTTTCTGACGTACACGCTGTTCAACTCATATACTTTGTCATGAGCGATCATGCTTTTGAGTATCTGTTCTATGATACCGTCCCAGCGAGTTACGTCAACGTCTATACCGGCTTTTTTTATGTAGCGTATGGGATAGGTTAGGTGCGCGCACTGATCGATATACGGCACGCAGGTCATTTGCAGATATTCGTCAAAATACTTGTCTAACATATATATGATCTTATCGTAGGGAACTTTCGTAAAATCTATATAATACGGGTCCTGCTCGCCTTTTGTGTTGTGTACCGAGCCGATAATGTAATCAAAGCCGCCCGTTTTTGCGATATTTTCCGCATATTCCGGATAATGCGTTATCTGTCCGAGCTCGACCCCGGTGTAAACGTCGAGTCTGCCTTTGAATTTCTCTTTTGCCTCGGCGCATTGCTTTTTATATACGGGTACGTTAAGCGGTGCAAAAGAGTGTTCGACTTCATGATTGACTTCAATATGGTCTGTAAAAATTATAGCGTCAAGACCTTTTTTTATCGCTTCTTCACACATTTTCTCGGGGCTGTTGCCGTTTTCGGCGGCGTCAAACGAAAAATACGTGTGCGTGTGCGTGTCGATTTTTGTAATAGAATAATTTTTCATACATTCTTCCATTGAAAAATTCATAATAAGCGTGTAAAATAGTGAATCATGGGGGAATTTAATATGATCAGTGCAGTTTTATTTGACATGGACGGCGTTCTTGTCGACTCCGAGGAGTTGACGTACACCGCCGCGATAGAGATGCTCAAGGAACGCGGAGCGGACGCCTGCAAAGAAGATTTCATACCTTTTATAGGCGCGGGCGATATAGCGTATTTAGGCGGCGCCGCCGGCAGACATGGGCTTACGTATGACCCGGATATGTCCGTTGTAACTTATGCAAAATACGAAAAACTCGTCGAAACACACGATATTGCGTACAAAAACACCGTAAAAACCGTAAAAGAGCTGAAAGCTATGGGGTTGAAGCTTGCCGTATGCACAAGCTCCGATCTTGTTAAGATGAATATAAATATCAAGGCGATAGGGCTTGCGGATACGTTTAACGTGCTGATCAACGGCAGGGATATAAAAAACAACAAACCCGCGCCGGATATTTACTTGAAAGGCGCGGAAATGCTTCACGTTTCCCCGTCCGAATGTCTTGTGGTAGAGGATGCGAAAAACGGTATCACGGCAGCAAAAGCCGCCGGGATGCATAACGTCGCGCTGACCACAACGTTTAGCAGAGAAGAGCTTGAAAGCGCCGTTTCCCCCGAATATATCTGTGACGATATATATGGAATAATAAAGATTATTTATCAGTATAACACAAAACAAAGCTAAAATCAATATAAAACAGGTAATTTCTTTAATTTTTTAATAAACGGGCGACTCATAGGGCCGCCTGTTTTATATATCGGACGTGGTGCGACCATTGTTCGGGAACCCCCATTGCTCACTCTGTTCGCAACGGGGAACCCCTCGGGTCGTCCGTATAAAACAAATCAATGTAGGGGCGACCATTGGTCGTCCGCATAAAACAAATCAACGTAGGGGCGACCATTGGTCGTCCGCATAAAACAAACAAATCAATGTAGGGGCGACCATTGGTCGCCCGTAAATAATAAAGAAGAAAGAAGAAAGAATAAAGAATAAAAACCGGTGTCCCTGCGGGACGATCCGTGCGCCTGACGGCGCTTTTGGTGGTCCCACCCTCGGGCACCCCCCAAACCCCCTCTTTCCCCTCCCTCAGAAACATCTGAGGGGGCGCGGCTGAAGTCGCAAAAGGCCAGTAATTTTGAATCGAAAAAGCTTATCAACCTCTGATTGATAATTCTACAACAAATTGATGCTTGCTTTTCGTTTGTTTTTCTGTTATACTGTAGTCACACCGGTGAACAAACGAATGAAAGGAACAAAAAAATGAATATTGAAATAGGAAAAACAGTACGCGAGCTGCGCCGCCGCGACGGCAGGACGCAGGAGGATCTCGCGCAGGCGCTCGGCGTAAGTCCGCAGGCGGTCAGCCGCTGGGAGCAGGGCGGAGCGTATCCCGATATGGAGCTTATTCCGTCCGTCGCCAATTATTTCGGCGTGACGATAGATCAGCTTTTCGGCTACGAAAACGACCGAGAGAAAAAGGTGGATGAAACCGTAAAACGCTTAAGAGATATGAATTTTAAAAACAACGGCGTTGACGTAAATATCACCGAATGTATCGCCGCCGCCCGGGAAGCGCTGATAGAATTCCCGGGCAACGAAAAGATCACACTTTGCCTTGCTTCCATACTGTATAATGCCGGATACGTGCGTTACGGCGAATATCATCTGACGGATGAAGAAGGCTTTGACGTATACGACGCCGAGCTGCACCGCACTTATGCTGAATGGAGAGAAGCGATAAAGTTATATGAAAAGCTGCTCGAAACCATGAAGCCGGGCGAGACGCGCGGACAGGCAATACGCGAGCTGACACAGCTTTATCTGAATACAGGCGAACACGAAAGAGCGAAAGAAGTTATAAAGGAATTACCGCATTTATATGAGTCTTACGAATTTCTTCGCATAAACGCAAGCGACGGGAAAGAACGCGCGGCAGCGTACGGCGACGCTTTGATACAGGCGGTTTGTCACAGCGCCGGGCTTATTGTCGGTACTGTAATAGCCTATAATGAAAACATGACGTATGCGGATAAAGCAAAGAGCATAGAAAACGCAATAAAACTGTTCGATCTCGTTTTCACGGACGGCAACTGCGGACATCATTCATATTATATCGCAAGGATCTATACGCTGCTTTCGGTATATTTATGGCTTGCAGACAAACACGACGAGGCTTTTGATGCGCTTAACAAATCGCTTGAGCAATTCAAAGCGTATGAAAAATGCTGCGACGAAAAGTGTGATTGCGCGTATTATACCGCTCCGCTTCTGAAGTATACGGAGCTTGAAAAAATACAGGCGACACCGAATTCGGAGTACCCGCACACGAGCGCGTACTCGCTTGTCGAAGACTGGCCGTGGTGGTCTGTTCCGGAATATGATACGGTCAAACCGCAGATACAAGCCGATCCGCGCTGGGAGAAGTGGGTAAAGACGTGTAAAGAGGGCTGAGTAGGGGCGATCATTGATCGCCCGTTTAAATAATAAAGAAAAAAGAATAAAGAATAAAAACAGGAGTCCCTTAGGGACGAATTATTTGGGGGTCCCCACCCGTGAACCCCCAAAAACTCGGCAAGCTCGTTTTCGGGGAACCCCGTGCCACCCCCCTCATTGCTTTGTATAAAAAGAAAAGACAATATCTAAGGTGATATCTTTGATATTGTCTTTTTGCTTGACTTTTCAAGCTGCTGTTTCAATCAAGTGCATAGATTTTTGATCTTTTCAAAAGATTCACGGCTTATTATGTGCTCTATACCGCAGGCGTCCTGTTCGGCGATCTCCGGGTCTACGCCGAGAGAAACGAGGCGATTTTTCAAAACGCGGTGCTTTTCATACACCTGCTCCGCGACCTCGTATCCGGCTTCCGTCAGAGTGAGCGTCTTGTCTTCATTCATTATAAGAAATCCGCCGTCTTTTAACAGGCTTATAGCGCGGCTGACGCTCGGTTTTGTGACGTTTAAGTATTCCGATACGTCTTTTGATCTGACGGAGCCGTTTTTCTTTTGAAGTATAAGCACCGCTTCCAGATGATCCTCGCCCGATCTGTGCAGTTTTGTCATGGTGCGCCTCTTTTCCTTATCCGCTTTACGACAGTTTCCAGCTCACCGCCTGTTTTCTGCCGGCAAACTCCATTATCCAGCTCAGCACACCGCGTTTTTTGACCTTCTTTTGTGTGATTTGTTTACTCATACCTGTTCCCCCTCTTTCGTATGATCAGTTATATCGTTCAATCGGTTAGCGATTGCTAACCGTCGCGTTTTGTTAAAGGTCTGAAAAATATCAGACCTGAAACTCAAATTGATTTATTATAGGAAAAGCCCGTGTTTTTTATACGGCTCGGATCCGGCCGAAATAAACGTATAGCCGACGCCGTTTACAGCCTTTGCAAGTTTTTCTGTATCCAATGCGCCTTCGATCAGAAAAACAGCCTCTTTATTCGCCTTTGAAGCCTTAACTTTCTTCGCGTCGGGGAACGCTTTTCTGATCGTATCGCATATGTGCGCCTCGCACATACCGCACATCATTCCGTCTATCTTTACGGTTATCTTGTTCATAATGACCTCTCATTCCGCGTTTTTAAGCGCTTCTACCATATCTATCTTTCTGTTTTTCCGGGCGACCATCCAGCCGACGAGGAGCGAAACGCCGAAGGCCAGCAGGATCGAGACCGAGTATGTAAGCGGTCCGAGCATCAGCTTCATTTCGTATTCGCCTGCAAGTGCGGAAAGCATCCACTGAAGCGTTCCGACACCCGCGGGAAGACCGACTGTCACGCCGACGACGGTCAGCCAGACGTTTTGCGAGATAAGCAGCTGTCCTATCTTTCTGCTTCTGAAACCGAGTACTTTGAGCGTTGCAAGCTCGCGGGAGCGCTCAACGTAGCTCATGATCCCGAGGTTATACAGCACCACGATCCCGAGGATAACGGCGGCAACGACGAGGATCAGCACCATGCTGTCCATTATCGAAACGAAGCTTGCAAAGCTATCCATCAACTGCCGTTTGTCCTGCTTTCCGGAGATCAGCTCCGACGACTGGATCTCGCTTGAATCCCTGTTCGTATAAACTGCGGATACGCCGTATCTTATGCCGAGTTCGTCGGCGTATTTGTCGGTCATCGTGACGCTTTCGGTCATGATCGAGCGGTTATAGCCGACCACTTTGACGCGGTACGTTTTCTCGCCGCCGTAAGGTGAAAACTCGATATATTCGCCTATATCCGCTCTGTCGGCGAGCCGCAGGCAGAGATACACGCCGTCGTCTTTCAAATCTATTTCTTTATTATTTTCATCTATGACGCTGAATCTGCCGTTTTCGTTGTGTACGATATCGAGCGTCGCGGTATAGCCGTCGATACTGATGCCGGAATAACTCTCCCAGTCGCCGTCAAGGTCGGCGATAAGCTGATCGACCTTTTCACGTTCGGCATTCTCCACGATGTTGACTTTTGTCGTATAGTGCGAAACGCCGTTATCCAGCAGATCGAGGAAGCCAGCCATCGTATCGCGCATCCCGAGTCCGCCGACGAGCAGGATCATACAGCCGATAATACCGACGAGCGTCATTGCAAAACGGCTCTTATGGCGCATCAGGTCGCGCAGGTTCCATTTCGTCGCAAAGCTCATTTTTGAAAAGAACGGCAGTTTTTCCAAGATGGATTTCTTCATCTTCTTAGGTGTATACGGACGCAGCGCGTCCGCCGCCGTGCCGCGCAGCTGCGCGCGTACCGACAAAAAGCTTATGAGCGCGAGGAGCAGCACCGTTCCCGCAATGATCGGGTAACAGAACGCAGGCGCAGCAGCCGACCAGTCGGGCATATCGAAATACGTGCCCATCATACCGTTTTCGCTCATTACCGCCTTGCAGACGAAGTATCCGAGAACACCGCCGAGCGCCGAGCCGACGATACCGATGAACAGGCCGTAGAAAGAATAATGGAGCAGGATCGTGCGGTTTTTGAATCCGAGCGCCTTGAGTACGCCGATCTGCGTCTTTTCCTGCGTGGCGATGCGGTGCATCGTAGTTACCATCGTAAGTATCGCTATGGCAAGGAACAGCACCGGTAAGATCGAACCCATAGTCTTGCCTTCCGTCGCTTCTCCCATTGCCTCTTTATACACGGCGTGATCGTCCTTCGATACGACCATCAGAGTTTTGCCAAGTTTTTCCTTCACGGCGTCTTCAAGTTTTGATTTTTCAAGATCTGATCTCAGATTGATCTGCGGAAACGACTTATCCGTTGCCTTTGCGAGAACTTCATCGGTCAGCATCTTTTCCGCCTGCTCATTTATCATATCAGCCGGAACGCCCGCCTTCCGTAACTCGTCTTTTATCGTATTCAGCGCCTTTTCGCGTATGATCGAGCCGAGCTTTGCGGGTGAGATATACGCGAAACCGAACGTGTTGTAATCCGGCATTACCTGGTTGCTGTCGGCAAGGCAGATCATATGCTCGCCGGATTTGATGAGCCCGACGACCTTTCCGCTGATATCGAGCCCCTGAAATTCAAGCGTCAGCGTGTCGCCGATCTTTATATTATTGAGGCCGGCAAATTTGTCGGACAGCCAGATGCCGTCGCTTTTGCCGTTATATTCTTCACCGTCGATCAGAGCGAACTGTGATACGGTATAGTTTTCCGATACGTCAACCGCGAGGGCTTTCTTGCTGTCGCCCTTGATCTCAAGATTGACCGAAAGATACCGCGTAGCCGCGTCAACGCCGTCTATCGAGGCGATCTTTTCTAATTCATCCTTTGTAAAACCGGTTTCGGAATACAGACGGTAATCCGCGTATTTAGTCTGTTCAAAGAAGTTCCCTACGTCGTATTCGATGGTCTTCCATTCCATATTGAAGCCGAGAAAAATGCCGATCCCCAGCGTCATCATTATGATCATCGAAATGAACTGCGCCTTATAGCTCCACGCGGTGCGGAGCAGTTTACGAAGAAGCATCACCATTCCACCTCGTCAGCGGAAAGCGGATCTTCCTGCTCTGTTATCTCGCGGATCTTTCCGATTTTGACGCGGATCACAACGTCCGCCATTTTTGCGATATTCTGGTTGTGCGTAACGATGACGATGGTCTTGCCGTAATTCTTCGCCATATCGAGCAGAAGCTTCAATACCATAACTCCGGTTTCGGAATCGAGCGCTCCCGTCGGTTCGTCGCAGAGAAGGATCTTCGGGTTCTTGCATAGCGCTCTCGCTATGGAAATGCGCTGCTGTTCGCCGCCCGAAAGCTCCGACGGAAAGTTGTTCAGATGGTCAAGAAGTCCTACCTTCCCGATCATATCTTTGGTGCCGAAAGCGTTCTTCGAGATCTCGGAAACGAGCTTTACGTTTTCATAAACCGTAAGCGTCGGAATAAGATTATAAAACTGAAACACAAATCCGACGGCAGATGCGCGGTAGTCGGCGAGTTCGTTGTCGGTCAGTTTGGATATATCCGCGCCCGAAACGGTGATCGTTCCCTCGGTCGGACTGTCAAGTCCGCCGAGAAGGTTTAAAAGCGTGCTTTTTCCGGCGCCGGACGGGCCGAGAATGACGACGAACTTTCCCTCGTCAAGCGTGAAACTGACGTGATCGAGAGCGCGAAGCTCGTGATCGCCGCTTGTATAAATGCGTGAAACGTTGTCAAATCGTACGATAGCCATAATATACCTCCGATGTATTATCCAAGCGCCACGTCGAGCGCCATCATTAACGTAAACCCAAGTGCGAACATTATGACCCCTACGTTTGAATGTTCGCCCGCCGACATTTCGGGGATCAGTTCCTCGACTACAACGTAGATCATAGCTCCTGCCGCAAACGAGAGAAGATACGGCATTGCGGGAACGAACAGTCCCGCAAAAAGTACCGTCAGAATCGCGCCTATCGGTTCGACCGCCCCTGAAAGCACGCCGTCAAGGAACGCTTTGCCTTTTGATTTGCCCTCCGCGTGAAGCGGCATTGAAATTATAGCCCCCTCCGGAAAGTTTTGTATCGCTATTCCGAGAGCAAGCGCCAAAGCGCCGCCTGCCGTGATCTCTGCGGAGCCGGAGAGCAGACCGGCGTACACGACGCCGACAGCCATTCCCTCCGGGATATTGTGCAGCGTCACCGCCAGCACCATCATGGTCGTTTTCTTCGCTTTGCTTTTTAAGCCCTCCGCCTGCTGTGCGTTCATATGTAAGTGCGGTATGATCTTATCGAGCAGGAGCAGAAACAAAATACCGAGCCAGAAACCGATGAAAGCCGGAAGAAACGCCCACCTGCCTTTGTCGGCGCACTGGTTCATGGCGGGGATCAGCAGGCTCCATATCGAAGCCGCGACCATCACGCCGCCCGCAAATCCGGTCAGCGCGCGCTGTACCTTTTTACTCAGCTGCTTTTTCATAAAGAACACGCACGCCGATCCGAGCGCCGTGCCCGCAAACGGGATCAGAATTCCCCATAACGCGTCAGTCCACATCATTTCTCCCTCCTCCGTAATTTTTTTAGCCGCTTCTTTCCATACGAGTTAGCATATGCTAACTCACGCCCCTTATTTAACGGATCGACCGTTTTTGCGGTGATCCGTTTAAATAAATACAAGTTTAAAACATCTCGGTTAGCAACCGCTAACTGTTATATCACATTTTACTCTTTTTGTCAATAGGTTTGGAGATTTTTTCGTATATTTTTTTATTTGCTCTTGACAAAACCGTTTTTTTGTGGTATATTTATCAAGCTGTGTTGAAAAACGCGGATGCAGGACGGTCCGCTGCGCTGCGCATGAACGTCCGAATGAACAATATAAGGAGGAAGCCAAAATGGATATTATCAAGGCTTTTACCGAAGAGCAGCTCAAAAAGGAAATACCCGAGGTCAAGGTCGGTGACACCGTTCGCGTCCACAACAGGATCGTTGAAGGTTCAAAGTCCAGGATCCAGATCTATGAGGGAACCGTTATCGCAAAGCGCGGCGGCGGCATTTCCGAGACGTTTACCGTCAGAAGAATAAGCTACGGCGTAGGCGTTGAAAAAACGTTCCCGATCCATTCTCCCAACGTAGAGAAGGTCGAGACTATTCGCCGCGGTAAGGTCAGACGCGCAAAGCTTTATTATCTGCGCGACAGAGTTGGCAAAGCTGCCAAGACCAAAGAGGATATTCAGTAATCTTCAAAAGTAAAAAACGGTGCTTACGGCGCCGTTTTTTGCTTTGTCTTCATATTATTGTCCGGCACTTTTATTTTCAGTTCTATCATACCGTCGCCGTCGCTTCTGCTGCTTTCCACGGGGATGCCGGCCTGTCTGACTATGCTTACGGCTTTATCTATGGTATTTAAGAAAATGCGTATATCCTTAATAACTATTTTACCCGTGTGCGGCGCGGGCTTTTTTTCGCTTGATAATTCAAGCACGTACTGTTCCGTCTGCCTGACGTTTAAAGATCTTACTGCGGCGGCTTGCAGTATTTTCTTCCGCATCTCCGGAGACTGCGCTTTGAGCGCCGCTCTGACGTGGCGTTCCGTAAGACCTGCGTTTTTGACCGTTTCACGCTCTTTACTGTCGAGTTTCAGCAGTCTCAGCTTGTTTGCCACGTACGACTGAGAAACGGACAGCATATCCGCTATATCCTGCTGTTTTACACCGTATTTTTTGATAAGCGCTTCTATCGCTTCCGCTTCTTCAAAAAAATCAAGTCCGTGGCGCTGCAGATTTTCCACAAGCGCCAGTTTTGCGGATTCCTCTCTGTCCGCGTCGATTATTATACACGGAACGTATGGCAAGTCAAGCATACGCGCCGCGCGCAGTCTGCGCTCTCCGGCTATCAGCTCGTACAAGCCGCCGAAAGGCGAGTTCTCGTCCGATATGCGCCTTACAGTCACGGGCTGTATCATCCCGTATTTTTTTATGCTGTCCGCCAGGCTTTGCAGCTCTGCGGGATCAAAGTTTTTTCTCGGCTGGTTCGGATTGGGACAAATGCGCGACGGATTCAGCATATGTATGCGGCAGGCGTCGTCCTGGCGTTTCAGTTCTTTTTCGTATTCACGCAGTTTTTCTTCGTATTCCGCAAGCCGCTGCACCGTTTTTTTCTGTTTTACGTTTATACCGAACATGACCTGACCCCCTCCTTTTTTTGAATTTTACCACGTTTAAAAAAACTTTATTGTCATATAATGTCAGTGTTTAACATTTTTCTCTTTACAATTTGATATTTTGAGTGTATAATATAGGAGAAATAAAAGAAACGGGGCTGCGGTTTGAATAAAATACAGTATATCCTCGATCTTACCGGAATAAAAATGCCGGGCGCTGTAAAAGCGGAGACGGAAAAAAGAATAAGAGGCGCTTTTGATATTTATGAAAAAAAGAACGGCAAAAAGAAATTTGCCGTTGTTTTGGCGTCCGCCCTGGCTTTTGCCGCGCTGTTTATTACTGTGATCATTATTGCAAATTCCATAGGATCAAAGCTGCCGGATGCTCCGCCGGAAACGCAGACCGGGTCCTTTGAAGAAACGGATGAAGCGTTTGATCCGCCTGTTGAGGACGGGTATATCCTGTTTTATTCTTTATACGAAAACGATCTGAATTATGAGCCTTTCAGAGTCGCGACACGGCTGATGAAGCCGTGCGGCGACAGTATAGTCGTAGCCGACGACTTAAGACCTTTGTACGGGTTTTTCGGTGAAAACGAGCCGTCCGCGAAGACGCTCTGCGATACGTTTTTCGCTTTTTATGACCGGAAAAACATAATATATCAGAAAAGCATAACTAAATACAGTGAGCAAAAGTATACGGATATATCGGACGGATTCAGGATAAGATCAGAGCTGCCCGAGGGTTATTATCCGGATGAGCTGATACTCTTAAGCGAAAAGCACGGTACGTTTGAATATATTTTAACGGCGTCCGTCATTACGGATAACACACCGGGGCGGTTACCGTATAAGGGCGTTAAGCTCTACGATCAGAATTTGAGTCAGATAGGCGTATACAGAGACGGTTTATATGAGATATCAGTATCCGCTTTGAAAAACATATCAGTATGCGTATATAAAATTAGATCTGAGATGGGACTGCCTGTCATATACGCGCGGTACGAAGTAAAACCGGATGAGCTGACGCAAGCGCGCGGAGATGACGATATGGGTCTGCACACCGCCGCAGCTGAAGGCGGCAGCGTTACGGTATCCGGAAGATTCAGCATAGATGATCGCATTCTTGAGCTTAAAAACGGGGAAAACAGCGTTTTTATGCCGGTTTTTACCGACGCCGGCATGGATATGGACAGCTCTGTCAGCACAAAACGTTCGTCTTTGTGCGAATATCCGTATTCTTTTCAGATATATGATGATAACGGTCTTTGCGGCCGCAAGACTGTTTGCGATATTATAAATATGCTTGATCTGCAGTGGTTTTTCCCGATGTACACGGCAAAGACCGGGGAAGGCACGCTCATAATCGGCGACGGTATAAAGACCGGAGCGACGGTGCTTTCCTCTTCCGATCAGGCGTCGTCACATTTATATCCCGTCATAAGAGAGGAAAACGAAGATAATAAATATACGTGGTATTTTGATCTCAGCTGGTATACAATAGATTCTTACGTATTTGACTTCAAGAGCCTGGAGAAAGGCGTAAGTGTTGCTTATCTGCCGTCAACGTGCGACAGACCGTATTTTGACTTCTCGTATTTTGAAAGCGATCATCCGAGCATTGCTCTTATAGTAAAAGACGGTGAGATACGTCTGACTGACAGCTGTGTTTTACCGGGCAGCCTGAATCAAACGCTTAAAAGTTATTTCACCCCGGAAGAAGAGTTTGATGATCTGAAATTTGTCACGACCTATCCTTATATCAAAGACCCGTCAAACGAATACGATCCTTCACGGCCGTTTATGCGGGAATACCTGCCGCTTTTATCGACTGATCTGACAGCAACGCCGGATCTTTTTGAAGATCTCGGTCTTTATATTGCGCCGTTTGAGCGGCTTAAGTCCGGTTTTTCCGATCTTTCGGTCGGAAACCGATATATACGTGTTACCGACGTGAAAGAAGACGGCGTATTTTACGGCGGAGAAAAAAACACGGATAAGATAAAATGGTATACGGTATACGCTTACGAGGAGCAGACCTGCGGGGAGCAAAACGGATACATAATAGATGCGTCCGGCTGTGTTTCAGGCCTTAGAAGGAACGGTTCCGTTTATCTGTTCAATACGCTGCAGCCGTGCTTTGAGATAAGAATAAAAGCAGCAGACAACAACGTCGTATACGCGTATCACGGCACGGACAACTATACCGACAACACCCCTTTGCATAAAAGTGAAGAAACGTACGCCGGGCTTATGAGCGGTACGGCGGCGCTGCTGCTGTATAAATACGGCGTCACCGCGCCGGTGTATGACATAGCGGTAGAGGATCACGTAAGCGACGACGAATACGACATAGGCGTGGATGTGGCGATACTGCCGCAAAAACCGGTTTACGGCGTAAAAAACAACGGCGGATACAGGTATTATTACTACAAAAATCTGACCAAAACGGTGAACGACGGCAGATATTCATACGCGTATACGGACTATGAAGAATGGAAATACTTATCGTCGGACGCTTTGAACAGTTACGGCGAGCCGGACGGTTGGTGGTTGAAGGACAACGGCTGCGAAAGATTTATAATAAAATACAGAAGCGGCGCAGCAGAAATAATTTACAGCGGTAAGGGGCCGGTAATATTCTATGCACAATGATGACAGAGCGCTGTTTTTATTAAACAAATACGGCGACGATATTTACAGATTTGCTTTCATACTGACCTGCAATGAGGACCGCGCCGGAGTTATAATGGCGGAGGCGTTTGAATACGCGGCGGGAAACGGGCTTTTTGCCGATAAGGACAAGGACGACAAAAAGCTTTTGTTTTCACGTGTATATAAAAACGCCGTAAAAAACGGCGATCCGGCTGTTTACGATGAAGAAAAATACGGCAAAAAAAGCGATACGTTCAAAAGTATCGTGAGTCTGCCTTTAAAGGAACGGGCGATACGTCACCTGATCCTTTACGAGGATATGGAAGAAAAGGAAGCGGAAAAGGTGATAAGCGGGAAATGAGCAAAATACAGATAATTCTTTCCGTGCTCGGCGCGGGCGTCGCCTTTATAAATTACACGGTCTATCTTTGCATAAGCCGCCGCAACGCTCTGCCGATAGCGCCCGTTGCTTTGGCGTGTATAGTTTTGCCCGTGCTTTTCTGCATATTTTTCGGAAAAACAGCCGCCGCGCATTTCCCGCGCGTATACGAGGCGCTGAAATGGATATATATAAGTATAGGTTTGATATATTCGCTTTCGTTCATCGCGTTTTCTTCGTATCTTATGGCGCCGGTAAACGAAGTTGATAAAGCGGACGTTTTTATAGTCTTCGGCTGTAAGACTTACGGTTACTCCCCGTCCTACGCCCTTGAAAAAAGGCTTGAAAAAGCGTATGAGCTCTTATCAAAAAATCCGGATTCCGTCGCTGTCCTGTCCGGCGGACAGGGGGATGACGAAACGGTGTCCGAAGCGGGATCTATGCGTAAATATCTTACGGATAAAGGCATACCGGAGGACCGGCTTATCATAGAGGATAGATCTACCTCCACTATAACGAATATAAAAAATTCAATGGAACTTATACGGCAAAACGGGTATGACGGCAAAAAGATTTCCGCCGTATCAAACGATTTTCACGTTAAAAGGATATTAAAGCAGGCTGAACAGCTCGGGTACGACTTTTCGGTCTCGCCCGCGCGGATGCCGATAGGCTTCCGGCTTTTACAGAACCTCACAAGAGAATACATGGTTTGGGTGAGAAATATGTTCACCGGGACATGGGAAGTAAAATAACGGGCGAGCGCTGCTCGTCCGTTGTAGGGGCGATCAATGATCGCCCGTTTTTATTTTCGATTTAAGCTCTTTTATTTTTTGCTTCAGATCACGCTTGCAGGCGCAAAACGATTTTGCTATGATGCAGTGCATGACTATCAAAGCGGAGCTGACAAGTATAAAAGGCAGGTTCGCGGCGCAGTCCTGACCGCAGATATTCAGCTTTGCGCACGCTTTATCCACCATATTGCCGGTCTCTTTTTTCAGTTGTTCAACGCTCATTTTGCTGTTTTCCTTTCGTTTTTACATAGTATTTGCCGACCGGAACGGTAATATACCGGCGTATTTTTTTAAAAACAGGGAAAAATTTGAAAAATAGAGGTTTACAAATCATAATTTTTGTTATATAATATAAAATGAAAAAGAATTTATTTTAGGGAGAATATGTTGTGGGAAGTATATTATCACAGCTTGCCGACGGTTTGAACAAAGCATTGGAAAATAAAGATACAGATATAGTTGCCAAAATAGCGGAAGGCGTAAAAGGCTTGAAGGAAGACGTTACGTCTATAATGGAGCGCGACCCCGCCGCGTCAAGCGAAGCCGAGGTCATGCTCTTATACTCGGGTCTGCACGCCGTTGCCGCGTACCGCGTTGCGCACGCGCTTGACAGCAAAGGACATAAATTTACCGCGCGCGCCATAAGCCAGGCGGCAAAATTCGTGACGGATATAGAGATACACCCGTCCGCTAAAATAGGAAAAAATCTGTTTATAGACCACGGTGCCGGCGTTGTGATAGGCGAGACCGCGGAGATAGGCGATAACTGCACCATATACCAGGGCGTCACCTTGGGCGGTACGGGCAAGCACGTGGGCAAGCGCCACCCGACCATAGGCAACAACGTTATGATAGGCGCGGGCGCAAAGGTGCTCGGACCTTTCAAAGTAGGCGACAATTCAAAAATAGCCGCGGGCGCGGTCGTTTTAAACGAGATACCGGAGGGAAGCACAGCCGTCGGCATGCCGGCTCGCGTGGTGAAGCGCGAGGGGGCAAGACCGACGGAAAGCTGTACGTCGGATCTTGACCAGATACATATCCCCGACCCCGTCGCGCAGGAGCTTTGCAGGCTCCAGCAGAGGATATCGGAGCTTGAAAAAAGACTTGACGAAAAAGAAAAAGGAAGTGAAAAATAATGCAGCTTTATAACAGCTTGACACATAAAAAAGAAGAATTTTACACAAACGAACCGGGCAAGGTAAAGATCTATACCTGCGGCCCCACCGTTTACCACTATGCGCACATAGGCAATCTGCGCACCTACATAATGGAGGATATACTCGTACGTTATCTGCAGTATACAGGCTACGACGTATGTCGCGTTATGAACATAACAGACGTCGGTCATCTTTCCTCGGACGCCGACACCGGCGAGGACAAGATGTTAAAAGGCGCGAAACGCGAGCATAAGACCGTTATGGAAATAGCGGACTATTACACAAAAGCGTTTTTTGCCGATGCGGACAAGCTGCACCTGATGCGCCCGGACTTCGTCCAGCCGGCGACAGGATGCATTGCCGAATTTATTGAAATGATAAAAGTCCTGCTTGAAAAAGGATACGCGTATCAGGCGGGCGGAAACGTTTATTTTGATACTTCAAAGCTTGATAAATACTACGTTTTCGGCGAGCATGACGCGGAAGACCTTGAAGTAGGCGTACGTGAAGGCGTTGAAGCGGACGACAACAAAAAGAACAAAGCGGACTTTGTACTGTGGTTCACAAAATCAAAGTTTGAAGATCAGGAGCTTAAGTGGGACAGCCCGTGGGGCTACGGTTATCCCGGATGGCATATAGAATGCTCCGCCATATCCATAAAATACTGCGGAGAGAAGCTTGACATCCACTGCGGCGGTATAGACAACCAGTTCCCGCACCATACTAATGAAATAGCGCAGTCGGAAGCGTATTTAGGTCACAAGTGGTGCAATTTCTGGTTCCACGTTCTGCATCTGAATACCGCAAGCGGCAAGATGAGCAAATCGTCGGGCAAATTCCTGACCGTTTCCGTGCTTGAAGAGCAGGGACTCGATCCGCTTGCGTACAGATACTTCTGCCTTAACTCCCATTACAGAAAAAATCTCGTCTATTCCGACGAGGCGGTCGAAAACGCCGCGACCGCGTACAAAAAACTCCGCGTAAGATGCGCGACTCTCGGCAGCGACGGGGAAGCGGACGGAGCGAAGATCGAAGAATTCAGAGCAAAGTTCAAAGAAGCGCTTGATAACGATATGAACACCTCGCTTGCTTTGACCTGCGTTTACGACGCGCTGAAAGCCGATGTAAACGACAAAACAAAGCGCGAAATAATAAAAGATTACGAAAAGGTCTTAGCGCTTGATCTGCTTACACCGTATCCGGAAGAAAAAGAAGAGGGTGACCCGGAGATCTTAGCGAAAATAGCCGAGCGCGCCGCCGCCAAAAAAGCAAAGGATTACGCAAAAGCGGACGCCATAAGAGCGGAGCTTGCCGCGGCGGGCATAACGCTTATTGACACACCGCAGGGAACGGTTTATAAAAAGGAATGAACAAAATAACATTTTTAAAAAGAACGATCGCCGTCATATCCGTTATGGCGGTCGTTCTTGCAGTATACGCATACGCAGGGGCAGGCGAGACTGCGCCGCTTGCCGTAAAGCGCGTTGATATCAAAGCGCAGCCGGAAAAATCCGAATATCTTATAGGCGAAGAGCTTGATCTTTCCGACACTTATCTTGAAATAACGTATGAAAACGGCGTTAAAGAGGACGTCAAGGTCACGCCTGATATGATAGAAGGGTTTGATAACACAACGTTAGGCGTTAAACTTCTTACCGTAAATTACGGCAATAAATCCGCGGCGTATTCCGTTTGGATAGTCGAAGAGTATACTTCCGAGACGGAGACGGAACGCGAGACGATAGATTTTGACCCCACGCCCGCGACGTCCGAAGCCGTATCGGAGACCGGAACGGGATCGACGACGGTGATAATCGTCGCCGTGATCGCAGTCGTCGCCGTGCTTGCGCTGATCCTGACGTTTATAATGCGCGGCAAAAAGCGCGGAGAAGACGAGCTGTAAGGCGGGGGAGTTTATATGAGAAGAATTATTTGTTTTATACTTTGCCTTTTGTTTGTTATATCCGTAATATCCGGCTGCGATACGCCTGTGACGCCGGAGACCGAAACGTATCCGTCAACGACGGACGCGGTGACGGAAAAAGAGCCGGAGGCAGATAATACCGTTTATATAAGCTCAAAGGAATATTACAACAACGGATATTCAAACAATTATATAGTCGGTATGGACAAGCAAGGCCGCGGCTTTGACGCGTCTTTGCCCAAAACGGATAAGGACAGGCAGGCGGGGGTGTTTTATAATACGTCCGATGACGGTATGCCGATACGCCGTGCTCTGCAGCTTTTAACAAGTGCGGGCATTGATTTTATCTGCTTTGATATTAGCAAAAACTCGTCTGAAACGGTATATGCCGCCGTTATGGAAGAGATATGCTCGCTTAAAGAGCAGGGTTGGGACGAAGTGCCTGAAGCCGCGTTTTATATAGGAGAATATTCCGCCGGCACGGTAAACGGCTTGTATGAAAACGTGTATAAAAAGGAGCTTTATAAAGACGCGTGGTATTACCGCGACGGAAAGCCGCTTATTGTCGCGTACAAAGCCGGAGACGGCGCGGAAGACTTATCCTCAGAGATCACGGGATTCTTCACGTTCAGGCTCCCTGAAAACGATCCGGAGCTCGTTATCGCTGCAAACAGCGGTGAATTGAAAGAATACGAAGGCAAAGCCGCCCTGATAGATACGCGCGAAGTTGATTTATTAAACAACGAAAAAGAAGACGACCCGTATATCACGCTTTGCAAAGACATAAAGGAATATAAAGGCGAATATTTCAGCGAAACGAGGGTAAAAAGCACGGAAATAAGTATTCCTATGATAGAAGACACGACGGAGTGGAACAAGGTAAAGTCCGTGTTCAAGAGCGTAGGGCGCGCGTATACGCAGGGCGAAGTAAGAAATAATATTTACGAGATAAGAGTCACGGAGAGCGAAACGCATCTGTTCTTTTATATAAAAACGGACGACGTGATAGCCCCGCAAAAAGAAAATGACAGCGGTTGGATGAATATATTTATAGGAACAGGCGAGCTTGAACTTAAAGGCTGGTGCGGTTACGAATACGTTATAAACCGCGGCGCGTCAAACGGCAAGACCACGGTAGATAAATTAAATGAAGATTTCACCGCTCAGACCGTCGGAGAGGGCGTATATTATCTGTCCGGCAATATACTGCAGGTAAAGATACCGAAAGCGCTGCTCGGTATAGAGGGAAACGCGAATATTTATTTCAAAGTCGCGGACGGGATAGAGCATCCCGATGATATAACTGATTACTACGTCACAGGCAGAAGTCTGCCCATGGGACGGCTCAGCTATAGATATATCGGTTAATATAGTCACTTGTGATATTGTAAAAGCAGAAAAAGTAGTGTATAATCATAATGAAATCAAAATTTGGAGGTAAAAAACAATGGGACTTTTTGACAACATTAAAAACAAAGCCGCAGAGGCGGCAAAGAGCGCTTTAAAAGGTGAAAACAAGACGGTTGACGTTGTTTTCGCAAAATTGCCGGATACTTATGAGGAATTCATAGCTTTGCCGCAGGCTCAGCTTTCCTCCCCGTTTGACACGGCCGCGCTTACCGTTTTAGCGCTTTGCTTCTATCCGGAAGACAAAGATCTTTCCCTTAAAATGCTTGACTTTTTAAGAGGACCGAGACCCCTTTCCGCTTACGACAAATCCTTTATAAAGGACCGTTTCATGGACGCGGACTACGTTCCGAGATCCTTCTTTGTAGGCGCGGTCCCCGCAAACGACTATACGCCTTCTGAGCCTTATACGGTAAAAGTAAGCCAGAACCCCTATTCATACGATAATGAAGGCTATGCAAGACTGTGGCTCAAATCCGGCGGCGCTGACAACCCCAGACAGATCGATCTCCGTCAGACAAAGGACGGCAAGTGGTATCTGTGGGAGCAGATGCTTTTAGGCGGAATTCGTCCCTGCGAGAGCTCAAATCCCTGGGCGTAATACAGGAGGGCGATATGAACGTTATCGGAAAATGGAAAATAGCCGCCTCGCTGACGTATGACGATAATGGCAAACAGGTATGGAAAACGGTTGAGGAAATAAAATCGGATCCCGAGGCAGATCCGTTTGACCTTCAGATGTACGATTCGATCTTCATTTTCAGTGAAGACGGATTTGTAAGAACGATAGTCGCCCTGCCGGAAGACACACCGCAGGAGGAAATAGACGCGGCTGTCGAAGCAGGCGAGGTAGAGCTTTATGCGCCGGGCTTTATAGCAATGGAGAAAACGCCGTGGAAAGAAGAGAACGGCAAATTATACTTTGATTCCGGCGTTGAAGGCGAAGTCTTAGACGAAAAAGTCGATCCGTGGACTGAGATAATTCCGACGGATGACGGCATCCAGTATGCCATGTTACGTCTGGTGCGTGCTGAATAGTAATATGAATATGAAAAACTGCCGCTGTGTGCGGCAGTTTTTTGTGTTTTCATTTTACTCTGCGCTTCTTTTTTGACGGTACGAGGATCGCCGCGCAGAGGGCAGAAGCAAAAGCAATTATGACGGGCGCCGTTACGTTTGCGTCTGCTGTGGACGGGTTAAGCTCTTTGTTTTCCGTCTCACTTTCGATCAGCGCCGCGATTTTCTGGTATACGTCGTAGTATTCGTCGTAAAGACCGAGGCAGGCGTCCATAGCTTCGTTCAAGCTGAACGCTTTTACCGTGACCACGCTCCAGGAACCGTACTGCTCATACAGTTCGTCCGGCAGCGGTCCTTCCTCGCGGCCGTATTTTTCAAGATTGCGCTGTTTCATAACTTCCAGCCCTTCCGGGTCGTCTTTGTATGAATCCATACGTATGCGGTTGCGCTCCGCGCTGACGGCGCGCGCGATCTCTTCCGCGGTTTTGCCGGCGGCGGTCATCTCCTCAAGCATGGTATACATTGATTCTATGCTTTTGTGATACGCTATCCTGTCCTGCCGTCCTTTTTCAACTACTTCCGGATCCGACCAGTCTGCGCCCGCGTACTGTTTAAGACTGCCGGTGTCTGACGGACGGAAGCCGTATATCGCGTTTTCATCCGCTGTTGCGTCTCTTCTTACCGTTTCGTTTTCCATCGGATCGTGCATGTACGTAAAAGGCTGTTTGTTTTGCGTATCCGACGCGCATACCGCCGATAAGCCGGATATGACGCCCGACAGTATCATTACAGATAAAAACATACATAAAATACGTTTTTTCATTTTAAACTCCCCGATCTAACAGATAAGCTCCCCGTTCTCCATTACTGAATAACAGGGAGCCTGACCGTTTATCTTTTGATTTCTTCGTTTATATACGCTTCAAGTATATCGCCTTCGCGTATATCGTTGAATTTTTCAAGACCTATACCGCATTCATAACCGGAATTGACTTCTTTAACGTCGTCCTTGAAACGCTTTAAGGACGATATCCTGTCCTCAAATATGATGACCGAATCGCGCAGTACGCGTATGAACGACTTGTTTGTGACCTTACCGTCAAGGATGTACGAGCCGGCGATCGTACCGACGCTCGGAACGTGGATCGTCTGCCTTACCTCGGCGTGACCTATGATGCTTTCGCGGTACTTCGGCGCAAGCATTCCGTTCATAGCCGCCTCAACGTCTTCAATACAGTTGTAGATCACCGTATAAGTGCGTATTTCAACGCCCTGAGCCTTTGCGGATTCTCTTGCCGCCCTGTCTGCCGTTACGTTGAAGCCTATGATAACGGCGTCCGACGCGGCGGCGAGCATTACGTCGCCTTCTATGATACCGCCGACGGCTTTGTGTATGATCTTAACGCGGACTTCCTCGTTCTGCAGCTTGGAAAGCGATGCGCATACGGCTTCCGCCGATCCGCCGACGTCCGCTTTGACTATGAGGTTCAGTTCTTTCATACCGGCGCGTTCGTCCGACATGAAATCTTCCAGCGTTGCTCTCGTTCTGCTGCCGAGTTCGGCTTCTTTTTCTTTTGCTCTGCGCTGATCCGCAAGCTCTCTTGCCATACGTTCGTCGGCTACCGCGTCAAACGTTTCTCCGGCTGAGGGGACTTCTGAAAGACCTGTGATCTCCACGGGGACGGAAGGACCTGCGGTCTTCACGTTTTCTCCTCTGTCGTTCTTCATCTGACGGATACGGCCGACAGCCGTTCCGGCAATGACCGTGTCGCCGCTCTTGAGCGTACCGTTCTGTACGAGCACCGTTGCGACGGGACCTCTGCCTTTATCAAGGCGGGATTCTATGACTATACCCTTTGCGGATCTGTCCGGATTTGCCTTAAGCTCTTTGACGTCCGCGACGAGCAGTATGTTTTCAAGCAGATCGTCTATACCCATGCCGGTAAGCGCGGAAACGGGAACGCAGATTATATCTCCGCCCCATTCCTCGGGTACAAGATCGTACTTCATAAGCTCCTGCTTCACCTGATCGGGATTGGCATGCGGCTTATCCATTTTGTTTATTGCTATTATTATGCTTACGTTAGCGGCTTTTGCGTGGTTTATAGCCTCAACGGTCTGCGGCATTATGCCGTCGTCCGCCGCCACGACTATAACGGCTATATCCGTAGCCATCGCGCCGCGCAGACGCATTGCGGTGAACGCCTCGTGTCCCGGCGTGTCAAGGAACGTTATGTCGCGTCCGTTTGCTTTTACGCGGTACGCGCCTATGTGCTGCGTTATGCCGCCCGCCTCGCCCTTTGTAACGCTGGTGTGGCGTATGGCGTCAAGCAGAGAGGTCTTGCCGTGGTCTACGTGACCCATGACGCAGACTACCGGCGCTCTTTCCTTTAACTGATCCGGCGTATCTTCCGTTTCGTCAAACAGCTTTTCCTCTATCGTTACCACGACTTCTTTTGTGACTACGGCGCCCAGATCGTCCGCTATGAGATAAGCCGTGTCATAATCCACCGTATCGTTTACCGTGAGCATGGAGCCCATCATCATAAGGCGTTTGACTACTTCCGCCGCCGTTACTTTAAGACGCGAAGCAAGCTCGCCTACGGTTATATAATCGGGTATCTGTACGTGGAGCTGAGCGTGTTTTGCGTTCTCGAACACTTCGCGCTTTTTCTTTTCTTTGCGCTCTATCTCTTTTTCACGCTCCGTCTTGACCTTTGTGCCTTTTTCCTGGCCTTTTTCATTCTTTTTCTTTATCTTCTGGCGGTCCTTGCTGTAATTGCTGCTGTCACGCTCTGAGATAAAGCTGTCAAGATGCTCGTCGTATTTGCCGAGTTCAACGTTTGCGGATCTTGTGTCTATGATCCTGGTCTTCGTGCTGACCTGCGCTGAATCGCCGTGACCGCCGCCGCTCTGCGTTATGATGCGCGCCTGTCTTTCCTTTTCGTTCGGACGTTTTTCGCGCTGTTTTTCCTTTTGTTGCTGCTGCTTCTGCTGAAGTTGCTTCTGCTGTTGACGGAACTGTTCCGCGCGGGTCTTCGGCTCAGACTGTTTCTGCTCCTGTTTTTCGGCGGGCTTCGTTTCCTTTTCTTTTTCCTCGGGTTTGCTTTCAGCCGGCTTTGGAGCCTCTTTCTTTTTCTTCGGAGCAGGACGGTGCTCGGGCGCAACGTCCACGCGGCCCGCGAGATAATCCTCAAGCCCGCTTATCTGGTTCTCGGACGTCAGCACCTCAAAGATAACGGCAAAATCATCCTCGTCTATCGCCGAGGTATGCGCCGCGCCTTCACCGGGGTGCGCCTTTAATATGTTTACCAGATCGTTGGCTTTCATGCCGAGATCCTTTGCTATGCTTGCTACTTTATATTTTGAGTTTGATATCATATATGTCCCCTTGCCGGCGTACCGTAAGAGAGCTTACCCGTACGCGGCTCCTTTCATATGAATTCTGATGTCCTTTACAGTGTTTTGAGTATCATGTCTGCGAAGTTTCCGTCTGTGACGGCTGCAGACGCCGTACCGCCGCTTTTTCCCAGCGCTTTACCGAGCTGCTCGCGGGTGAAGGGCAGAGAAGCGTACGGCACGTTTCTGTATCTGCATCCGTCGCTTATGCGTTTTACGGTGTTTGCCGACGCGTCTGACGCGGTGAACGCCGCTTTTGCTTTGCCCGCCCTTATCGCTTCCGTCGCAAGCTCCGTTCCGCATACCAGCTTTCCGGCTTTTCTGCACAGACCGAAATATGACAGTACCTTATCCATTTTTGCCCTCGGTCTGATCTTTCAGCACTTCGTAAATCTCATCCGATATGCTGCTGTCAAGAGCTTTGCCGAGCCTTCCGGACTTGCGTGCTTTTTGTAAGCAGGACGCTTTTTTGCAGATATACGCTCCGCGTCCGGCGCTTTTTCCCGTTGTGTCTATTGAAATGACGCCCTCGGGTGAACGGACTACGCGTATCAATTCGTTTTTCGGAAGCTCGGCTCCGCAGCCGAGGCAGTGCCTCATGGGAGGCTTTTTAACGGTTTTCATTATCAGTTTGCTCTGATGTCTATTTTAAAGCCCGTGAGTCTTGCCGCAAGACGCGCGTTCTGTCCTTCCTTGCCTATTGCAAGAGAAAGCTGATCGGGATCCACGGTTATTTTTGCGGAGCGCTCTCCGTCGAAATCTATGCTCTTGACTTCAGCGGGGGAAAGCGCCGCTCTTATATATTCCACGGGTTCGTCCGAATACTTGATTATATCTATTTTTTCACCGTGAAGCTCGTTTACTATCTCCGCTATGCGCGCGCCCTTGTTTCCTATGCAGGCGCCTATCGGATCAACGTTCTCATCGCGTGAGTAAACGGACATTTTGGTCCTTGATCCGGCTTCACGTATCACGTTCTTGATAATTACCGTGCCGTCCGCTATTTCGGGAACGTTAAGCTCGAACAAACGCTTGACGAGACCGGGATGTACGCGGGATATCGTTACGAGCCTGCCGCGGGCTTCCTTGCTTACCTCTGTGACGTAGACCTTTATCCTGTCGCCGGCGTTGTAATGCTCGCCCGGGATCTGTTCGTTTTTGATAAGCACCGCGTTGCTGTTGCCGAGGTTGACGACTATAGAGCCGGTATCCGGATCGACGAGTTCCACCGTCGCCGTTATTATCTCCTCGCGCTTGCTCTCGTATTCCTGACGGAGCATTCCGCGCTCAGCCTCGCGTATGCCCTGGATTATTACCTGCTTGGCGGACTGTGCGACCGTGCGGCTGAAATTCTTTGTTTTTATCTCATCCTTTACAACGCCGCCCAAAACGTGTCTGCGGTTGAGTTTTTTTGCATCCTCAAGCGATATTTCCTTTGCAGGATCTTCAACTTCCGCAACCACCGTTCTGACCTTATAGACCTTGCAGTCCTTTTTGACCGGGTCGAGCAGGACTTTTATCTCCGCGCCGGGGAACGCTTTTGAAAAAGCGTTTATAAGAGCCGTTTCCACCTTGTCAAGCATATATTCCTTGGATATGCCTTTTTCCTTCTCTAACGCGTCAAGCGCGCTGAATAATTCCGCATTCATTTTTTTCTGTTTCCCTCCTGATCAATGGATTTTATGTCAAAATAAATATTAACTTTTGCAACATAGCTTTTCGGTATGCTTATTTTCTGCCCGCCGCATTCTATATTGACGTTTTCGTCAAGCGGCAAAAGCTTACCCACGTAGCTTTTTGAATTGTTGTAAGGTTTATAGAGCTTGACCTCAACGGTGTCGCCTATGCAGCATTCGTAATGCCATTCGTATTTAAGCTCGCGTTCTATGCCGGGAGAACTGACCTCAAGCGTGTAGCTTTCCTCTATCGGATCCGCCTCGTCAAGCAAGGGATCTATTTCGCGGTGGAAACGCTCGCAGTCGTTTATATCAACGCCGCCGTCCTTGTCTATGGTATAGCGCAGGATGTATCTGCCGCCTTCCTTGACGTACTCCGTATCCCAGATAACGTAGCCGAGTTTTTCGGCAACGGGCTCCGCAAGCTCCTCGCATATCTGTGTGATATTCTTCTTCATATTCCTCCATAATTTGAGGGTGTGGGACCGACCCACACCCTCCTTTTATCATACTGTCAAGGTATTATACCACAAATTATATCAAAAATCAATACCTTTTATAAAAAAATATAAAAAAATAATTTTACGGGGGGTGTTGACAAAGGTGTGGAATTGTGGTATAAATATAGTGGAAAATTTTCCGACAGAATAGCAGAAAAACATTTATTTTTATTGGTAGTATGAGAAAAAACGTCGCTTTATTTAACAGAATAACAGCAATTTTTGTCGTAGTAATGATCTTTTGCGCCGTGATCCTTAACGGCAGCGTTTTTGCTTCCTCTTCAAAACAGATGACGGCGGAGCTGTTTTTTGAAAAGCTTGAAGCCTTTAAAGAAGAAGTTTACGCTAACGGCTCAAAGTACAAAAACAGAGAAGAGCTTTACATGGGCATAGAATGCTACGGTTTTGCAAACCAGATAGCAATATATTTCTACGGCTCTTATCCGACGTATGACTCAAGAGGACTGCGCCTTTATCCGGACTGGGATATTAGCTACGGTTCGGCGGCGCTGCAGGATCTTCACATAGGCGATATCGTGAGGTTCAGAAGCTCCGCAGGCGCGGATCACTCCATATTCATAACCGGCTTTGACGATGAAAAAGTTTATTTCTCGGACGCCAATAACGACCATCACAACACCGTGCGTCACAACGCGGAAATGACGTGGGAAAAGCTGATAGGCAAAATGGATAAAAGCCTGCAGCGCGATTCAAGCTGCATAGGCTGGGTGGCGCATTATAAATACTGGGACAGCGACCCGGAGCACGCCGGTATAGGCACGGTGCTGAATTTCAACGCCAACGGCGGATACATAGCCGGTGAAAAAACGGCGGACAGATACGTTGTTTTAGATACGCTCAATATGAGGAGCGGACCCGGCGTTGAATATGACCGCGTAACAAAAATGTATGACGACACGTATTTTGAAGTGCCTTTAGGCGCGCAGACCGCGGAGGCGGACGGTTACGTCTGGAGCGAGGTGGTAAAGGGCGATCATACGGGCTGGGCCGTCATAAGCGAGGCGGAATGGTGCAAGATCGACGGCGCGGTCATGAGCAGCGCGTATTCCGTGCGTGACGAAGACGGCACGATATACAAGACCGCGGACACACGCGTTTATACGGTAACGGTAACGGAGGACAGCGTGCTGCCGGATCAAAAGACTTTCGGACTTACTATAGACGGCGCGGAGTTTTCAGGCTGGTCGGACGCACCGGACGGAAAACCGATAAGCATGAAAGAACTGCTTGACGAAGCGCACGGACCGGAGCTTACGTTATACGCTGTATGGGAATGGACCGGTGAAGCGGAGGATACCGTAAAGGTCCTCAAAGGCGATATAAACGGCGACGGGATGGTGGACAACAAAGACGTTGTAACGCTTTTCAACACGCTCTCTTCAAACAAGAAAAACGAGGCGCCGCCCGTTTGCGACGTAAACGAGGACGGCGGCATTGACAATAAAGACTTAACGTACCTTTTCCGTATGCTTTCGGTACTGAAAACAAGTGAGCCGGAGACGGAAAAAGCGCCGGAGACGGAAACGGAAAAAGAAACGGAAGAAACAGAGCAGCCCGTCACGGAAACGGAAGCGGAAGGAACCGATACAGAAGAAACGGCGGAAATAACAGAGCCGTCTGTGTCCGATACGCCGGAAGTGTCCGGATCGGAGGAAGGATCCGAAGAATGCCCGGACGTCTATGAGTCAGACGAGGACGAAATACCGGAAAGCGACGAAATATCGGAAGAGCCGGAAGAGGCGGAGCCGATAATTACGGAATAAAATATGATATAAGATAAATTCCCCTTTTTAAAGGGGATTTTTCTTTTATTGTTGACAAGCGGCAAAAAATATGATATGATGAAACTGCGACGTAATTACAACTTAATAATATGACACAGAGAAACATGTATGGCAACTGTACATGCTCTTTTCACTTTCTCTGTGTCAGATTTTGTGATTGCGTCGCGGCATGAGCCATGTATGTTGCAGTGCGTGGCCTTGTGCCGCGCACTTTTTGATTTTGAAACGGATCTCATCATGAAATACAGATTGTCAAAACGTAAATTAAAGAATAAAAAGTACAAAATAAAAAAGGAAAAAGACATCATTGCGGAAAACACCGCAAAAATGTCTTCTTTTATGAAAGATGTGATAGATATCGTCCTAAAATCATAAGCCCATCTGCGTGCCTGTGACGTTTATTTTAGCTTTTGCCGCCGTTATTTTCGTTATCCGGTCTGTTAACGCGTCTGTCTGCTCCTCGGGAACGAGCAGATGAAAAGTGACCGCGTCAAGATACTCCGTTTGAAACTCCGGCAGATCCATGCGGGTCAGCTCGTATTTTACGCGCTCCGCGTCGGAAAAAGATACGGTTATATCAACTTTAGTATACGGTTTTACCGTTATCACTCCCGCTGCCTCGACTCCGTCCGCGGCGGCTTTTGTATACGCGCGCAGAAGTCCCGCGGCGCCGAGCAGTATGCCGCCGAAATACCGCGTTACAACGACCGCCGCGCCGCAAAGCTGCTGCTTTTGCAAAACGCCCAATATCGGCAGTCCCGCCGTGCCTTTCGGCTCGCCGTCGTCGCTGTATCTCGTCATCCCGTCAAGCGTCAGATACGCGTAGCAGTTGTGGCGTGCGTCCGGATATTTTTTTCTTACGCTCAAAACAAACTCACGCGCACATTCGTCGTCCGTCACGGGTGAAACGGTTGCTATGAATCTTGATTTTTTTTCAATATACTCCGCCTCTGCCGGACGGCACACGGTCTTATACGGCTTAAATTCGTCCATATCATTCCCCGATCATTTTTTTGACCGCGCCTAAAGTCTTTTTGTCCAATACCGCGGTCACGACGGTTTCCGTTTCCTCGTATTCAACGCTTATAACGTTTGCGTTTGCGTAAAGATAGCTTACGGCGCCGCCTTTTGACTGCGGTATTTTTATTATTTCCGTAGTCTTGCCGCCGTTTGCGGTGCGCTCTATAAGCTCGCAGAGTTCGGTCATGCCTTCTCCGGTAAGCGCGGAGATGCAGACGCCTTTTCTGTTGCGCATACCGGACGGAGCGGTGAAGCCCTCGTCGCGCGCGTCGCATTTGTTGAACGCGTAGATAACGGGCTTGTCCGACGCGCCGAGCTCGTTTATAAGCTCCTCCGTGACGGCAAGCTGCGCTTCGTATTCAGGGTCGGACGCGTCCGCGACAATAAGTATCGCGTCGCAGTACATCACCTCTTCAAGCGTGGAGCGGAACGCCTTTATAAGCTGCGTGGGCAGATTTCTTATAAATCCGACGGTGTCCGTAAGCAGCACTTCCGTGCCGGACGGCAGCCCGTATTTTCTCGTAGTCGGGTCAAGCGTGGCAAACAGCTTGTCCTCGGCTAAAATGCCGGCGCCGGTAAGATAGTTGAGCAGAGTTGACTTTCCGGCGTTTGTGTAGCCTGCGACGGCTATGCGGAAAATGCCGCTTTTATCGCGCTTTTCGCGCTGGGTCTTGCGGTTTTTCTCCATCTCGCGTATCTGCTCTTCAAGCGCGGCTATGCGGCGCTTGATGTGGCGGCGGTCGCTTTCCAGCTTTGTTTCACCGGGGCCTCTCGTGCCTATGCCGCCGCCGAGACGCGACATTTCCGTGCCGTGACCGGCAAGGCGCGGTATGGTGTATTTGAGCTGTGCCAGCTCTACCTGAAGTTTTCCTTCGCCTGTTCTGGCGTGGAGCGCGAATATGTCAAGTATCAGCATGGGGCGGTCTATGACCGTCACGTCGCCTATAGCGTCCTCAGCGTTTTTTATCTGCGCGGGAGACAGTTCCCCGTCAAATATAACGAGTTTTACGTTGTTGTTTTCACATATATCTCTTATCTCGGACAGTTTGCCCGAGCCTATATAAGTTCTTGCGTCCGGTGATTCGCGCACCTGAACGACTTCCGCGCAAAGCTCGCCGCCCGCCGTTTCAAGCAGTCTGCCGAGTTCTTCCAAACTCGCCTCGCAGTCATGCTCGTCGTCTCTGCCCGTTCTGACCGATACCAAAACGGCTTTTGTTATTTCTTTTTCATCAAAAAGTTTTTCCATAAATATACCTCCTTTCAAGAAGGCAAACAAAAAGGACATAACGATGCCCGATCGTCCTGTCCCGTTTGTCAAGTCGATTATTTTGCCTTTGCGTTAAGACGGCTCTTGAATTTATCAACGCGTCCGCCGCTGTCAACAAACTTCTGCTTGCCCGTGAAAAACGGATGGCATTTGGAGCAAATTTCAACACGCATATTACCCTTGGTGGATCTGGTCTTGACAACTTCTCCGCAAGCACAGGTGATCGTACATTCCTGATAGTTGGGATGGATTCCTTCCTTCATTTTTCTATACCGTTCCTTTCTTTCGGCGCCGATATTCCGTGGTTGGGGCTTAAAGGGTGCCTTATACACAAAACTTACTGGCCGCCTCTGAACTGATTAAAAATCGTAATTTACAGTATATCACATAAATTCCGGTTTTGCAAGATGTTTTCAGAGATTTTTTTAAACATTTTGTAAACAACTATTTCTTTTTTCGCTTTTTTATCACCGTTACGGCGGCAATGACGGCGGCTGCTGCGGCAACGGCGCCTATTATCACGGGTATCAGCGGAAATGATTTTTTGTCCTCCGCGCCGTTTTTGAGCGTCTCCTCGCCGGACTGTACCGGGCCGGTCGTTTCGCTTTCTTTTGTGTTTTCTTCCGTCTGATTTTCCGTTTCAGTCTCCGGAATTTCCTCAGGCTCCGTTTTAAGCAAGGCGGCGCAGTTTATTATTTTCTCAGCCGCGGCTTTTATTTCTTCTTCCGTCGCCGTATCCGGCTTTGAGAGCAGCTTTGCGCCGTCTCCCATGCTTAGCAGAAAATCGCGGTAGCGCGGGCCATTATACGCGCCGTCTTTGTTGTTTACGTTTTTGTATTCGTTATACGCGTTCACAAGCGGCTTTATATCGGCTTTGTTTTCGGTTTTGTTTGTTTTGCCTTCCGCAAATATCTGAATTTCCGCCACCGTCTTTTTTGATTTTTTGTCAGGCGCGCCTGATATTATAAGCTTTAAATAACGGTATTTTCCGGAAAGCTTTTCTGTTCTTACCGCGTTTGCGCCTTGCATATACGGCTCTTCTCCGGTAATCATACTGTTTGAAAGAATATACCAGCTCTGCCCGTCTTCCGAGCCTTCAACGCGGCATCCCGGCGACGTTGAATTCTTGCCGAATATGATATTTATGCCGTAAACTTCTTTTATCTCGTACAGATCGAATATAAACGTCTGAGTGGACTCGGGCGCGAAAGCAGACCAGACTGTATCAAAATCACCGTCCGATACGTTTTTCGCCGTATCGTTTGATTCGCCGAAAACGTTGTATTTATAACCGCCGGTACAAAATACGCCAGGTGACTGAAGCTCGCCTTCAAATTCTTTTCCGGCGCTGCCCGCGCCGTCTTTTACATACGCGGACGCTTCCACGACCGCCGCCCAGTTTCCCGCGACTTTTTCAAAATAAAATCTTATATATTTGCACGTATACGTCTTATCAAGCGTGTTTGACAGCAAAGACGCAGTGCTGAGTTTTTCGGTCACTTCGTCTTCGGCGCTGAAAACGGTATTGAAATTCTTTCCGTCGTCGGATATCTCCACTCTGTACGTCGCGGCTGAAGTGCCGGGATAGAGTTTAAGATCAAACGCGTTGAACTGCATTTCGGTCTTGCCGGCAAACGTGATATACTGCGGAAAATCCCCGCTTGACGCGCACCACCACGTATCTTCTTTGCCGTCTGCCGCTTTTGCCGGACCGCTCGTTACCGCGCTTGAGCTGCTTGCCGTCGCCTTTGCGCCGGACAGCACGTTTGTTTTTGACACCGTTTTTTTCTCCGGCAGCGGCTCGTATTCAATATTTCCGTCAAGTTCTTTACTTGTAAGCAGGAGCACCCAGTCGCCCGTTGTGGGCTTTTCAGGTATTTCGTATTCTGACGCTTTGATGCTATCGGATATCAGAATGAACTTTCCGGTAAGCGGGTCGTACCATTTTGCCGTGTACGTATCTTCTTTGTTAAGATTGAGAAGCTTACCCGAGGAATCGTCCGAATTATATAAGTACGCAACGTATATTTTGTTGTCGTCCGATGACGCAAGGACCTTTGTTTCCGTTTTGAAATCGGAATAACTCTTTGAATCAAACCGCGGGACAAGTACGCTGAAATCAACGTATTTAAAAAATTCCGCCATGTATTTCATCTCAAACGAGCCGGGCTTGTCAAGTCCCATATACCACGGCTCCGTACTGTAGCTGCCAAGCCAGCCGGTGCTGCCGGCGGTGGACCAGCAGTTTGCCCATATACCCGTGACACCGTATGTAAAGCCGCAGCTGCCGCATAAATTAGCTTTCCAGGCGGCTGTTCTTGACGCGCTGTAACCGTTGAAGCCGCCGCAGTAAATATCCTCGTAATTAGCCTCCGTCTCAACGAAAGGCTTTGTATTTTTATTGTTGTAATATCCTTTATATGTTGATTTTTTAGGTATCGCAGGACCGTGCCCGTTCTGAAGAGCGAAGAAATCGTGCCATTCTTCTTTATCAAGCTTTTGCACAAAACCGTCGTTTGATTCAAGCGGGTACTGATGCGCGCTCTGCGGATGGTCGTATCCGTCGCCCGCGTCAACTGTGCGCGCGGAGGATACCCATGTGTCAAACTGTTCTTCTCCCGTTATCTCCTGCGCGGTTATCCATACTACGGGATACGCGGCGTATCTTGCGGTAAGATATCTTGAAAGTCTGTCAAGCGCGTCGCCTCCCATTGCTTTTACGGTGCTTGTATGAACGCCGAAACCGAGCGCAATGACCATGCCTTTGCACGCGAGATAATCAAACATAACGTCGTATTTTTCCGAAAACGTGTCCGGGTTGATTTTGTTGTATTTATCCGTCCACATTGAAGGTTCTTCCGTGACATTAAGCTGTCCGCCTCCGTCCGATTCCGCTCCGTCAAAATACGTCTGATAGACCGTAAAGCCTTTGTCTGCTCTGTTGTTTACCTCGTGGAAAAACTGATTTCCGCAGCTGCAGCCGGGATAATTGCATTTTTTTATCGAAACGTAGTTCGGCGCCTGCCAGTTTGTGTCGCCGAGCCAGTAAAACGGGGTACCGTCGTCATAGACGAAATATCTGCCGTTATCCGATATTTTTATAAATCCGTGCTTGTCAAGCTCCGTATTCCCCGTGTTTTTCACGGCAGTAAGACTGCCGGACGTATTCAGAGAAGAGTTTTCTTTGTCGGAGCAGGTTATAACGTAATCCCATTTACCCGTTTTTGTCGGGGCAAAACGGACGCGGTACTCGTCGCCTCCGTTCCAGAAGCCGTAGAGTTTTATTTCCGTGCCGTCCTCATGCGTAAAAACGGCGTCTATATCAACGTCTTTATAAGGATTATCGTATTTCTTTTTGCTTATAAGAATAATATCCTTCCGGCACCATACCTCAACTTTATCGTAATTATCGGGCGCTGCCGCGCCCGCGCATACTCCCGGTACGGTCATCATAAGTCCGAGCATAACGGATATCATCCTTTTCAATATTTTTTTCATTAAAAAATCTCCGTTTGATATGTACGATGATTATAACACATCAACCGGGGATTGTCAATGATCATATTGTGTTTTCTATCTGTTCTTTAAGTCTTTCTATTATCTTCTTTTCAAGCCGTGAGATATACGACTGCGATATGCCGAGTAGATCCGCAACTTCCTTCTGCGTCAGCTCTCTGCCGCCCCGCAGACCGAAACGCAGCTCAATTATCTGTTTTTCTCTCTGCGGAAGCGCGTCCACAAGGTGCTTTACCATAGCGCGCTCCTCCGTATCTTCAAGCCCTTTTGACACGCTGTCCGGGTCGGAGCCGAGCACGTCGCCGACGAGAAGCTCGTTTCCGTCCCAGTCCACGTTTATCGGCTCGTCAAGAGATACCTCGGCGCGCAGGTACGAGTTTTTTCTTATATACATAAGTATCTCGTTTTCTATACAGCGGCTGCAGTACGTGGCGAGCTTTATGTTTTTGTCGTCTTTGTAGGTGTTCACGCCTTTGATGAGACCGATAGTGCCTATTGATATAAGGTCCTCAAGTCCTATGCCCGTGTTTTCAAAGCGTTTGGCGATATAGACTACGAGGCGCAGATTATGTTCTATGAGCTTTTTTCTTTGCCCGGGGTCGTCCTTCATTTTTGAAACGGCGTCCGCTTCCTCCTCGGCGGAGAGCGGAGGAGGGAGCGTTTGCGGGCCGTTTATGTAAAATATCAGATCGTTATCGTCCAAACCGGCTATTTTTCCTATGCCGAAGAGTTTTTTTATGAAAATGATCAGCTTCATATATTATTCCTTTCTTATCGTCAGCCGCAGAGCGCGGCGGGAACTATACCGTCAAAGCCGCCGAAATCGGAGTTGTCCGTCACGGCGACGACGGCGCGTCTGTCACAGCCTTTGACGGTCACCTGCTCGGGCAGAAAGCCCAAAAGGAGCTTTCCGCCGCTTATGCCGTTTGCCGGGATTATACGCAGTCCGTCCGCCGCAACGCTCATATCCGGGGAGGAAAGAGCCTCAAACAGCTTTTCGTCAACGCAGTCTTTAACTTTGTCAAGGCTCGTTATTATGACCGGCGCGCCGGATACCGGCTCGCGCAGAAGCGCGCCGCTGTCACAAAGACACCGCAGGGTGACTTTGCCGCGCTTGCCGGATATTATAACGGCAGTTTCTTTTTTTTCGCTCTGGCGGTTGAATATCTTTCCTGTCACAAAGGATAAAATCATGCTTATAACGCCGAGTATGCAGAACGTGCCTAAAGGTATGTCCGATAAAACGGGGGTTAGATCCGAGCTGACGTTTACTCCGCGCCCGAGCTTGCTTAAAAGCGCGTAGGACGCGGTTATGCCGCCGCCTGTGAGAAGAGAAAGCCCGAAAAATAAAACGGCGCATTTCAAAAACGCAAAGCCGCGCACGCGCGGAAAAGCGATAAAGCACATCAGAAGAGCGCATAAGATATTGCATATAACGGATAACGCCGTGCTTTCCATAAAAAGCGCCGCAACGGCGTACGCGCCGCCCAGAGCGGAGGAGAGGATAAGCAAAAGCGGTTTTTGTTTTATATGTAATATTTTAGCCGTGCAGAACAGCACGAGAAAATCCATGGAAAAGTTGATCAAAAACAGTACGTCGCCGTACACGGTAATGCCCATTATCCTCACCCCGGTAATATTCTACACCGCCGCCCGCGCATAAAAACGCGAAATAAAGAAGGAGGAAAAAGAAAAAAGAATAAAGAATTCGGTAGGGGTCGGCGCCTCGACGACCCGTTTACCTTCTCCAACCGAGAAGGCATACTCCCTCAGTCAGCTTCGCTGACAGCTCCCTCGGGGAGGGAGCCTGATCCCAATGGGGAAGGCAAAAGGCTTATCAAATTACGTTTGAATATTGACAAAAAGGTTTTTTTAAATTATAATGGATAAAGAAATCAAACGGAGGGAATAAAATGGCGTATACTATAAAACTCGGTATGTTCGGCGCGTGGCGCGGCAGCAATTATATCGACCTGATAGCAGCAGAAGATGAGGACGTAATTAAAATAGTCGCCGTATGCGACAAGCAGGCAAAAAAACTGGACGACGTAAAAGGACTTAAGGACGCAAAGCTGTTTTCCGACTTTGACGAGTTTCTAAACTACGGCAAAAGCGTCGGTATGAACGCGGTGTTTCTGGCAAACTATTTCCATCAGCACGCGCCGTACGCCATAAAGTGCATGGAGGCGGGGATGGACGTTGTGAGCGAATGCACGTCTGCTTCAACGCTCAAAGAGTGCGTTGAACTCGTGCGCTGTGTTGAGCGGACGGGCCGCAAATACATGATAGCGGAAAACTATCCGTTCATGACGCTCAATCTTGAAATGAAGCGCATAGCGGACGGCGGCACGCTCGGCACGTTTCTGTACGCCGAGGGCGAATACAACCATTCCGGCACGCTTGAGACGATGCATTATCTGACTCCGTTCAAATATCACTGGAGAGCGTGGATGCCGCGCACGTATTACGTGACGCACGCCATGGGCCCGCTGATGTATATGACGAACAGTATGCCGAAATACGTTTCGGCGCGCGCCGCACATTCAGATCGGCTTGAAAAAGTGCGTGATTTCCGCCCTAACGACGACGGTATGGCGAGGATGTTCTGCGAGATGGACAACGGCATGACAGCGAGCTTCACCGGCTGCACCGCCATGGCGTCCGATTACAGCCGCTACCGCCTTGTCGGTGATCTCGGTTCTGTCGAGCAGTCCGGCTACACCGGCGACAAAGTCAGACTTTTCTATGAAGACTATACGCTGCCGGAGGGAGTTACGGAAGAGGTGCAGTACATAGAACCGGACCTTTCCTATTGGGGCGAAAAAGCCGAAAAAGCGCTGAGCGCCGGTCACGGCGGCGGAGATTACTGGATAGTGCAGAACATGATCGACTATTTTGCAAACGGAGTAACGCCTTTCTTTGACGTATACAAGGGCGTTGCGATGTCCGCGACGGCGATCTTAGGCTGGAGAAGCTGTTTGAATCACGGCGAGAATTTTAAGATACCCGATTTTACAAAAGAAGAAGACAGAGCCGCGGTCGAGCACGACGATCTTACGCCGTTCCCGGATGAAAACGGAGAAGGCGCGACGCTGCCGCCGTCAACGATGTACGGAAAATACGATAACTGAATATGGATACGCAAAAAACGTACAGCTTTGAAGAACTGCTTGATACACAGGGCAGTATCGTATGGCGTACGAGCGGGGGCAGTATGCGCCCTCTCATACGGCAGGGAAAAGACGTTATAGTTATAACAAAGCCGCAGCTCAGACCGGAAAAATACGACGTTATATTATATAAAGTAAAAGACAAATATCTGCTCCACCGCGTACTTGAAGTGCACGACGGATACTACACAGTCGCCGGAGACAACAACACGTTTCTTGAAAAAGTAGAAGAGCGCCAGATCTTGGGCGTAATGACTGAATTTTTGCGCGGCGGCAAACAGTACGATCTGAACAGCCGCAAATACCGCTTTTATACAAAAAACTACTGCGGTAAATTTAAACTCAAATGCGCGGTATTAAAACCGTACCGCGCGCTCAGGAGCGGTTTGTCGCGCGCATATCATAAGATATTCAAAAAAGGGTGATAATATGGGATTTGCCTCGGTTAACGGGATAGAGCGCCCGGTAAGGCTGTGTGAGAAAACGCGCGCATACGCCGAAGAGTCTCTTGGCCACAAATACGGACTTGACGCGAAAAAAACTCCGTGCGTTTCACTTGACGGTATCACGGGGTTTGAGAGCTTTTCTCCGGTACAAAAATACGACGCGGCGATACGTGCGATAGCCGAAAACGCGCCGCTGCGCATCTGTGACGGCGAGCTTATAAGCGGCGCGGCGACGCTCGGCGCCGCTATATCCCACGTTGTTCCGGCGTTTTACAACGGCGCCGCCGTATATATGAGCAACAGTCACTTAACGGCGGATTTTTTCAGTATTGTAAAAGACGGTATAGACTCTATAAGAAAAAAAGCGGAGCAGGCTTATCGGAAATACAAAGGAACGGATAAAGAAGAATTTGCAAAAAGCTGTATCAACTGTTTAAACAGCTTTGATATATGGCATAAAAGATATTTAAAAGAGTTATATAATATAGGTTACACGGCGAATTACGAAAATCTGCTCACCGTTCCGTATAAACCGGCAAAAACGTTTTATCAAGCCGTGCAGAGCGTGTGGTTCGCGTTTGCTTTCATGCGTCTTTGCGGCAACTGGCCCGGCATAGGCAGGCTTGATCTGCTCCTCGGACCGTATTTACAAAACGATCTGCAAAACGGCGTTATAACGCTTGATTTTGCACGTGAGATATTGGCGCATTTCTTTATTAAAGGCTGTGAGTGGATCTGCGGCGACTGCGGCTCGGGCGACGCGCAGCATTATCAGAATCTTGTGATCTCCGGCGTTGACGAAAACGGGTGCGACGTTACAAACGAGGTAACGTATCTGATCCTCGATATAATAGAAGAGCTTGGAATAAGCGATTTTCCGACGACCGTGCGACTTAATAAAAACAGCGGTGAAAAGCTGATAAAAAGAGTTGCGGAGGTAATGCGTTTCGGCGGCGGCACGCTTGCCGTATATAACGAAGACAAAGTCATAGAATCAATGACGAAATACGGCTATGAACTTACCGAAGCGCGCAGATTTGCAAACGACGGCTGCTGGGAGGTACAGGTCCCGGGCAAAACGAATTTTTCCTACGTACCGTATGATTTTCTGCAGCTTTTGCAGAAAAAAACGCTTAAAAGCTATGATGAAAGCGTGTTTTTTGACAGCTTTGATACTATGTATAACGCGTATCTATCCGATATCCGCGGTCTGCTTGAAGGGCTTTTGTCGGATGTAAAAACGAATCTGATGAAATGCGAAGACGGCGGCGAATGGGTATGGAAGCCGAATATCCCCTGCACGGTCATATCGCTTTTTGAAGGCGGATGCGTTGAAAAAGGTCGCTCTTACCTTGAGGGCGGGCCTGTGTATAACGTGATATCACCGCATATAGGCGGTCTTGCGGACACGGTGAACAGTCTTTATGCGATCAAAAAGCTCGTTTTTGACGACAAAAAGATCGGTTTTTCCGACTTTATGCGCGTTTTGCGTGAAAACTGGGATAACGACGAGGCGCTTAGGCAGTATGCGTTAAACAAATACGTATATTACGGCAACGACGAAGACGAACCGGATCTGCTTTGCGCGCGGTTTTTGTCCGACTTTGCCGATATCTGTAAAGAGCTTGACAACAGAAGCGGTTACAGATTCCCGGGCGGCGTCAGCACTTTCGGCCGCCAGCTTGAATGGTCGCATCAGCGACTTGCGTGCCCGTACGGCAGAAAGAGCGGGGAAGTACTCGCCGCAAACGCGTCTCCCACGCCGGGAAGCGATAAAGAGGGCGCGACGGCGATAATAAAAAGCTACTGCAAAAACCCGCTTGTAAAGCTTCCCGTCGGCGCGGCGCTTGACGTAAAGCTTCTGCCGTCGTCCGTAAAAGGCGAAGAGGGACTTGACGCGCTTTGCTCGCTTCTGCGCGGGTTTGTACTCTTAGGCGGCTTCTTTATGCAGCCGGACGTTGCGGACGCGGAGATCTTACGCAAAGCGCAGAAAAATCCGGGAGAATATCAGAATTTATCCGTGCGCGTATCGGGTTGGAACGCGAGGTTCGTTACCTTGAACAAAGAGTGGCAGGATATGGTGATAGAGCAAAATGAATGTTGCAGATGAAATAACGCTCAGAGTTTCGGAAATACAGAGATTCTGTATGCACGACGGACCGGGCGTGCGGACGACCGTGTTTTTAAAAGGGTGTCCTATGCGGTGTCTGTGGTGTCACAATTCCGAAATGCAAAAGACAGAAAAAGAGCTTTTGTTTTTCAAAAACAAGTGTATAGGCTGCCGTCTCTGTGCTTCCTGCAAAAACGGCGTACATACGTTTAAATACGGGCATAAGATCGACCGTGAGAAATGTTTGCTGTGCGGTGAGTGCGAAAAAAACTGTCCGTCGTCGGCTCTTCTGATATGCGGCCGTGATATGAGCATTGACGAAATAATCCGAGAGGTAAAAAAGGACGCGGCGTTTTACGGGCAGACGGGCGGCGTTACGCTTTCCGGCGGGGAGCCGTTTGCACAGCCGGGCGTAACGGAGCTTCTCAAAAGGCTCAAGGCTGAGGGAATAAACACCGCGGTCGAAACGTGCGGTTATTACGACGTGACAGACGCCGTACCGTATACGGATCTGTTTTTGTGGGATATAAAGGACACGGACGAGGCGCGGCACAAAAAAAACACCGGCTGCCGAAACAAACCGGTAATTGACGATCTTTTTGCCGCAGATAAAGCCGGGGCGAAGATACGCCTGCGCTGTATACTCGTAAACGGCGTAAATACGGACGAGACGCATTATAAAAACGTTGCGGCTCTTATGAAAAAACTGCGTAACTGCGTCGGCGCCGATATTCTGCCGTACCACGCGTACGGCGGCTCAAAAGCGGAGCTTACAGGCAGAGAAGACAACGGAGATAAAGCTCTGATACCGACGGAAGAGCAGATAAACAGGTTTAAGGAGATGATCAAGAATTAAGACGGGCGATCAATGATCGCCCTTGCTTTCTTAATTTTTGATTTTTTTAAACAATCTTGCGCTCCAGAAATCCATATCAAGCTCGTCTAAATAGAAGTGGAGTATGGCGCGCCAGTTTTTTGTGGCTGTGGATAACGTTATGTATTCCACCTCGCCGGACACGGCTTGCTCCGCATATGCAAACAGCTTTTTGCCTGTACCTTTGCTTCTGTATTCCGGTTTGACGTATATTTCTTCAATTTCAAAATGCTCTGTATTTGCAGGCATTATTGACGTTGCTTTTTCCGATTTTTCTTTGTGCCCGAAAAGATAGCCTATTGTTTTTTCATCATCTTTTGCAAGAAAAACGCGGTTGCCGTCAATATCGGATCTTTCGTTTTTTCTGTATCCGTGGCAGCTGTTTTCAGCCTCCCACTGCTCTGACATTATAATAAGTTCTTTTATAATACCGTCCGTAAGAACGGTTTCGTAAACTTTTATATTATCCAATCTGATCACCTCGCAGTTTAAGAAACGGCGATCTTTACCGCGCTTTTTATTACGGATATATCCGCCGTGTCAACTTCTCCGCCAAGCTCTCCGTCAAGCGTCCATTTTACGGGCTTGTCCGTTTTTACCGTAAGCGAAGAGGCTTTGCCGGAGATTATAACGTCCGGATCAAAACTGCGGGTAAGCAGCGTGTTTCTTATTTTATCAAGCTCCGGCAGACTTTTCGGCGTTCTGACAAACGCGTAATCCAAAAGTCCGTCCTCCATTGACGCGTCCTCCGGTATAAGGCTTGTAAGTCCCGCGACGAAACGCGTATTCCCGGCGAGCGCGAAAATAAAGTCGTCCTCATATACCTCTCCGTTTACCTGTAAAGACGCGTGTACGGATGAATTGTGCAGGTTTTTAATATCCATTTCCTTTAACACGTCAAGATAATACGCAAACGGGCCGAGGGCGTTTTTCATTTTCTGATCCGTAGAGTATCCTACGTCCGTAAACATACCGAAAGCGGAAACGTATGAGAAAATATTGCCGTTCCACAGTCCCGCGTCTACCGTCCGGTAGTTTTCCGATACGGCGGTCTTTGCGGCTTTTTTGGGGGATTTGGGGATATTCAAGGACGATGCGAAATCGTTTATCGTCCCCGCCGGGATATATCCGCACGGCACCTCAGTCCCGGAGCCGATGAGTCCGCAGAACAGCTCGTGCAGCATACCGTCGCCGCCGCCTACCACGACGAGATTAAATTCTTTTGCGTGTTGTTTTATAAAGTTTTCTCCGTCGCGCGCGTATGACGTGGGATGCGCCGTGACGTTATATCCGGCGCCTGTGAACGTGCAGAGTATATCCGATAAGGAATCGCCTATGCGTCCCTTGCCGGAATGCGGGTTATAAACGAATAAAAGCTTTTTCATACTCCGTCTCCTTTTTATATTATTATATCCCGGTGTTGTTTAAAATTAAAGCGATTATATGAAATAAACGGTGTATTTTTTATTTTTTTACGTGTTTATGCCAAGATTTTTAATTATATTTCAGATAGCTGACTTGATTTATTTTATAATAATGCGTATAATTATGCATATTTGTAAAAAACGGAGCAGTTATGAAAGTCACGGATATATTAAGTAATAACAAATATACGTTGTCGTTTGAGGTGTTCCCGCCTAAAACGGACAGCGGCATTGATACGGTACTTCCCGCGATAGACGAGATAGCGTCGCTTAAACCGGCGTTTATGAGCGTTACTTACGGCGCCGGAGGCGGAACGGGCAAATATACCATGCAGGTAGCAGAGCAGACGCAGAAACGCACGGGCGTGCCGTTTGTCGCACATCTGACTTGCGTTTCATCTACAAGAAAAATGATAGATTCCGCTATAGACGAGATGAAGACGCGCGGTATAGAAAACGTAATGGCGCTGCGCGGCGATCTTACCCCGGAGCTTTTAGGCGCGGACAGAAGCAAACTTGATTTCCGCTACGCGTCACAGCTCGTATACGAGCTGCGCGAAAAATACAAGGAGCTTTGCATAGGCGGCGCGTGCTATCCCGAGGTGCATCCCGAAAGTACGGATCAGAAGGAAGATATAAAGCATCTTAAAGAAAAAGTGGACGCCGGCTGCGACTTTCTTACGACGCAGATGTTTTTTGATAACAATTTGCTGTTCAATTTCTTATATAAGATCAGAGAAGCCGGCATAACCGCCCCGGTAATACCCGGTATAATGCCCATAACCAACGGCAAACAGGTGCAAAGGGCTATCAAGCTGTCCGGCTCGTTTATGCCGGAGAGGTTCATAAGGCTCGTAGACCGCTTCGGTACCGACCCGGACGCCATGATGCACGCCGGCGTCATATACGCCGCGGACCAGATCATAGACCTTTACGCAAACGGCATAAAGCACGTGCACGTTTATTCCATGAACAAGCCGAAGACCGCGCGCATGATAATGGACGCGTTATCCGATATCTTAGGCAAACCTGTATAATAACGGAGCAGTATATGGATATAAGGGAATTTATAAAAAACAACGTAACTTTGCTTGACGGCGCGCTTGCAACGGTGCTGTATGACAAAGGACTTGATATATCAAGAAGACCGGAGACGGCAAATCTCACCGATCCGCAGACTGTATATGAAATACACAAGTCTTATTTTGACGCGGGAAGCAATATAGTCTGTGCAAACACTTTCGGCGCGAACCGGCTTTACTACGAAAAAAGCGAGCTTGAGAAGATAATACGCGCGGCGTTTGACTGCGCAAAAAGAGCGCGGGAAGACAGCGGAGAAGACGGTGAAAAATATATAGCGCTCGATCTCGGGTCGACCGGCAGGCTTCTTCAGCCATACGGTGATCTCGGCTTTGACGAAGCCGTGGATATTTTATCCTGTACCGTAAAGCTCGGGTATAAATACGGAGCGGATCTTGTTTTTGCCGAAACTCTGACGGACGGATACGAGACTAAAGCGGCGCTGCTTGCAGCAAAAGAAACGTGCGGACTTCCTGTTTTTTTATCAAACGCTTATTCCGAAAACAACAGACTTCTTACCGGCGCGGAGCCCGCCGCTCTTATCGCCATGCTTGAAGGCATGGGAGCGGACGCGATAGGCGTCAACTGCTCGTTCGGACCGCAGAGCTTAAAAGCGGTCATTGAACAGTATCTTAAATATTCGTCTTTACCCGTTATTTTTAAGCCGAACGCCGGTATGCCGAAAAACGTTAACGGAAAATACGTGTACGACGTGGGTGCGGATCAGTTTGCGGACTGCGTTACAGACTGTGTAAATGAAGGCGTGAGGATCATAGGCGGCTGCTGCGGCACGACGCCGGAATATATAAAAGCGCTTAAAAGCCGTTTATCCGGGATACCTTTGCCGGAGCTTACGGTCAAGGATCTTACCTGTGTCTCCTCGTCAACGAAAGCGGTATTCTTCTCGGATAAGCCGCTGCTCATAGGCGAGAGGATAAATCCCACGGGAAAAAAGCGGCTGAAACAGGCTATACTTGAAAACGACACGGGCTATATAGTTGAAGAAGGCGTAAAACAGCAGGAAGCAGGCGCCCACATACTTGACGTAAACGTCGGCGTGCCGGCAACGGACGAAGCGGAAATGATAACGAACGTGATGCTGAAGCTGCAGCAGACCGTGGATCTGCCGCTTCAGATAGACACTGCGCTGCCCGCCGCGATGGAGCGCGCTCTCAGATATTATAACGGCTGTGCGCTTATAAATTCCGTTAACGGCAAAGAAGAAAGCATGAGGACCGTTTTCCCGCTTATGAAAAAGTACGGCGGCGTTGCCGTTGCGCTGACGCTTGACGAAAACGGGATCCCCGATACTGCTCAAAAGCGGTTTGAAATTGCGAAAAAGATATTAAGAACTGCAAAAAAATACGGCATAGACCGCAAAAAAATAGTGTTTGACACGCTTACCATGGCGGTCAGCACGGATCCCGGCAGCGCCGATACGACGCTTGAAGCGCTGAGGCTCATAAGAGAAAAATTGAAATGTCACACCGTTTTAGGCGTATCGAACATATCGTTCGGCTTACCGCAGAGAAGCGTGATAAACGCCGCGTTTTTCACCGCCGCGCTTGAAGCCGGACTTTCCGCCGCGATAATGAACCCGTTTTCATCCGATATGATGAAAAGCTATTATTCGTATAAAGCTTTACACGGTCTTGACGGCGGTTTTACGGGCTATATCTCTTTTGCTTCCTCTCTGGCTGCAGAGGACACGGCGGCAAAGGCGTCCGCGCCTGAGAGTTCCGGCGCCTCGGATCTTACGGACGCGATCATAAAAGGTCTTAAGGATCAGACGGAAAAGCTGACGGACGAGGCTCTTTTGAGCCGTGATCCCATGGATATAGTGGAAAACGTGCTTATACCCGCGCTTGACACGGTAGGCAAGCTGTACGAGAGCGGAAAGACGTTTCTGCCGCAGCTTTTATCTTCCGCGGAGGCGGCAAAATGCGCGTTTGAACGCATACGGCTGAAAGCCCGGAACGCCGCGTCAAAAAACCGCGGCGTATTCGTTATAGCCACGGTCGAGGGCGACGTACACGATATAGGCAAAAACATAGTAAAACTGCTTTTACAAAATTACGGTTTTGACGTGGTGGATCTCGGCAAAGACGTGCCTGCGCACGTTATAGCGGATAAGGTGGTTGAGCTTCACGCGCCGTTTGCCGGGCTCAGCGCGCTTATGACGACTACTCTTCCGGCTATGGAAAAGACCGTTAAACTGATACATGAAAAAGCGCCTTACTGTAAGGTCGTGGTCGGAGGCGCGGTGCTTACGCGCGAATACGCGGAAAAAATAGGCGCGGACAAATACGCAAAGGACGCGATGGAGACCGTCAGATACGCGACGGGAGAGACAGAGTAAATAAAAAATCGGGCGAGCATCAAGCTCGCCCGATTATTTTTTTTATTATTTCTTTTTCTTTGAAACTATGATTATCACTATAACGACCACCGCCGCGACTGCTACGCCTATTACAACGTAGATGATCCAGGCGTTGTTTGCCGGTTTTTCCGTGCTGTCGCCGTTATTTTCGGTAACTGCTTCGGTTGTCTTTTCGGTACCCGCTGCCGTTTCACTTTCGGTTGGTACTGTTTCCGTCGTTTCGTTTATTCCGGTATTATCCGCTTCCGTTTCGGTCGCTTCCGCGGTCGTACCGGGATCTTCGGAGCTGCCGCCCTGTACTTCGTTTACGTAAGCGGGGTCTAAGTCGACGCTGACGCCTTCGGCTTTGAACATCACGGCGTCCTCATACGTTTTGAAGAAGCCCGCCGCGTAAACGGTTATTTCGGATTCGTCCGCGTCGGAGCAGCCGCCGTCGTACGCGTCAAAACGGAGCTTCAGCACGTTGCCCTCGTAGCCCATTTCGTCTCCGAGCTCGGCAACGGCTACCTGATTCCCTTCAACCTCGTAGTATTCGATCGGAACGCTGTATCCGCCGGCAAAATCGGTAACGCCGTCCATAGTGCAGTAGAATATCTCGCCTGCCGCGTACGGATCGTTTGTCTTCATATAAAGTGCGAAGTACGGATAGTCTTCCGCTTTTATTTTTACCTGGCCGGAGATGTTCAGGCTGACGTAGGGGTCGTTGCTTTCATCAAACGTGAAGGTAACGCTGCCGTCGTCGTTCAACGTATAGTGCATATCGTGTTCGCCGGAGAGCTTTGTTATATCAACTATAACGGCGTCGCCTTCCGCTTCCGGTATTGCCGCTTTTGTGACGACCGTGGCGTTGGGATCCGGGTCTGTCAGGGCTGCGCCGCCGAATACGGTCTTGCCGGACATAACGAGACGGTTTGTACCGCATATGTTGTCGTCACGGTTGTTTATAACGCCTGAGCCCCATTCAAGCCAGTTTTGCCACTTGTTGTCGTTTTCACCCTCAGTTGCGGTCAGAAGAGCCGCCGCTATGCCGTACGTCGTTCCTACGTGGGGCATATTCTCATATAAAAGCTCTTCCCACGGGATATATACTTCATACGTTGTGGTAGTGCCGTCGTTTGACGCGCCGTATTTGCCGCTCTCACTCTGCAGAGCAAGGCCGCTCATAACGCCGTGCCAGCAGTATGCGTAGCATTCTCCGTCGTCCTTGCAGTATGCAAACGCGAATTCCTGATAATCATCCGAGTAGTTTAGATCTCTTGACGGGGAGGCAAAAAGTCCCTGATCTTCGGTACAGCCGTACGGGTCAAGTCTCATCTGCAGGCAGTCGCCGTTCCAGATCTGCGATCCGTCAACGTTGTCGTTGCAGGGGCTGCTGTCCGGGGTCTGCGCCGCGATGTACAATCCGTCAAACGTATAACGGAACCAGATAGTGAATTCAACGTCCGTCTGATCGTCCTTGCTGACGTCTGTCTGCGGGTTTTCGGGATATTTGATGTGCGCGACGGACGGTTCTCCCCATTCGTCCGCGGTCACCTTGCCGTCTATCTCCGGCAGTTTGTCAAACTGCAGAGCTTCCACAGTGGCGAAAAGCTCCGGCTCCGCCGTATCCGCCTCGGCAAATGCGCTGACGGTAAGGATCATAACGAAAGCCAGAAGAGCTGACAACAGTTTTTTCATATTCCTACCTTCCTTTAATATTATTTTGTATTTTCCACTTTAAAACTGTCTTTTAAAGTGACTATCCTGTTATACGTGTTTTCGTTCTTTTTGTCAAGTGTGAAGTAACCGAGACGAACGAACTGGAATTTGTCGCCTTCTTTTGCGTCTTTCATTGACGGTTCAAGGCAAATGTCCTTGATAAGTTTTTTTGATTCGGGATTGAGATATTTTTCGTATTCGGACGAGTCTATCTCGTTCATGTTCTCATACGTGAAAAGTCTGTCGTAAAGCGCCGCGTCAGCTTTAACGCAGTGGGCGGCGGAGAGCCAGTGGATAGTGCCTTTTATCTTTCTGCCGTCAGCGGGCATACCGTTGCCCGTTTCCAGATCCGCGGTGCAGCGGACTTCCGTTATTTTTCCGTCCGCGTCGGTTTCTATCTCGTTGCATTTAACGATGTAAGCGCCCATGAGCCTTACCTCGCCGTCCGGCTTCATGCGGAAGAACTTGGGAGGCGGATCCGCGGATACGTCGTCGCGGTCTATATAAACCACCTTTGAAAACGGCACTTTGCGCGTGCCGGCGTTCTCGTCGTTCGGGTTGTTCGGCAGATCGAAATATTCCGTTTTATCATCAGGATAATTGTCTATAACTACTTTTACCGGATCGAGCACGGCTATGCGGCGCGTCGCGGTCCTGTTCAGCTCCTCGCGTACGCAGTAGTCGAGCAGACCTATATCAACTAAACTGTTTGATTTTGCAACGCCGACCCTCTCGATAAAGTCGAGTATGGATGCGGCGGTGAAGCCGCGGCGGCGCAGACCGCAGAGCGTGGGCATACGCGGGTCGTCCCAGCCGTCAACGAGGCCGGTCTCAACGAGATGACGCAGGAAGCGCTTGCTCATGACCGTGTGCGTGACGTTAAGACGCGCGAATTCTATCTGTCTCGGCTTTGCCGGCAGATCCACGTGGTCGCGCACCCAGTTGTAAAGCGGTCTGTGATCCTCGTATTCAAGCGAGCAGAGGCTGTGCGTTATGCCCTCTATCATATCCTGTATGGGATGGGCAAAGTCGTACATCGGGAAGATGCACCATTTTGTCCCCTGCCTGTGATGGTCTATATAGCGGATGCGGTACAGTACCGGATCGCGCATATTGAAATTGCCGCTGCCTAAGTCGATTTTTGCACGCAGCGTGTATTTGCCCTCCGGGAATTCTCCGGCTCTCATCCTGCGGAAAAGATCAAGGCTTTCTTGTGCCGGTCTGTCGCGGTAGGGGGATCTTGCCGGAGTGGAGAGGTCTCCGCGGTATTCTCTGAACTGGTCGGCGGAAAGCTCGCAGACGTACGCGTCGCCCGACATGATGAGCTTTTCGGCGAGCTGATACGTTGTTTCAAAATAATCGGAGCCGTAGTAAAATCTGTCTCCCCAGTCAAAACCGAGCCAGTGTATGTCCTCTTTTATGGCGTCGACGAATTCCGTGTCCTCTTTTGCGGGGTTCGTGTCGTCCATACGCAGATTGCACTCCCCGCCGTATTTCAGCGCGGTGCCGAAGTCTATCACAAGCGCTTTGCAGTGACCTATGTGAAGATAGCCGTTAGGCTCCGGCGGGAAGCGCGTGTGTATCTTCATTCCGGGATTTTCAAGCAGATCCTCGTCTATAAAATCGTGTATAAAATTTGATGATTCCATATATTTATATCCTCTTTAAAGCAGTTTTTTTATTTCATCCGCGACCTTTTGCGCCAGAGCTTCCGTGCCGTCCGCGCTCGGATGTATGCCGTCGTCACACAGATATCTGTCCGGGTCGGCTGATATTACGGAGTAAAGGTCGTTTATTTTTATTCCGCGGGCGGACAGCATTTCCGCGCACGCTTTGTTGTATTCTCTGATATCGGCGTTCCATTTGTCCGTGCCGTCGCATAAAAACAGCTGCGGTCCGGCCTCGGTCATAACGTAATTCGTCTTCTTTTGCGTATCAAGCTGTCTGCCGCCCGGAGTCGTCGTTGCCCAGATAAGATTTTTGCAGCAGCTTTCCATCTGGATTGCAAGCCGCCTGTTATGCTCTAAATACTCGGGCAGGGGAGTGAAGACTTCACCGTCCGCGGTGCAGCGGTGCAGGTCCCATACGCCCGTGTTCCAGTGGATAACGTCGGGCTTAGGGTCGCCCCAGCCCGCCATCCACATTTTCATGCCCCAGAGCGCGTATTTTGTGTAGCGGCAGTTTTCGTCCGGCGCGTAAACTTTCACGTTATCGCCCAAAAGTTCCGCGACGCGGCTCTGATAGCACAGACGAAGCGAATCGCCTATCAAAATTACGGTTTTCATAAAAGCGCAATGCTTTCTTTGATCCTGTCCGAAGTACGCTGCCGGCCGAGTATTTTTATAACTTCGTACAGGTCGGGTGAATTCTGCCTGCCCGTTATCGCTATGCGGACGAACGACGCAACGTCGCCGACGTGACCTTTATATTTCTCCGGCTCTTTTTTATACAGCTTTGTCTCGCGTGCGTAGCCGATCTGTTCCGCAATGTCCTTGAGTTTTTCAAACCAGCAGCTCTGATCGTCGTTTTCGTCGCAGGTATCAATGAATTTCTTAAGCGCCGCTTTTATGTCCGCTTTGTCTTTGTCCTGCGGCATCTCGTCGTCGCGGGTGAAGTATTTGTCGTAGAAGAAGCTCATATACGGCTTGACGTCCGCCCAGGTCGCAAAGTCTTTTCTCGGCTTTGCGCCGCCTCTGCCAATCGCCAAAATGCTTTCGGCGTATGCGCGGTCGGATCGCAGCGTTTCATAAAACTCCGTATCTTCCGTTTTTGCAAAATCACATACGCCGTCGTATACCTGCGCCGCGGTCATTTTGCTTATGACGTTTTTTGAAACGTCGTTTAATTTTTCCGTATCGAACAGACAGCCGGATACGCTCATTTTCTTAATTGAGAACGGGAAATCAAGGCGGTCTTTGTCCGGATTCTGCGTGTGCCACTCCTCGTAGTTGGAATTGAGCAGAGTCATGACGTATTCGTTCACCGCGTCGACACAGTAGCCCATTTTTCTGTAGTCTTCAAGGTTTGCGCCCATGTCGCGCTTTGAGAATTTCTTTTTATTGCCGTTTTCATCCAAACGCATGAGCTGAGCTATGTGCATATATTTAGGCGGTTTGAAGCCTAAATAACGGAAAAGCATAAGGTGCTTTGACAGGCTCGGCAGCCATTCCTCGCCGCGTATGACGTGCGTCGTGCGCATAAGGTGATCGTCAACAGCGTGGGCGAAGTGATACGTCGGTATACCGTCGGATTTCAGCAGCACCACGTCCTCGTCGTTTTCCGGTATCTCAAGCAGACCTTTTACTAAGTCCGTTACTTTAATTTTGTTTTCCGGGTTTCCGTCCGCTATGGCGAACAGCGCGAATTTGTGGCCGGCGGCAAGCTCTTTTTCCACCTGCTCCATAGTAAACTGCCGGCGCTTCAGCATAGCTTCACGGCGCGCCTCGGCGTCCTGCTCCCAGTTGACGCTCTTTATTTCCGCTTTTTTGTCAAGCGCTTTAAGCTCGTCAAGCTCCTCGTCAGTGGAGAATACCGGGTACGCGCGCCCTTCTTCCACAAGCTTCTTTGCGTAAACGTGGTATATATCAACTCTCTGGCTCTGAGTGTAGGGGCCGTATGCTCCTTTGTCGCCGTCGGCGGTAACGCCTTCGTCAAAATGAAGGCCGTAATAGTCAAGTATAGTCGTTATGAACGCCGCCGCGCCTTTGACCTCGCGCTTTGAATCCGTGTCCTCAATACGCAGATAAAACACGCCGCCGGACTGGTGGGCGAGACGCTCACAGACTGTGGCGGGGAAAAGACCGCCTATATGGAAAAATCCGGTGGGAGACGGCGCTATCCTCGTTACCTTTGCGCCCTCCGGCAGATCACGCTGCGGATATCTTTCTTCAAGCTGCTCCGGCGTCGTCTTTACGTCCGGAAAGAGAAGACCGGCAAGTTTTAAGTAGTCCATCGTATAAAATCCTCATTATATGATATTTATATTATTATACAACAAATAAAAGTAAAAATCAAGCGTTTTTAAAAACAAAATCCGGAGGAAAACGATTTTTTCCTCCGGATGATATTCCGTTTTTTACTGATCTATGGTCTCAAGACCGTAGACGTATCTTTGCAGATAAAGCGCGTTTTCTATCGTTATATCGGTTTTGTCTTCTATTACCATTGATGCAAGATAGCAGGCGCGGTTGTTTGCAAGCTCGTGCGACGCGCCGGTTATGTAATCAAGAATAACTTTTACGTCCGCGCTGCTTATTATACCGTCGCCGTTAGTATCGCCGTACATGACTACCGTGTATATAACGCCGTCAACGGATATCGTGCAGCCTGTTGCAACGCTTGCAAGCTCGCTTATCACCTCGCCCGACGCGCTGCTGATCGTTATTTTCTCAGCGTCTATGCCTTCGGTCGCGGAAATATCGGATATTATATCCGCGGCCGCCATACCGGGTGTGAAGCCCGTGGCTATTTTTTCGCCGGTGCCGGTCATAGTTCTGAGCCTTACCGTGGAGGCGGATACCGCTATGACGCATTCACAGGAAAGAGTACCGTCTTCCGTTGACGCTTTTATAACGGCTCTGCCGTTTTTGACCGCGGCTATTATGCCGCTTGCGCCGACCGTGACGATCTCCTCGTTTGAAGACGAATAGATCACCTTAGGTACCTCGGCGTCTCTTCCGTCGGACGAATACGCTTTAAGCAAAAGCGACGTGCTTTCGCCTACCTCTAATCTTATAAGATCCTCTGCGAATTTTATCTCGGAAACGTAGGCTTCCGTAACTTTGTCCGTATCCGTTTCAGTCTCGGTTTCTGTTTCCGTATCGGTCGCGGTCTCTGTTTCGGTTTCCGTTTCCGTTTCAGTCTCTGTTTCGGTCACCTTATCTGTTTCGGTTTCTGTCTCTGTTTCCGTTTCGGTTTCCGTTACTTTTTCTGTTTCCGTTTCAGTCTCGGTCTCTGTTTCCGTTACCTTATCCGTTTCGGTCTCTGTCTCTGTTTCGGTTTCCGTTACTTTTTCTGTTTCGGTCTCTGTATCCGTTTCGGTCTGTGACGATTCTTCCGTTACGGTGCTGTCGCTTTCGGTCGAGCCTTCTTCGGCTCTGACGTGCATTGCGGAGACGAATACGGCAAGCATGACGCCCGTTGTGACCGCTATTGCCGCGATCACGAGCAGGATATGCTGAATACTGATATCATTTATTCTCTTCATATCTTTTTCTCCGTTTCATCATCGTCGTCGATTATAACGAGTCTTCCCGTGAAGTCGTCGTCATCGTCATCATCTGTCGCCGCCGTTTCCTTTTCGGGCTCGGGTTTTTCTTCGGTCTCGGGTTCTTCTTCGGTCTCGGGTTCTTCCTCGGGCTCGGGTTCTTCCTCGGGTTCCGGTTCTTCTATGGGCTCGGGCTCTTCTACGGGCTCCGGTTCTTCTGCGGGCTCGGGCTCTTCTACGGGCTCGGGCTCTTCTTCGGGCTCGGGTTCTTCCTCGGACTCGGGTTCTTCCGCGACGGGCTCTTCAGCCTCCGCCTCTTCGGTCACGGTTTCTTCGGCTTCGTTATCTTCGGCGTCCGTGTCTTCTTCTGTCTCTTCCTCGTAGTATTCGTCGCCGTCGTCTTCATCATCTTCATCATCTTCTTCTTCGTCGTTTTCTTCCGCTTCAAAGTCGTAGAAGGCGGATTTATGGGATATTTCGGGCGCTTTCTTCGGCACGGCGTTCGTATTCGTTTTTACGTTGGTGCTTTCTTTTTCGTCGCTGTCGTCGTCCTCGTCGATTATGTCGTCTCCGTAGGAAAGATCGCCCTCGTCGTCGTTATCGTCTTCAAAATCTCCGTCGTCGTAGTATTCGTCTTCATCTATTTCCTTTTTGCGTTTGAAATAGATGACAAGGAAGTATACTATACCGCCTATGACGGAAAGTATTATTATACCGCCGACGATGAACCAGATTATATTGCTTCCGCTTCCGTTGCCGCCGCCTTGTTCCGTCTCGGAGGTCGGATCCGTGGATACAGGCTCCGCCGTCGTCTGTTCGCCCGTATTGTTGCCGCCGGAGATCATAATATCAAATATCTCGCGCGCTTCGTTCAATTTGTTGAAGTTGGTTACGGCGCTTTTTTGCAGAGATGAAAGGGAATTGTATTTGTTTATGAGATTTGTAAGATGTTCTCTTGACTCTTCGCTTATGGTGTTTAAGTCAAGCGCGTCTATTTCCATTATGAGCTCGTCAACGGATTCTCTGCTGCTGTAGTTTATCATAAACGTCTGTGACGCGCCGGAATACGTTACCGTTACTGTCTGGTCACCGAGATACGTTTTATCGTAACCGGAGAGCATATTTTTGGTTATCGGCACTTCTTCACTCGTTCCGTCGTCGTAGATGACGAGAAGTACGCCGCCGGTCGTATCTACTTCATCGCCTAAGAGATATTCCGTTTTTGAAACGGGGGATTTGATGGAGAACGTAAGCACGGTCTTTGATTTTACCTTTACGTTCACGTGCGTTGTTTTATCCTTATATTTTACAAGCAGCTGCTGGTCGCCGATAGTGTCGGCTTTGAAGCCGGTGACCTGTATGTCGCCGTCGTCCATCGGCAGCTCGCTGTACGTGCCGTCGGAATAAGTGACGAGAAGCACCCATGCGGAATAATCCGGGCTTACGCCTACGGGATATTCCGTCTGGTACGTGCCGGGCTTGACGGAGATGTGGGATATGCTCTTATCTATAACGAATTTTTCCGTTGTAGTCTCTCCGTTTGTTTTTACGCTTATCTCGTACGTGCCGTTTTTATCGCAGACGTAAGGGCTTGTTATGGAAACGGCTTCTCTTCCTTCATAAATAAGGTTTGCCGTTGACGAATCAAACGTTACTTTTACGTTTTCCTTATATGTACCGAGGTTTTTATCGGAGTTGTTCAACAGTATACCGGGTCTTGATACCCATACCGTGACTTTATCCGTTTTGGGATCCTTGCATTCGATAAGTGAATACTGTTCCTCGTTTTTGCCGTTGTACAGCGTAAGATCGTTTACGGTAAAGGCGGTCTGCGTCTTTGCCGTTATGGTGTTTTTGACTCTTAATTTAAAGCTGAATATCTCGTTTGCGGAGGTGGGCAGCGTTTGCTTTTTGGTATTTGCGTACGTATAAGCAAAGCTTACCTTTTCTATTCCGTCAAACGCAATACTCGTAAGGTCGTCGTTATTGACTTTGAGCAGGGTCGTTGCAGAGTTGCTCAGATAATCAAAGCAAGACGAATCAAACGAGACGGAAATGTGCATTGCCGCTATACGCGGAGACATTGTTCTGTAATTGTCTATGCATACCTTAACGGTGATTATCTCGTCCTTAACGGGATTTGTATTTGAAGCGGTCACGCTTATCTGCGCAAGGTCCTGATCCGTCACGGCGTAGGATACTGCCGTAAGACAGGAAAGCAAGATCATTACCGCGATAAAAAGTGACGTAATCTTTCTCCCCGAGTGTTTTGTCATTTTCCCATACCTTTCTTTATAAAAGTGTTCAGTTTAATTATAATGGGTAAATGTGAAACGGCGGTATTCTTTTTTTAAATTTATTTACGACTAACTCTTGAAAAAAAGTGTAATATATGCTATAATATGCAAAAATCGGGAATATTTGTTCATATTTTTTGAAAAAAACGGGAAGGATCATCGTTATGGCAGATAAAAACGTACTGTTCAGAACGTCTATGGGCGGCTTCAACAAGGCTGACGTCATGGCGTATTTAGATAAGCAGAACGCGGATTTCCGTGAGCTTACAAATCAGAAAAACGAGGCGGTGGCGGCAAAAGAAGCGGAAATAGCGTCCCTGCGCGCCCAGCTTGACGATCTTTTGAACCGTGTTGAGCAGGCGGAAGCGGCGGCGGCTTCTTTGAAAGAAAAGGAAGAGCTTGAAGCAAAGCTGAAAGAAGCGGAGGACGCCATTGCCGAAAAAGACGCGCTGATAGAAAAACTGCAGGCGGAAGCTAAAGGAGCGTCAGCCGATAACGAACGCAAAGCGGGACTTTACGACGAGATGTCGTCTCAGCTCGGCGATATCCTTCTGACCGCAAACAAAAACGCGGACTGCATCATAGCGCAGGCGATAGAAAAAGCGGCGGAGATAAACGAAAAAGCAGCGGCTGAGGCGGAGGAGCGCAAACGCTGCTTTGAGGCGAGGATGTCGCGTATATCCGCGGCGGTAAAAAACAACACGGCGGCGGCCGCTGAGAATTTCCGCGGAGATATAAAAGCGGAGCTTGAGATAATGCGCCAGCTCCTCGGAGACACTGTCAAGACCGTTGACGAAAAAAGCGCGGCGTTTACCGAATTTGCGGACAAGCTTGAAAAACGGCTCAGCGCCGAGCTTGAATGCGCGGTGAACGAGATAGACAAGGAAACGGAAACGCTGAAAGGGAATTAAGACCGGCAGGGGTCGGCGCCTCGACGACCCGGATCCTGTAGGTGTCGGCGCCTCGACGAACCGGATCTTGTAGGGGTCGGTGCCTCGACGACCCGTTTGAGAGAATAACGGACATTGAATAAGTAAGAAGCAAAACGCAGGGCGGACCTGCGTTTTATATTGAAGAAAGGTCAAATTATGATAAAGCTTTGTGTGTTCGATCTTGACGGTACGCTGCTTGATACGGTGCCGGATCTTACGGCGGCGATGAATTCCGCAATGGACAGAACGGGCCATAACGGGATAACGACGGATCAGACGCGGCAGTATATAGGAAACGGCATAAAAATGTACGCGAAGCGCGCCGTGAGCGGCAGTTACGAGACGGATACTCCGGATGATGAGGCGGATATTGCGGTAAAGTATTTCAAAGAATACTATTCGCAGCATCTTATAGGCGGCACCGCGCCGTATCCGGGTATGAAGGAGCTGCTTTTGCGTCTTAAAGCGGACGGGATACGCCTTGCCGTGCTGTCAAACAAATACGACGCGGCGGCGAAGCATATAATAGATCACTTTTTCCCCGGAATATTCGACTGTATTTACGGCGAATCCGAGATATGCAAAAGAAAACCGGATATTTCCGGCTTTATGCTGATATGTAAAGACACAGACTGCACGCCGGAGGAAGCGGTTATGATAGGCGACGCGCCGACAGACGTAAACGTTGCAAAAAACGCAGGGGCGACGCCGGTATCGGTCCTTTGGGGTTACAGGAGCAGAGAAGTGCTGACAGAAAACGGTGCAAAGCTGTTTGCCGAAACCGCAGATGAGATCTATAACATAATAAAGGCGCTTTAAAACGGACCGTATCACGACGGACAGATTTATATTAAGAGGATTTCAGAACTTTGATCACGACGATGTTTTTGAATTTCTGTCACAGCTGAAAGATAATGAATTTGAGAGATATCCGGATATAACGTACGGATTTGGAAGGATACGTATATTTACGCGATCGTAAAATGAAAAACAAAAAATTACTCGGGAACATACTGCTTATACTTACCGCGGTGATCTGGGGCACGGCTTTCGTCGCCCAGCGCGCGGGCATGGATAAAATTGAACCTTTGACGTTCAACGCGTCGAGAATGGCGCTTGGCGCCGTCGCGGTAGGGCTTGTCGCATTTTTAGGATGGATCAAAGAAAAGCGGACCGGCGCCGGGCGCACGGAAGAAGAACAGAAACAGTATAACAAAAACACGGTCATAGGCGGCGTTTTATGCGGCTGCTGTCTTGCCGGCGCGAGCATACTGCAGCAGATAGGGCTCGTTTACACGACCGCCGGAAAAGCGGGGTTTATAACGGCGCTTTATATACTGATCGTACCCGTTATAGGTTTTATCTTCTTAAAACGGAAAAACACGTGGATCGTGTGGGCCGCTGTGCTTATCGGCTTGGTCGGTATGTTTTTACTGTGTATAAGCGAGGAATTCCGGCTCTCGAAGGGCGACGCGCTGATCTGCGGCTGCGCTTTCGTTTTCAGCTTCCATATCATCACCTGCGATCATTTCGTCAAAAAAGGCAACCCCGTACGCATGTCAGCGATCCAGTTTGCGACAGCGACGGTCATTTCCACCGCCGCCGCGTTCATAGCGGAGCAGCCGAGCATGGATAAGATCATATCCGCCGCCGTGCCGATACTTTACTGCGGACTTGTTTCCGGCGGCGTTGGATACACGCTTCAGATAGTCGCGCAGAAATTCACCGATCCGACGGTCGCCTCGCTTCTTATGAGTATGGAGTCGGTTTTTGCCGTGATCGCCGGCGTTCTGCTTCTGCACGAGAGCATGAGCGTAAGAGAAATCATAGGCTGCGTCGTGATGTTCGTCGCTATAATACTCGTACAGATCCCGCTGCCGAAGAGGAAAAACACATAGCGGGCGGCGCCTTGACGGTTTGCACGGAAATACAAGAGGTTATATATGATCGTACAAAAAAGCGGAAGCAGGGAAATGCTCGGACTGTGGGGATATGAAAGCGCCGAAGAAGCGCCGCCTACGGCAAGATTTTTCTGCCGAAATATAGATTCCGGCAACGCAGTTTTCCATGCGCTATATGACGGCGGCGCGATCGCGGGCGAGCTGTACGTTTTCCGGAAACTGGATGATACCGATTTTGCGGACGGGAAAACGACCGCTTATCTGTGCGCTTTCCGCGTTGAAAAAGAATACCGCGGAAAAGGGTACGGGAGCCTTCTGATGAATACGGCGCTTGCGGAGCTGAAAAAAGAGGGATTTGAATACGCCGCGATAGGCGTCGGGATGACGGAAGAAGCGAACATGAAAATGTATACGCACATGGGTTTCACAACGAAAATAAAGGACTGTTATGCCGACCCCTGCGCAGTTGACGAAAACATGACGCCGAAGCCTGACGAAGGATTCGTTTTGCTGTCAAAGAGGCTGTGAAAAATGGAAAAGTTTTATTTTGAAGTGCCGGGTATAAAAAGAAAAGACGCGGCTGTTGCTTACATAAACGAATTTTTTGAATATGATTCGGAAATAAACGGCGTGGGGGGCTTACGCCGATATCTTGACGACTACGAGGGCTGGCTGATAAAGCTTGAAGAAGATTACAAAAGGATACCGAACGGGGAAAAAGTACCGGCACGGACGTATTTTCTGATAAGAGAAAACGACGATAAGATCGTAGGTATGATAAACGTGCGCCTTGCTTTGAACGAGAAACTGAGCAAATACGGCGGTCATATCGGCTACAGCATAAGACCTACGGAGCGCGGAAAAGGCTATAACAAGATAAATCTGTATCTTGCGCTCAAAGTCTGCGATAAATACGGCATAGAAAACGTATTTCTTGACGCGGATCTGCACAATCCCGCGTCGTGGAAGACTATGGAAGCGTTGGGCGGCGTGAGGATAAGAGAGTATTTTGACGATGAATACGCGCACTGCACTGTCGTTGATTACAGTATCAACGTTAAAAAAGCGCTTGAAGAACATAAAGAATTTGAGCAGATGACGCTCGGTATAAGAGAAGAGGTAAAATGATGCCCGGGGTAATAGTCGGAATGTCCGGCGGCGTGGACAGCGCTGTCGCGGCGTATCTTTTAAAGCAGCAGGGATACGACGTTATCGGCGTCACTCTGCGCAGCTGGCAGAGCGAGGACGGGGAAGAGAGCCGCTGCTGTGAGATAGACGACGCGAGGGAGACCGCGCGCATTTTAGGCATACCGTTTTACGCTTTCAACTGCACGCTTGATTTTGAAAACAAGGTAATAAAGCCTTTTATAGACGATTATCTGCACGGATTTACGCCCAATCCGTGCGTTATCTGCAACCGGGAAATAAAATGGGAGCGGCTTTTGTATCACGCCGACGTACTGCAGGCGGACTTTGTCGCCACGGGACACTACGCGGCTGTCGTCAAGCTTGATAACGGCAGATACACGGTAAAAAAAGCGCTTCACGCCGAAAAAGACCAGACGTATATGCTTTACAGACTGACGCAGAAACAGCTTGAGCGGACGCTCATGCCGCTTGCCGGATATTCAAAACAGGAAGTAAGAAAGATAGCGGAGCAGGCGGGGCTGCGGGTCGCGTCAAAACCGGATTCGCAGGAGATCTGCTTTGTGACAGACGGCGATTACGCTGATTTTATATGCGCTCATACGACTGCGGAAATTCCCGGAGAGGGCAATTACGTAGACGAAAACGGCAAGATCTTAGGCAGACACAAAGGCATAATCCACTACACCGTCGGGCAGAGAAAAGGGCTCGGCATAGCGCTCGGTCACCCGGCGTATATAAAGAAAATATGCGCGGACACGAACGAGATAGTGCTCAGTACCGACGATGATCTCGGGTGCAGAGAGATTATCTGCAAAGACCTGAATTTCTTAAGCGTACCGGAGCCGGAGGCGGGCGAAAAACTGCACTGTCAGGTTAAGGTCAGATACCGCCACCCGGGAGAGTACGCGACGCTTGAAAAAACGGACGATAACTGCATGAGGATATCGTTTGATAACCCGGTCCGCTTGGCCGCGCCCGGTCAGTCAGCCGTGTTTTATGACGACGACGGATGCGTTGTCGGCGGAGGGATAATAACGGAAGTGTTGTTTTGACACGCTGCGCAAAACGCAGCATATCGCAATGCGTCAGCATTATATCGCATATGAGAAGTAAATATAAATGGTCCCTTGTGGGACGCGATATGCCTTCGGCGCGATATATCTTCGATGCGATATATCCCTTACGGGACGTGAATAGGAGAAAACGAATGAAAATATATGAATACCCGCCGGAAAAGCTTGTAGGAAAAAGGTTTGAATGCAGCTGCGGATATACTCACTATTCGACTGTAAAAGGCATTTCCGTTTGCGACGGCGCGATAAACGAACTGCCGGAAACGGTCAAAGCTATTGGCACGGACACGGTTTTTATTGTTGCGGATGAAAATACTTTTGCGGCGGCGGGGAATACGGCGGTGACGCTTCTTGAAAAGGCCGGCATAAAATGCAAAGTCTGTCTTATAAAAGCCGATAATGGCTTTGACCGGCCCGAACCGACGGAAAAAGCGCTGGGCAATATAGTAATGAGCTATGACGCGTCGTGCGGAGCGGTTATTGGCGTAGGCGGCGGCGTGGTGAACGATCTTTGCAAGCTGCTGTCAAACACGGCGCGCATACCGTATATCTACGTTCCGACCTGCGCTTCAATGGACGGTTATACGTCAGATTCCGCGTCTGTGATATATAACGGCGTAAAAACGTCCGTCAAATGCAAATGCCCGGACTATCTTATATGCGATACGGATATCATCTCAAAAGCGCCGAAAAAACTGCTTCTTGCAGGCATCGGCGATATGTGCGCGAAGACCGTGTCTATATGTGAATGGCGCATAAGCAATCTCATTACAGGCGAGCATTACTGCGATGACGTTGCGGAAATAATGAGAAGGTGTTTTAAAGCCGCGACAGACAATGCGGAAACGGCGATCGGCGGCGACAAAAATGCTGTAAAAGAGATAGTATACGGGCTTATAACGGTCGGCATGGCTATGACTTACGCAAAGTCTTCGCGTCCCGCGTCCGGCGTTGAGCATTATTATTCTCACCTTTGGGATATGCGCTGCCTTGAAGAGAACAGACAGTGCGAGCTGCACGGCATACAGGTCGGCGTCGGCACTTGTCTGACGCTTAAAAAATATGAAAAACTGAAAAAAACAACGCCGGACAAGGAAAAGGCGCTGTTAAGTATAAACTCTTTTGATAAACAGGCGTGGGAGCGCGGCGTGCGTAAATACTTCGGCTCGTCGGCAGAGAGCATTATCGCGCTTGAAGATAAAGAGGGAAAGTACGATAAGCAAAAATGCGCGTCAAGGCTTGATATAATAGTTGATAAATGGGACGAGATACTAAAGATAATTGAACAGGAACTGATCCCGTACGGCAAACTTGAAGCGCTGTTTAAAAAGATCGGTCATCCGACGACGCCCGGGGAAATCGGCGAAAGCGACGAGAGCGCGGCAAAAGCGTTTCTTCACACGTCGGATATAAGAGATAAATACATATTGTCAAGACTGCTTTACGATACGGGAGAAACGGAACCGGGCGATCAGTGATCGCCCGTTGTTTTATGTGTTTTTTTTCTGTGTATCGGCACGGCGATAACGACGATGATCCCGAGAACTATCGCAAAAGCGAGCTTCAGCGTAAGAAAAGCGTATTCACCGGCTTTTGCCATATCGTTTGTGACAAAGTAATACGCCGTGTAATATATTGCGGAGCCGGGAGCCAGAGGTATTACGCCCGGTATAAGAAGTATTGTGAAAGGGCATTTTCTTATGATCGCGAACACGCGCGATAAAAGCGATATTATGACCGCCGCCGCAAACGTGGCGACAACGGGTCCCGCCGGGCCGTTGAGCAGTATATACGTGCCCCAGCTGACAACGCCGATAAGCCCGCAGAAAAGCATATGCTTTTTAGGTATATTGAAAACGATGCAGAAGCCGACCGTTGCGGCAAATGAAAAAACGAGGTGCAGAAGTATTTCAAAAAAACTCATATCCGCCTCCTATATTATTCCGAACTGTGTGAATACGGCTATCGTCGCGCCAACGCCCACGGCTATGCCGGCGGCGACGACTATCGCGTCTATCATCCTTATAGCTCCGGAGATGTAATCGCCCGCGGCTATATCGCGTATGGCGTTTACGAATGAAACTCCGGGTATAAGCGGCATTATTGCGCCTATTATTGCCATGTTCATATTGACTCCGGGGATTATCTTGGTAAAACCTATCGTCAGAAGCGCGAGGATACAGCCGCATATCGCGTTTGTCAGAAGCTTTGAAAGCTTTGTCCTGTCAAGAAGTATGAAAATATAGTAATAACTGAAACCTATCACGGCGGCGAGCAGAGTGTCTGTATAACTGCCGCCGAACAGAAAACTGAAAGCGCCGGACGCCACGGCTGCCGCGGCAAGATTTATTATGGGTTTATACGGCTTTGCTTTTTCTATTTCGTCAAGCCGTTTTTCAGCGCCGTCCATATCGCACAGCCCGGCTTCAATGTCGCGTGAAAGCGTGTTTATCATATCCACTTTGCCTAAGTTTGACGAATTTCTCGGTATCTCGCAGATACGCGTGTAATCTCCCATACCCTCCGGCGCGTCGTCCGCTGACGCGGATATGAAAATGCCGTTTGTAATTGTAAAAATATCGTATTTGGTAACGCCGAAAGAAGTCATCATATGTTTTACGGTGTCCTCCACACGCGTTATATCGGAGCCGGAGCGCAGAAGCATGGTCCCGGCGCGCGCGGTTATGTCTACCGCTTTTTTTATTTCTTTTCCGTTCATTATAAAGCCTCTGTATCTACAAAAGTTTTTTCTTTACTTCAATTGCAACTCCGAGTATTGCCGCGTCTCCGCGCTCAAAATCAGCGGAGGAGAGGATAAACGGCTGATATGACGGATTTTCCGGCATGAGTATGACCGTGCCGTTCTGATTCCTGTATCTTTTCAGCGTCGCGTACTCGTTATCCACAAGGCAGACGACGATCTGCCCGTCGTCCGCGTAGTTCTGTTTGTGCACGAGAACGAGCGAGCCGTCGGTTATGCCGGCGCCTATCATGCTGTCGCCTTCAACTTTTAAATAAAAATATTCGTCCGGGTCGTCAACGTCCGCGTATTCCGTGCCTTCGCGCTGTTCTTCCGCGTTTATCGGCACGCCCGCCTTTATCGTTCCTAAGACGGGTATGCGTTTGTGATTTCCGTAAGAGGCGCCGTGCGCGGAGCCGTCCGCTATCAGTCTGTCTACGGAAATATTGAAATACGACGCTATCTGCGGCAGGCGCTTCGTGTACGATCTGCTCTTGCCGCTTTTCCAGTCTCCGACAGTTGACGGACAGAGCCCGAGCGCCTCCGTAAATCTTCTCTGACTGCCTTTTTTCGTGCCTATCAGAATGAGGATGTTTTCAAGTGTTTTATCCATAAAAACCGCCTTGTTTGAAAAAATGTTCGCAAATTGCGAATTTTAGGCTTGACAAAACCGGTAAAATGTGGTATAATGTAGCCATCAACGGAGATCCGCGAACATACATATATTATCACATACTTTTCATGTTGTCAAGAAGTATTTGAAAAAAAGCGGTGAAACGTATGATAATTTAATTCAAGGAGGGGTGCGCACAACCTAAATGTCAAAAAGCAATAACGTACAGTCACGGTTTTTCCGTGACGATGAAAATTTTAGAACGAACAAATGTTCGTTATGTGGAGACTGCGACGCGGAAGATTACATTTACGCGGACGGATATACGATCTGTTCGCAGTGTGCGGAGCAGATGGACCTGCAGGATATAATGGATCTGTTCGGTTACGAAAGCGTATCTGAGCTTATTGAAGCTCTAAACGGCAATGAAGTATAAATATTTATCAAAAGCCGAGCAATACGCAGAAGAATGCAGAGAAAAAAACATGCTTGCAAACAAAGCGGGATTTTTAAGGCGCAACAGACTTGCGCCGCACGTCTTTGAGGAGTACTGCAAAGAAAACCGCGACGAAGCGGAACTGATAGACGCGGTGTTTGAAGACGAGGCGCTGAACGCCGGAGCCAAAAATCTCTCTGCCACGGTCCTTAATTTATATCTGAAAAACCTTTTTGAAAAAGGTGAAAAAGACGGAGCAGGTATAAGCGTTATAAGCCTTACGGACGAAGAGGACGCGGTTTGAAAAAACTGATACTGCAGGGCAAACCTTCACAAAAACAAAAACAGCTCTTTTTATCAAGGGCGAAATACACCGCCTACGGCGGAGCGAGAGGCGGCGGAAAAAGCTGGGCGTTAAGAAGAAAGATCATACTTATGTGCATTCATTACCCCGATTTAAAATGTCTGCTCGTAAGACGCAGCTACGGGGAGCTGCGATATAACCACATACTGCCCATGCTGTCTGAATTATCGGGAGCCGTAAGCTACTCGGAGACTAACAAGCTCATATCGTTCCCCAACGGCTCGACGGTCAAGCTCGGCTACCTTTCGGACGACGGCGACACGCTGCAGTACCAGGGACTTGAATTTGACGTGATAGCCGTTGACGAGGCGACGCAGATAACCGAATATCAGTTCAATATCCTGAAGGCCTGTCTGCGCGGGAACAACAAAAACCCCAAACGTATGTATCTTACCTGCAATCCCGGCGGCGTGGGACACGGGTGGGTAAAGCGTTTGTTCATTGACGGGATCTACCGTGACGGAGAGCGGCCGGAAGACTACCTGTTCATACAGGCCACGGTCTTTGACAACACCGCGCTGCTTGAAAACGATCCGGAATACGTATCACAGCTTCAAAGCCTTCCCGAAGCGCTGCGGTCAGCGTGGCTTTACGGGAGCTGGGATATATTCTCCGGTCAGTTTTTTTCGGAACTGTCCGACGGTACGCATATATGTAAAGATTTCGTATTGCCGGATCTTCACCGTATCACAGGCGGACTTGATTACGGCTTTGACGCGACGGCGTTTGTGCTGTTGTGCGCGGATGCTTACGGCAGGCTCACCGTTTTCCGCGAGTTTATTAAATCCGATCTTACGCTTTCCGCCGCCGCACGCGAGGTGGCGCGCGTTTGCGCGGATCTTAAAGTAGACTACATAGCCGCGTCGCCCGATCTGTGGAACAGAAGACAGGACAGCGGTATCTCCGGTTACGAGACCATGATGCGTACGGAAGGTATGCCGCCGCTTATACGCGCCGACGACAGACGTGTCGCCGGCTGGAGAGCCGTAAGAGAGTTTCTCTTGACGGATATGTATATTTCGGACAAATGCCCGGAGCTTATCAGGTGTATGAGCGCGCTGTGCTACGATAAAAACCGCCCGGAAGACTGCAGCGACACGCCGCACGATATAACGCATCTGCCGGAGGCGCTCCGCTACGCCGTTATGTCAAGGATATCTCCTCCGCAGGATCCTTCACGGCGTTATAACAAACGTTACGGCAGGGCGTCATACGGCGTACCCGTTTCAAAATACTGAAAGGAATTATTTTATGGACAACATAACAAAAGCGTGGGAACGCTTTGAAGCAGGGCGCGATTACAAAAGACGCATAGGACTGTATCAGACCGTGCGCGAAAACGAGCGCTTTTACAGAGGGGATCAGTGGCACGGCGTAGATCCCTGCGGCCTTCCCACGCCCGTCTTCAACGTTATAAAACGTATAACGGATTATATGATATCATCCGTTGCGCGTCAGCCCGTGTCGGTCGTTTACAGCGATGATTCGATGCCCGTAACGGAGATGTGCGAAAGCAAAAAACAGCTGCAGAACGGGCTGAAACTGTTAAACGGCAACGCCGCTTACCGCTTTGACAAAAGCAAAATAGACGTGCTTATTAGGCAGGCACTGCTTGACGCCGCGATATCCGGCGACGGCGTTTTCTACTGCTACTGGGAACCGTCTGCCAAAACGGGACAGGCGCATACCGGCGATATAAAAACCGTTTTGTGCGACAATACCGATCTGTTTGTTTCCGACGTGAACAGCAGAGATATACAGGAGCAGGATTACGTTATGCTCGCCGGGAGAGATACGGTAGAACATTTGTTCTCTGAAGCAGTAAAAAACGGCGTAAAGAAAGAAGACGCCGCTAAGATTTGCTCCGACGAGTTGAGCGAAAGCTGCTCCGACGCGTATAAAACGGAAGCGTCCGATTCCGAGCACGCGACGTACCTTATTACCTTTACAAGAGATAAGGACGGTTACGTCTGCTGGGAGAAGAGCACAAGAAACGTTATAATAGCCAAAAGAAAAACCAAAATGAAAAAATACCCCGTAGCGTATTTCGCATGGGATAAGGTGAAAGGCAGCTTTATAGGAAATTCGCCTATAACGGCGCTCAAAGAAAACCAGAAGTATATAAACAAAGCGTACGCAATGGTCATGAAACACATGACGGACACCGCTTTTTCCAAGATAGTATACGATAAAACTCTAATACCGGAGTGGACCAACGAAGTGGGAGAAGCGATAGGCGTGCGCGGAGGCGGCGACGTGAGGAACGCGGCTTCCGTCATAGGTACCGGACAGCTTCAGTCCGGCTTCCTTGAAGTCATAGCCATGACGCTGACTCACACCAAAGAAATGATGGGAGCGACGGACGCGGCTCTCGGCGAAGTGGAGCCGGACAATACGTCGGCGATCCTCGCCCTGCAGGAAGCGTCCGCCGTACCGCTTGAAACGCTTAAGCAAAACCTGTACGCGTGTATAGAAGATCTGGCGCTGATATGGGCGGATATGCTTTTTACTTATTATCCGGAGGACAGACTTGTTATATACAAAAACGAGGACGGCGAGGAAGTTGCCGAAAAGCTGCCTGAGCTTTCTTTAATGAGAGAAGCGCTTCTGTCGGCGCGTGTGGACGTAGGCGCCGGGAACAGATATTCACAGATAGCGTCGCTCAACACGCTTGACAGGCTGCTGTCCGGCGGCTATATAACCGTTTCCCAATATATCAAGAGACTGCCGGAGGGCATAATCGCGGACAAGGAGGAACTTTTGCAAAATGAACAACAGAGCGCGGGCCGATAAAGAGATAACCGAATTTACGGCGCTGTTTCCCGATACGGATATAGACAGCGTGCCGTTATCCGTCTGGGAGAGCGTGAAATCCGGCGTAAGACTTGCCGAAGCGTACGGAAAATATTCCGAGCAAAAGCGAAAAAACATTGACACGGCGCGCCGCAAAAACGATGAAAACGCCGATATGTCAAGCGGCAGGATAAGCGGCGCGCTGAAAAGAGCGGTGTATACCGCGGCTGAAGTTTCCGCCATGAACGAAAGGGAAGTGGCGGACAATTACGACGACATACTTGCGAGTATGAAGTCGGCAGGATTTTATACTTAATTTAAAAGGAGAAAAAATAAATGGCACTTAGTTATTTTATACCGACCGTCTGGTCGGAGACTCTTTACAGAGAGCTTGACCGCGAATACGTTGCGGTCAAAAACTGCAGCAGGGATTTTGAGGGCGATATAAAAAACGTGGGCGATACGGTAAAGATCGTCGGCGTGTCCCCCATATCCGTATTTGACTACACCAAAAACACAAATATGAGCGCGCCCGCAGAGCTTACGGATACACAGCGCACGCTCACTATAGAAAAAGCAAAGGCTTTCAACTTTGCCATAGACGATATAGACCGCGCTCAGGCGACTCCCAAGCTGATGAAGGAGGCTATGCATCTTGCCGCTTCGGCGCTTGCAAACGAAGCCGATAAGTACGTCTTCTCTCTTTACAGTCAGGTCGCCGCGGCAAACACCAAGACCGTCACCGGCCTTACGAGCTCCAACGTCGTTGATATGCTGCTTGACGTAAAACAGAAGCTGCTTGAAAACGACGTGCCCGGCAACGAACAGATAATCCTTGAAGTCCCGCCCGTTATCGCTTCCGCTATAATCAAAGCGAAGATAGTTAACGGCACGGACAATACCGACGTGCTCGATCAGGGCTGCATAGGCACTTTCTTAGGCTTCAAGATCTACGTATCAAACAACGTCGCAACGGCTACGGTAAGCAACGTTGTGCACTACAAGTGTTTTGCAAGAACGAAGCGCGCCATCACGTTTGCCGAACAGCTAAATGAAATTGAGGCGTACCGTCCGGAGCTCCGTTTTGCCGACGCGGTCAAAGGTCTGCACCTGTACGGCGCAAAGATCGTTTATCCGAAAGAGCTTCTGCTCCTTGACGTTACGGTCGCCTGATGCTGTTATCTGATATATACGATACCGCGGCTGCTCTTATAAGCGAGCAGCCGGACGGCGCGGACAACGCGGATCTTTCGGAGAGGGCTGTATATCTGTTATATCAGATCATTTCGGAGCTGACGCCGCTTGACAACGCGGCGACGGGAGAGGAAAACGGCTATCCCGACGAGATTAGCTCGCTTGACGGGGATTTTCCGCTTTGCGACGGGCTTGCGCATATATGCGCGTACAAGCTTGCTTATCTTTTGATATCTGACGAGGACACCGTGCTTTACTCTGTGCTGCGCGCGGAGTATGAAAACGCGAAAAAGCGTTTTATCGAAGCTTTGCCGGCGTCGGTCTCCGGGATCAAGAACGTTTACCCGTAAGGAGCAGAGATGGCAAGATACAGAAAAAACACGGCACAGATACTGTTCACGGACGTCTTTAAAGGCATTGACGTCACGGAGGGGGGAAAGAAAAACTTTTCCTCCTCCGTATATATGAAAAACTTCCGCGTGACCGAGCAGGGCAAGCTGAAAAAACGCTGCGGGTACAAAAAGATAAAAAGCGGTGTATCCGCAGACAGCTGTTATGCCGACAGCATAGGCGGCGAGGAGTATTTTATTTATAAAAACGGTACGACGCTCAACGCTCTGCGGCTTTCCGATCTGCGTCTTGTAAGCGTTGACACGGAAGACTTTGTTAAGGTCGGATATTTCAAATTCGGCGGCTTTGTTTATATCTACGGACGCGGTCTTTATTACCGCTTTGACGGGGATGCGTTTGAGCAGATCACTCCGTATATACCGACCGTCGCGGTTTCCTGTTCAAGCAGCGGCGGCGGGACGCCCTACGAAAGTCTTAACATAATATCGGATATGGCGGCCGTATCCTATTCTCCCGACGGAGAATCTGATGAATTTATATTGCCGGATATGGCAAAGTCCGTATACCTTGTGGAGCTTGAGGGAGAAGAGGTAGACGATGAAGAATATACTTATAACTCCCTGACGCATACTCTGACGTTTGAAGACGCGCCTTCCGGCGACCTGCCGGACAGCTTAAAGGTAACGTTTGTCATATCGGACGGGACTATGCTCAATATGCCGTCCGTCGGGCCCGGCTTCTGCATTTACGGCGGCGACCGCGACACAAGAGTTTTTTCATACGGATACAGCAACGTCCTGCGTTATTCGGACGTGACCGCAAACGGAGCCGATCCTACGTATTTTCCGACGGATAATTTTATAACCGTAGGAGACGGGAGCAGCAAAATAACGGCGCTTTTGCGCCATTACGACAGGCTTATGGTCTTTACCGAACGTGAAACGTGGTTTTTGAGTCCGTCAAGCGTGGATCACGACGGGTATTCAAAGCCGTCTTTTCCGCTTTCGCCTCTCAATTCCACGGTCGGATGCGCAGGCGGCGGCGCGGCTTACGCGGATAATTCTCCTATCACGCTGTCGGGCGACGGTATATACGTTTTCAGCAGAAGTACGGTAAGAGACGAAAGAAACGCGCAGAGGATATCCGATAAGGTCTGCTCGTATACGGACACGGCGTTTTTACGGAGCGCCGTAGTATTTGACAACGAGCACGACAAGGAGATATGGATGTGCTTCTCGGACGGCGCTCTGATATATAACTACGGCAAAGACGTGTTTTATTATTACGACAACGTGCCGGCGCGTTATCTTTTTGCGCTTGACGGCAAAGTGGCGTTTTATTCGGGCGAGGCGCTGTACGTTTTTGATCAGAGCTGTAAAACCGACGACGGAGCGGGCATCTGCGCCGTGTGCGAAAGCGGAAGCGTAACGCTTGATCCGGTATCAAAAAAGAGAAGACTGCGCCGCGTGTGCCTGTCTTACCTGCCCGAGGGCGAGACGACCGTCAGCGTTTACGCCGTGCCGAACAGAGGCGAAGCGTGCCGTTACGTGTTTTACGCGGAGCAGGCTTACTCCGGCCTTGATTTCGGTCATATAAGCTTCGGCAGTTTCACGTTTTCATGCGGCGCCAGATGCGTGCACGGAAGGTGCAGAGCGCGGCTTTCCTCCTTTGAAAGTATCGGGATCAGAATAGAAAGCGGGGCGGGCGACGGCGGACTGTCCGTTGATTCCGTGTCGCTTACGGCAGACGGAACATAACATAACAAAAGGAAGTACAAAATGCAGAACGAGGAAGTATTCGTAACCCTTGAGCGTCATGAACAGAAGCTGAAATCCATTCAGAAACAGCTTGACGAGCTCAAGGCGGTACAGAAGGAGATCAAAGTGATGAACGAATCGCTTATAGAAATAACGAATGAAATAAAACACACAAACAAGTCGCTTTTATCGTGTGAAATGAAAATAAACGAGCTCCAGTCCGCTCCCGGCAGAAAATGGGAAAAGATAATAGTCTCGGTAATATCAAGCGCTTTGTGCGGTATTTTGGGATACGTTCTTGCAAGATTTTTCGGCTAAGGAGGAATATGGAAGATTTTTTTACACTTAAATCACTTTTAAGCTACGGCGGTGCGGCGGCAGCGTCCGCCGCTCTGACGCAGGTGATAAAACCGCTTTTGCAAAAACTGCCGTTTACGGTCAGCGTGCGCGCTGTGTCGTACGTCACAGCTCTTATAATAACGCTTGCGGCGACCGCGCTTTCCGGCAGCAGAGAGCCGGCGGATTATTTTCTGTGCGCGGTGAACGCGGCTTTGATCTCGCTTTCGTCAAACGGAGGTTACGATCTTATAAAATCACTTATAACTTTAGACACCGAGGAGGATGATGATGAGAATAACTCTTGACCCCGGCCACGGGCAGTTCGGAAATCCCGGAGTTTTGCCCGGATATTACGAGGGAACGCGCGTTTATATGCTTGCGCAGCTGCTGAAACGCGAGCTTGAATGCTACGAAGATACGGAAGTTATAATAACGAGAAAACGCATAGAAGACAATCCGTCGCTTGCAAACAGGGGCGGCGAGGCGGCAAAAAACGGGAGCGTGCTTTTCATATCGCTTCATTCCAACGCCGCGTCAAATCCCGCCGCGCACGGAGTTTCCGTTTTCAGAAGCATAAAACGTCCGGACAGCGAACATCTCGGGCGTCTTTTAGGCGCCGCGGTGGTGGATACGATGAAAAAGCATACGGATATAACGTATCTGCGCGGCGTTATGACAAGAACGGAGAGCTTTGACGGGCAGATACAGGATTATTACGGCGTCATACGCTCGTCCGTAAAATCGGAGAGCGTCAGGTATTCTTACATAATAGAACACGGCTTCCATACAAATCTGACGGAATGCGGGTATATGTTCTCGGACGAGGCGCTTCAGCAGATAGCCGAAGCGGAAGCCGAGGTCATAGCGGCGTATTTCAACTTGAAGAAAAAAGACGGTCAGATGTGCGACTATATAGAATACGTTGTTCAGCCGGGCGACACTCTTACGTCCATCGCCAGAAAATACGGCACGACGTGGAGAGTGCTTGCGGAATACAACAAGCTGCAAAATCCCGATCTTATAATTGACGGGCAGATAATAAAAATACCGCTCAGCACCGAAATAAACACAGGCGACGTAGTGAGGATAAAAGAAGACAAAGACACTTATTATCCCGGCGGAAATCCTTTTCCCAAATGGGTAAAGGACTACGATTACGTTGTGGGAAAAACAGCGGATTCACGCGGGGAGCCGGTATACCGCGGCGGCGATAAATGCGTGCTTCTCGGCAGCAAGATAAACAGAAAGACCGGCGCTCACGGCTCGTCCATAAACTCATGGGCAAGCATGGAATATATAGAAAAAATAAGAGCGGAGAAAATATAAAAAAAGAAAGGATGTAAAAAATGGCGATAAGAAGAATGACGGATAACGTATCCGTCATATCGTCCCTGCCGGATACGCCCGCGCCGCCCGCGTACAACGCGACGGTGATGAAGCAGAAATTCGACGAGGCGGCAAATAAAATAAAAACGTATATAAACGACACTCTCATACCGGATATGGAAGCTACGTCAATAACCGGCTACACCGCGGTAAGAAAACTGCTTGCGTCATATACAAGCGCCGGAGCGTATACGTTCAGAACGAGCGATCATCCGTCCCGCGGAAACGTATACGACGTTATACTTATAGGCGGCGGAGGCGGAGGCAGTACCTCCGTCCCGGCTTCGGCTTCGCTCAGTACAGGCGGTGGCTCCGGCGCCGTAAGCAAAGTTTATTCTGCAACGCTCAGCGGCACTTACAGCGTGACGGTAGGCGCGGCGGGCACAAGCAGCTCAAACAGCGGCACGAACGGCGGTACGACTATGATGTATTCCGGTAACTATTCCTTCTTCAAGACCGCGCCGGGCGGAAGCGGCTCGTCCCAGACCAAAAAGATAGGAAAAAGCGGCGGCATAGGCGGGTCGGACAGTGTGTATATGGACGGTACCGTGGGATACGGAAACGGCGGCGACAACGATTACGGACGCGGAGCGCGCGGAGGAGCGTTGAACGACGACGTCGTACCCGCGCAGGGCTTCGGCGCGGGCGGCTGGGGCAGCTTTGCGCCGACCTGCGGCGCGGTATATATCTACGGATATGAAGGAGTTTAAAAATGGCGGATAAATCGTACGAAAGCTATGAGATGTTAGCAAAACTTCTCAATTCCGGCAGAAAAGAAAATATAGATAACGTTTACGACGCGTTATCCGAGGTCATATCCGGAGAGTATCAGCAAAAAAAACAGCAGAACAAAAACACGTACACGGCAAAAAGGAACGCGCTTGCGGCAAACAAGGCAAAAGCGGAAAAATACCTTGACTATTTCATGACGGAAAAGGGATATAACGGCTCCGGCATAGAAGCGGACGCAAAGCTGAAGGCAAGCATGGGATACAATTCCGATCTTGCGTCGCTTTACGCGGCGGAAGCGGCGGCTGATTCCGCGCTTGATGCCGAATATAATTCCGCAAAGCTGAAAAACGAATCGGAGAGAAACGAAAAAAAGGCCGCGGCGGATAAAGACTACGGCGATACCCTTTATAAAACGTACAGCGACGAGGCGGACAGAGCGCTCAAACGCAAACAGCTTGACTATCAGAAGCAGTCGGACGAAGCGGACAGAGCGTTGAAGCGCGATCAGTTCGATTATCAGAAACAGTCGGATAAAGACGACCGAGCGTTCGAACAGAGCCGGTTTGATTATCAGAAGCAGTCCGACGCGTCCGACAGAGCGTTCAAACAAAGTCAGTTCGACTATCAGAAGCAGTCCGATAAAGACGAGCGGGCGTTCAAACAAAGCCAGTTTGACTATCAGAAACAGTCCGATTCAGCCGACAGAGCGCTCAAGCGCGATCAGCTCGATCATCAGCGTCAGTCAGACGAAAAGGACAGGAAGCTCAAACAGGATCAGCTCGACTATCAGCGTGAGTCCGATGAAGCCGACAGAGAACTGAAAAAAGCGCAGCAGGATCTGCAGGCAGAGCTTGAAAGACAAAAGCTGCAGGACGAAAACGAGTATAAAAACAAACAGCTGCAGCAGCAGAAATATCTGCAGGAAAAGGAATATGAGATAAAAATGCTTCAGGCGAAGACGGACGCGGCAAAAGCCGCCGGTACGACCGCGGCGCAGAAGGAAGAGGCAGAGCTGCTTAAAGAAAAGCTCGACTCGTACAGGCAGCTTTTGTATCAGGAGCTTAAAACCCGGTTTGAACTGACGGACGACGTAGACGAAAAACAGCGTATCTATGATTCCGTGACGGGCGCCAATACGGAGCAGGCGACCGAGGTATACGGTGCGTCGCTGTACAAAAGCATGATAAAGGACTTTTCCAAAGCTCTGACGGAGGCAAAGGCGAAAAAAGCCGACGCGGAGACAGTGCAGAAGCTCTACGACAAGTTTGTTGAGGCGAAGGACGAATACCATTATCAGACGTATCTGAAGCTGAAGCGTCAGCTGCAGTACAGCAATTTCCCCGGTTTTACCGCGGATCAGCTTGAAAGAGCGTATAAAGCGTACGTCAAAAACGGACAGGTCGGATAAGACCGGATAAAAAATGACCGGCGTCGCAAACGGGACAAAACCTCCGCTGCGGCGCCGGTTTTTTGTTTTTATACGGTAAGTTCTATCCTTCTGCCGCTTATGCTGACCTCGGATATTTTTACTTTTACCGTATCGCCGGGGCGGTACGTCCGCTTAGGCGTTATAACGGTGTAAAGCGACGGTATATATTCCGTATTTACGGCGGGCAGTCTGACAAATCCCTCCGCTCCGTACGGCAGACGCGCAAAAAATCCGGACGACGTGACGGAAGTAATGACCGAATCAAAGCTTTGACCGACTTTGTCTTTGCTGTAAGCCGCCATGTACAGATCGTCCATATCGCGCTCGAGCTTTGTTGCAGAATCCTCACATTCGTTTGATCTTTCCGCGGCTTTTATGCAAAACGAGCGCAGCTTTGCATCCTGTTCTTTATCGCTTTTCAGAAGCAGAGTTTTTATTATCCTGTGCACGACAAGATCGGGATAACGCCTTATCGGAGACGTGAAATGACAGTAGCATTCCGCGCCGAGACCAAAGTGAGACGAATGCTGCTGACTGTATTTCGCTTTCATCATACAGCGCAGTACAAGATAAGAAAATATCTCGCCTTTGCCTTTGTCTTTTGCGGCGCATAAGAATTTCTGCACAGACAAAAGCGTTATTTCGTCGCCGCATAAAGCGGAGGTATCTATACCTACCGAATCCGCAAACGCTTTAAGCTGACGCAGCTTTTCCGTATCGGGCGAGCCGTGTACGCGGTAAATACAGGGCAGACCGCGTTTTAAAAGCAGGGAGGCGACCGCCTCGTTCGCCGCGAGCATGAACTGCTCTATTATCCGCTCGCTTACGCCGCGCTCTTCTATATACGCGTTTACTATCCGCCCGTCATTTGAAATATCAAAGCAGAATTCCGCGGATTCAAGCTCAAGCGCGTGGCGGCGCGCGGACTTGCTTTTCAGGGCGTTATACAATTCAAGTACGGTATCAAGACCGCCGGCGTCAAATACCGGCGCGTATTTTTTATAATATTTGCTTTTTTCTTTTTTCTCTATAACGTCGTTTACCTCGGAATAAACGCCGCGCACTTTTGATCTGATTACGGATCCCGCTATTTTGCAGTCCGTTATCTCTCCGTTTTTATCAATATCTATAAACGCGGAAAGTGCGTATCTGTTGACGTTGGGGTTAAGGGAACAGATGCCGTTTGATAAAGCGACCGGAAGCATTGGTATGACCTTGTCCGCAAAATATACGCTCGTGCCGCGCAGATACGCTTCTTCATCGAGCGCGGAGTTGTGCGCGACGTATTCTGAAACGTCGGCTATGTGGACGCCTAACTCAAAGCCTTTGTCCGTTTTTTTGACGCATATCGCGTCGTCAAAATCTTTTGAATGCTCGCCGTCTATCGTAAAAATACGCTCGTCTGTAAGATCAAGTCTGTTCTTTTTCAGCACGCGGCGGGCTGAAACCGTATCCGCAAGCTCCGTCACGTCATCCGGAAATTCAGTTCTTATCCCGTATGAGTCTATTATCGCGGCGACGTTTGGATAAAGCTCTTCGGAATTGCCGTAGACTTTTTCTATTATGCCGTGCGCGGATGTCTGATTTGTCGTGTCCGGGTACGACGTTATGCGGCAAAGGACTTTGTCGCCGTCCGACGCGCCGTTTAAATGGGCGGGGGAAATGAAGGTGTCAAAGCACAGCTTTTTGCTGTCCGCCAAAACGACGTGCGTCGCTTTGAGCCTGTTGCCCTCACGGTGTTTTATATATCTGTAAACTCCGGTAAAAGTTTTTGTCCCGCGTGAAAGGACAGAGACGATATGCGCCTCGGGCCTGCCGTTGTACTGCGTTACGGTAAAGCTGACTTTATCTCCGCTGACGGCGTCCTTGACGTGTTTTGCGGGAACGAAAATATCCGCGTCCGATAAAGCTATACCGTCGTCCGCGGTTATAAAACCGTATCCCTGCGAAGACGCGTCAAAGATACCGGTGTACGTTTTAAGATTTCTTTTTTGTTTTAATACGCTGTGTCTGTCAGTTTTTTTGAAAATACGCTTTTTTTGCGCTTTTTTTGATATTTTTCTTTTAGCCATTATTTATACCTAAACAAAATCGGCACCAAAGTGCCGATCTGTGATTTTTTGTGTTTTACTCTGCTTTCGCTTCCGTTGTTGCTTCCGCTTCCGTAGCCTCAGCTTCCGTAGCAGCTTCCGTGGTTACGTCGGCTTCCGTTGTCGTTGCCTCTGTTTCCGTGCCGTCGGTCGTTTCAGCCGCTGTTTCGGTCTCTGTCACCGCTTCCGTATTGGTGTCTGTGGAAGTTGACGGATGGTTGTGCTGATAGTTCATTATAAGTGCGAATACTATAACGACTACTGCAAAGACTATTGCCAAAATGGTAGTTATTCTTGCAAGCTTTTTATCTTTTGAACGCTGTTTGTTCTTGCCGGAATAGTTATCGGGGCTTCCGCCGGCTATCGCCTGCGAAAGTTTTCTGTTGGATTTGCCGCCCGTCTGGAAAAGAACGAAAACTATAAGCGCTATTGCAAGCAATATAAGAAGAATTGCAAGTATGATATTCAAGATTTCCATTATTTATTTTTCCTCCAAAAGTTAAATCATAGTTAAATATCAGCCCGGAAAGCAGACTTAAAAAAGCCCGGCAACCGGATAAGCAGAGTTATTATAACACAAATGTTTTGAAAAAGCAATATGTAATCCGAAAAAATATTGAATTTTTTTCCTATTTTATTTTACCTTAATATGAGCGGCAATGAATTCAAGCAGAGGTCCGCGCTCGTTGCATACCTCGCCTGAAATAACGCCGTCAAGCGCGTAACGCAAAAGCTCTCCCACAAGCGGACCGCGTTTTACGCCGAGGGAAATGATATCGCCGCCGTTTACGGCAAGGTCGCGCACGTTTAAAGCCACGCCGTTTTCCTCCGCCTCGCATATAACGTCAAGGGCGGTGTTCAGGTCGTTTAAGCGGCTGTAATATCTCGGATCTTCCGACAGTATATCCGCTCTTTTCAGCTTTATAACGTCCTTTGCGGTCTTTATCCCGGCTTTTGAAGCAAAGCGTTTGACGCCTACTTTGTCTATGCCGTTTATATCCGCGTCGCAGTATCTGATTATGCGGCAGACCGTGTCCGTAAGCGCCGCGGAACAGCGCAGACGTGTAAGAACATTTGCCGCCACGGTGTCGCGTATACGCACGGTGTCCGCCGCGTTCGCGCCGGAAGGCTTTACCGTATCGTGCAGAAGCGCGGCGAGCCGCAGATGAAGCAGCGGTTCCGTATATGAAATGCAGTTGACGGTATGCGTGTAAAGATCGTATCCTCCGTCGCCGTATTCACGCTCACAGCCGTGCTGCACGGCGAGCTCCGGTATTAAAAGGAATATTACGTCGGAATATTCAAGAAGTATCTGTTTTGCGTTTTCGCCGCAGAGCAGTTTGCATAATTCGGAAAAAACGCGCTCGTACGATACGGTTTGTATATATTTTTTGTTTCTGTGTATGGACTGTTTTGTCTGTTCCTCTATGGTAAAGCCCAAGACCGAGGAAAAACGCATGGCGCGCAAAAGCCGCAGATGATCCTCTGCAAATCTTTCATCCGGCGAGCCGACGCAGCGTATTATACGGTTTTCAATATCCGAAATGCCGCCGAAGAGATCCACGTATCCTTTCTGCTTTGAGTACGCCACGGCGTTTATGGTCAGGTCGCGCCGGCAAAGATCGTCCCTTACGTCCTTTGAAAACGTGACGGAATCCGGGTGGCGGCCGTCGGAATAAGCGGATTCACGCCTAAACGACGTTATTTCCACCGGCGTGCCGTTTACTATGACCGTCACGGTGCCGTGTCTTATGCCGGTTTCAACAACGCGGTGAGAGGAAAAAACGCGCTCCACCTCAGAAGGGATCGCGGAAGTCGTGATATCGTAGTCGTGAGCCGGCTTGTGCATCAGCATATCCCTTACGGCTCCGCCGACGAGATAAGCCTCGTAACCGCTATCATATAATCTGTCAAGCGTATAATTTATTTCATCCGGAAGATCAAGCATAGCCTCTCCCTTTCATATCTTACTGTATATATTCTAACTCATAAATACCAAAGCATTATTAACTGTCCGTAACGTTTTATGATTATTTACATACAAATACTTGAAAAAAAACGTTTTATATGATAAAATAAACCGCACAAAAGGAGATATTCCATGAAAAGACCCGTTATTCTCATTTTTGCGTCAAGAAAAGACGATACGACGTTCTGCTGCATAAGATATTCGGACGCGATAACGTCCGCCGGCGGCATACCGCTGATAGTTCCTATGAAGACGGATGAGGAGTCGCTGAAACAGCTGTGCGATCTTGCGGACGGTTTTCTTTTTGCCGGCGGCGTGGATCTTGACCCGTCCCTTTACGGAGAAAAGAAGCTGAACGATACGGTTGAAATAGACGCTATGCGCGATGCGCTTGAAATGAGCGCGGTAAAGCTCGCTTTTGAAACGGGCAAGCCGATACTCGGCATTTGCCGCGGCATACAGAGCGTCAACGTCGGTTTAGGCGGCAGTCTGTGGCAGGATATACCCGCGCAGATAGAAGGCGCGCTGTGCCATCAGCAGAAAGCGCCGGGCACGGAGACGACGCATACGGTAAATATAAAGCCGGGAACAAAGCTTTATAAAATAATAGGAGCGGAAACAGTAAAAACAAATACTTTTCACCACCAGGCGGTAAAAGCGCCGGGAAAAGGTCTGATAGTTTCCGCGCAGGCGGAAGACGGCGTGACAGAAGCGCTTGAAACTGAGGACGACAGGTATCTTTTACTTATACAGTGGCACCCGGAATTCACCGCGGTGACGGATAAAGTATCAGCCGCACTGTTTAACAGTTTTATAGAAGAAGCAAAGCGCGTACGCGTTTGATATAATAATTTGACCGCGGATATGCAGTTTAAGCAGCTGCGGTCATACGGAGGGATTTTATGAATAACAACGAAAACAGCAAGAAAAACGGTTCGCCCGATTCATCAAAAAAGTCTGTGATGATAGCCGCCGTAGCGGTGGTCGTCATAGCGATAGTCGCGGTGATCCTGGTATTGGTAGTACCCAAGCTCAAATCCAATAACAGCACAAGCACGGATACGGATAACACAAGCACGTCCGAAAGCGGCGGCACCTCTTCAAGAGAAGGCATTCAGATATTCGCCGGTCTGGACGGGGTTGAAAGCGTAGTCGCCGGTGAAACGGCGACCGTCAAAATAAAAGTTCAGAACGTTACGGATCTCGCTTCTCTCGCTCTTACAGCCAGATGGGACGAAGAGCTTACGCTTATTGACGCAAGCTACGGCCCCGAATTCAGCGGCGGTTTGAGACACACGCCGGATATGGATAACGAAAACAGCGGATGGGATTCCGTAAAAAGCCCGTTCACGTTCAACTGGGTAGCTTTAAATACCGCTGACGCTGTGGATAAGGACTGCGTATTCGTTACCGCGCAGTTCAAAACTCCCGAGGACAAACCCGGAACGTACCACATGACTCTCACGGCAAACCCCGACAATATATTCGACTCTGATGATGAAAACGTTCCGTTCATCATTTTCAACGCCGATATAGTCGTCACGGCCGCCAAATAAAAGAAAAAAATATATAATCAGGCGGCCTTACGGTCGCCTGTATTTGTATAACAGCAAGAAAAAAATTTTTTTGAAACTTTTTTACCGTTTTTTTCTCCTTATATAGTGAAGGGCAAAAAAGCCGGCGCGCCGTTTCCGGAAGCGGCAGCGCGGCTGCAGAAAAAAGGAGACAGTATGACAGAAAACGAATTCGTGTCAAAAGTCAACGCACAGAATAAAAAGCTCTATCTTTCCGCTTTATCCGTGGTGAAAAACACGGCGGACGCGGAGGACGCGGTCGCGTCAGCCGTCGCGTACGCCTGGGAAAAGCTGGCGGACTTGAGGGATGAGAGCTGCTTTGACGCGTGGCTTGTAAAGATCACATACCGTGAAGCCGTAAACATAAAGAAAAAAAGCCGTGCGTACGAGGATATTTCCGAATTATACGACGCTTTTTCGTACGAGCCGGATACGCACGATCTTGAATTTCTTGATATTTTGTCGTCTTCCGGTCTTGACGGGAAATCAAGGCTCATACTGACAATGAAATTCATGTACGGCTATACGCTTCAGGAAATAGCGCAAACGGCGCGTATACCGCTGTCGACTGTCAAAACGAAATATTACAGATCGCTTGACAAGCTTGCCGGCAAGCTTGGTTTGAAGTGACGGTATAAGGAGAACGGGATGAAAAATTACGATGATATAGAAAACAGACTGCAAAAGCATTACGACGGTCTGCTTGACTCGGTAAAAGCTCCGGATACTAAAAGAATACCGGAAAACAAAAAAAGCAGTAAATGGGAAAACGTAAAAGACTTTTTCAACAGCTCCGGAATGCAGGTCGTCGCCGCGGCGCTCGCTCTTGTATTCACGGTGGGCGGCGTGTATCTTTTCATATTCGTGTTCGGCGGCAAAAACATAAACCACGGTCTGACAACACCTGAAACGACGGTCGACTCGGAGCTGCTTGCGGAAAGTACGGAAAACGAAACGACAAAAACCGTTACACGGCACGATGAAACGTCCGGCGCCGTTACGGAACAGGGTGAAGTCTCCGGTCCGGTCACGGAAGATATAACGACCGACGCGGTATCGGAGACCGAGGTGACGGTGCAGGATACGACGGGAACGGAACCGGATACGGTGACCGAAACCGATCTTGAAACAAGCGCTGTGACAGAAACACAGACCGAGACGGAAAAAGAAACTGAAACAGACGAGCCGTATACAGAGACCGATCCGTATGACGATACGGAGGAAACGGAAGAAATACCCGTGACCGAAACCGATAAGCAGGACGAAACGGATCCGCCGGAGACCGCGGAGCCGTACGGATACGCGCCCGCATACGTGCAGATATCCTGCGGCGAACAGCGCATATATCCGCATGCGTATTTTAAAAGCTCGTACAGTTTTCCGGAAGGGAGCGACGAGCCGGTAACAGTAACGGAACCGGGCGCGGACAACGCCGGATCCGTTCCGCTTATAAAATGCAGTAAAGACGATACGGTGTCCGTATATTACCAGGACGACGGTAACGTTGTTTATGTTCACTACTGGCAGTACGGCAAAAAGAAAAGTATAGGCGTGAATACAAACGAAAACTATATAAATGAAGTTTTGAAAACCGCCGAATGCGGCGTATACCGTTTTGTCGTGGCCGTGATCTTAAAGGAAAACGGCAAGGAAGAGCAATGGGAATATCCGTTTGAGATCGAATTGACAAAAGCGGAATATCCTACGACGGAGATAGACGGCGTGATATATGCCGACCACGGCACCTACTGCGAGGTCAGCGGATACGGAGATAACGTTCCCGAAAACGTAGTTATCCGCTCGAGCGTTGATTTCGGAGGCGGAGAGCTGCCCGTCAGATCTGTTGGCGAAAAGGCGTTTTCCGAATGTACGGCTATAAAGAGCGTGACTCTGCCGGAGGGGTTGATAGAGATAGGCAAGCAGGCGTTCTGGCGCTGCAGAAGCCTGCAGAGCATAAATCTGCCGGAAGGTCTTAAAGAGATCAAAGACGGCGCGTTCGGAACGTGCGGCAGTGTTGTAAGTGTAACGCTTCCCGACAGTCTTGAAACGCTGGGCTTCGGCGCGTTCTCGCTCTGCGGTCTTACGAGTATAGAAATACCGGATAAAATCACAAGTTTAAACGAAATAGTATTTGCAGACTGCGCCGATCTGAAAAGCGTTAAGATAGGCAGCGGCGTTCATGAGATACATTACAGAGCGTTTTACGATTGCGGCGCGCTTGAAAACATAGTTATATCGGAAAATAACACTTTTTACCACGTATCCGGCAACTGCATTATAGAAACGAAAAATAAAAGACTTATATTCGGTACCGACAACTGCGTTATACCGGACGACGGAAGCGTTACGGCTATAGCCGAAAGTGCTTTCAGTTACCGCATGAATATGACTGTAATAGAGATACCGGCAAGCATAACGAAGTTAGAAGACCGCGCGTTTGACGGTTGTCCGAAGCTTGATACCGTATACTACGGCGGAACAGTCTCACAGTGGGAAAGCATGGCAAAAACGCGGTATTTGGAAAATCAATACGTACTGAATTATCAGTGTACGGTGATCTGTACCGACGGTAAGGTAGAGCCGGTAGTAGAGACCGGGATAGAATGAGAGACCTTTTATGAATAAACTGAAACAGGGCGACCGAGGTCGCCCTGTTTTGCGTTATTTATTATAACTGGCTTCTGTAAAGCTCTTTGATCTCTTCAACGCTCGTTTCGCGCGGGTTGCCGGGACGGCAGGCGTCGGCGTACGCGGATTCGGACAGGAACTGAATATCCTCTTCCTTTAATATTCCGTGCAGGTTCGCGGGGATGCCCACGTCGGCGGAGAGCTTGCGGACCTCGGCGATTGTCGCGTCCGCGGCTTCCTCATCCGTCATGCTGTCTATGCCTTTGACGCACATCGCTTTGCCTATGGCGCGGTAACGCTTGCCGGAAACGCTCTTGTTGTAGTCAAGACCTACGGGCAGAAGGATCGCGCAGGCTACGCCGTGAGGCGTGTCGTACAGAGCGGAAAGTCCGTGCGCCATGCTGTGAACTATGCCTAAGCCCACGTTTGAGAAGCCCATGCCGGCGATATACTGGCCGAGCGCCATGCCTTCGCGTCCGTCGGGCGTGTTGGCTACGGCGCCGCGCAGATTTGCGGAGATAAGACGGATAGCTTCCAGGTGGAACATATCGCTTATCGCGCAGTGACCTTTTGTGATGTAGCCTTCAATCGCGTGCGTAAGAGCGTCCATACCGGTTGCGGCGGTGAGGCCCTTCGGCATAGTTGCCATCATATCCGGGTCAACTACCGCGATCTCGGGAATGTCGTTTACGTCAACGCAGACGAATTTGCGCTTTTTCTCAACGTCTGTTATAACGTAGTTTATCGTAACTTCCGCGGCTGTTCCGGCGGTGGTCGGAACGGCTATCGTGAATACGGCGTGTTTTTTGGTGGGAGCAACGCCTTCAAGAGAGCGAACGTCTGCGAATTCCGGGTTGTTTATGATTATGCCTATAGCTTTTGCGGTGTCCATGCTGGAGCCGCCGCCGAGCGCGATCATGCAGTCCGCGCCGGAAGCCTTGAACGCTTCAACGCCGCCCTTGACGTTTTCTATGGTGGGGTTGGGTTTTATATCGCTGTAAACGGTGTAGGGGAACGCGGCTTTGTCAAGCAGGTCGGTCACCTTTGCGGTAACGCCGAATTTTACGAGATCCGCGTCAGAGGTAAGGAATACCTTTTTAAAGCCTCTTGCTTTGAGTTCCGGTACGATATTTTCTATCGCTCCGTGTCCGTGATAAGAAATGGGGTTAAGTACTATGCGGTCTGCCATTTTTATATATCCTCCGTTTTTTATATTTTTTCACATATTATACCATCAAAATGTTGTTTTATAAATAACAAACGGGATGATTTATGTTAATTTTGAAGGCTTTTAAATGTTAAAAAAACTATTGCAAAAAGTATCCGTATGTGGTATAATTTGATATATAAAATAGTTACGGGAGGAAAAAATGGCTTTATATTACGTACGCGTCGGGCTGAGCTGCAATTTTGTTTCGGAAAAGATGGAGGTCAATGAGGATCCGCTCACACTGCTTAAAAATAATATACCGCTTGAATACGAGCCGGAGATGGCGTATTACAGATACACCTTCGGCGTATATAAACTAAATGCATATTCAATGCCGCTGTGCAAAAGCGTGATAGAGGAGGCGTGGAAAAAAACGTATCCCGATTATCCGGACGTTATAAACGTGCTTGTAGCCGAGTGCAGCGATACGGACACGTCAAATCTCATGTATGCGATATATACGGGATATTACGGCGTACAGTCTTATCAGGAGCTTGTCACCGAGCTTACGGCGTCCATACCGCTGCTTAAAGAAAGAGGCGCTCTGAAAGCGTTCAGGATGCAGAATTATCTGTTTGCCGTTGATTCCGGCTGCGGTTTTACAACGCTGTTGTCGTCTTTCGGAGACTACGTACACAGAATGGACGTATACGATACGGGAGATAACGAGAAACGCACCAATTATACGGAATATATAGTAAACAAGGAAAACGACGGCGAAAAAGCAAGTATGGACTCTATAATAGAGGCCCTTATGTGCGAGGAAGACGAGATAGACAACAATATCATAGGGCTTGATATAAGCTATTTTCTGGACGGCGAAAAGTATGACGAGCTGCGCCGCTTTATGCGCAGACTGTATTTTTTGCAGAACAAATACGTATTTGTTTTCCGCGTTCCTTTTCTTGAAAAAAAGGCGCTTGACAAAGTGGCGGACGTGTTGTCCGACGTTATGCTTTTACGCGTTGTGCAGATACCGCCGCTGCACGACTGGGTCTTACTTGAATGTATGTGGGATACTTTCCGCAAACTCGGTTTCAGACCGGATAGATCCGTAAGAGAGCTGTTTTTGCAGAAAATACGCCAGGAGAAAAAGGACGGCAGGTTCTACGGCTTCAAGACCGCGGAAAAAGTAGTGCACGAAATGATAATGAAAAAGGTGCTGCACGACGCGGATTCAGAAGCAAAAGGAGATACCGTAAACAAAGAAAACGTGACCCCGGACGATCTGCCGGGGATCTGCACGGAAATAAAGGCGGAAAAGAACGGTTACGATGCTTTAAACGAGCTTATAGGCATGGAGACCATAGCGCAGCGCGTGCGTGAGATAGCCGCGCAGGTCAAGCTTTCCATAACGGACGAAAAACTTGACAGACCGTGTATACATATGCGCTTTACCGGCTCCCCCGGTACGGGCAAAACGACCGTTGCGCGTATAGTGGGTCAGATATTCCGCGAGGAAGGAATACTGCGCAAAGGCGCGTTTCTTGAATATTCCGCAAGATCGCTGTGCGCGGAGTACGTGGGACAGACCGCCGTCAGGACGGCGTCCATCTGCCGCGACGCTTACGGCTCGGTGCTTTTCATAGACGAGGCTTACGCGTTATATCAGAACACGAACGATAATTCAAACGACTACGGCAAAGAGGCGCTGACAACGCTCATATCTGAGATGGAAAACCACCGCGACGATATGCTCGTCATAATGGCGGGCTACACGGACGATATGGAAACGCTCATGAAAGGCAACGCGGGCCTGCGCAGCCGTATGCCGTACGTGCTTCATTTCCCGAATTACACGAGACGGCAGCTTTTTGAAATATTCATGCTGATGGTCAAAAAGCATTTCAGCTATACGCCGGAGCTTGAAGCGGCGGCAAAGGGATTTTTTGACGATCTGTCTGACGAATATCTCAATTCGCGTGAATTCGCAAACGCCAGATTTGTTCGCAACCTGTATGAAAGAACGTGGTCAAAAGGGGCTCTTCGCGCTTCGCTTTACGGTTTGAATACAATACAGCTTACGCGTGAGGACTTTATGGCGGCAAGCGAGGAAAAGGAATTTTCCGAGCGGCTTGAAAGAAAAGCAAGAGTGGGATTTTAAAAATAAGATCCGGACGGGATACATTCGGCAGCCCGTCCGGGTCCTTTATTTTTCAGTGCTTCGTCGTCATTTCAAGTTCTATGTTGAAGAAGCCGCCGCGTATGCGGTCAGGCAGTATTTTTCCGCCCTTTACCGTTATACTGTCCGCGTCCTTGAATATAAACGTAAGCTGTTTGTCGCCGGTAAACGAATACCCGCCGTCCGGAAGTCCCGCCCACGCGAGCACGCCGTTTTCCGTTATGGATCTCTTTATGAGATCGATTCCCTCTGTCTCCACCGCTTTCGTGCTTTCGTATATTTTCGGATCGTCGTAGCGGCAGGTTTTTTTATTTATACCGCTCCCGTCGGGCTCAAACGTAAGGTTTGCGTTTGTAAAACCGCAGTTTTTTCTTTTTTCTTCAAATACTATTGAAATAAGAGAAGAAACGTCCGGTAAAACGACTTTTTCCGTTTTCATGGCAAGATCAAAAAACTCTTTTATCTTAATCCCCGTTTCGTACGGGATCACCGGCGACTGATTGTTAGATACGCTTATGCGCTCGCCGCTTGAGTAGCGGACGTCGATATCGCCGCCGAAATTCTCCGGCAAACCGTGCGTTTTTGAGTGAAAGCCGTTTTTCTTCGCCAGACCGCATTCCCGCGTCAGCTCCGCGAGCTTCGGCATCACGTTTTCTTTAACGTACGCCCAACCGCCGTTCCGTTCGCCGCGGCGGAAATGCCCGGCGCACGTTTCAAGGAAAAGAAATGTTCCCGCGCCCGAATTCGCGGCGTACGCCGAAATATACCCCACGGTTTTATCGGGGGCGCCGTAAAGCTCGCGCGGAGGATTAAGAGCAGAGGTGACGTCAAACAGTATCATATTTTCTGACGTGATCTCTTTGGGAGCGTTCGTATCGAGCGTGGCGGTCGTGCCGCCGCACGTTCCGGGCTTCGGTTCTTTCAGCACGACTACGCCGCTTTTCTTTAAAAATCTCATTTTTTTCCTTTCTTTCATTCGGATTTGAATTTTTCTGCAAAAGAACCGATATAAGGCAGCTCTTTAGCTTTGCCTTTTACCGCGTTTATTATCCCCGCGACCGGCAGCGCGGCGAGCGCCGCAAGTCCGCCGTAAAGCAAAATACCGACGATGAAAACACCTAAACTGCCGACTGTCACGCGCAGGATATCAAGTATGACGAACATAAGAACAGCGTACACCGTGTTTATAATAAAAGTCAGTAACCCCTGCCGCCTGTGAAAACGGACGAAGCCCGAATCCTTTGCGGCAAAAACCGGGATCAGTACGAATATCCAAAGATAGCATAAAACGCTTAAGAATCTGCCTTTTTGTATATCTTCTTCCTCATATTCGGCTGTGTGGTCCTTAACGGGAAATCCGCGCATATCAGTTTTCCTCCGTTTTGCCGAATCTGCTTTCAAACAGTCTCTCATCCTCATCCGTCATCGTATAAAGCTGCAGCAGCCGGTCTTCAAGCTCCGCGCGCTCGCCGTCAAGCTCCATGAGCTTTTTGTAGTCAAGCTCGTATTCTTTATATTCCTTTTCTATTTCGTCAAGGCGCGTCTCTATCTGCTCCGTCTCTTTTTTCTGCCGTTCTATTTTTGATAACAGCTTGCGTTTGTCCGAGCGGTCCTGTTTTTCTTTTTCGTACCTTCTTTTGTTTTCTTCTTTATCAGGATTTTTAGGCGCGGCGGTCTCCGTCTGCGGCGCGTTTGACCCGATATATTTAAGATAATCCGCGTACGTTCCGTGATAGTCCGCAAACGGCTTTGCGGATATGTCAAGCACGCGCGTGCAGAGCTTGTTTATAAAATATCTGTCGTGCGATACGGCGATTATCGTGCCTTTGTATTCGGATAACGCCCCTTCAAGCGCTTCGCGGCTTTTTATGTCAAGATGGTTCGTCGGCTCGTCGAGCAGAAGCACGTTGTTTGAGCGCAGTATCAGTTTGACCATTGTAAGCCGCGCTTTTTCGCCGCCCGAGAGTACGCCGACTTTTTTGTTCACGTCGTCGCCTTTGAACAGAAACAGCGCGAGAGCCGAGCGTATTTCCGTCTGCGTCCTCTTGCCGTATTCGCTCCATACCTCGTCCAAGACCGTGTTTTCGTCGTTTAATTCCTGGTTTTCCTGGTCGTAATATCCTATGCTGACGTTATAGCCGAATTCAAAGCTGCCGGAAGTCTGCTTCAGTCTGCCGCGCAGTATTTTCATTAAAGTTGATTTGCCGGAGCCGTTTTTGCCCGTGATGAACGCGTGATCTCCGCGTTTTATTAAAAACGACACGCCGGAGAATAAAGGTGTGCTGTCAAAGCTCTTTGACAGATCCGTGACGGTCAGCACGTCGTTGCCGGATTCGGAGCCTTCGGTAAATCTTATGCGCACGCCGCGGCTCTCCGCCTCCGGAGCGTCCACTTTTTCCATTCTGTCGATTGCTTTCTGGCGCGATTCCGCGGCTATTATGTTTTTCTCCCTGTTCCAGCGCCGCTGCTGTTCTATAAACGCTTCAAGCCGCGCGATCTCGCGCTGCTGATTTTCATAATGGCGCCTCTGTATTTCTTTATCCGTTTTCTTTTTTTCTACGTATTTTGTGTAATTTCCGTTATACAGCTTTGCCTTGCCGTTTTCAATATCAAGTATTTTTGTCGCAACGCAGTCAAGAAAATATCTGTCGTGAGAAACTACTAAAACGGTGGACGGCAGAGAGGGGATAATGCTCTCAAGCCAGGAAAGCGTCTGAATATCAAGGTGGTTCGTCGGCTCGTCAAGCAGAAGTATATCCGGCGGCTTTATTATCAGCTTGCCGAGCGCAAGACGCGTTTTCTGCCCGCCCGACAAGTCTTTTGCCGGCAAATCGAATTCGTTCTCCGAAAAACCGAGCTTTGACAGATACGATCTTACGCGGGAGCGGAAATGGTCGCCGCCGTCCGCGGAAAACGATTCAAGCTTCATGGTGTACTCGGACAGATAATTCTCGGAAAGCGTAAGATTTGCCATATGAGCCACGTCTATGCGCTTTTTCATGCGTTCAAGCTCCGCCTCGCGCTCTATCAGGTCGGAAAACGCTTCTTCCAGCACGGAAAAGACCGTGCCTTCTCCGTCCGCCACGGCGTTCTGATCGAGCATTCCGATACTTTTGCCCTTTGATATGTATACGTTGCCGCGGCCTTCATACTGCCCGGTTATCATTTTGAGCAGAGAAGTCTTTCCGGCGCCGTTTTCGCCGACGATGCCAACGCGGTCGCCTTCCTGAACGGAAAACGATACGGAGGACAATACGTCGCGCTCGCCGAATGACAGCGTAAGATCGTCACATCCTAAAATTATCATTTTTCTTTAGCTTTCTTTATAAAATCGCGGTACCACAAGGCGCTTTTTTTCGGTTTGCATTTAAACGTATCAAAATCCGTTTCAAAAATACCGAAGCGATAGTTGTATCCCGCGCTCCATTCAAAATTATCCATTAAACTCCACAGGTAATATCCGCGCACGTCAAAGCCCTCGTCGATCGCCTTCTGCAGCCATGACAGAAAACCAGATATGTATTTTATCCTGTCATCGTCTTCTATCAGCCCGTCCTTACCGCGCACCTCGTCGCCTATGAAATACGTGCCGTTTTCGGTTATATATATCGGTATCTTTAATCCGTACAGATCGTGTACGAGATGTATCGCGTCGTATATAGCCTTAGGATAATACTCGGTTTTGTTATTCAGAAAATTGCCGCCCTGCGAAAAGTCGGCTGCCGCCTGCCGGTCGGTCGACACGGGAACTCTGTTGTAGACGTTCATGCCGTAAAAATCTATAGGACGGTGCATAAGTTCAAGGTCGCCGTCGTAAATATCCATAAGCGTGCCCTCGGATTGCAGATGCGAGAGGATGTAATCGCTGTACGATCCGCCCAAAACGGGATCCGTATAGAATTTCCAGTTGCGCTCATCCTGGTCTTTAACAAGCGCACGGTCTTCCTCCGTATCGCGTATCGCGTGGCGTTTCCATATGTCTATAACTATTCCTATATCGCCCTTTGCGTCTGACGCGCGGAAAGCGTCCACAGCCGCGCCGTGTGCGACTAAAATGTTATGCCGCGCCTGGTTTCCCTCTTTTTCGTTGACTCTGCCCGGCGCGAAGCCGCCTAACGCGTAGCCGACGTACGTCGCTATCGGCTCGTTTACGGTTGACCAGAGCGGTACGGTATCGCCGTACAGCTCAAACATTTTTGACGCGTATTCGGCAAAATATTTTATCGTATCTCTGTTTACCCAGCCGTTCTGCTCTTCAAGCGCCTGCGGCAGATCCCAGTGATAAAGCGTTACGTTCGGCTTTATACCGGCGGATAAAAGCTTGTCAAAACAGCGTTTGTAATAATCAACGCCTTTTTGATTGAGCGCACCTTTGCCGTCCGGCATGACGCGTGACCAGGAAATAGACATCCTGTAACTGTCAACGCCCATGAATATAAGGTTTTGAAGATCCCGGTCAAAATTGTGATAACTGTCACACGCGTTCTCCGGCGTGTCTGTGTTATGTATCTTACCCGGCTTTTTTGCAAAAACGTCCCATATGCTCTCACCGCGCCCGTCGTCGTGCGCGCCGCCTTCTATCTGTCCCGCGGATGTTGCAAGACCGAATATAAAATTATTATCAAATCCCATAAAAACCTCCATAAAGGTCATCTTTTTTATTATAAGGCATAAATACCGAAAAATCAAGTGTTTTTATGCAAATAGTAATATAAGAGCGGCTTGCCGAATAAGATAAAACAAAAACCCCGGAGGGATAAATATGTTTGTATGGTCTGTAAAAGCGTCAACGCTCAAATTCATAGCGGTGCTGCTCGTTTCCGCGGCGGCGATAGGAGCGCTTGCCGTGTTTATGCCTAAATACGAGCTGAAAGCCGCGGCGGCGTCAACAACAAAAACAAGCCTCAAGGTGTCGGGCGAAGACGGTATAAAAGAGTTTTTGTCCGCCTGCGGCTGGGAGGTGTCCGAGCTTATGGATAAGGCGGAGGTCACGGTGCCGGCTGAATTCGACCCCGTGTATGAAAGCTACAACACGCTTCAGAAAAAGCAGGAATTCGATCTGTCCAAATACAAAAAGAAGACCGTGGAGCGTTATACTTACAAAGTTGATAATTACCCGGAGTATTCCGGCGTGGTTTTAGCGGACGTCATAGTGTATAAAAACAAAATAATAGGCGGAGATATCTGCTCCGCGGACGTGAACGGATTCATACACGGGTTTTCAGCTGACGTGACGCTGCCGTGAATTAAGAATTCAGAATTAAGAATTCAGAATTAAGGTGTCGGCTTCGCCGACGAATTATGGTGGGTCCCCACCCGTGAACCCCCAAAAACTCGTACCTCGTTTTCGGGGAACCCCGGGCCACCCCTCACGGCGCTACGCGCCACCCCCCATACCCCCCTGTCCCCTCCCATCAAATCGCTGATTTGATGGGGCGGACGAACCCCGCTTGCGGTGCCCGAAGAAATCTGCGCGTCACTGCCGTGACTGTGCTTGATTTCTTTCGACCGCTGCGCTTTCCTCGCTTTGCTTATTCTTCCCCCGGAAGCGCAAAGCTCGTCTACCCCCCGGTCCCCTCCCGGGAACCCCCAACGCTCTCAAGTTCGCGCCGGGGAACCCCGGTCCCATCAATTTCCGAAGAAATTGATGGGGCGGACGAACCCCGCTTGCGGTGCCCGAAGAAATCGGCGCGTCACTGCCGTGACTGTGCTTGATTTCTTTCGACCGCTGCGCTTTCCTCGCTTTGCTTCATCTTCCCCCGGAAGCGCAAAGCTCGTCTACCCCCCTGTCCCCTCCCGGGAACCCCCAACGCTCTCCAGTTCGCGCCGGGGAACCCCGGCTCCCATCATTCTTCGAATGAGGAGGCGTGGCGGAAAATGAAATCCGCCCCGTGCCGGAGCGGATGAAATCGGCTTCACCGATGAAATCACTGCGTGATGAGATCCGCCTTGCGGCGGGTTGATTGTAGGGGCGACCATCGGTCGTCCGCCAAAATAAGCGGGCGATCAATGATCGCCCCTACAAACGGGTCGTCGATAGGGGTTCCCCGTTGCGAACTCGTGAGCAATGGGGGTTCACGTAGCCGACCCCTACTTGACAATTATAAAAAAAAGTTGTAAAATGATCGTGTCGGGTGTGACCCCGGCACGATTTTTTCGACTTATTAAGCGAAGAACGAAAAGTTCTTTGCGGGAGGTACGGTTTGCAGGATAAGCAAATAGTGGATCTGTACTGGGCTCGCAGTGAGGATGCGATACGTCAGACGGAAATCAAATACGGCAAAATGCTTTATTCCGTTTCGTATTCGCTCACAAGCTCGAGCCGCGACTCCGAGGAATGCGTCAACGACACGTATCTGCAGGCGTGGAAACGTATGCCGACGGACAGGCCGGATATGCTCGGCGCGTATCTTGCAAAAATAACAAGAGCGCTGTCGGTAGACAGAGTCAGACGCGAGACCGCAGAAAAACGCGGCGGCGCGGGCGCTGTCACCGAGGAGCTTTCGGAGCTTATACCGTCCGATTTTTCAATGGACGAACATATTGATAACGAGGCGTTGAAGCAGGCGCTTGACGGGTTTATCAAAAGCCTTGACAAACAGAAACGCGTGGTATTCGTCAAGCGGTATTTCTTCTGTCTTGATATAGAAACGATATGCGCCCAGACGGGTTTAGGCAAATCGGCGGTAAAAACCATGCTTATGCGGATGCGGGAAAAACTCGGTAATAAGCTTAGAGAGGAGGGACTTCTGTGACGGATAAAGAAAAATATGCGAAAAAACTTATGGACACGGTCGGTGAAATAGACGATAAATACGTATATGAAGCGCAGAATTACACCCCCAAAAAGCGTATGCCGGGTTATATCAAAGCGATCATCGCCGCGGCGGCTTCCGTGTTTCTGATAGTAAGCGTGTCGTTTCCCGTAATGGTCGGCGTTCTTTTGAGGAAAGGAAATTATTCCTCAAACGACGTAAACGTTACGCCTGCTTATCAGATGGAGCAGAGCATGAGCAAATCCGACGCGGAAACGTATAAGACCCTGCCTAAAATGACCGGCGCGGCGCTTATATGGCGAACCGCGGGCGGCGGATACAGCTGCGTCCCCATAAGCGAGGCAAAAGCGGAAAGCATTATCGAAAGCATCGGAGAAGGCGGTGAAAAACCGGTACAGGACGACGGGACGCGCATCTGGATAAGGACGGATAACGGTGAATTTGTCTCCCCCCATCTAAAAAGATCTCCCGGAAACGTTGACTGCGCCGTATTCGAATACTCGCCTGAGACAGCGATATCCGACGAGGCGGCGAGAATGATCGCAAAAATCATAAACGAAAGGAATTAAGTCATGAAAAAATCGGTAAAAACAATAAAGGCGGTAATTTTGTCGGCGGTAATGTTCATACTCGCGTCGTGCTCCGCGATGCCGGCGCCGATGGACACCGCCGCCCCGGGGAACAGCAGTAAATACGACGGACGGACGCCGATCGAGGCGAACGCCGAAGACGTTATTGAAGCTGAAATGCCGGAGCCCGGTCAAAAAGGTAATTACGACCCGGAGAAGCAGGGCATAATTGAGAATCAGTTTATCAAAACGTCGGATAACGCGACCTCGACGTTTTCCGCGGACGTGGATACCGCGTCCTACGCGCTTCTGCGCCGGCTTTTGAAAAACGGTTACAGCTTAAACGAAATAATCTCCACCGCGGGCGATTCCATACGCACGGAAGAGCTTATCAACTATTTTAAATACGAATACAAAAAGCCCGGCGAAAACGAGCTTTTCGGCGTGAGCGCAAAGCTTGTTAGCTGCCCGTGGAATGAAAAAAGCAGACTTTTGACGCTCGGACTTCAGACGGAAAAGCCGGAGAGCAGACTGCCGAACAATCTCGTGTTTTTGATCGACATATCCGGCTCGATGTACGCGGAGGATAAACTGCCGCTTTTGCAGAAGACGTTTTCGTATCTTACTTCAAATCTGACCGCGGAAGATACCGTTTCCATAGTCACATACGCGGCGGGCGAGCAGATAGTGCTTGAAGGCTGCGCAGGAAACAAGGCCGATATGATACAGGCGGCGATAAACGGTCTTAAAGCCGAAGGATCGACCAACGGAGAAGCCGGACTTAAAACGGCGTATCAGCTTGCCGAAAAATATTTCAAACCGCAGGGAAACAACAGGATAATCTTAGCGTCTGACGGCGACCTTAACGTAGGTATGTCAAGCGTTGAAGAGATAGAAAAATTCGTTACGGAGAAGAGAGGGCAGGGCGTTTATATATCCGTCCTCGGCTTCGGCTACGGCAACTACCGCGACAGCATAATGGAGACGATAGCGGATAAAGGCAACGGCGTATACTATTATATAGACGGCGAAGAGGAAGCGGAAAAAATATTCGGAGAAGATCTTTTGTCAACGCTTTACACGGTAGCCTCCGACGTTAAACTGCAGATAACTTTCGATCCGGAAAACGTAGCGGAATACAGGCTCATAGGTTATGAAAACCGGATGATGTCCGAGCAGGATTTTAAAAACGACACGAAGGACGCGGGCGAGCTCGGCGCCGGCCACAGCGTAACGGTCTGCTACGAGCTTAAGCTGAAAGAGGGAAATGAAACGGAAAACGAAGGGCTGTTCGATCTCTCGGTCAGATACAAAAAGCCGGGTGAAGAGAAGAGCGTGCAGAACGATTACAGATTTAATCTGAGTATCACATCCGATCCGGACGCGGACAGCGACCTCATAGCCGCGCTTTGCGAGCTCGGTATGATACTGCATAAAAGCGAATACGGTAAAGACCTGACGCTTGATAACGTGCTCTTTCTGGTTGAAGGCAAAGACTACGGCGGCGACTCTTATAAATCGCAGTTCGTTTCACTTTTGAAAGATCTGAAAAACAAATAAAAAAACGGCTCCGGGTTTTTGACCCGGAGCCTCAATTTGTTGACAAAGTATTTTCAGAGAAATACCTTCCCCCTTGGGGAAGGTGGCACAACGGGACGTTGTGACGAAAGGGGCTTTTCAAACTGCAAAAATCATTTTATAGCCTCTTCCGTCACTTCGTGACACCTTCTCCAAAGGAGAAGGTAAAGCAAAAACTGCTTTGTCTTCACTCTGCGGCTCCGGGTTTTTGACCCGGAGCCTTATATATCATACTATCTTATAGCGTTCCGCGTATTCCTCGTACTGCTTTTCAAACTCGTCAGAGCGTTTGTTTTTTATGCGGTTCAGGTATTTATGCGTATCAAATTCGTCCACGTCAAGCTCTATCATCGCGGCTGCGATGTTGGAGCAGTGGTCGGAAACACGCTCGTAGTTTGTGAGGATATCGTTCAGCACGAATCCCGAAACTATCGTGCACTGTCCCGCCTGCAGACGTTCTATGTGATGCGTTTTTATCGTATCGCAGAGCTCGTCTATCAGTTCTTCAAGCGGCTCGACTTTTTTCGCGGATTCAATGTCTTTGTCGATGAAAGCGGTCGTGGATATTTTTACGATCTCGTTCAAAGCGCCCGTTATGACGTTCATTTCCTCCTGCGCGCCGCCGGAGAATACGAGCTTTTTGTCCTTCTTTTCCTTTGCGCTTTCCGCTATGTTGAGAGCGTGGTCGGAGATCCTTTCAAAATCCGATAACGTGTGCAAGAAAACCGAGACGTCTTTGTTTTGCTGTTCGGTAAGCTCGCGGCCCGTGAGCTTTACAAGATACGTTCCGAGACCGTCCTCGTACTTGTCCACGCTCGCCTCAAGTTTGGCGACCTGGTCGTACGCGTCTTCTTTATATTCAGTCAAAAGTCTTGTCGCAAGCGTAAGAGCTTTAAGCGATCTTTCCGCCATTTCGCACATCGCGCTTCTGCTCTGATCGACGGCGAGCGCCGGGTGAGAGATAAACATTTCCTCAAGCAGAGGAGCGTCGTCTTCATCGTCTTTCTTTTTCTTGATGAGCAGCGTCACGAGCTTTTCAATGAGCTTTGTAAACGGTAAAAGCATAAGGACCATTGCAAATCTTATAACGCTGTTAAGCAGCGCTATGACGAACGGGTCCGTCGTGTTTTCAAGGATGCCGAATTTAAACACGGCGTTGCCGATATAGAACAGGGCGGCGCAGACCGCGGCGCTCAGTGAAGTCGTTATAGGATATATGATAGCCGCGCGTTTTCCGTTGACCGTTGCGCCGAGAGCTGATAAAAGCACCGGTACCGACGCGCCTACCGTAACGCCGAGAAGAAGCGGCACAGCCGCGCCGATGCTTATCGTACCGGATACGGACAGAGCCTGTATGATACCGACGGCGGCGGAAGCGGACTGCAGAACCGCAGTGACCGCTATGCCTATAAGCACGCCTAAGACAGGGTTTGAAAGCGAGGTGAGCAGATTGCGGAAGCCCTCCGCCTCACCGAGAGAGGAAACGGCGGAACTCATCGCGCTCATACCGAACATAAGGACCGCAAAGCCCATAAGTATGCTGCCCGCCTTTTTGACGGTCTTGTTTTTTACGAACATGCACAGTATTATGCCGATCGCCGCCACGATGCCGGTCAGTACGGCGGACGACAGGTATTTTCCTATGCCGGACGATCCGCCTATATAGTTCAAACAGATTATCCAGCCCGTGATGCTTGTACCGAGTATAGCGCCTAAAACCACGCTGACCGCCTGCCGCAGCTTCATCATGCCGGAGTTAACGAAACCGACAACCATGACGGACGTTGCGCAGGATGACTGGATGACCGCCGTCACGCCCGTGCCGAGAAGCACGCCTTTAAGCGTTGTGTTGGAAAGACGGTAGAGGATAAGCTCAAGTTTGTTTCCGGCAACGCTTTTCATACCGTCGCCCATCAGCTTCATGCCGAAGAGAAACAAAGCTATTCCTCCAAGCAGATTTATTATCATCAAAAAATCCATATTCCGACCTCAAAAAAACTATTCGGATATATTTTGACTCATAAAAATTAAATTCGTAACCGTATATATGTTAAAATGGCGTAAATCTTTTGCCTTTTATAATTCAAAAAATCCTGTAATTATTATTTATGTTTTTGCATGAAAAATTCGCCCTGCGGGGCGAATTTTCAGTCTGTTATTCAGCCGGATTGGGAGCTCCTACGGGGCAGACGCCGGCGCAGGCACCGCATTCGATGCACTTCTCGGGATCTATCACGTATTTGCCGTCACCCTGGGATATGGCGGATACGGGGCACTCAGCCTCGCAGGCGCCGCAGGAAAGACATTCGTCATTGATAATGTATGCCATAAGTAATACCTCCGTTTCTTGATTTCGCCTACAGTATATCATAAAAAATATGTTTTGTCAAATGTTTTTTTTAACTTTGAAGTAAATTATTTTACGGATAACGGCGTATACGTGTAATAACTGCCGTCGTATATTATTTCCTGCTTGTCTATTATCTTTTTCATCATCTCGCCGAGCATGTGGGACTGGTAGAAGGACACGAAAGAAGTGCCGAGGTTGTCTTTGATATAATCGTCATCCTTTTCAAGCCGTTTTACTATGTGGTAGCCGTACGGAGCGTAGATGATTTCGCTTATCTGTCCTATATCGAGCGCGAATGCCGCATCGGAAAGGATCTGGGATATATCGCCTTCAGCTATATAATAACCTACGTCGTTGTAGTTCGTCTGATCGTCCTCGCTGTATTTTTCCTTCAGCTCTTCAAAATCCGCTCCGGACAAGAGCTTTTCGTATATCTCTTTTATGAGCGTCTCGTTTTCGTTTCTGTCGTCGCCCTCGTCGTTTAAAATAAGGATATGGTCGCACCTTATGACGTAATTGTCAATATACCTTTGAACGAGGGAAGGCTCGGCTGATATTTTAGGTCCGGATTCTTCGCTTATAAGATACTGCAGCAGCTTGTCCTCAAGGCTTGCCTGCTCTTCCAGATATCTGTAGATATCCTCGGTCAGATAATTGCTGTCAAGCGCTCTGTAAAAATCCGCGTCGTTTTCATACTGCAGTCTGTCGGACATTATGGTCTGCTCAACCTGGCGTTTTTCGGACTCCGTGAGCTGTACGTCATACTGCGCCGCGCACTCTTCAAGAGCGTAATTGCGGCGGATATATCTTAATACCTCGTCGCGTATCTGTTCCGTATAGTCGTTATCTTCCCAGAAAGAATCGTCGTCGCTGTCGTATCTGTATTTTACGGCGCCGAAATAATATCTGTATAAGGCGTACGGCACGTCTTTGCCGTTTATCGTCAAAGGAGCCGGTATGCCGGATATATCAACGGGAACGTAACTTTCCTCCGCCGTCTCGTCCGTCTGCGTCGTATCTTCCCTGTTCCCGCAGGCAAAAAGGGATAATAAAACAGATAATACCAAAAGCGCACAAATTGTTTTTTTCATATATTGACCTCCGTATATACCGTGTTATATTCGGCGCAGACTTCGCCGGTTTTTGCTTTTTGCGCGTATTCTCCGGCTTTTATGCCAAAGAATATAAACGCGGCAAAAAGCAGTATAAGAACGCCGAAAACTATGAACCACACGGCTGTCGGACGTTTTATCCTGTTTGATTTTTTATTTGATATTAGATTTTTTCGTTTCATAAAAGCTCCGAAAATTTACAATTACGGGTCTTTAACCGCTTGAAATTATATAAAAAATGTGATAATGTATTATTGTTATAAAAAGCACGGAGGTCATGCCATGGCTGAAGAATATACCGATTACGAGGGAATGCAGAAGAATTCCCACAAGGTTTTGAAAACCGTTTTGAAGATCATCCTTATAGCGCTTATAATATTCGTTTTCGGCGCTGTTCTTATACGCTCCTGCATGAGAAGACCGCAGAAGCATATACTCTATTCAGACGCGCTCAAAGCGGCGCTTCAGGAAAACAAAGATATTGATATTTACTATCAAAGCCCGTTTGATACCATAAACAGAAACGACGAGGGGACTTTCCAGTTTTCAATAAGCGACTGCTACTATATCCCCAAAACTCATCAGCTGCAGGTTACGCTCAGATATAATTTAGCCGTACTGAAAGACGCGCAGGAAAAATATGATCTGAAAGAAACGCCGACAGACGACTGCTTTGACTATTCGCTCTTGTTTGAAGACGGGGAGAGGATAACGGACTGCAGCTATTCGTCTTATATAAGCGGCAGATACAGATTCATATATCTGCTCTTTGACGGTGTGGATCTTGACGAGTATACGCTCGTAAGCTATTCAGCCGAGGACGCGGCTTTGACGGACCGTGACGGAAAGATCCTGGCGCACGAGACGGACAGCAACGGTAAAAACATACTGTACGAGACAGACGAGGAAGGCAACACCAAGGTCTACAACCGCACTTTCGTAAGTCTTGAAACGTATTATATTGACGACGTTGACTATAAAAAACAGCCGCTTTCTTCTCTTATGGTCTTCAACCGTCTGTATAATTTTGAAAGAGTTGCCGACTATGACAAATATATAGATTACGACGTAAAATTCCCGATAATAAAATCTTGATCATCTTTTTTTGTAAATCGCGACCCATCCGTCCAGCCTGTAATATTCGCTGTAATCCATACTGCGCTCAAACGAGCGCAGTTTTTCAATACCGTTTGAAGAACGCAGATCAAGTATGATATAATCGACCTCGCGGGCGTGCGACGTCTCGTCAAGATCGTACAGCTCCGCGCGCTGTGACGCGGCGGCGCAGTAAAACGTGTTTGCGGCGACCGAGGCATCTTCAGGTATGGTATCTATCGCCGCGCGCACCGTATCGCAGTATTGGCGGTTACTTATATAATTTTCCGCATAATTCATATTCGACCATACGCTTTGGGTACAGATGAACACGGAAGCTATGACGGCGTACGTACCCGTCATCCGCTTTATTTTCCCGGAAAGCTCGGAATAATTTAAAACTGACAGGAAAATAAGAAACGCAAGCGGTCCGTACGTATACTGGAAAAATATGCTGTGCTGGTATACGTAATCCGGCATGAGATTTATTAAAACGAGCGGCAGAAGCAGGATATATCTGTGCAGCTTTTTTGTAAAGAACGGCAGAAAACCGAGCGGTATGAACATTCTTAACATAAACTCGATTTTTGTCTCAACCGCCGGATCTGCAGAAGCGTTGAACATCTGATGTATCACGTACGCCGGATCTTTTATGACGTTTGCCGCGACGTTGAGCAAACTGTCGTTCTGGTCTGACATATAGTTATAAAACCGCTCGTTCATCGTTCCTTCGCCGAACGCGTTAAGAAGAAGTGCGGCTGCGATAAAATATATCACGGCGCCCGCCAGCATTGCAAGACCTTTGAATCTGTCTTTCTTTTTTGCGCTGACAAGTACGAATATCCCCGCGAACGCGACGTATACCGGCGCGTCTTCTTTGACGAGCATCACGAGAACGGAGAATATCGCTATGCCGTACCACTTGTTTTTTACAATGAAGTAAAACAGCCATAAAAGAAGCGGAGCTAAAAACTTGTTCTCGTGCAGATCAAAGAAGCACCCGCCCGCAAGCGCGGGATAAAGCGCGTATATAAGCGCAAACGTCCCCGTCGCTTTGTTTGAAAGTCCGAGTTTTCCGCATATCATAACTGCCGGTATCACGCCGGACGCGAGCAGGACCGCCTGACATACCATAAGCGTCTCGGGGCGCGGGAAAACGGCGTAAAACGGCAGAAACAGATAAAACACAGGCGATATATGCACCGCAAAATGAGATAACAGCATATCGCGCTCCGCCGTCGCATACGGCAGAAAAGTGTTTTTCATGTAGTAGAACATCTGCGAGAATATGCCGAAATCATAGTTTGGCGTGGTAAGCGAAAGATATTTGCACACCGTCTGTACGCCTGCGAAAAGCGCGAAATACGACCCGGCGGCAACGGCGATGATCATAACGAGCCGTTTGCTTATATCACGCTTGAGCGCCGGCGCGTATTCATCCTTAAAAACGTAAAAGCAGACGATAAGCAAAACAATGCAGGCGCCGAAGCCGTACCATATATCGGACGTTTCAAAAAGCGTTATCAGCGCGTACCCGGTAAATGAAACAAGCAATATCAAACGCTCAAGCTTAAGCGAATCGATAAACGTGAATATTACGGACAAAACCGAAAAGAAGCCGAGCAGAGAACAGATAAAAGGCGGAAAACCGACCTTTTTGAAGAAAACCGCGTTGTTGAACGGAACGGGATAAGCTGTTAACAGAAAAAGGATACACGACAAAAACAGAGCGCAGAAAAATCTTAAAACAAGCTTTTCCGGCGTGTTTTTTCTTATCTTTTCCTTTAAGCTTATCTTTTCCATATCATTTCCTTACAACTCTGTAACCGCTGCTCTGAAGCACGGATACGACGCCGTCTTCGCCGACGAGCCGCGATATGCTCAAAGCGAAGAAAACGCGGTCCTTATCGGCTAAACATTTTTTGACCGCCAAAGCCAGAGCATTGTTTCTCTGTGTGAACATTATATCGTAATACTCGCTCATGGCGACGTTGAGCGCCGCGCTGCCGTATTGCGCGTTTTTGGAGGAATTGACGGAATAGGAGAGCAGATCCATGCTGCCTTCTTTATAGACCGCGTCGTAATAGTCAAGTCCGGTGCTGCCCCTGTTTTTTGAAGCCTGAGAGATGAAATAATCCATAACGGTATCGGACAGGCTGAGCGTTATTTCCGTCTGCTTTGCCGCGCCTTCTATTTCAAAAACGTCTTTGCCGTCGTTTTTGGCTTTGTTTATAAAATAAGAATCTGATCCGTATTCGTCGCTGTAACCGTTGTTTATCGTGTTATACGAGTCTATAAGAGAATACCAGTAAGCAGGCACGTATTTGTCGTACTTGCCGTCGTATTCGCCTTCGTATATTCTTACGGCGCTGACCGCTGCTTCATACGTTTCGCTTGATAAATGGTCTTTTACGGTCGTGCCGTCCGTGTATTCAAACTGCTTTAAATCACCGGATCCTTCCGGCGCCGTCACGTCATATTCAACGGCTATATATTTGCAGTAAGAGTAAGCGTCCTCTATAACGTCGGCAAAAGGGTACATATCAGCGTTTTTAGCCGTGTGTACCGTGCCGAAAAGATAACAGCGGTTCCCGTCCTTATCTTCAACTATCCACATTGCCGGCCCCTGCCTTTCCTGTGAGTACGACATATAAAGACAGCCGGAAAGAGCCGCCGAGGTTATGCATATTATTACCGATAACAGTATTACGGATATTGCTTTTTTCATAGTTTGCTCCGTTTGTTTTATACAATTTATAATACAACAACAATATGCATTTGCAAATAATTCTTTGTTAATAAAAAGTAAAAGCGCGAAAAGTGACAGATAACAAAGTTTATAATTTTATAATAATATCCCATTGTATTTTTTTGTCCGGTATAGTATAATACAAAAAAATTTACCGTGTTGATATGACATTTATAAGGATAAAAAACGATTTTTTGCTTTTGACGAAAGGAGAAAGCTGATGTTATCAAGTGTAAAAAGCTTTTTGATAGCCTTTGCCGTGGCACTTTTAATATTCGGACTCATAGGCTATTTTGCAATGCCGCAGATAAAATCTTTGGCAGACGGATTTTTCACCCCGGGCGATGAAGAGGCTGAGGATACGGCAGAAGAAACGTACGTAATACCGGACGTGCCGGACGGGAAAACGGGCATTATAGGAAACAAACCGGTTTTTGAAGATCACAAGAGCTTTACGGTGCTTTTCATAGGCTCCGATTATCAGCCGGACGTATTCTCGGACTATCGCATATCTGTCCAGAACACCGCGGATATAGACCAGCTTTCAACGCACCAGCGTCATTACAAAGCCGACGTTATAATGCTTTTGCGTTACAACGCTTCAAGCGGAGTGGCAATGCTCTCGGCAATACCGCCCAACCTTATGGTCACCTCCGCCGGCGTTCAGATCAAGCTGTGCGACGTGCTTGAAAGAAAAGGCGCGTCCGTATTCACGGAGCTTGTAGCCGGCGTGGTAGGTCTTACCATTGACTATTATATCTGCTGCCGCATAAGTCTTTTCTCCGATCTGATAAACCGCATGGGCGGCGTAAAATACGACGTTCCGACGGATATGTATTACGTCAATGAGGAAGAAAGGATAGTAACGCCCGGTTCCTCCCGTGAGCCGATACCGCTCGTAGTGGACGGCAGGACCGTCACGGACAGCGACGGAAATCCCGTTATGATACCGGCGGGCAGAGCGTTTACCATAAATCTTAAAAAAGGTATTCAGACGTTGAACGGCGAAAAGGCGTCCTGGGTGTTAAGATATAACGTGTATCCAAACGGTTTTGCCGGCAGACGCGATACGCAGACCGGTTTCTTCCGCGCACTGTTCGAGTCCGTGTTCAATGAAGACAAACACGATCTTCTGGCGGGCATAGTAGCGCTTATAGGCGCGTCGGACGCGGGTGAGACAAATATGTCCCCCTCAGACTATGAGGACATATCAAAAACCCTTTTGTCCTATTCAAAATACGATAAAACCGTTGTGGTGTTCCCGTGCACCGTGACCGGCTCCGGCAGCGATGAAAGAGTTTCTTTCTCCAGAGGCACGGTATACACCGCATACGATAAATTCAAAATCCAGTAAAAGAAAGGCTTGGCTATGAAAAATACTGAAAAAACGATGGACAAAATTGTAGCGCTGTGCAAAAACAGAGGCTTTGTATACGCGGGATCGGAAATATACGGCGGTCTTGCAAACACGTGGGACTACGGTCCTCTGGGCGTGGAATTGAAAAACAACGTAAAAAAAGCCTGGTGGAAGAAATTCGTCCAGGAATCAAAATACAACGTAGGGCTTGACGCCGCCATACTTATGAACCCGCAGACGTGGGTCGCGTCCGGACACCTTGCAGGTTTTTCCGATCCTTTGATGGACTGCCGCGAATGTCACGAGAGATTCAGAGCGGACAAGCTCATAGAAGACTACTGCGCAGAGCAGGGCATAACTTTAGAAAAGCCGATAGACGCATTTTCCCAGGCGGAAATGAAGCAGTTCGTTGAAGACAACAACATCCCCTGCCCGTCCTGCGGCAAACACAATTTCACGGATATCCGCCAGTTCAACCTCATGTTCAAGACGTTCCAGGTCGTTACCGAGGATGTGAAGAACACGGTTTATCTGCGTCCGGAGACCGCGCAGGGCATATTCACCAACTTCGTGAACGTTCAGCGCACCACGAGAAAGAAAGTTCCTTTCGGTATCGGTCAGATAGGCAAGTCCTTCAGAAATGAGATAACTCCCGGCAACTTTATTTTCAGAGTCAGAGAGTTTGAGCAGATGGAGCTTGAATTCTTCTGCAAGCCCGGCACGGACCTTGACTGGTTCAATTACTGGCGCAATTTCTGTCACGAATGGCTGCTCTCCATCGGTCTGAAAGACGAAAACATCCGTCTGCGCGACCACTCACCTGAGGAGCTCTGCTTCTACTCCAAGGCGACGACTGACTTTGAATTCCTGTTCCCGTTCGGCTGGGGCGAGCTGTGGGGCGTAGCGGACAGAACTGATTACGACCTGACGAATCATCAGAACGTTTCCGGCAAAGACTTAACGTATTTTGACGCGGAAACGAACGAAAGATATCTGCCGTACGTTATAGAGCCGTCTCTCGGCGTTGAAAGAACGGTTTTGTCCGTCCTCTGCGACGCGTACGACGAGGAAGAACTTGAAGGCGGAGACAGCCGCGTGGTGCTGCGTCTTTCCCCGGCTCTCGCTCCGTTCAAAGCCGCGGTCCTGCCGCTTTCAAAGAAGCTGTCCGAGCAGGCTGAGGAGATACACGCACAGCTTTCCAAGTATTTCAGCGTAGATTACGACGACGCCGGTTCCATAGGCAAGCGTTACAGACGCGAGGATGAGATAGGCACGCCTTACTGCATCACGTTTGACTTTGATTCGCTTGAAGACAAGTGCGTCACCGTGCGCGAGCGCGATTCGATGGAGCAGGTGAGGATACCGATAGACGAGCTCGTTTCGTATATTACGGAAAAAACGGCGTTCTGATATGGGAGACGGTTGGTTTTTCCGCTATATCAAATCAAAAAACGTCAAGTCCATGCGGTATAAAAACGAGCTTGCGTCAAAGATCTGTTCGCATAACATGAAATACGTTACCGAATCAAAGGGAGAAAACGGAGATACGGTTATAGGACGCGACTGTCTGTGCCGTGTAAGCGACGGATATTTCACCGTAACGGACGGAAACGCAAAGCTGATATTCCGCACAAAGATGACGGATATAAAGCTGTTTGAGCTTATGTCGCTTGACGGAGCGGTAATATCCGGTCCGGACGAGATAAGCGGAGAAGAAAAAGAAATAACCGCGCATTATTCTTATTACAGATAAACACAAAAGGGGCTGTCGCCGTACGGCGACAGCCGGTTTTGTTTTTTACAGTTTTTTGACTTCTACTTTTATTGTCGCGGTCAGTCCCATATACGTTGCCGTAATTGTCGTTGTGCCGACCTTCTTTGCCGTTATCTTGCCGTCCGCGCTTACGCTTATAACGCTTTCGTCATATCCGGATAACGTACAGCCCTGATCCCAGCCCTGAACGCTTGCGGAATTGTCCTTGTTTGTTGCTTCCGTATAGCTTGACGTGTTGCCCCACAGCATAAGATACTCGTTTACAGCGCTTTTTGCTATGAACGCCGGCTGTTTTGTTTCGCTTTTTGCGTATATCGTTACCGTATCCGTTTCCGGATAAAACGCCACGGGTCCCGTCTGATCAAGATACGCGGGAACGACCGCCATCTCGCACATGAGTCCGTTATATTTTGCGTAAACTCTCACGACCTCGTCCGCAAGCAGTTTGACTTTGAACGTCGAGCCGCTTATATCAAGCTGAAGCTTTGTCCGGTCGTAAATGAACTCGGTCTGCTTCAGCACGTTGTTTGAAGCTATAGACGAGCTGCCGTTTTTGTTTGTGAGAGTCATATTGCACGCCTTTGACGTGCCTTTGCTCGTTATGCTTATAGTCCTTGATCCCGTGCTGACGTAGTAATTGTTCGATCCCATACGTATCTGAACAACGTCCGGAGTATGAGTCGTATCGGAGACGTTTGTGTCGGAGGCGTCTTTTGATATAACTCTGCTCAGGTGCTTGTAGTTATCCGATCCTATGAATACTATCGGTGAAAGTCTCGTTCTCCAGCACGCCCAGCTGTAGCCGTCGGGCTGATACGCGTATCCCACGTACTGCTGAGTATTGAATATATCTATGTGTCCGAGCCTGTCGCCCGTAATACCCATATTGTGTATGCAGGTCTGTATGTTTGAAGAAGCGGTGGTGTGATACAGCGACGCCTCGTGCCTGAAATATATGCCGTCAAACGACGTCATAACGTTTATATAACAGCTTTCGTTAAATCTGTTTGCCGTTGCCACGGATATAAAACAGTTGTACGCATCTATATATTTTACGTCTGCGCTGTCCTCGGCGTTGGCGTGTTTGTATGCGACGCCGCGGTATACCATGGTCTCCGGCCAGTTTTCGCTCGTCGCGTCAGCGGTATAAACTTTTGTATACTCTACGGTGTTTGAAGCGGTTATCCACGACGCGTAGATATACAGCGTGTCGCCCACAACTACCATGGATCCTTCGCCGCAGCCCCAGTCGGATTTTGTTCCGTCGTAAGAGATTATGGGTCTCGGGTCATTGCCCCAGCCGGTTCCGTCCCATTTTTCAACGAACGCGCCTTCCGGCGTCTCGCTTCTTGCAACGAAAAGATTGTTGTCAACGCCGTCATGCCAGAGGATAGTAGTATACGTTGCGTAGTAGTATTTACCTATTTTTATGACGCCCGGGTCGCAGGACCAGTTCCAGTCCTCCGCGGCGGAGGTCGGCCGCACCGCGCCGGTATCTGTCGTCCAGGTAAAGCCGTTGTCATACGACTTGCGGTACATTCCCCAGTCTATTTCACCTGACACGCCGGGGTTTGACGCCAGCCAGCAGTCTATCGTTCCATCGTCGTTTATTATAAAGCTCGGTCCGTATCTGTAGCCGGTTTTGCCCGCGCCGGGATCGTAGATGTCCCAGCCGGAGTTTGCAACGCGGAAAATGGAATCTTTCTCATACGGGTTGTTCTGCAGATACGTAGTTTTCAGATCGTAATTGCTTCCGCGCGATACAACGCTGTATTCGCCGTTCTTTTCTATACACTGCACGAGTTTTAACCGCAGCGCGTTGGATACGACCTGCGCGTATTCCGCGTACGAAAGCGTCTCCGAATTTTTCTTAGACAGATCTACGTAGTTGCTTAAACCTATTTCCGAAGAAAGCTTTGCTACGCCGCGCTCGTCGGCGTATTCTCTGTAGCCGAGAGCGTAAAGCAGACCGCGCAGCACCTCGCCGTACGTTATATCGTCATCCGGCTGAAATTCCGCAGCTTCCGGGATAAGCATATATCCCTGATTTACGGCTATCTCTGAAAATTTCATTTTATTGGTGTAAGAGCCGAGATCGCTGTAATCGTTATTGCAGATATAGTCGTTTAGGTTTTTGCCGAAACCCGACATATATACTATGTCTTCCGCAAATTTGACTCTTGTCACGTTGTTTTCAGGCTGAGCCAGATTGTTTCTTACGGTCTTGTCCTTTTTAAGACGCGTTAATATCGCGGCTCCGTCTCCGTCGTCGGACAACGGATCTGACGATACGTTTTTGCCGCTCAGATCTTCATCCGGTATGATATAACCCGGATCTTTCGGCGTCGCCGGCTTTTTGCCGTAATAGAGCTTTATATTCGCTCCGGACAGAAATCTGAACAGATCCACAACGTCTTTATTGTCAACGTTTCCGTCGCCGTTGCAGTCCGCGGCGACCGTATCAAAATCTGTTTGTGCCGATCCGCTTAAATGTCTGAATAAAACGGTCACGTCCTTGTTGTTTACTTTACTGTCTTTGTTGATGTCTCCCGTTATGCCGGCTTCGGCTGAGACGGGCGTACCCGTGTCTGCGGACGCGGATACCGTATGGATCTGACATACGGCGGTAACGACCGTGATCGCCGTAAGGATCGCTGACAGCAGTTTTTTCATTTTTCAGGTTCCTTTTACGTATTTTTTTATCACGTGCCGTGTTTAAGAGCTATATCGCAGCCCGACACGTATTTGAAAAGCGTTACGGTATCCTTGTTGTTTATATCTCCGTCTCCGTCGCAGTCCGCTGTTATCCTGTCAAACGCCTGATCCGGGTCGCTTAAAGCTCTGAAAAGGACGGTCACGTCTTTGTTGTTTACCTTTTTGTCTCCGTTTATGTCGCCCAGCCTGTTGAACTGCACCGTTTTGGTCTGTGTCTCAAAGCCTTTTTTGGTAAACGCCTCGCTCGTATAAGTGATCTTTCCGCCGGCTTTGTAAGTGGCTTTCTTTACGACTTCCGCCGTTACGTTTACCGTTTCCGTCTCGCCGCCGTGTTCGGCGTTGAGCACGCACTTGTGAGAGGCGGTAAGGGTTTTGTTGTCCGCGGACCATACGTATTCCGCTTCTCCCCATTCGTGCGTCATTTCATACGGGATATCTATCACGTTTTCGTTTGCAAGCAGGTTGCCCACCGTCTCGCGCACTTTGGCGAATTTTTCCGTATCCGTTGAATAATCGCCTAACGCCGTAGTTATCTGCTTTATCATAAGATCGGACGTTCCTTCGCCGTATTTCTGATCGAGCAGCGTGAAATAGTCGTAATCCTCAACGCCGTCGCGTATGGATTCAAGACGCAGAGAGCCGATAGGTCCGGGATAACCGTCGCTGCCGTATTTGTCTATGTATTCCTGAAGCGCGCCGCCGGGATATATAAGCACGCCGTTGCCGTAAGTGTTTACAACGGTCCCGTTTACGGCGTACTCATATTTCTTTGTCCATGTTTTTGCGTTTTCCCATTCGTTGCACATATAGTAAAGCACGCCGTCTATGTTATAAAGCTTTGACTGCCAGAAAAGTATCCTGTGTTTTACCGACTCGTCGTTTATGGAAAACGTTATCTCGGGGTTATGCGGGAAACGCGTTACGTACCACCACACCTCGTCTCCGCCGGCTTGCTGCTCAGCCATCCTGTCAATGAACACGCCGTATTTGTCTTCCATGGCTTTCTGATAGAAATCGTTATAAAGACTTGAATAAGCCGCCTTGTCCTTGCTCGTGTTGAAGAAGTAAGTTTTCGGGCACCATACGGTCACGTCGTCTTCAAGATACTTGAAAAAGTCGTAAGTATTATTTATGGCTGTATCGTAATGTATGGGTGTTATGAGCTTGTGCGCTCCGAAATACTCTGTGAACTGTGCGTTCCACATTTTTATGTTTTCCAGAGCAGCTACGGAAAGAGGCTCGTCGCCGTTATAATCTTTATCAAAATAAGGATAGAAATACGCTTTATCAAGCCATTCCTGCTTTTTTGATACCCTGTCATACGTTGACTGGAGGATATCCGGTATATATTTGTGCGTTGTTTTGTCTAAGGCGTAATTGGGATCGTATTTCCAGAACAGCGCGTACGCGGTGCAGCGCGGATCGTCAAGATATTTCTCGACCTCGTTTGACCAGAACCAGCCGCGCTTCGCGTAAGGCAGATTATAGCAGTTTACCTTGTTGTCAAGAAGGTATTCGTAATACAACGCGTAAAGGTCGTCTTCAAGTCCGTCCTGTGTGGCGCCTTCTCTGTTGGCGCCGACTATGACGGACCATTCGTTAAGATCCGTCAGGGTCTTGCAGTATGAAGCGACGGGGAGAGTGAAATCCCACACGTACGCGTATACGTTAGCCTGCTTTATAACGTTTCCGTCGCTGTCTTTCAGTTTTACGGTGGCGGAGTACTGACCCGCCGGAGAATCGGCTTTTGATTTTACTTTTATTATAAACATCTGGCTTTTGTTTTTCGTCAGATCGAATTCGTGTTCAAGCACGGGTATCGGGTCGACCACGGTCTTTCCGTCAACGTCGTCGAAATACCAGCCGTAGCAGACTTCTTTGTCAAGCTTTTTGCCGTCAGCGTTTTTGAACTTTGAAACGGAGAGCGTAAGACCGCTCATATCTCTGTCCGATGCGATCAGCAGATGACAGCCTTCCGTCTCGTTTTTCGCAAGCGTTATCTGATACGTGTTTTTGCCGTTGGAGGTTATCTCTTCCGCGGGCGTGTTGTAATAGCTGTGGTCAAACCACATGGTTATACCGCCGTCCTCGTGTTCCGCGGTTACGGGATCGTTTGACACCTCCGGTACAAGCGATACTACGTTGTCAAAAATATACTGAGCCTGCAGTTTTTTGTTGTCGGACAGCTCATGCAGAGCCTTATAAGCGTCCGGCGCGCCGCTCGGTGAGCCAGCGGCGGACGTAAGCGCCGGGGCGAGCGACAAAAACATACAGGTGATAAGCAATCCGATGACTAATTTTTTCATAAGAATCGACCTTTCAAAATCATTAAATATATTATATCAAAATAAGACGGCTTTGTCAACCTCAAAATTGCAAATAAAGCCGCCTGCGAACGGTGAAAAAGGCCTTTCAAAAACGGACGGTAAAAAACGAAAAAAGAAACGGAAACAATTCCTGTCAGCCGGCGTTTGTCCCGGCTGTTTTTTTGTCGAAAAAATGTAAACTTTTAGTTAACACGGGTATACGCCTATTGACTTTTTATGTTATTGATATATAATGAAAGTACGCTGAGTGGCGCAAAAGTTATCAATTCCACCACCAAAAGTCAATAGATGTGGAGAAAGGTGTGGAAAATGTGGATAACTTTGAGTAATGTGGAGAGAAAGGAGGGCAAAAATCCGTGTTTTACGGTGAATTCAATCACACTGTGGATAATAAGGGCAGGGTTTTTGTACCCGCCTGCTTCCGCGATCAGCTTATAGGTAAATTCTACGTGTCCAGGACAGAGGACAAATGCGTTAAAATATATTCAAAACCGGAGTGGGACAAGTTCTGCGCCCGTTTTGAAAACATACCGGGCGATAAAAACACAAAAGCCAGCCGTTTCATCTTCCGCTACGCTTACGAGGTGGAGCTCGATTCAAGCGGCAGACTCCTTATACCGGAAAAGCTCCGCACGCACGCGGAACTTAAAAAAGACGTCGTTATCATAGGCAGAAACACGCTGGCGGAGATTTGGGATTCCGATCTGTTTGACAAATACGTTGAGGAAGAAGACCGTGAGCAGATCATGGATTACATCAACGAGGCCGGTATCCCGACGTGAGTACGAATACGAACGCATCGGATTTTTCTCACTGTTCCGTTCTGCTTGAAGAGACGGTGTCCGCGCTTTGCGTAAAGCCGGACGGCGTATACGTCGACCTTACGCTCGGCGGCGGCGGTCACAGCGAGAAGATAGCCGAAAAGCTCACCTCAGGCAGACTTATCTGCGTTGACGCGGATACGACGGCGATAGAGGCGTCAAAGCTCCGCTTATCACGCTTCGGCGGCAAAATAACCTTCGTACATTCTTTTAATGATGAGATAGATTCCGTGCTTGACAGTCTCGGGATAGAATATTTAGACGGCGCCGTGGCTGATCTCGGCGTATCGTCGTATCAGCTTGACAACGCGGATCGCGGATTTTCCTATATGCACGACGCGCCTCTCGATATGAGGATGGACGGGTCCGCGCCGCTTACCGCTTACAACGTTGTAAACGGAAAAACAGAAGAAGAATTAAAAAGAATATTATATATATACGGTGAAGAGGAATTCGCACCGCGCATAGCGGCTGCGATATGCAGAAAAAGAGAAGAGTCCGCGATAAAGACCACCGCGGAATTATCGGATATAATCAAATCCGCAATACCGGCAAAGGCGAGAGTCGGAGGACACCACCCCGCCAAACGCAGCTTCCAGGCTATACGCATAGCCGTAAACGGCGAGCTGGAACGGCTGCCGGTAATGCTTACAAAGGTCATAGACCGGCTTGCGCCCGGCGGGATCTTTGCGGTGATCTCTTTCCACTCGCTTGAGGACAGGATCGTAAAAAACACCTTTGCCGACGCGGCAAGGGGTTGTACCTGTCCGCCTTCTTTTCCCGTATGCGTGTGCGGAAATAAAGAAAAAGTAAAAATAATAACAAAAAAACCGATATTGCCGGGCGAGGCGGAGCTTGAGATAAATCCGAGAAGCAGATCCGCAAAACTCCGCGTCTGCCGCAAAATATAAAGGAGAGTGCGTAAATGAATAACGCTGTTGTAAGAACAAATAAGACCGCTTTGTCGCGTCAGCAGAAGCGCGAGCTTCAAAAAGCCGCGGACGCCGTTGATATACGCACGCTTCCCAAAACAAAAATAGTATCAAGCGTTTTCACAACGGATAAGGCGGCGCACAGGACCGTTCCCTACGGGATGATCTTCATGATATGCATTTTTACCATAGCCGCGCTTTTCGTGACGTTTTTGAGCGTCAGAGTAAACGAGGTGAATAACGAGATATCAACGCTCAACAGCAGGCTTGCGGATATAAGAGAGCAGACCGCGGACGCAAAAGCGGAAATATTTGAAAAAAAGGATATAACGCAAATACGTCAGACAGCGGAAAAATACGGTATGGTAAGATCCGAATATCTGCCCGCTCACTACATAACCGTTGAAGCCGAGGACAAGGTAACGCTGACACCGGATGAGGAAAACGAACGCGAATATTCCTTTGCGGCGCTTTTGTCCGCTTTCGGAGACAGTATATCGTCGTTTCTGGAATACATAAGGTAACAGCTGAATAAACTGTATCGGTGACTGTTCACGGGTCCGCCGCCGAACCGGCGGCGGACCGTTTGATTTTTTTTGAGGAACTTGCAATGGCATCCCTGAAACCGAGAAAAACGCATATAAGAGAAATATTGACAGCCGTGGCTTTTGTGCTTGTTGCCGTTATTGCAGCAGGCAGGCTTTTCTATTTACAGATAGTCAGCTATGACAAGTTCAAAAACGATACGTCCGGCAGCATATCGTCAGAGACCGGTATAAAAGCGTCGCGCGGGCTTATAGTGGACGCAAACGGCGTGGTCCTGGCGGACAACAGAACGGTGGAGCGCGTTTTCATCTCCCCCGCGGATATGAAGAGCGACGCGGAACGCCAGCTCGTTGCGGAAAACCTCTCAAGGATACTTGAAGTCGATTACGACACGGTTTATGAAAAGACGCTTAAGAAAAAACGCAAGGACGAGACGATAAAGAAAAACGTTGAAAAGGAAGAGGCGGATCTCGTCCGCGCTTTCATAAACAGATACGATCTTGAATCCGTCCATCTCGTCACGTCTTCAACAAGATATTATCCGTTTGAGAATTTCCTGTCCCACACGCTCGGCTTTGTGGGAAGTGACAACCAGGGCTTATACGGTATAGAATATCAGTATAACGACTATCTTACCGGAGTTGACGGCAAGATAATAACCGCCAAAAACGGTCTCGGTCAGGATATGCCGTACGATTACGAACAGTATATAGAGCCGCAGAACGGTTATACTCTCGTTCTGACGATAGATTATACTATCCAGTCCATACTTGAAAAATACCTTGAGGAGTGTCTTGAGGAATCCGGCGCCGACAACCGCGTTACCGGAGTTATAATGGACCCGAAGACCGGCGGCATACTCGCAATGGCTACAAAGCCGGATTTTGATTGCAACGATCCGTATACGTTAGACGAAAAGTCGCAGAGGATGCTTGAAGAATGCGAGTACGAGAAGGGCAGCGAAAAGTATCTGGAGTACAACACCACGCTTCTTATGCAGATGTGGAAGAACAAGCCGATAAACGACTTATACGAGCCGGGCTCCACGTTCAAACCCATAACCTGCTCCATAGCGCTTGAGGAAACGCTCGTTTCTCACAACACGTCGTTCTACTGCCCCGGCTACCATATAGTTGAAGGCTACGGCGTTGTTCGCTGTCACAAAACGGAAGGCCACGGAGCGTTGACTTTCGATCTCGGACTTCAGCAGTCGTGCAACCCCGTTATGATGATGACCGCCGAAAAAATAGGAGACGAGAGGTTTTACGATTATTACGAGGCGTACGGATACACGGGCCTGACCGGTATAGATCTTCCCGGCGAGGCTGCGGGCATTTACCACAGCAGACGTGATTTCAACAACGTTGAGCTGGCGGTATATTCGTTCGGTCAGACGTTCAAAACCACGGCTATACAGCAGCTTACCGCCGTATCGAGCCTTGCAAACGACGGCAATCTCGTAACGCCGCACCTTGTAAAGCGCATAGAGGACGACAACGGCAACGTCATAATGGATTTTGAGACCGACGTTAAAAGACAGGTCGTTTCATCCAGGGTTGCAAACGAAATAATGGACGTACTTGAAGAAGGCGTTGCAAATAAGCTCGGCTCTTCAAACGCCGGTGTAAAAGGCTATAAAGTGGCGGCAAAGACCGGTACGAGTGAAAAAAGAGACAAAAAGGACAAAAACGGCGAGTATTCGCTGCGCGTCGCTTCATGTATCTCCATAGCGCCGGCAGACGACGCGGCGGTCTCAATGATAGTGATAGTAGACGAACCCACGCTTTCCCGTGAGGAAGGCTCCATGATAGCGGCGCCGTACAACAGAAGGATAATGTCGGAGGTTTTGCCGTATCTCGGATACGTTCCGGAATATTCGGCGGACGACGCGCAGTATAAGAGCGTATCCGTCGGCAATTACGCCGGCATGAGCGTATCCGCCGCGCAAGAAGCCGTGAAAAAGCTCGGGCTTGACGTGGAGGTCACAGGCGACGGAGGAACCGTCCGATCACAGATGCCGCCCGCCGACACGGACGTAACGGTAAGCGCCGGCAAAGTGCTTTTGTACGCGACAAACGACGTGAATGAAAAAACCGTGACCGTGCCGGATCTTATCGGCAAGAGCGTGGAAGAATGCAGGGAGCTTATAACCGGCAGAGGACTTAACGCAAACCTCACCGGAACTCCTTCAGATTCCGCTTCATGTCTGTCTGTAAGACAGTATCCGGAAGCCGGAGAGCAGGTCAAAGAGGGCTCGGCGGTCACCGTTGAATTCAGAATAGTTGAATCTGACGACAATACATTGCGATAGGACCGGGTATTTGATTGAGATTAAGCGATATTTTATCGGACGTTTCCGTTGTGCGTATGAGCGCGGATACGGACGTCTGTGTAAAGGACGTTGTAAACCGATCGGATATTGCAGATGAAAACACCGTTTTCTGCGCTTATAAAGGCGAGCGCGATAACGGAGAAGCTCATATAAAAGAAGCAAAAAAACGCGGCTGTAAAATAATAGTTTGTGAAAACGGACACGACGGCGGCGGATATATAATAACGGACGACGCAAAAAAAGCGTACGCGCAGATGTGCGCGCATATAAACGGTGACCCGCAGAAAAAACTGAGGCTTGCCGCCGTGACGGGTACTAACGGAAAAACCACCGTTACGTCCATGCTTTTCCATATACTTACGGCGATCCACGGCAAAAGCTCCGCTTCTCTTATAGGAGGAGTGAAGAATATAATATGCGGTAATATAAGAAAAGCAAGCCAGACTACGCCGGACCCGCGAGAGTTATACAGGCTTTTTGCGGATTCCGTAAAAGGCGGCGCGGGGTACGCCGTGCTTGAAGCGTCGTCCCACGGACTCGATTACGAAAAACTTGCGCCGTGCGTATTTGAAGTGGGCGCGATGACGAATCTGACGGAGGATCATCTCGATCACCACGTCAGCATGGAGTCGTATTTCAAATCAAAGCAGAAACTCATACCGCTTTGCAAAAATTTTGTTTCAAATGCGGATGATTTTTATACGGGAAAACTTGACTGTCCGCATTTTTCGCTTTATGAAGGCGAATTTACGGCAAGAATAATAACGCTTGGCAGGACCGGCTCGGTTTTTGAGTACAGCGGTTTCAAAAACACGCGGTGCCGGATAAACGTCTGCGGCAAATTCAATATTTACAACGCCCTGGCCGCGCTTTGTATGGCGGAAATTATGGGAGAGGACGCGAAAGACGCGGCCGGGGCATTATCGAATTTTTCCGGTGTGCCGGGCAGATTCGAGATGCATAAAAGCAGATACAGTGCGGACGTAATAATAGATTACGCGCACACGCCGGACGCGCTTGAAAACGCGCTCGTCACCGCGCGCGGACTTACAAAAAACAGACTTATATGCGTATTCGGCTGCGGCGGCGACAGGGACAAAGGCAAGCGGAAGATAATGGGCGCCGTATCGTCGCGGCTCGCCGATATCACGGTCGTGACGTCCGACAACAGCAGGAGCGAAGAGCCAGAGGATATTATAAAAGATATTTTATCCGGCATAGATAAACACAGTAAATACAAAGTGATCCCGGACAGAAAAGAAGCGATCATTTACGCGCTCTCGGCCGCAAAAGAGGGTGACACCGTGCTTTTATGCGGCAAGGGACACGAAGAATACGAGATAGATAAAAACGGAAAACACCCGTTTTCCGAGGCGGATATAATTACCGACTTTAACAGCGGAGGATATGAAAATGACGATAATGACAGCAAAAGAAGCGGCCGTTCTTTGTGACGGCAGACTGACAGGCGATCCTTCGGCTGAGATAAGATCATTTGTCACGGATTCAAGAAAAGCGACGCCGGGCTGTATGTTCGTCGCGCTGAAAGGCGAGAACACGGACGGCAACAAATATCTTGAATCCGCCATAGATAACGGCGCGTCCTGCGTTTTGTCGGAGCGCGAGCCGGAGCACGGCACGGCGATAGTCACCGGCGACGCGTTAAAAGCCCTGCAGTTGATGGCAAAAAGATTTCTTGACACCAGAAGGCCCAAAGTCTTTGCCGTCACCGGCTCCGTCGGAAAAACAACGACAAAGGAATTCATTTACGCGGTCATAAGCCACGGCTTCAAAGCGCAGAAAACGGCGGGAAATTACAACAGCATAATAGGGCTGCCTCTCACCGTGCTTGAGGTGGAAAAAGGCTGCGAGGCGCTCGTGCTTGAAATGGGAATGAGCGGCTTTCATGAGATAGAGACCATGTCCGAGATAGCAAAGCCGGACGTCGCCGTAATAACGAATATCGGCACGTCGCATATGCAGATCTTAGGCAGTCAGGAGAATATATTAAAGGCAAAGCTTGAAATAACCGCGGGAATGAAGCCCGGTTCTACGCTTATTCTGAACGGCGACGACAGGTTTTTGTGGCGCGAGCGCGACAGCCTTAAAAAAGAATACAACGTGATCTATTACGCGTATCTCAATGAGGACGCGGATTACAGGATAACTCATCCGGAATTCCGGGGCGGAGCATTGAGCTTTGATCTTAAACGTCCGGACGGCAGCGCCGTTTACGGAATTACCGCGCCGACCGTCGGTATGCATAACGTGTATAACGCCGCAGCCGCGTATATATGCGGCAGAGTCGCGGGCATGGACGACGCGAAGATAAAAGAAGGCATATCCGCGTTTGAAAACACGGGAATGCGGCAGAAAATATATAAAAAAGGCGATCTTACCATAGTCTGCGACTGTTACAACGCCGCGCCGGAATCAATGAAAGCGTCTTTATCCGCGCTTATGACTCTCGTGCGCGAATGCAGCGGCAGGACGCACGCGCTGTTAGGCGAAATGCTGGAGCTCGGCGAAAGCTCGGCGTCGCTTCACCGCGACGTCGGTATGACCGCGTTCGATATGGGACTGAATTACCTTTATACCTACGGGGAAGCGGCAAAGGAATACGCCGTGGGCGCCGTTATTGAAGGTATGAAGGATGAAAATATGATCTGTTTTGAGGACGGTACTCCGTTTGAGGAAGTCGCGGCGGAAATGCTTAAAAGGTGTAAGCCAAACGACGTGATACTCTTCAAGGCGAGCCGCGCGGTAGGACTTGAGCGCGCCGTGGAAGCGTTTGAAAAGCTTATTGAGGAAAGGGATAAATAATGCAGAAAACCGTTATTTTAATAGCTTCTTTTGCCATATCGTTTCTTTCCTGTATGCTTTTGACAAGGCTTATAATACCAAAGCTCAAAAGTCTTAAAATGGGTCAGAAGATACTTGAAATAGGTCCGAGATGGCATAAAGGCAAGGAAGGCACTCCCACGATGGGCGGCATAGCGATGATAATTTCGCTTTGCATCACCGTAGTCATATCAGTTACGGTCGGACTGATAAACAGCGGCTTCAGATCTGTGTCAACGCGCGCCGCTCTCGTTTTCGGATACGCTTTACTGAACGGTCTTACCGGCATGATAGACGACCGCGTAAAACTGCTTAAAAAACAAAACGAGGGACTTAAAGCGTGGCAGAAGTACGCCTTGCAGTTCGTGTGCGCCGCTTTGTTCATAGCCGGTATGAGACTGACCGGTAACATGAGCACGGCGCTGCATATACCGTTCACCTCGCTTCATATCGAACTCGGATTTTTCTATTATATAATCGCCGTACTGCTTCTGACGGGCGTCGTCAACGCCGTTAACTTAACGGACGGCATAGACGGCCTTGCCGCGTCAAACACTCTGCTCGTCGGCGTGTTTTTCGCGGTAATGGCGTTTGCCGGCGGCATAGGCGGAAATGATCTTGCGCTTTTAGGCGGCGTTACCGCGGGCATGTGCGGAGGATTTCTTGTGTATAACTTCTATCCCGCAAAGATATTCATGGGTGACACGGGCTCGCTTTTCTTAGGCGGCCTCGTGGTCGGCGGCGCGTTCATGCTCGATTCGCCTCTTACCGTTATACTTTTCGGGCTCATATTCATAACGGAAACGGTATCCGTGATACTTCAGGTCGCATCGTTCAAGCTGACTAAAAAGCGCATTTTCAAAATGGCGCCCATACATCATCATTTTGAGATGTGCGGCTGGTCCGAGGTAAAGATAGTCACCGTGTTTTCCGTTATAACCGCCGTAATGTGTATAGTATCGTATTTTGCGTTGAGAGGGATAATGTAAATGGCTAAAACAGACGTTCAGGTCACATCCGACGCAGAAGAGTCCGCCGTTTCCGTACCGGAAAAGCAGGTAAAAGAAAAAAACATATTCAGGGTGAGAGGGATGCCGGATATACCGCTTCTCGTCATCATCCTTATCCTTGTCGGCTTCGGTCTGGCTATGGTCTATTCCGCAAGCTATCCGTGGGCGGAAAACGACTACGGCAACAGCTATTACTACGTTCAAAGACAGCTTATATTCACGGCTATAGGCGCCGCTGCCATGATAGCGTTCGCCTCGGTCGACTATAAAGTATATATGAAATGGGGAGCACCGGTATTTTTCGCGGTGTCTTTCCTGCTTCTCGCCTCCGTTCCGATTATAGGTAAAAGCGTAAACGGCGCAAAGCGCTGGATAGACCTGGGCATTTTCAGATTTCAGCCTACGGATATAATGAAGCTGGCGCTCGTAATGATGCTCGCGTGGTACATATCGCGCTACGTTGACGCCTACCGCGATTTAGACGAGCGGACTATAGCTTTAAAGAACAAAAGATTATTCAAGCGTAAATTCAAAGAGAGCTTTCCCGTATTCATAAGAGAAGTTTTCATACCGCTGTGCATCGTAGGTTCCGTATGTCTTGTAACTCTTATGGAAAAACATCTGTCCGGTACCATAATCCTGTTTTTGATAGGCTGGATAGTTATGCTTTGGGGACGCGTATCTTTGCCGTGGCTGCTCGGCATCATAGGCGCCGGCGGCGCGGGCGCGTTTGCGATAGCGACGTTTACGGATTATACAAGCGACAGACTTGCCGTATGGCTCGATCCCTACAGCGATCCGTTAGGCGACGGCTGGCAGGTCATACAGAGTCTTAACGCGATAGGCTCGGGCGGTCTTTTCGGCGTGGGATTTACAAATTCAACGCTTAAGCATCTGTATCTGCCGGAACCGCAGAACGACTTTATTTTCGCGATAGTCTGCGAGGAATTCGGATTTGCAGGCGCCATAGGACTTATTATAGTATTCGGTATATTCGTCTGGCGCGGTATACTTATAGCCCTGCGCGCGCCGGACTGCTTTTCAAGACTTCTGGCGGCGGGCATAACGTGCAAAATAGCCGTACAGGTGCTTTTGAACATATTCGTCGTTACGGGACTTTTCCCGCCTACGGGCATTTCCATGCCGTTCATAAGCTACGGCGGCACGGCGCTGATAATACTCATGGCGGAATGCGGTATACTTTTGTGTATTTCAAGATTTTCGGCAGAGAAGAAGATTTAGGTAGAATATGAAAGTTATGATGACGGGCGGCGGCACCGGCGGACATATAAATCCCGCCATCGCCATAGCCGATACGATAAAAGAGAATAACAAAGACTGCGAAATAGTTTTCGTCGGCACGAGCAAGGGCATGGAAAACCGCCTTGTGCCGAGAGCAGGCTATCCGCTCGAGCATATAGAGATACAGGGCTTGAAAAGAAGCCTGTCGCTGTCTAACATAAAAACGGCGTTTTTGACGCTGACGAGCGTCAGCCGCGCCAAAAAACTGCTCAAAAAACACAAGCCGGACCTCGTCGTAGGTACCGGCGGATACGTTTGTTATCCGCTTTGCCGCGCGGCGGCAGCACTGAAAATACCTACGGCGGTGCACGAGTCAAACGCCGTGCCCGGTCTTGCGGTCCGTATGCTTTCGCCATACGTTGACGTAATATTTACAAATTTTGACGCCGCGGCGGAGCATATTAAACCAAAATACAGAAACAAGATAATAAAAGTCGGCAACCCCGGCAAACGCGCCGATCAGAATTATACAAGAGAAAAAGCAAGAGAAGCGCTGGGGATAAATACAAGATACAGCGTTCTCGTTTACGGCGGTTCTTTAGGCGCGGAGACGATAAACCGCGCCGCGTCCGGATACGCGAAAAAATATCTGTCAAGCAGAAAAGACGTGCGTATGACGCACGCCGCGGGCGCCGCGAATTACGCGGAAGTAAAAGAAATGTATGAAGGATCGGACGGAAAAGAGAACGTTGAGCTGCTTGATTACATATACGATATGCCGCTGCGTCAGGCTGCGGCGGACGTCATAATCTGCCGTTCCGGCGCGATGACAACGTCGGAGATCGCGGAAGCGGGACGCGCCGCGATATTCGTACCGTCGCCCAACGTCACAGACGATCAGCAGTACAAAAACGCAAAAGTTTTAGCGGACAAAGAAGCCGCGCTGCTTATAAGGGACGCGGACTTCAACGCGGACAGCATGAACGGCGCCATAGAAAAGCTGTTGTCCGACAAAGCGTTAAGAGAAAAACTGTGCGAAAACATAAAGGCTTTCGCCGTGCCGGACGCAAACGGACGCATATACAATGAGCTTATGCGCATATTGGAGAAAAAGAGATGAACGGCGGAAAAGGCTCCGATTTTGAATTCAAAGACGGAAAGATAATAAGACGGGACAACGGAGAAGAAAAAAACGTACAGACCGTGTCGTCGGATACGGAATCAAGGCGTATGCTGGAGAGCTTCCGCGAAAGCCGCGCAAGAAAAACAGCGATAAGACGCACGGCGGCTGTCTGCATGATACTTGCCGCAGTAATAATACTTGCCGCGGTTTTCGTTTTTATATTCTTCCGCATAAACGACGTTACGGTAACCGGCTCGCAGAAATACACGGAGCAGGAGCTTTATTCCGCGCTTAAACTGTCCAAAACTTCAAATCTGTTTTTAACAAAAACAAGCGCGCTTGAGGACAGACTGCGCAAAGCATATCCTTCGCTTGACGAGATATCAATAAAAAAACAGCTGCCGGACAAGCTGATAATAACGGTCACGGACGGCGTAGGCGAGTATTATATCAAAATGGGCGGGCAGTATTATTCCGTAACCTCATCACTTAAAATAATAGAGATAACGGATGAAAAGCCGGATATAAAAGTGGAGCTCTTATCCTGCGATATATCAAAAGCGGTCCTCGGCGAAAAAATAGAATTCAGAACGGAGACGCATTACAATTATCTTTGCAAACTGCTTACGGACGTAAAAGAACACAGCATATCGCCTCATATAAACCGTATAGATATGAGCGAGAAATTTGACGTTTCTTTGAAATATGACGACAGATTCATCATCAACATAGGCGCCGCGGAGCAGACAAAAACAAAATTAACTTTGTCTGAAAGCATTATTTCGACATTATCCGCGGAAGAAACAGGTATAATTGACGCGACAAGTACCGAAAAATGCTCTTACAGAAAAACAAATGAGATAAAATAAAGACATTTTTCAAAAAAAATCGTAAAATTTCAGAAAATTTGCAAAAAACCTATTGCAAAAAATAAAAAAACATACTATTATATAGAATAGACTGAATAAAAAATCTACTGTCATATAAAACCGTACGTAATCAGGAGGAAAGAAAATGCCATTCGTAAACGAAATACCCTCAGCGGAAAACATTCTTGACGATCTTGTCAAAATAAAAGTTATAGGTGTAGGCGGCGCGGGAAACAACGCTGTCAACAGGATGATCGCGTCCAATATAGTGGGAGTTGAATTTATCGCGGTCAATACAGATAAAGTAGTACTTTTGAATTCTGCGGCGCAGACAAAACTGCCCATAGGTGAAAAACTTACAAAAGGTCACGGCGCCGGCGCCAATCCCGAAATAGGCGCAAGAGCCGCCGAGGAAAGCATAGAGGAGCTTACCGCCGTTATAGAAGGCGCGGACATGATATTCGTCACCGCCGGTATGGGCGGCGGCACCGGCACGGGCGCTGCTCCGATCATAGCCAAAATAGCAAAGGATATGGGTATACTTACCGTAGGTATCGTATCCAAGCCTTTCGCGTTTGAAGGAAGAAGAAGAATGGATCAGGCTGAAGCCGGTATTGAAAAACTCGCCGCCTCCGTCGATTCGCTTATCATAATACCTAACGAGAGATTAAAGCAGGTCTCCGATACGAGAATAACGTTGGCAAACGCTTTTGAAATAGCGGACGACGTGCTCCGCCGCGGCGTTTCCAGTATAGTTGAGCTCGTAAACGGCACCGGCATCATAAATCTTGACTTTGCGGACATCAGCGCCATCATGAAGGACGCCGGCTTCGCTCACATGGGCGTAGGCGCGGCAAAAGGCAAGGACAAAGCGGAAATGGCGGCAAGAGCCGCTATCTCAAGCCCGCTGCTTGAAACGTCCATCACCGGCGCGCGCGGCATAATCATAAACGTTACCGCTTCGCCCGATATAGGTCTGGACGACGTTGTGACTGCTTCCACGCTCATTTCAAACGAAACGCACGCTGACGCGAACGTTATCTGGGGCGCGAACTTTGATAACGACTTAGAGGATGAGATGAAGATAATCGTCATCGCCACAGGTTTTGAAGGCTCCATAAAAGGACAGGCTCCCAAAGCCGCACAGCCGGCGGTCAAAAAGGCGGAACCGGTCGCGGCCGCACCCGCGGCGCCCGTACAGGCTCAGACCGTCGCCGCTCCCGTGATCGAGACCGTTAAGGAGACCAAACCCGAGGAAAAAGAAGAAGACAACGGTTTGTCCGAGGATGAATTCGATCAGATAATGAGAATACTTGCCGACAGACAGGGCAACGTTTAATTTATAAAGACAATATGAATACCCCACTCAAAAACAGAGTGGGGTATTTAAGTGAGAGGATAAAATGATAAAACGGTTTTGCAGTTATTATAAACCAAATCTAAAGCAGTTCATATTCGATATGTGCTGCGCGCTTGTCGTCGCCTTGTGCGATCTGTTTCTTCCGGTCGTATCAAGGAGCATAATAGACGATTACATACCGGATAAGAATATCAAAATGATATTCATATGGTTAGGCGTTCTTATCGGAGTATATACGATAAAAATGATAGGCGCGTACTGCGTGCAGTATTACGGTCATATAGTAGGCGTAAAAATGCAGTATCAGATGAGAAACGAAGTATTCGCGCATATGCAGAAGCTGCCGTTTTCATACTTTGACGACCATAAGACCGGTACTATAATGTCGCGCATAATAAACGACCTGTTTGACGTATCGGAGCTTGCGCACCACGGACCGGAAAACCTGTTCCTTGCGGCAATCCTGCTCGTCGTATCGTTCATACTGATGGCAAAGGTCAATATATGGCTCACGCTTATAATCTTTTTGTCAATGCCGCCGCTTGTGGTATTTGCAATGTTCAAGCGCGTAAAGCTCGGCAAGAGCTTTACCAAAATGCGCGAGCAGGTAGGCGAGGTGAACGCCGCGCTTGAAAACAGCATATCCGGCATAAGAGTGTCAAAAGCGTTTGACAACGCGGATTACGAGCTGCAGCATTTTAAGGAAAACAACGACAAATTCGTTGACGCGAGAAAACACGCTTATAAAACGATGGCGGAGTTTTCGTCCGGAAGCGATTATATAATTGACCTGCTCGGCGTCATCGCACTCGTTTCAAGCGGTTTCTGCGCCATCAGAGGTTACATAACGCCCGGCGATTTCGCGCTGTTCATGATGTTTGCAAACGTGTTCATAACGCCTATAAAACGCCTTATAGGCTTTATCGAGCAACTCCAGTCCGGTATGACGGGATTTGAAAGATTTACCGAGATACTTGACACAAAGCCGGAGGAGGACAAAGAAGGCGCGGAAGAGCTGAAAAATATCACCGGCAGAGTTGAGTTTGACAACGTAAGCTTTGACTACGGCAACGGCAAGGAAGTTTTAAAAGACATAAACATAGACATTCCCGCCGGAAAGACCGTGGCGTTCGTCGGCCCGTCCGGCGGCGGCAAAACCACCGTCTGCAACCTTATACCGCGTTTTTACGAGATAAAAGACGGAAGCATAAGGATTGACGGCAAGGATATAAGAGATATAAAGCGCAGCTCTCTGCGTCAGAGCATAGGCATGGTATCTCAGGACGTGTTCTTATTCACCGGCACGGTGTATGAAAATATACTTTACGGAAAACCGGACGCAACGCGTGAAGAAGTCATAGAAGCGGCAAAACGCGCGGATATAGACGGATTCATAATGACACTGCCCGACGGTTACGATACGTTTGTCGGTGAGCGCGGCGTAAAGCTTTCCGGCGGACAGAAGCAGAGGATATCCATAGCGCGCGTGTTTTTGAAAAACCCGCCGCTGCTCATACTTGACGAGGCGACGTCCGCGCTCGACAATGCAACGGAAATACAGATACAAAACGCGTTAAGAGAACTGTCAAAAGGCAGAACGACGCTTATAGTCGCCCACCGACTGACGACAATCAGAAACGCGGACGAGATCATAGTAATGGACGATACGGGTATAAAAGAGCGCGGCACGCATAAAGAACTGCTTGCAAAAAACGGCATATACGCGGAGCTTTACAACTCGCAATTCAGGGAAGACTGACCTTTATTTGTTCACATTTTTGTGCTAAAATAGGGCAAACGCGGGTATGGCGGAACTGGCAGACGCGTTGGATTTAGGTTCCAATGGGCACACCCGTGCAGGTTCGACCCCTGTTACCCGCATAATAAAACAGCCTCGGGGCTGTTTTTTTGTTAGGGTAACGAGAATTATCCGAACCACGTTTTCGGACGGCATCTCGCCGCTCCTGCTTCGTTAAACCCCTTGCTGTTACGTATAGTAGCACCTGCGGGCTTTGCCTCGCAGGAACAACGATCTGTTCGTCCGAAAATC
>JAFSYU010000041.1 GCA_017443595.1 Clostridia bacterium
TAGGACTCAAACGGATGAAATTTCGAGATATTTTCGGCGCGGAGGAAGCAGGAATACGCCGGTATTCCAATGACGACAAACCGAAAAGAGCCGAAATAGCGCCGTTTGAGCGGGTTCGGATAACTCTTGTTACCCTAAGCGTATCAGAAGAACGGATATATCCGCGGGCGATACGCCGGATATGCGCGAAGCCTCGCCTATGTTTTTCGGACGCTGCTTGTCAAGCTTTGCGCGGGCTTCAAGCCGCAGACCTTCGATCTTATTATAATCTATATCGTCCGGTATGCGCATATTCTCAAGCCGTTTGCTGCGCTCCGCGGCGGCGATCTGCTTTTTTATATATCCGTCGTATTTTATGCGTATCTGCGCTTCTGTAAGCACCGCTTTATCGTCCGGCTGTGCGGGATCGAACGGCTTTAATATCTCGTAATTGAGCTGCGGACGGCGCAAAAGCTCCGCGAGCTTCGTCCCCTCGTCTACCGCCGCCGTTCCCGCTTCTTCAAGCACGGCGTTCAACTCGTCGCTCATTCTTATCGTCGTAGTCTCCGCGCGCTCTATCTCGTCGTTTATTTTTTTCTGCTTTTGCAGATATTTTTCGTATCTCTGCTCACTTATAAGCCCTATTTCGTGACCTATCGGAGTAAGACGCAGATCGGCGTTGTCCTGCCTTAGAAGCAGTCTGTATTCACTTCTTGACGTCATAACTCTGTAAGGCTCGTTGGTTCCTTTTGTAACAAGGTCGTCTATAAGAAAACCTATGTATCCGTCGGAGCGACAGAGCGTTATCTGATCTCTGCCTTTCAGCTTCAGCGCGGCGTTGATACCCGCTATAAGCCCCTGCGCCGCCGCCTCCTCGTAACCGGAGGTGCCGTTGAACTGACCGGCGCCGTAAAGACCTTTTATGTTTTTGAATTCAAGCGTATGTTCAAGCTGCGTGGGGTCTATGCAGTCGTATTCTATAGCGTACGCGTGGCGCATTATGACCGCGTGCTCAAATCCCGGCAGCGTGTGCAGCATTTGTTCCTGAACGTCCGCGGGAAGAGAAGAGGAAAAGCCCTGGATGTAAAGCTCCTCCGTGTCCTCGCCTAACGGCTCGACAAACAGCTGGTGTCGCTCTTTATCGGCAAATCTTACGACCTTGTCTTCAATGCTCGGACAGTATCTCGGTCCAACGCCTTCTATAACTCCGCTGAAAAGCGGCGAACGGTGCAGATTTGCTCTTATTATCTCATGCGTTTTCGCATTCGTGTAGACTATGTAGCACGGCACGTCCGGACGCGACGCAAGCTCTTCTTTTGACGTAAGCGACGAGAACGGCACGTCGCAGTCTCCGCGCTGTTCTTCAAGCACGGACAGATCAACGCTCGATCTGAGCACTCTCGGCGGCGTTCCCGTTTTGAATCTCATCAGCTTTACGCCGAGCTTTTTAAGGCTGTCCGTCAGGCTGTTTGCCGGTAAAAGTCCGTCCGGCCCCGACGGATACGCGCTTTCGCCCACGACCACTCTGCCGCGCAGATACGTGCCGGAGCAGATGACGGCGGCTTTGCAGTCAAATACCGCGCCCAGCGCCGTTACAACACCGCAGACGGCGCCGTTATCTGTAAGTATATCCGTTATTTCCGCCTGATAAAGCCGCAAATTCGGCTCTTTTTCAAGCGTTTGTTTCATTATTATGTGGTATCTCGCTCTGTCCGCCTGTATGCGCTTTGAATGTACCGCCGGACCTTTGCCGGAGTTGAGCATCCTGTTCTGCAGCGTTACAAGGTCCGCGGAGCGCCCCATCTGACCGCCCAGCGCGTCTATCTCAAACACCAGATGACCCTTGCCCGTGCCGCCGACCGACGGATTGCAGGGCATATTCGCCACAGAGTCGAGATTCATTGTAAACAGTATCGTCTGCAGCCCCAGGCGCGCTGACGCGAGCGCCGCTTCTATTCCCGCGTGTCCCGCGCCGATAACGGCAACGTCGCAGGCGCCGAGCGTAAACGTAGGTTTGTTTTCCGTATTTGTCATTTTTTTACGATTCTATGTGTTTTTTGCATTCATTGACCACGGCTTCATACGCTTCGTCAATGTTTTTTGCGCTTATTGTGCAGCCCGCGGCGCGCATATGGCCGCCGCCGCCGAAAGCGGAGGCAACGGCTGAAACGTCCGTTATGCCGGAACGCAGGGAAACGCGGTAAGATCCGTCCGGCTCTTCTTTGATCGAGAACGCCGTGTCCACGCCGTCTACGGCGCGGGGTATATCAACTATATCCGCTATATCTTCCTCGGATATTTTTAATTCGTTTCTCGTTTTCATATCAAAGCAAACGGAGGCGATCTTACAGCCGAGTTCATATTTTATATGAGATAAAGCGTAGCCTTCCGCCCTTATACAGTCGGGCGTTTTCGTTATGTGCAGTTCCTCGTCTATACGGCAGGCGTTTATGCCGCATCCGAGAAGACGCGCGGCTTTTAAATGCGTCTCCGGCTTTGTATTGGAGTAGATGAAGCCGCCCGTATCGGACGACATTCCGCAGTAGATATATGACGCGACGTCTTTTGTAAGTGTAAATTTGCCCTGCTTTTCAAAATACTCGCAGATATCGAGTATTATTTCCGCGCACGACGCGTAATCGTCTTTTACGTATGAGTATTCTCCGAAATCCTCGCGGTTCAGATGATGGTCTATCTTTAAAAATATGTCGTTTTTCAGACTTTCATAAGAGCCGAGCAGTTTGGGCGTCGCAACGTCCACCGTGATGACGTGATCATACGGCTGCGCGGTATCTTCAAAAGTATAACCGTCCATCAGGCGCTTTTGCTTTTCCGTGATCTTGTCGGAGCATACGGCGCGGACTTTTTTATCAAACGACTGCAAAAGGCGCGTGAGCGCCAATGCCGAACCCAGCGTATCGCAGTCCGGATGTCTGTGCGTGAGGATCAGATAACCGTCGTTTTCACACAGCAGTTTGCAGAGTTTTTCAACCGTTATTTTCATCTGTTTTTACTTGTGCGGCTCTCGCCTCGTCCTCCGCTTTGATCTGACGGAGCACCTCGTCAACGTGGCAGCCGTATTCCGCGGACGTGTCGGCAACAAACGTAAGCTCCGGCGTAACGCGCAGATTAAGGCTTGCAGCCAGTTCGCGCCTGATATACCCGTGCGCGGATACAAGACCGTCTTTTATGTCTTTTCTTATCTCAGCGGACTCTTCGGGCGTTGCGGGATCAAGAAAAGAGAAATATATTTTTGCATATTTGAGATCGGGGGAAATATCGCATCCGGTGACAACGGTCATATAAGAGGTAACGCGCGGGTCTTTTATGCCGCGCAGTATGCGCGTCATTTCCTTTACTATCTCGTCGTTTATTCGCTGCAATCTGTATTTTGCCATAAAAATACCTTTTCTTTATTGAATACTGCGTATTATATCATAAATAATATTATATGTCAAGATTTTCATTCTAAAAAACCACTTGCAATTTTTATCGATATATGTTATTATATCAGTATGAGATATATTTCAGTCGCTTTTACGGGCTACAGAACGGAAAAACTTCCGTTTGCGCCGACGGACGCCAATATGCGCATCCTTTCCGAAAAAATAAAAAACGCCGTGCGAACAGAAGCCGCATCCGGCGTAAAATATTTTATGTCCGGCGTGTGCCGCGGCTCCGATCTTATCGCCGCGGACGCCGTGCTTTCGCTGCGGGCAGAGCTCGGGATACAGCTTTGGTGCGCCGTGCCGTTCAAAAATCACAGAACGACGATACCGTACAGCGAGCTTGATCTGTACGATAAAGTTCTTGCGTCCGCGGACGGCGTCGTCGTGCTTTATAAGCGTGACGCGGACGCCGCGGATTTCGGTAAGCTTTATAACGAACGGAACAGATATATGATGGACCATTGCGACGGGCTTATAGCCGTCTGCCCGGAAAACGGAATCCTCCCCGGCGGTACGAAGAACACCGTGGAGTATGCGAAAAGGATGGGGAAGAAGATAATCTATCTTTTGAATTGAAAAATTCGGATTGTAGGGGCGACCATCGGTCGTCCCTACAAATTGCTGCGTACGGAAACGGCGGGAGCAAGCCCCCGCCCTACAATATATCCCGTCGTGAGACGGATTTCATCACCGAAGGTGATTTCATCGGCAAAGCCGATTTCATCCGACCGTAATGGAGGATTTCATTATTTTCCACCCCCCTATAAATATCAGAGCACTACCGATCTGCCTAAGCAGAACGAATACAGCTCGCATTTGCCGACGGGCAATAGAGCTATGCGCTCGACGGCTTTTTTATAATACGATAATTGCAGCGCGTGTCTTGTCTTGAATTCGTTTACGCCGTCCGCGCCGTATACGCGGTCCGTTTTATAATCCGCGACGGTTATGCTGCCGTCCTCTTCCTCAAAGAAACAGTCTATAACGCCCTGAACGAGAAGCTTTTCGTTCTGCAGGGCTTTTTTTCTTTGTTCGTCTGCCGTAAAATCCGCCGCGTCAAGCTCTATATTGAAACGGTATTCGCGGCAGAAGAGCCTGCCGGCGCTCTGAGCTGATTTAATACGTTTGTAAAGGTCGGAGCGGAAGAATCCTTCTATCTCTTTATACGAAATAAGCTCTTTGTTTTCCTGCTTTATAAAGCCGAGATCGACAAGTCTCTGCGCTTCCGCGTAAACGTCCGCTTCCGCTTTTTCAAAATCGCAGAACTGCATGAAAAGATGCGTTGACGTACCGCGCTCAGCCGCGCCGGCGGTCTTTTCCGTATCCGCGTAGTCGGGAAGTATCAGCGGCGCCGGTTCTTCCTCGTCAAACACGTTCACCGTTTCATAATCGGTATCGAGATACTTCGGATACAGCTTTGAGACCGCGGCTTTTTTCGGCAAATTTGCCGCTTCTTTATACGGATATTCGTAATTGTATATCTCTTTCAGCTTTTCAAATTCTTCGCTGTTTTCAAAACCGTCGTCCGGCAAAGGTGCTTTTGCCTGCGTCTGCGGCACCGTCTCTTCTTCGCAGGCTTTTATACATTTATACTCGTAAGAGCCGCCGTGCCCGTCAAGCGAGACGCGTAAGAAATCAAGAAAACTGATGCAGCCGGCGCAGGAAGAACTGTATCTGCCGCCGGTGAAGACCGGCTCTTTCGTGCTTGACGCGGTTATGTATAAATACTTTTTCGCGCGCGTCACGGCGACGTAGAGCATACACGCCTGATCCGTTATCTGATCGTCCGATTTTTTCATAACTTCCGTTTTATACAGCGGCCCGGTGATAACAGCGTCGCCGTCCGTTTTTATGCGTATGCCTAACCCGAGACGTCTGTCTGCTATTATAGTTTTTTTGTTGTAATCCGTATTGAATTTTGAGCCCGCGCCGATCAGAAAGCAAACGGGATATTCAAGTCCTTTTGAGCCGTGTATAGTCTGCACGGTTATTTTCCCGGCGCTGTCGGACGCGGCTTTGAAGGATTTGCCCTTTTCCGTCATCTCTCGGCAGTATGATATAAAACCGTATAGACCCTTGAATGAATCGGACTCGAATTTTCTGCTCAGCTCGTATAAAAGTATAAGATTGCCGCGGCGGTCAGACGGTTCTTTTTTGTCGTATTCGTTATAAACTGCCGATAAAAGCCGCGTTTCCTTATAGAGTAAACGTATGAATTTATCCGTGGGCATGGATCTGCTTCTGTAGCGCAGATACGATAACGTCTTTATAAAATCAAGGCATTTTTCATCCTGTGTTTCGTCCGCGTATTCGCGCAGGGCGATGTAAAGCGGCTCATCCGGGTATTTCAGCCGTATATTCGCAAGCTCGTCGAGCGTGAAGCCGAAAACCGGGCTTTTCATCGCCGCCGCCAGCTGAACGTCGGAGATCGGATTGTCTATCGCGGATAAAATGCTGACGGTCAGAAGCACCTCGGGCGAGTTGAAAAACGTCTTGTCGGAGCTGTTCACACATGACAGACCGTAGTCCGAAAACACTTTTTCAACAGTCGCGCAAGCCGAGCTTTTCTGACACAGAACGGCAATATCGGACAGAGTCAGCGGCGCACCGTCGTCTTTTGTTCTTTCTTTTAACAGCCTTTTGATCTCTTTTGCCGCGTATTCCGCCTCGTCCGCTATACCGCCGCCCTCAAAAACGGTGAGTTTTACCGGGACGCTGCCGCCCTCCGTTTTTCCGTAAACAAGCTCGTCTTCCTTTGAATACGGGATCCTCTCGTCCGCGCCGAAAACGGTGCGGAAAACTTCGTTTGTAAAGTCTATTATCGGTTTACCGCATCTGAAATTTTCGGATAAAAATATGACGGACGGGACGGCCGAGGACGGATCGTACGGTTTGAAAGTCTTTCTGTATGATGAAAACAGCGTCGGATCTGCGCCTCTGAAAGAGTAGATGGACTGTTTTACGTCGCCTACCATAAATCTGTCGTTTTTGGATATAGCTGCAAATATCTCGTCCTGTATTCCGTTTACGTCCTGGTATTCGTCAACGTATATCTCGTCGTACCTATCAGATATTTTTTTTGCAAATTCGCCGTCGGACCGGCAGATCAGACGGTGAGCGTAACGCTCCATATCGTTGAAATCCACCATGCCGGAGCTTAATTTTTCCGCCGAAAACTCCTTTTCAAATCTGCTTAAAATTTTATAAATGCAACAGCAGAGATAAGAGGTTTTTTTGCATATCATCTTTACGTCTTCCGACGTAAACGAAAGTATTTTTGCGGCGTTGCCGAGTTCTTTTACGAGCGAAGCCTTCAGCGCGTTCTGCGCGTCTTTGAATTCCGGCTCGCCTTTTACGGGCTTGTTGCGCGGGAATTCCGGCTTTTCTTTAAAAAATTCGTAGAGTTTATCGTAATCCGCCGTGTTGAGCAGACCGAGAGTTTTTTCTATAAGATCCATGCAGAACAGCGCCGTAGGACGGTATTTGTTCTGATATTCCTCATCGTCCGAAAAATCTTTTTCAAGCCGTAAAAAGCCGTTAAGTATATCGTTAAAACGCTTTTTTGACGAGGATAAAAAGTATGAAAAATGCTCGCTTTGACTGAAATCAGCTGCGTATTTTTCATATTTTTCCGCGCAGTTTTTGTAAAAATCAAGAAATTCAGGATACGATGCGACCGTGTCGTACAACGCGCAGAGCGTATCGTACAGTTTTTCATCCGGGCGGACGCGCTCGAACGTGTCAAAAAAGTCCTCGGCGTCGTCAATATCAAAGCCGTCGTTTTTCTTATCGTTGTAATAGCCGTCTATCACGTCGTTCAACACGCGGCGGCGTATTATCTCAACGCTTCCCTCGTCCGCTATGCGAAGCCTGGGCGGCAGTCCGAGCGACGAAAAACCCTCCCGCAATACTTTAACGTAAAACGAGTGTATGGTGCTGACAGACGCCGACGGCAACAGCGACAGCTGTCTTCTTACGCGGTTGTTTTTAGGCTCGGCTTCCGCTTTTTCCTGCAGTTTTTTTCTTATTCTTATGCGGAGCTCCTCAGCCGCTTTTTCCGTAAACGTAACTATTAAAAGCCTTGAAATATCAACGGGATCGTTATCGCGGCACACGGCCTGCAGAACTCTTTCGGTAAGAGTGGCGGTCTTGCCGGAGCCCGCGGCGGCGGCGACTAAAACGTCACGCCTGCTTACGTCAATGGCGTCTTTCTGCGCTTTTGTCCACTGCATATCAAGACCTCCTTTGCGTTTTTTTATCCGTGCGGCGGCAGATGTTTATGTATGGGCAGTAGTCGCACGGGACTTTGTTCTGTTTTTCCGTTACGGACGCGTCTCCCTCGCACATACGCTCCGCCGCGTCCGCTATCGCCGTTTTTACCTCGTCAAACACGGCGGTCATCTGCTCCGGCGCGGCGAATACCATACCGCCGGCGGAGGTTTTGTAAATACTGCCGCCTTTTTTATCCATTCCCGGCTCAAGCGCGTCAAGTATATCCTGATCTGATAACGCTATGCCTCCGCGGTTAAGTACCGCGCCGTCGGGCGCGGCGCCGCTTCCTTCCAGCACGGGTTGATCCGGCACCGTTTCCATATAAAACAGCGCGGCGGGTGTGGGATCGTCAAACATTCCCGCAGACGTGCAGACGGTGAGCATATACGCAAAAAGCTGGACGGTCTTGTCCGCTTCCGCCAAAGCCGAAAGATCGAATTTCACGTCGCCGGTCTTGTAATCGGCGAGTTTTATATACGTTTTTCCGTTGTGTTTATACGCGTCCACGCGGTCTATGGTGCCCGTCAGATACGCTTTTTTGCCGTTTGGCAATTCTATCGCGTACGGCGTCATACCGAAGCTGTCGCTTATTTTAAGCTCCGTTGCAACGGGCGTGAATCTGCCCGCGGCAAGTTCTTTTAAAATGTCGTCCGCGACCTTTACGGTGCATTTTTTCAGCTTTCTTACAGACGCTCTGAATCTGCCCATGCCGTCCGAATCTGCGTCTATACGCAGATATATCCCGCAGTATTCTTTTACGTATTTGTCAACAGCGTCAGACAGCTGTTTTTCATCCGGCCGCTCGGGCAGTTCGCCTTTCATACGCTCGTCTATCAGCCGTTTTAAAACGTAATGGACGAAAGATCCGAATTCTTTTGCGTTGAAACCCACGGCGTTATCCGGCTCTAATTTCAGAAAATATTTACAGCAATGCGCAAACGCGCAGTCGGTAAAAGACGACAGACGCGTGGGCGACAGTTTTACAGATCCCGGTATGAGTTTTTTTGCCGTTTCCTTGCCGAGCTTTTCGTTATGAGAAACGATAGGCGTATCAAGCAGTTTTGCTTTTTCCGCGTTTTCGGTATCGGTCAAAAGCAGTTTTTTTATCATCCTGCCTTCTTTTGTATCTTTATTTGCGGCGTAATACTCGTACGCGGATTCAGCGGATGCGGCAATATCGTATACGGAAAGTTCCGATACCGTTTTTGCGTCGGGGAAAATGCGCTGTATTTCGGTTATCAGGTGGCACGGATATTTTTCCTTGCCCTCCGCGGTGCTTACGCTGTAAGAAAACGCCGCGGACTCGGACGAAGACGTCGCGCATCTGTAAAAATCATATATTTTTCGCTCGTTTTCCTTGTCGGAGGTGCCTTCAAGCAAAATTCCCGCGTCGTTTATTTTTTGTCTTTCATCGTCGCTGAAAATACCCGTGTCCGTCACGGAGGACGGGAATTCTCCCTCGTTACAGCCCATAAGATAAACGTGTTTGACGTTATGGACGCGGAGCATCCCGCTCTCGCCTATTACGACCTGGTCCGTGGACGTGGGTATGCGGCCTATATCTGTATCCGATAAGACCGTTTCAAATAACTGCGTATAGACCGCCGCGTTCATCGGAATATCGCCGCATACTGTGCAGAGCTGTGTTGATATGGAAACGAAAACGTCCCAAAGCTGAGAAACGGTCTCCGCTTCCGCCGTATCTCCGTTTGCCTTTGCGTCCGATACGAGTTTGCCGAGCGTTTCCGTTATCTCAATGCGCTGCAGCAGTCTGACTATGGCTTTTGATATGCCTTTGGCGTCGCCGCAGTCCTGCAATTCGGCATATAGATCGTACAGCGGCGTTATGACCGCGGCGCGTACTTCGTTTACCGTGCTAAGCCGCTTTACCGCGCGTTCGTCATGCTCGTCGGGCGCGCCGTACGAGTACGGAGAACCCGTAAAATCAACTGTGAACGCTTTTACGCCGCGTATATTTCTTCTCGTTATGTAATCGTCAAACATATCGAGCGGATCCGAGCCGACCCGTAAAAGTCCGGTCTTGATGTATGATGAAACGTCTTTTGTTCTGAAATTGTTTATACAGACGTGAAGCGCGGAGATAATGAGGCGGAACAGAGCCTTCTGCGCCGCGTTTTCTCTGACGGATATGAAATACGGTATTTTGTATTTTTCAAGCGCGGCGTCCGTTATGCCGCGCCATGATGAAACGCTTGAGCAAAGTATCGCAATATCGCGGCATCTGCAGCCGGAGCGCAGTTTTTTTGCAATATCGGAGGCGACGAATTCCGCCTCGTCAAAAGCCGTATGCGCGCGGAAAAAGCGCACGTTGTCATCTGCTTTTACCGCGCTTATCTCGCCCGTCCGCAACCCTTTTTCAAGCGCGGACATACAGGGGGAAACGTATGATTTATCAAGTATCGTGCGGTCAAAGCCTCCGCAGCGAGAAGCGGCGGCGGACAGCCTTTTTTCGCTGTCGTACACGGGAGACAAAAGATCATATTTATTATCGGAGCCGGCGGGCGCGGGAATGCCGAAGGTCACGGTCACGGACTTACACGTGCGCATAAACAGCTCTATTATTTTCATCTGTACGCCGGTAAAGCTGATAAACGAGTCTATAAAGATATCAGCGTCCGGCATACCGCCGCGTTCGGACAGCATGCGGTACATACGCGTAAGCTCGTTATCCGGGTCGTCCCCGCTTTTTTTGAGTATCGTATCGTAAGCCGGGATAATAAGCGAAAGATCGTCCAGCTTGTCTTTCAACGCTTTCGAATCTACCGTTTTTGACGCTTCTTCAAGCTCTTTTAAGTCAACGCCCTGACGCTTGAATTCTTTTATCTCGGACAAAACGGAACCGAGCAGAGAACCGTCCGCGGCGTTAGTCTTTCCGTAGACTTTCAAAGCAGGCGAAACGGAGCGTATGGCAAGATACGCCGCCAGCTTCTGCCCGGTCTTGTCCGCGTAGTTATACGATATGCCGCCGTATTTGCGGAAAACCTCGTCAGCCAGACGCGAAAAACCGTACACGCGCAGCTTAAGCGTAGGTACGTCACGGCAGACGCGCGCGAGCGCCGCCTCCGCGTCAAGCGCTTCCTGATCCGGCACTATAAGCACGGCGTCGCCGCCGCTTTTGAGCGTTTCTCTTATCTTCTCATACAGAAGTACGGTCTTGCCCGAGCAGGGAGGACCGTATATAAATTCTATCATGATTTGCTCCTGTTTTTCTGAAACTCTTCTTCCTCTTGTTTCATCTCTCTGGTACGCGGTATCATCTCGTCCGTGCGGAGCCTGTCTGCCGCGTACGCGAGCCGCAGAAGCTCTCCCGGAACGTAGTCGTCATATTTTTCAAACACGGGCGATTCGGATTTTGAAATAAGGCTTTCCTTATCCACACCGTCTTTGCATATGTTATAAAGTCTGTTTGTCAGTTTTTTTATATCGTCGCCCTCGTATCTGAACGTGATAAAACAACAGCCTTCAAATTCAACGTTTGAAATATTAAGAGCAGCCGCGTTTTTTACAAGCGTTTTGCGCAAAGTCCTGAAAGAACGCGAGCCGAGCCACGGGAACATACAGTAGGTCATGCCGCCGAGCGATACGACAGAATGATCGAGCATCCCCGTATTTTTCGCAATATGGCGCGCCACGGCAAGACGCTTTGCCGCGTTCGGTTTAAGGTACGGATAGACCGTGTCTTCAGAGAGGACTTTTCTCATCCTCTGCAGTATTTTAGTGTGTATCTCGCCGTAATCGCCGGGCCAGGAGATCTCCATTTTGCCTTTTACGGGTTTGACGTATATCAGCTTTCTGCCGATGTCAAGCTCCGTAACCTCCCAGACTCTGCCGGCAAGCGCGAAGCGCTCGCCCACGGGCGGCGGCGTGGTTATCGTGCCTATTTCATCCGATTCACAGCGCACGGAATAATTCTCCGTGTCCTTAAAAACCGCGTAGAATTTGAACGAGTTGGTAAGACGCTCGCCTTTAAGGCCTACTATGAGCGTTTTTTCCTCCGTCTGCTCCAGATAATCTTCTTTCAGCATTGAGATAAGCAGCGTTTTGTAATGCTCTTTCGGCACTTTTGCAAACGGCGGCATTGAAAGTATCCTGTCCGCCAGCGCTTTCGGCGACAGCTCGCCGGACGAGGCTAAAACCGACAGCGTCTGCTGGAACAAAAGCGAAAACGGCAGAGTTTTTGTCGCGGGCGGCTCTATAAAGCGTTCTTCGATATAAAGCTGTATTATGGCTATGGCGCGTATCAGCTCCCACGGTATCAGCTGCGGTAAAGGCGTGTCGGGCAGCGGGTCTTCCTCACGGAATATCATGAACATTTCCGGCGGTTCTCCGCGTCTGCCGCTCCTGCCGAGACGCTGTAAGAATGACGAAACGGAGTGCGGCGATTCTATCTGAACTATCCTCTGCAGTCTGCCTATATCTATTCCGAGCTCAAGCGTGACCGTCGCGCAGGTGACAAGATTGCCGTATTCGTCGCTTTTAAGCTTCGCCTCGGCTTCCTCGCGTAAAGAAGCGGACAGATTGCCGTGATGTATCAGGAAAATATCCGGCTCGCGCCTGTTTTCCGCTATCTGACGCAGAGTCGCGGTTATGTATTCCGTCTCCTCTCTGGAATTGGAGAAAACGAGAGCTTTTTTATCCTTTACGCAGTCGTAAATATATTCGTATCCCGCGTCGATCACCGATCTTTGAGCGGCTTTCGAGGGCTTTGTTACGGGCACGTTTTTATCGGTAAACGGGTCGGGCGTGCCGTCCGCGGCTACTGTCTGATCGGCTGAAGCGTTCTGTATGAAAAAGTGTTCAAGTGCGAGCTTCCAGGACACTCTGCCCTCTTCGGGCTTAGGCGCGTCGCAGTCTCTGCCTGATCCGCCGCAGAGCCATTTTTTCGCCGCCTCAACGTCGCCCACCGTTGCGGATAAGCCTATCCTGCGCACGTCGCGCGCTATGAGCCGGCTTATGCGGCTGAGTTGACAGATTATCTGGTTTCCGCGGTCCGTCCCCGTGAGCGTGTGTATCTCGTCTATTATTATAAATCGCAGATCGGAAAACAGGCGGACTATGTCGTTGCTTCTGTTCATCAGCATGCTTTCAAGCGATTCCGGCGTGATCTGCAAAATCCCTTTAGGATCGTTCAACAGCTTGTTTTTGTGTGAAAAAGATACGTCGCCGTGCCAGTGGAAAACGGGTATCCCGCTTTCGTCAAGCAGCTCGTCCATGCGTATGAACTGGTCGTTTATAAGGCTTTTAAGCGGAGCGATATAAAGCACCGCTACGCTTTGAGAAGGGTCTTCTTCAAGCATTGAGAGTATGGGAAAAAACGCAGCTTCCGTCTTTCCCGACGCGGTGGACGACGTTATGAGCAGGTTGTTTTCCGTTTCAAAAATGACCTTTGCCGCTTCAAGCTGAACGGAACGCAGATTTTCCCAGCCGTGACGGTAGATGAAGTCGCGTATGAACGGGGAATACCTGTAGAAAATATCGTTTTCGTTACTCATCAGATCTGTATGTCCTCACTGTTGAAATCAAAATCGTTTTTGTTGTAGCCGGTCGGCTCCGGCTCGTTCAGTTCGTCGGGGTCAGTGTCGCCGTGGGCGAGCTTTACCGCGCCGCCGTTTATGAGTTTTGACGCGTCCGCTTCGGGATTCTGCATCAGGATGTTCAAAAGCGAAATGTAGTCGCGTATTATCTCGCGCGGCGTTATCATCGTGTCGGCGCCCGCGCGGGACAGGCAGAGCTTCAAAAACTCCTGCTGTTCTTCATCCGTTATGCGCGGCGTGATATTGTAATACTGCGAATGCAGCCGCGTCAGACGCACGGTCAGCGCGTAAAGTTCCCCGTCGGAGAGGCGGCGCAGTCTTATTACCGGACCTATCAGGTTTTTGAATCCTCCGTCGGCAAAGCGGCTGTCGTACAGGCGGCTTTTCAGCGCTTCGTAGCTGTACAGACCGCGCCTGCCGTCTTCCAGAAACTGCGGCGTGCCGCCTAAAATAAGCTCAAGCCCTTCTGATTTGTTTTGCAGCGCGTCGTTATACATGGTGAGTATTTTCTCGTAGTTGTTTTCGCGGCTTACGCGGTTCGGGATCTTATACAGATTCACACATTCGTCTATCATGACCACAAAGCCTTTGTAACCGGTCTTGCGGAAGAAAACGGCGTATAATTTGATATAATCGTACCAGTTGTCGTCGTCAATTATAGACGATACGCCAAAGATCTTTTTCGCTTCCGTCTTCGTCGTGAATTCACCGCGCAGCCAGCGCATACACGCGCTCATCATAAGCTCGTCGTCAGATATGTAAGCGCGGTAAAAGCGCGAGATGACGAGAGCAAAATCAAAGCCGCCGACCTGGGATTCAATAGAGCGGACGACGTCGAAAAGGCGCTTGTCCATCTGTTTGTAAAACTCCGCGGATCCGGCTTCAAAACCGTCTGATACCGTCTGCGACTGCAGATCCGAGAGCCATTTTGTGATGATCACGCGCAGAGCGCCGCCGTCGGGCGAGGATCTGCAGGCGAGATTGCGCATAAGCTCGCAGTATGTCGCCCTGCCCGTGCCTTTCGATCCGCTGAAACGGCGCTCCGGCGAAAGATCCGCGTCCGCGGTCACAAAGCCGCGCTCAACGGCGTAGCCGCGTATGAGCTGCAGCAAAAAGCTCTTGCCCGAGCCGTATTTGCCTATTATGAAACGCATGGCGGAGCCGCCTTCCGCGACGTTCTGCAAGTCGTCCAGCACCGCGCCGGCTTCTTCTTCGCGTCCAATGGCGATGTAAGGCGCGCCGCTCCTCGGTACGACACCCGCCGCAAGAGACGACAAAAGCGAAGAAAGTATTCTTTTAGGTATTTTGATTTCGTTCTGTTCCATATCCGTGACCTTATTATATCTTATCCAATGCACCGGAAACGTCACATAAATAGTCTTCTATGATATTTCCGTTATCGATTATTATATCGTTCGTGTATTCATATGCAAGATCGTTTACGTCCGATACGACGGCTTCTTCCATCAAAGCGTTTTCGCGGCAGAAACGGCGTGCTTCCGCCGGGCCATCTTTGCATAACCGTCTGAGGTACTCCAGCGCGTGCGGCGGCAGCGAGCCGCAAAGCAGCTCGTACGGCGTTTTTTCAGCGCTTTGAGCGACGTTGTTTTCCGTTGTATCGAAAAAAACGCCGGCGCTGACTTCGTTTGATCCCGGATCAGTGACGCTGCTTTCGGTAAAGTCAGCGCTTGCCGCCGCCTCGTCTTCGACAAGGCGTTTAGTAAGCTCCCATGAGGAAAGCTCTATTTCCGCGGCGGATGCGGGATCGAATCCGGTATCTTTCGCCTCGTAAAGCTCGTATCGTATGGCCTCCTCCGGTGTGACGCGCTTTACCCGCTTCTGCGTCTGCGGCGGTAGATTTGCCGCGTAGTATTCCTTCATCACGGCGACGGTCTCTTTAGACAGACCGGCTTCGGACAGTCTGCTTTTTATACCGAGAGCGGCTCTTATATTGTTTTCCGCGCATTTTACAAGGCTCGTTATAATACCTCTGAATCTGTATGAGCGGTTGAGTGAAAGATACTCCGCGTCAATGCGGCATTTCGTTCCGCTTACGCATAAAGCGCCGTTGTACGCCGTGCGGCTCACGCACGTTTTTTGCAGGTTGGGCTCGCCGTCCTTGACGTTTTCCGTCTTTTCTATCGTGTATATAACGGAGCGTATCAGATGAGCGTCAAATATGCTTTTTGTTTTGGGACCGTACGCCGCGGAGTCCGTATAGTTGTATTTGTTGTTTCTGATTATCAGGTCGCGCATGGCGGTGTCGTGCACGTTTTCCCGGCTTTTTATATAAAACTCGCGCAGAGAAACGACGGTCATAAGATCGGATAAAACGTCGTCCGGCAGTTCGTTAGGCGGCGGAAGACGGTGGATAAGGCAGAAATCGCATATCCATTCACCCAAATATCTGTCAAGACTGCTGAAGCTGTTTCTGTACCCGTTAAGTACGGAGCACATGGCGGACAGACGTTTTTCAGGAGTTGAGACGTCTTCAAGGTTGATAAGTTCGTATAAATAAAGGAATATATAACTGTAATCGGTCTTTATGAAATTGCCGTGCGATACCTGTCTGCGCCAGTAAAGATAAAACCGCAGCTGATCTATGTTCATTTGATTGTACTGCGGTAAATACGAGAAGAAGGGAACGAACGGTGCCTCGTCGCATTTAACGCGGTAGTATTTATGCGCGTCCTGTAAAAATCTGTTGTAAAACGAGTAGTCCGACGGCCATTTGCATATTCTGACGGACAATATCAAAGAATCTTCCGGCTGATATTCAAGTATCACTTCGGAATGTTTTTCGGGCGCTCCGTTTTTTTTGTCGCGGGCGGGGATAATGTATTTTTTGCTCTCCGTCGCCTCGCCGAAAGTAAGCTTTACGGCGTCCGTCGCGGACGGCGATACGTTTTTTATTTCGGGATGTTTTCTTTTAGGCGTTATCTCGGGCAGATCCCAGAAATCGTCGCGTTCCTCCGGCATGCCAAAGCCCCCTTTCCGTGAAAATCGTTTATCATATCATTCTAACATTAAAATGGAATATTGTCAATAATTTTACGCCAAAAACACGTGTAAAAAAATATTGAAAAGGTATTGACAAACAAATTTATTTATGATATAATAGCACCCGTCGCAGATGAACGGCAGTAATTGGCGACACACAATGCTGGTGTGGCTCAATGGCAGAGCAGCTGATTTGTAATCAGCAGGTTGATGGTTCGACTCCGTTCACCAGCTCCATAAGGGGGAATTCCCGAGCGGCCAAAGGGGGCAGACTGTAAATCTGTTGTCACTGACTTCGGTGGTCCGAATCCACCTTCCCCCACCAGAAAAATCCGTCCGAAAGGACGGAGTTTTCAATGAAGTCGCCCCTATCGGGGCTAATGAAGAAATGAAGACGCTTCGCTAATGAAGACGCTCCTGCGGAGCTAATTAAGGAACGGGGGCGACTTCGCTTCATTAGTGAGCGAAGCGAACGTCTTCATTAGGGCATAAGCCCGTCTTCATTAAACTCTCATTCTCTCATTTCTCCTTGACATATTTATTTGAATATGATATTATAATATCGATTTTCACTTGACCGCCGAGGCAGGTCTTCACGGGAGGCAGAAACAAAATGAAATGCGTATTATATATCCACGGAAAAGGCGGGGCGGCTGCCGAATGTGAGTTTTACAAGCCGCTTTTTGAGGGCTGCGACGTTATCGGGCTTGATTATAAGACTTTCACGCCGTGGCAGACCGGCGCGGAGATACGCGAAGAGGTCTTATCACTTAAGAAAAAATACGAAAGTATTATAATCATCGCCAACAGTATAGGCGCTTTTTTCTGTATGAACGCGGGTATAGACGGACTTATTGAAAAAGCGTATTTCATATCTCCGGTAGTTAATATGGAAAAGCTTATACTCGGCATGATGCGTCAGTCGAACGTAACGGAGGACGAGCTTAAGGAAAAAGGCGTTATCGGTGATCTGTCGTGGGAATATCTGTGCTACGTAAGAGAGCATCCGCTGAAATGGGACGCGCCGACGCATATCATATACGGTGAAAACGACATTCTTGTACCGTATGAAGCGGTAAAGGCTTTTGCGGAAAAGCACGGCGCTTCGCTATATGTCATGAAAGGCGGCGAGCACTGGTTCCATACCGACGAGCAGATGGATTTTATAAGGAGGAGTATTATGAAAAACAATATTGCGTACTGCGGGCTTGACTGCGAAAAATGCGAGGCGTATATCGCAACGAAAAACAACGATAACGCGCTTCGGCAAAAGGTCGCAAAGCTGTGGTCCGAACTGAACGGCGTGTCGATAACGCCGGATATGATAAACTGCGAAGGCTGCAGGGCAGACGGGGTGAAAACGCCTTTTTGCGAATCATTATGTCGGATACGTCAGTGCGGACTTGAAAAGAAATATAATACGTGCGGAGACTGCGCGCAGCTCGAAAGCTGTGAAAAAGTCGGTATGATAATAAAAAACAACGCGGAAGCGCTGGATAATTTAAAAAAGTGAAAAAAGAAATACTAACAAAAAGACTGCGCCTGTCCGGGATAAGAGAAGAAGACAAGACCGATCTTATAAGAATTCTTTCCGATGATGAGGTCGGAAAAACTTATATGGTCCCGGATATGAGCGGAAAAGAAACGAAGGACAAACTGTTTGACCGTTTCCGCGAGTTGTCGCAGTCGGACGACCGGTTTATGTACGGCATTTTCCTTCAAAACCGGCTGATCGGATTTATACACGAGGTAGAAAACAAAGACGGCGAGGTTGAACTCGGCTACGTTATAGATCCGGCGCATAAGGGAAACGGCTACGCGTCGGAAGCTCTTGCCGCGTCCGCCAAAGCGCTTTTCGAAAAAGGGTATAAAGCCGTTACCGCGGGCGCGTTTGAGGAAAACCCGGCGTCGTTGCGCGTTATGGAAAAGTGCGGCATGAAACCGACCGGTCAGACGGAAGATATCGAATACCGCGGTACAACGCATAAATGCATATATATGAAGGTTGAAAAATAAATGGAAAAAATAATAGAAATAGAGAATTTAAGTAAGTCCTACGGAGACGTCAAAGCGGTGAACGACCTGTCGTTTTCCGTCAGACGCGGCGAGCTTTTCGCGTTTTTAGGCGTGAACGGCGCGGGGAAATCCACTACGATATCAATGATCTGCGGACAGCTTAAAAAAGACAGCGGCAGCATAACCGTCTGCGGAGAGGATATAGAAAAGAGTTTTGATAACATCAGCCGCAAAATAGGCGTGGTGTTTCAAAGCTCCGCGCTTGACGCGCAGTTATCCGCAAAAGACAATCTGAAAAGCCGCGCGGCGCTGTACGGCATTACCGGAAAAGCGTTTGCGAAAAGGTTTGAGCAGCTTGCAAAAATACTTGATTTCGCCGAGTTTGCCGGCAGACCTTTGAACAAGCTGTCCGGCGGGCAGAAACGCAGGATAGACATAGCGCGTGCGCTGATACACGAGCCGGAAATACTTATTTTGGACGAGCCGACCACGGGACTTGACCCGCAGACGCGCAGGCTTTTATGGGACGTTATAGAAAAGATGCGCAAAGAAAAAAATCTGACGGTTTTTCTTACCACGCATTATATGGAGGAAGCCGCGGACGCGGATTACGTAGTTATAATCGACGCGGGAAAGATCGCCGCGCACGGCTCGCCGCTTGAGCTCAAAAACAATTACGCCGGCGACTACGTAACGCTGTACGGCTGTGATAAATCAAAGGTCGAGGCGCTCGGTCTGCCGTATACCGAGGTGCGCGACGGCGTGCGCGTATCCGTTGAGAATACTGAAAAAGTGACCGAGCTTATCGTTTCCTGCCCGGAGCTTTTTTCCGACTACGAGGTCACAAAAGGCAAAATGGACGACGTTTTTCTTGCCGTTACCGGCAAAAACCTTGTCGGAGGTGCGGCGCAGTGAAAATATTGGCTAACGTTATAAACAGAAACCTTAAACTGTTTTTCAAAGATAAAGGAACGTTCTTTTCCTCGCTCATCACGCCGGTGCTCCTGCTCGTGCTTTACGCGACTTTCTTGGCAAAAGTGTTCCGTGAGAGCTTTGCCTCGGCTCTGCCGGAGGGTATGCAGGTCGCGGACAAGCTGCTTAACGGCACGGTCGCCGGTCAGCTCGTGTCCTCGCTTTTAGCCGTTTCGTGCGTTACCGTGTCTTTCTGCGCGAACCTGATAATGATACAGGACAAGGCGAACGGAAATATACGCGATTTTACAGTATCTCCGATAAAACGTTCCACACTTGCGGCGGGCTATTATATAGCCTCCGCTTCAAGCACGCTTATAGTCACGTTTTCCGCTATGGCGGTATGTTTGGGCTACCTTGCGACGCAGGGCTGGTATATGAGCGTATCGGACGTGTGCTTCGTCATACTTGACGTGTTCTTGCTGACGCTTTTCGGAACGTCGTTTTCCTGCGCGGTAAACTTCTTTATGAATACGAACGGCCAGGCGTCGGCGGTGGGAACGATCGTCAGCGCCGGATACGGATTTATCTGCGGCGCGTATATGCCCATATCAAACTTCGGCAAAGGACTGCAGAAAGTTCTGTCGTTTTTACCGGGCACGTACGGCACGTCGCTTCTGAAAACTCACGTGATGCGCGGCGTTTTTGCGGAAATGGAGAGCATAGGCTTTCCCTCGGAAGTCGTTGAAAAGATAAAGGACAGCATAGACTGCAACACGTATTTCTTCGGTCACAAAGCAACGATCCCGGCGATGTACGCCGTTATGATCGGCTCGATAGCCGTGCTTACCGGTCTGTTCGTGCTGTTCCATATATTAAAAAAGAGGAGCAATAAATGAAATACGTTTTAAGTGAAAAATACGACACGCCTTATTATATGTCAAAGATAATGGGACCGAACCCGCTGAAGCTGGAAGAGGAGCTATTGACGGACAGTCACATTGAAAAAGGCTCGACCGTCTGCGATCTCGGAAGCGGACAGGGGTTGACGAGCATATTTCTCGTAAAAGAATACGGATTCAAGGTCTACGCCGCCGATCTGTGGAGCGACCCGGAGCAGAACCGCCTGTTTTTCCGTGAAAACGGACTGAGCGACGAGCAGATCATACCCGTTAAAGCGGATGCGACGGATCTGCCGTTTGAAAAAGATTTTTTTGACGCGGTGGTGTCTACCGATTCGTATAACTATTTCGGGCGCGACCCGGAGTATCTTGACGGCAAACTTCTGCCGTTTGTGAAAAAAGGCGGATATATCTACGTCGCCGTGCCGGGAATGAAAAAGGACCTGCACAAAGATCTTCCGCCGGAGCTTTTGCTCTCGTGGACGCCGGAGCAGCTTGACTATATTCACGACGCGGAATACTGGCGCAATATCGTCGGAGCTTGCCGCGGAGCGGAAGTTATTGAAGTATCCGAAATGAGATCAAACAAAGAAGTCTGGGCGGACTGGTTAAAACAGGATAACGAATACGCCGTAGGCGACAGAAAAACGATGAAAGCCGGCGGCGGAAAGTATCTGAATTTTATTAAAATCGTTTTGAAGAAAAAATAAGGTGTCCCTGCGGGAATCCCGGGCTCACCCTCAAGCTCGGCTGGGTTCAGCGAATGAATTCAGTTCGCAGCCGCTCGGAAGAAATCGTCTTAAACGAAATCATTTGCAAATAATAACGGCGCGAGGCGGGGAGATCAACTCCCCGCCTCGTTGAAATTATTGCGGATATATAAGTGTCATAAGCGACTTTTTCTGCTCCGTCGGCGGAAGTTTCAGCTTTCCGTTAGTTAAAAGCGTCGTAATGCAGTGGAGGAGAAACCAACCGTCTGCATAGAATATAAACTGCATTTCGTACTCTTTCATCTTTTTCAAATGAGCAGGTAAGGTTTCAATTGCTTTTTTTACATACGGCGCTTTCAGCGCGTCAAATTCTGCTTTGTGCTTTTCTTTTATCTTGTCCCCAATAGATAACAAACGATCTTTTATTTTTGTATCTGCAAGCCAGACAAATTGCCACGACGATTTTAAACCAACATCATTTTCGCAGAATTTGATAAGTCCGCGTTCCGCAAGCCACGCATAGTCCTCTTTGGAAAGAACGCCGCCTTCGTTCAAGCATGAAAACAGCGAAAGAACGCGCTTTGATTCCTCCGGATACGTGAACCCAACGGACGTGCTGTTGCCGGACCATTCCGATATTATCTGCCACAGAATGTTTTTATCAAAGCTATTCCACATGGGACCACACCAGTTATTCATATAAACGTAGTCCGGCGGCAGATTCATCACTGTCGGCATTACCGACGCGCGAATAATGTTATGCCCTCCGTCGGGTCGCCTGGTTGCAACTTCTTCAAAAGCTATCTTTTCGTCAATCATTTTTTCACCGGATAATGCGGCAATGAACGGGACAAGCGTCCAAAGTATAAAATTCCGGTCACCGCGATTATTGCTTAGCATTGTGAGCTCTTCATCGGTGTGAGTGCAGATGATAGCCGGATCGTCGAGGATGCCGCTTGCAGTCAACTCATCGAACAGCTCATTTGCAAACACTTCCGCAGCCTTTTTGTACATCTTATCCTGCACGGTCAAAAGCTCTTCCGTCGGCTCTTCGATCAGAAAGTTGACGATATATCCATCTTTTTTCTTTGTCAGCAACCCGTATTCTTCAAGGTTTTCTATCTCACCCTCAATATATACCGGCGATACGCCGAGATCGTCGGCGATCTGCCCCACGGTTTTCGCTTCATTGCGCACATCGTAACAGATATTCTGCGAAAGCGCGGATTTCAGTATTTCTCCCGGTGACCTTTTACCTACGCTGCCGTTCAGACCGATATAACTGAATTTTACGGGATTGAATTTCAATTCGTTAGATTCTCTCATTTTTTCCATACCTCTTTTAAGTTCTTTTTTTGCCTCGAACAAGTGCCATTTGACAGTTCCGAGAGGTATACCGAGTTCATCCGCGATATCAGCCTGCTTTCTGTTTTCATAATAATACGCGATGACGATCCTGCGCTGCAGCTTTGACAGATACGCGATCTCGCTTTGAAGACGTTTTACGGCTTCCGCGTCGGCATCGTCTGAAAACAGATCTGACGGGTCTTCCGCTTCGGCAATCATATCGAGCGATATGCCTAACGCGTTTTTGGACGCGTCGCGGTAATAGTTTGCAAGCGCGTTATGTGCGATTGTCCATATAAACTTTCCCGCGTCTTCTATGTCGTCGCGCAGAAGCAGAGCGCGGTAGGCTTTCAGGATAATATCCTGCGACAGATCCTCCGCGTCGTGTATGCTTTTGCACCGTTTCAGCGCAAAACCGAAAACGGGTTTCAAATATTCGGTTATGATTTTCTCGGCGTTTTCTCTGTTCACTTGTTTTTACCTCTGTGAATGCATTCACCCATATAGACACAAAAAGCCGAAAAGGTTGGTATTTATTATTTTTTTGTCGACGTATTTTTCCGGCGGCGATTTTAATTTATAATTTTTTCGATTTTAAACAGTTTTTCTTTTATATCGAGTCCTGCGGCGTAGCCTGTGAGTGAGCCGTCCGAGCCTATCACTCTGTGACACGGAATTATTATCGCTATAGGGTTGCGGTGGACCGCGCCGCCTATCGCCTGCGCGGACATTCGTTTTATACCGCGGCGCACGGCTGTTATCTTCGCTATTTCGCCGTAGGTCATGGTCTGCCCGTATGGGATGGTGAGCAAAATACCGCACACCTCTTTACAGAACGGCGTCACGTTCAGCCTTATCGGCGGCGTGAAATCGGGAATACCGCCGCTGAAATAAATATCAAGCCAAAAGACCGTTTTCTCAAGAGCCGGAATACCGGCGCAGGACGTATATCCGGCGTTTACCGGACTTCCGAAACTCACCCCGGTAAGATACTCCCCGTCGCTTTGCAGCGCCAGAGCACCAAGCGGGGAATCATATTGAATTAAATTAATTCTTCTCATTTCATCAATTACTTCAAACTCACTGTTTAATAATCTTTAAAACTGATTATATCAAATCACATGTTATATGTCAAGATAAAAAAAGATTCGCGCAGACAGGATATTTTTTTTGCGGCTTTAGCCGCGCGCGGGTGTCCCCCCACCGCACCGCGTGCTTTTTTATTATCAAAAAAGGAAAACACTCTTGCGTAATTGCAATATATGTGATATAATATGATCAACAACCGAAAGGATGATAAATTATGAAACTTGATCCGCTTTTTTGCGACAATATGATATTTGCCGAGAATAAACCGGTAAGGGTGTTCGGGCAAGGAGACGGCGACGTTACGGTGAGCTTTAACGGCAACAAAAAGACCGTAAAAGCAAAAGACGGCAAATGGCTTGCCGAACTGCCGGCGTGCGCACCCGGCGGACCTTACGAGCTTGAGATAAACGCCCTTGATTTTCACAAAGTCATAAAAAACGTTTACGTCGGCAGAGTTTATCTTATAGCCGGACAGTCAAACGCCGAGTTCAGGCTCTGCGAGTCGGACGAGCCGGAGAGCGGTTATATGAGCGACGCGCTTCTGCGCAATTATTTCGTGTGCCGCCCGTGGCTGCCGGAGGACGTTTTCAAACCCGGCGACGGCTGGCGGAGCGCCGAAAAAGACGCGGTCGGTCAGTGGTCCGCGATAGGTTACCTTGCCGGGCGCGCGCTGCGGCGTGAAACCGGTCTTGCGATAGGTACGGTATCGTGTTATCAGGGTGCGTCTGTGATCGAGTCATGGATGCCGGCGGAAGAGACCGCGAAATTCGGACTTAAAGAAACCGAGCTTATGATCGACCATACGTATCCGGAATACGTAAACTGGAACAAAGGCGGGATAATATACGATTTGATGCTTTCAAAGCTGTTCCCGTTCTCGTTTTCCGGCGTTATCTGGTATCAGGGTGAAAGCGATACGACGGCGGCGGAAGGCGCGGTATACGACAAAGAGCTTTGCCGGCTGATGCAGATAATGAGGCAGGGCTTTGCCGACCCCGAACTGTACTTTGCCATAATCCAGATAGCGGATTTTGACGGCAGAAAAGAGTACGACCCGGAAGGCTGGATCTCAATACAAAAAGCGCAGGAAAGAGCGGTTCTCTCAGATGAATATTCGTCGCTCGTCGTATCCCGCGACGTCTGCGAGAGCTCAGGCATACATCCGGTGAAAAAGACAGAGTTATCCGAGCGCGCGGCAAAAGTGTTTTATTAAGGTGAGAATATGATACAGGATCTTCATTCACATACTTATTATTCGTTCTGCGGCAAGGACGCCCCGGAGGCGATAGTCGAGGCGGCGATCGCCGGCGGGCTTGACACTTTCGGCATTTCCGATCACAACTACGGCGTCGGTTACGGAAGATTCGACGTGTTTTTATCGCCGTCGGCTGAGGCGCTTCACGGAACGTACGAACGCACGCTGCAGCGGTATTACGATCACATAAACCTCGTGCGTGAAAAGTATAAGGATAAAATAGACGTTAAGCGCGGTATAGAGCTTTGCACGCTGTACGACGGTAACGGATTCAAAGTGCATCACCTGCCGGACGACGCGGATATTTCTTATTACGATTACTGTCTTATAGAAAATCTCGATCATCCCATATCCGTGACGAAAGGCGACGTTTTCGCATACGCGAAGCGCTGCGGCACGCCGCTCGTCGGTATTGCGCACACGGACCTTTTCGCGCATATCAAAGCGAGAGGAGAAGACCCGTTTGAGTATTTCTGCCGCATGGCGGAAGAAAATATCTTCTGGGAGATGAACGTAAGCTACGATCCGACGCACAATTATCGCGTTCATCAGTATATGCTCGATTTCTTTGCGGATGAGGAAAAACAGGACATAGTAAGACGCTCGGGCGCGCGTGTCTCGATCGGCTTTGACGGTCACCGCGTTGAAGACTACCTTCCGGACAGGGTGAGGGAGTACAACGATAAGCTAACAGCGGCGGGGATAAAGAAACCTTTTGAAAAATAAGATGAATTAATATTAAGCTCGCGTCTAAAGCCGTAGAATTACCGGAGTCAAGGAGGAAAAAATCTTGAAGTATGATAATAAAATAACTACAACGCCCGTATGGGAGGGGAATACCGTTTATAACGAGACCGTCTGGCCGATAGATTTTGATAACGGGGAGCTTGTCGTTCCGCTGCTATATCACGCGGACAGGATCATATCCGTGACGGATACGACGTATCAGACCGGGTATAAAGAAGGCGCGGATTACGAGCTGAAAGACGGCGGGCTTCATATCCTGAGCGGCGGGAATATCAACATAACAAAAAGAGAAGATTTCTTTTTGCCTGAGCCGCAGAAGGACAGTCCGCTCCACATCGCCGCGTCATGCGGGGGCTGGCTGTATTTTGCCGAAGGCGACGGGATAACGAAAAAACAGATCTGCGTTACGTACGAGCACGGCGATAAATGGACCGGAATAACGCCGCAAAAGACGAAAAAACTGAAAAAAATAAGAGAAAAAATAAGCAAAAAAGAGCCTTTCGGCTTTGCTTTTTTCGGCGACAGCATAACGTACGGCTGCAATTCCTCCGGCATGAAAGAGATAAACAAGCCGCCGTATATGCCTATCTGGCCTAAAATGACGGTTGAATATTTAAACAATATTTGTGATGTATCATACGTAAACCGCGCCGTCGGCGGCATGGCTTCAAAATGGGGAGCGGACAGCTTATACGAGCTGTTCAAAGACGATAAATTCGATCTTATGCTCATAGCGTTCGGCATGAACGACATAAGCGTCAACGGCTTTGAAGAAAACACGGAAAAAATGATCGAGGAAGCGCTTAAAATAAATCCCGGATGCGAGTTTTTGATCGTTTCAACGACTTTGCCGCACAAGCTTGCCGCGGGTTTCTTTGGCGAACAGTACAAACAGCAGGAGATACTGGCGCGTATCTGCGAAAAATACGGCGATATTACGGAGCTTGTGCCCATGACCGATATGCATTCGGCTTTGCTTGAAAAGAAAAGATTTTTTGATATGACGGGCAACAACGTAAATCACCCGAACGATTTTCTCACGTCCGTCTACGCGCAGACTATACTTAGAATACTGGGGGTACTGTGATGAAAGCGTACGAAAGACTTATAAAATACGCGAAAGTCCATACGGCAAGCGCGGAGGACAACTCCGTTACGCCGTCGACAGAACGGCAGTTCGATTTAGCAAATATCCTTGCGGACGAGATGAAGGATATGGGTGTATCCGACGTTTACGTTGATACGCATTGTTACGTTTACGGCATGATCCCGGCGACAAAAGGTTATGAAAAAGTAACGCCGATTGGATTTCTTTCGCATATTGACACTATACCGGATTTTTCCGGCGAGAACGTAAAGCCTGAATTGATCGAAAACTACGACGGCGGCGATATTAAATTAGGCGACAGCGGCAGAGTGCTTTCGCCCTCGAATTTTCCCGCGCTTAAAAATCATACAGGCAAATCTCTCGTCGTGACGGACGGCACTACCGTGCTCGGCGCGGACGACAAGGCGGGCATAGCGGAGATAATGACCGCGGCTGAACAGATAATAAAAAAGAATATACCGCACGGACGGATAAGCATTGCGTTCTGCCCGGATGAAGAGATAGGACACGGCGCGGCGCTGCTCGACCTTGACCGCTTCGGCGCCGAGCTCGGATATACCGCGGACGGCGGGGATATAAACGAGATAGAATACGAGAATTTCAACGCCGCGGGCGCGGAGCTTACTTTCAAAGGCTTCAACGTCCATCCCGGCTCGGCAAAAAACACGATGATAAACGCGGCGCTCGTCGCCATGGAATTCAATTCAATGCTTCCGGCGGCGGATATACCGTCAAAAACAGAGGGATACGAGGGATTTTTCCACCTTACCGATATGTCGGGCAGCGTTGAGAGCGCGAAACTGAGCTATATAATCCGCGACCACAGCGCATCCGTATTTGAAGCGCGCAAAGCGTGTATGGAGCATATTGTAAAAGCGTTGAACGAAAAGTACGGCGAAGGTACCGTGACGCTCAAAATAACGGAGCAGTACAGAAATATGCTTGAAGTAGTAAAGCCGAGATTTGAAGTTGTGGAAAAGGCGTTCGCCGCGGCGAAAGCGGCGGGATTGGACCCCAAAGCGTCCCCGATACGCGGCGGTACGGACGGCGCTCAGCTTTCCTTCCGCGGACTCCCGTGCCCGAATCTGCCCACGGGCAGCGGCGGTCACCACGGACCGTATGAATACGCCGTAGTCGAAGATATGGACAAATGCACGGAGCTTATTATAAACATTGTAAACGAGTACGCAAAGGAGATCAAAGCATGAAAAAAAGACCGCAAATCGTTCGTATAATATGCGGGCTTCTCGTGCTTTTTATGATGATCGCCGCCGGCTGCGATACGGCGCAGCAGATCACGGAAAGCGATACCCTGACGACGGAGCCTGTGACGGAAGAAGAAACGGAGCCGGAAGAAACGGAAGAGGTAATAACGTATAAAAAAGTGTCAGACAAACTGGAGGTGCCGGAGGTGAAGCGCGTGACGACGGTAGAATTCATAACCGCGAATATGAATACCATACTGAAAAACGGCTACGGAACAAAAAGCCTTATGGCGGACGCGTTTGATTCGGTATTTGACAAGGTCATAATTTTCAAAACCGGCAAAGACGGATACGGCGCGTACGTTTTAGGCAAAAGAACGGAGCTTGCAACATACGGCGTCACGCTTGAAAACGGTCATTATCTGGACCTGTATGACATCGCCCTGGTTTTCGGCGGCAGCTACAATTATGAATTAAACGGCAAAACGCCTGAAACCACGGTGGATATAGGCGGCAGAGTCGCCGTATGCGAAGGCGATACGGCAAAAATAACGGCGGACGGGCAAACGTACGACGCAGAAGTAAGATCGATCACAAGGATACTCGGTGATGAAAACGATTATACCGACGTTCATTTTATGAACGTAAAGGATATCGCAAAGCTCACCGGGCTTAACGTGTATTATACGGATTCCGGAATAATCTGCTTTTCCGCGGGTCAGGCTTTTGACAGCCTGCGCGGATATTACGTGCTTGAAGAAGCGGCGAAGCTTTACCTTGAAGACGGCGAAAAAGAGGAATTCAAAAACAATATGTTCGTTGACATTCCGAACATAATCAAGCTGACGGAAAACAACGTCGCCGCGTATTCAATGCCGTCGCTTGACTTAAACGCAAACGTTACCGCGTACGCATTGCAGGGCGTCAAAGCGGAGGTCGGGATCGGTCCGGCTATCGTAGCGGGACAGGGAGAAAACGCGGAAAATTACACGGTCGTCCGCGTGTTTGATATTTACCAGACCTGCCACACGCAGTTCAACGCCTATCCGGCAGCTGTCCGCGGCGGCGTACGCGTAGCGGCGGCGGTCGTTTCAGACGGAGTGAACATATTAACCGCACCTTTCAGCGATACGACGGTAAAAGAGCTATGCGTATATGACTGCAACGGCTCGTATAAATTCAGTATAAAACCGGCGTTTGACGCGCCGTACGTCATATCCGCGGGAGCTTTTACAGGTGAGGACGATCTGTTTGCCGTCGCGTCGGTAAATAATGAAAACGATACGAAGATACAGCTTTTTTCGGCAAAAGACGGATCGCCTGAAGAGAATATCTCTTTGAGCGTCAGCGGAGAAATAATTGATATGTCAGCGGAACGCGCCGTATCCGGTGCAGAGGGGCTCATCATATCGCACAAAAACGCCGCGTACGTGTATAAGGACGGAAAACTCTTGCAAATAGAACTTGACGGAAAAGAATATAACGGCGTTTACACATCCGCTTTCGGCGGTTACGCCGCTTCGTCCGACGCGGACGACGAATATAAAGCGTTTTCAACTGTAACGGAGATAAAAGACGGCGCGGTGACGGTAATAAACGCCGGCAAAAAGGAAAATATTTTTGTTTCCACAAAAGCAAAGAAAAACACGGAATATATAAAAAAAGGATATTTCTGGCATACGAGAGTAGAATATCCCGCGCCCGTTATGCACAAGCTCAAGGACGGTGCCACGACCGCGATAAGATCCGACGATTTCAAACTGTTCAGACTGTCGGCGGGCGGCGATGAATGCGCTCAGTACAGGATACAGTACAATATGTGGGAGCCGTGTTCCACGCACCGCTGGGGCAAGACGGAACAGATGGGATATCTTATAAACTACGTTGATCCGGATACGGGGGAATACGCGTACGCCACGCTTACAAAAAAGGGCAAGCGCAACGATTATCTTGAACTCGGCTCGTCGTTCTATAACGCCACGTACGCGCCGAACATCCCCGCGCTTGACAGACTCAATTTCTGGACGAGAAGAACGTATCTGCAAAGCCTTGCAGCGCTTTACAGAGACGCGCCCGAATACACGGTCGCCGTGTCGCCCGTGCACGAGCACGAGATAGATTCCGGCGCACAGTCCGTCGGCGACTATAACCCGGCTATGATAAGCTCGTTTGCGCAGTGGCTTGAAGATATGTACGGAACGATCGAAAAGGTAAACGAAAAATACGGCACGGATTTCAAGTCGTTCGATGAGCTTGACGCGCCGAGAGGGACAAAGCGCGGAGACTGGGACAAATATTCCACGAAGCGCAGCAAAAACGATTATTTTACGGTGTGGACGCTGTATAACAGATATATCGTGAGCCGTCACGTTATACAGTCGTACCGCGAGGCGCTGCTCGCGGGCTTCCCGCCGGAGCTGATAAAGGCTCACCAGATACCGGAGGGCGACGCGGTCGCGGGTCTTTTGGGTGAAGCTGATACGAGGATATCGCCGGTCGACGCCGTTTTGGCGGACGGCACCGGTTACGGCGGCACGAGATACAGCGTATGGTACGAAGACGAAAACAATTTCTTCTCGTTGGCGGACAGATCGGGACACAACAACATAACTCTCGGCGAGTACAGTGCAATGGCTTCAAACGCCGGCGCCGCGTACAAACAGCTTAAATATATGTTTGATCACGGCATAGTTTTTACTCACGTTATGTCATGGGCGGGCAACGCCGCAGGCGGTGAGACCATGGATAAGAACGAGCAGTACGCCATAGATAAACTGCAGGAGAATGAAGAGCCGAGAAGCGCGTCGTCCGGCGGCACCGGCGATATACGCGCCTACGTGAACGGCGATACGGCTTATAATATCGTTGAAATAGGCTCAAAGCCGGAAAGCGCCGGACTTTTGAAGAGCGTCAAAGCCGACGGCAGCTTTGAAGGCACTGTATATCTGCAGCCGTTCCACGCGTTCGTCGGCGTTGTCGACGTTGCAAGAGACGTTAAGGCAAACGGCAAAGGGACGCTGACATACGAGATGAAAGGCAAAGTCGACGCGGACGGAAACGAGGTCGCCGGGTTAAATTACGGTGATACAGCAGAGCTGCGTATAACGGCAAAACCGACCGGAAAGAAAGGCAGAATGACCGTTAAGATAACGCACGAGGGATACGAGCTGCCGGTCGCGGAATACACGTTCATCGTGACGGGCGAAGAGACCGAATACAGATACGTTTTCAAAAACCAGGTGTATTTGAAAGACTGCACCGTTGTTGTGGAGTATGATAAGGCGGATATAACCGACCTTGACGCAACGCTCATGTATGAGATGACGGCGAGAAAGTATTTCGGCGAGACCTCGCCTAAAGCGCACGAGGGCGGAGTGAGTTTTGATATAATGGGATAAGACGAAGGGCGGGCGACCGCCCTTTTGATTTAAATTAAGAATTACGAATTCAGAATTCAGAAAGAACGGAGACGGCGTTTAGCAGGGGAGGGGTCTGCGCTCCCGCGCCGCCGTCGGCGGCGATCCCTTGCTGCAGGGTCCTCATCCGTCACGGTAAAGCCGTGACACCTTCCCCCCAAGCAGGGAAGACCGAACGTGGCGCTGTTCACGCCGCGAAGCGCGAGTATAAAAATTTTAAAATCCCCGTAAGATTTTGCTCTCTCAAAGAGTATAATAGGTGAACGGAACTGCAGGACTGTTATCAAGGAGAGAATATGGACAAAGGCGCGGAATATTACAGCCGGTATCTTAACGGCGACGACGAGGGGCTCGTGCTCCTTGTGCGCGACTACAAAGACGGGCTGATAATGTATCTATACGGAATATGTAAAAATATACATACCGCGGAGGATCTGTGCGAGGATACTTTCGTACGTCTCGTAACGAAAAAACCGAAGTATACCGGCAAGGCGTCGTTCAAAACGTGGCTTTACACCATAGGCAGGAACGTCGCGTACAGCGAAATGCGGAAAGCGCACGTTCACGTTTCCGCGGACGAGCTTGAGATACCGGACGATATGACGCTTGAGGAGCGGTACGAGACGGACGAGCGGCGGGCGGCGGTAAGGCGGCTTGCAGGGTATCTCAAGCCCGCTCAGCGCGAGGCGGTATGGCTTACGTATTTTGAAGGTATGACGGTAAAGGAAACGGCGAGGATAATGAAGAAAAACGAGGGCGCCGTATCTTTGCTTCTGTTCCGCGCGAAAAAAGAGCTGAAAAAAATGCTTGAAAGAGAGGGGATAACCGGTGAGGACATATAATGAGATGGCGCAAAGGGTACTGATGCGCCGGGATGAATATTACGAGAAAAAACAGAGCGGAAAGGTCACGCGGTCGACCGTTTCCGCAATTGTCGCCGCCTCGGTCACGGCGGTAATAATCCTGATCGGCACGATAATCGGCGGCGCGATGAAAAAAAACGTGCTGCCCGCAGCCGTCGGAGAAGCGTCTGATGATATGACCGGCGATACGGTATCCGACGCTATGGCGGAAACAGATACGGCGGAGGATATAACGGACGGAGTATATCGGAGAAAGCTGGCTTCATTGCTGAAAATACAGCGCGATCATCCGGACGCTTTCGGCTGGATATCGGTCCCCGGAACGGTAATAGATAATATCGTGATGCAGAGCAAAGACTCAAATAACGAATACCTTTATAAAGAGTATAACGGAAACTATACGCGATACGGTTCGGTGTTTGCAGACTGGCGTAATAAAAGGAATATCCTTGAAAACAGAAATACGGTGTTATACGGTCAAATAGCGGAAAAAACCGGTATGATGTTCACGCCCCTTAAAGATATTGCGGAAAATGAGGATACGTTTCAAAATCAAACCGTTGATATAATAACCGCGGACGGGATATTTACGTACGAGATCTTTTCGGTATATTATTCAGGCGCGGTCAATATTTTAGCGGACAAGATAGAAACGGATTTTTTTAATGATCAAGAGTTTTTGGACTTCTGTGAAAGCTGTAAAAACAAGTCGTTATACGAAAAAAACGCGGAATTTGCCGCCGACGGCAGAATACTGACGCTTGTTTCGTATACCTACGCAAGGGACGAAAAAAACGTTATCGTACACGCGTTTTTGAAAGAGGTGGAGGTCGTCCCTGTTGATATGATAACGCAGGATACCGGAGCCTGATATCCGGCGAAAGGCGGGGAGACCCGTCTTTTTTGACTTTTGTACCGTCCGGGTTTTAAGATCTTGTTAATATCCGGAATTGCCGGCGCGGTGCAAATATACACTTGACTTTTTTTGAAAAAAATGATATACTTTGTATAAATCGAGAGGTGTTGTAATGAAAGATCTGATCAAACGAATTTCCGCTTTGGCGGTGTTTTGCACGCTGCTGTTTACGTTCTCCGCGTGCCTTGATATAACGGGATTTGAAACGGTCACGGACAGCGGACTTGAAATAGTTACGGAAAGCGGTACCGCGACCGCGGCGGATGATACCGTGACGGAAGCGCAGACGGCGACGACGCCGGAGGAAGAACGGCTTCCGAAGGACGGCTCTTATACGAGGAAGGAGGACGTTGCTCTTTACCTTAAGTTTTACGGAAAGCTCCCGTCAAACTTCATAACGAAGGAAGATGCGAAAAAGCTCGGCTGGCCCGGCGGCGGACTTGACGGTTACGCGGACGGCAAATGCATAGGCGGCGACTATTTCGGAAATTACGATGGAAAGCTGCCGAAAAAGCAGGGCAGAAAATATTACGAATGTGATATAGACACGCTCGGCGCGGATTCCCGCGGCGATAAGCGGATAGTTTATTCAAACGACGGGCTGATCTTCTATACGGGGGATCACTATGAGACGTTTGAACAGTTATATTGAGGTGGATATGCAGAGGATAGAAAAAATAACCGTTGACGCCGCCGCTTTTACGGATACCGCGTCGACACACGCGGCGCTGCGTGCCGCAATAGGCGAAAAAGGCTACGCGGGCTCAAATCTTGACGCTCTTCACGACGTACTGACGAGCATCGGCAGACGGACGAGGATAACCGTTACAAATTACAGAGCGGCTGAGGAAAATCTCGGAGAATACGCGGAAAAGCTGGCGCTGGTGCTTGCGGTCTCCGCCTCGTCAAATCCCGTGCTCACGGTGGTTTTTGAATGATATGAGTTTTAAAAAACTTTTATCCGTCTTTATTGCGGCGACGATCGTGTTTACGCCTCTTTTTTCCGTTTGCGTCTTTGCCGGAGCGGAAACCCCGGCGAGTCAGAGAGCGGGATCTGCGGAGCCTGAAATAACGGCGGAAACGGACGTATCGGAAAAAGCTTCCGCAGCCGTAACGGCGCTCACGGTGCTTGCCGTATTCCTGTTTGCGGTGATCGCGGCGACCTCCGTGCTTCTGATAGTTATGATAAAGAAAAACGCCGCGAAAAAATAGGCGTTTTATAATAATGCCGCAGCGCCCCGTGTCATATCGCGGGGCGTCGTTAATTATTTAGTAAATTAAGTATTTGGCTATTGACTTTTTTATTTATATCTGTTATAATCAAAAAATGCCTGTATCAGTTGATAAATAAAAAAGAAAGGATCGCGGTATGAAAAAATTTTGGCAGTACGTGCTGAACTTTGTTTTGAGCCTGCTTTTCCACTGGTACTGGAGCATACCGGCGTGGATCCTTCTGATACTTCATTTTATATTCGGCATTTCGGTGTGGTGGTCCGTCGGCGCGTTTGTTTTATACGTTATAGGCGTCCGCGTATTCGTACACGCGGTCGGTTGGCTCGTACATATGGGCAACGAGGATGAAAAACCGCAGAAAAACAAAAATCCGTATTCAACAAGGATAAAAAAGTACGCGGAGATCGTAAATACGGACACGGCGGAAAGCAAAGGATCACAGCCCGCCGCGTCAAAGAAAAATACTGAAAGCAAGTATGCGGACACTGCGGAAAACAAAGGTCCGTGTTCAATGGAAATAAGAGAAAGAGAAAACAATGATATTCGGTAAGTATGTAAACAGATATTACGTCAAATATCTCGGCTGGCTTCTGTTCGGTATAGTTTCGCTGTTCGTTGTGGACAGCGTTCAGCTTATCGTTCCGGAGCTTTACCGCACCGCGCTGAACGGCATAATATACGGAGAAGTTGAAATAAACGGCGTTATGCGCGCGTTTGATATGGACGTTTTGCTTGACAACGTGTGTCTGCCGCTTTTGTTCATCATACTTTCGCTCATTATAGGGCGTTTCGTATGGCGTATATGCTTTTTCGGCTCAGCGGTAAAAATGGAAACGGATCTGAGATCGCTTATGTTCGATCACTGCAAGGAGCTTTCGCAGCAGTTTTACAACGAGAACAAAGTCGGCGGACTTATGTCGCTTTTCACAAACGATCTTGAGACGGTTCAGGACTGCTTCGGCGGCGGTATACTGATGGCGGCGGACGCGTCGCTTCTCGGTGTGCTTGCCGTTTACAAAATGGCGCGGATGAACATATGGCTCACGCTCTTTGCGCTTATACCTATGGCGTTGCTCGGCGCCGTAGGCACCATCGTAGGCAAGACGATGACGAAGCGCTGGGACAGCAGGCAGGAGGCGTTTTCAAGGCTTTCCGACTTTTCGCAGGAGAGTTTTTCCGGCATATCCGTCATAAAAGCGTTTGTAAGAGAAACGCGCGAACTTATGGCTTTCAGAAAGCTGAACCGTGAAAACGAGGACGCGAACGTCAGCTACGTGCGCGTATCCGTGCTTCTGAACATCCTCGTAACGCTTTTTGTTGAATCCGTTGTATGCATCATATTCGGATACGGCGGATATCTTGTATATTCCGGCGTGTTCAACGTAGGTCTTTTAATAGAGTTTTCCGGTTATTTCACCTCGGTCGTCTGGCCTATAATGGCGATAGCGGAGCTTATAGATATGAGCTCACGGGGCAAGGCGTCGCTTAAGCGCATTACCGACCTTATAGACGCGGACGTTGACGTCAAGGACAAAGAAAACGTGACTGATCCCGGAGAAATAAAGGGCGAGATCGAGTTTAGAAACCTTACGTTTACGTATCCCGGCGCGACAAAACCGTCTTTAAAAAACGTTTCGTTTAAAATAAACGCGGGAGAAAGCGTCGGTATAATAGGCAAGACGGGATCCGGAAAAACGACGGTAGCCGATCTGATACTCCGTCAGTACAACGTGGACGACGGGATGATATTCATAGACGGGCACGATATAAATACGATACCGCTGAAGGTGATGCGCCGTTATTCGGCGTACGTTCCGCAGGACAACTTCCTGTTCAGCGATACGATAGAGCGCAATATCGCCTTTGCCGTTGACGGTTATTCGGACGAGCAGATACAGACCGCGGCGGCTTACGCCGGAGTCCACGACGATATAGCGGAATTTCCGGAAAAATACAAAACCGTATTAGGCGAGCGCGGCGTAACTGTATCCGGCGGACAGAAGCAGAGGATCTCCATAGCACGCGCGCTTATGAAGGACGCTTCAATAATCATAATGGACGACGCGGTGTCCGCCGTTGACACCAAAACGGAGGAACAGATACTTGACGCGTTAAAGACCGTCAGAGCCGGTAAAACGACAATGATGATAGCGCACCGCGTCAGCACCGTTGAAGATATGGACAAAATAATTTACGTAGAAGACGGAACAGTCACCGCCGTTGGTACGCACGAGCAGCTTTACGAAAGCTGCGAGGCTTACAGAAAAACGGTGGAGCTGCAGCGTCTTGAAGAAGAGAGGAGGGAAGATCTCAATGCGTGAGTTTTATCCGCTTCTCGTTATCGGCGCCGCGGTAAGCGTGTTTGCCGCCGCCTTCATATTTGCATACGCGTTTATGAAGGACAAAAAAGAAGCCATCGGCTTTGACCGCAATATGAAGGATACGGAGATCACAAAGCGGCTGCTCAGATACGCAAAGCCGCACTGGAAGAGTTTTCTTGCCGTTTTCTTCATCATGCTGTTTTCAATAGCGTACGATATAGTATCCCCGCTTATCATAAGCCGTATAGCAGATCTGCTGAAAGGCAGTTTTGAGATGAAACAGCTTTTCGTCATGATAGGCGTATACGTCGGTATACTTATAGTTTCGCTTACCTGCCAGTATTTCCAGGCCATAATACTGCAGAAAACGGGGCAGAGGATAATATCCGCGCTGCGTTACGACACGTTTGAGCATATAGAAACGCTTTCGCATCAGCAGTTTGCGGAAATACCCGTGGGCAAGCTCGTCACAAGGGTCACAAACGATACGAACGCCGTTTCCATGATGTTTACAAACATATTTGTAAACCTTGCAAAAAACACTCTCGTCATAATAGGCGTTTTGTCCGCCATGTTTTTCCTGAATCTGCAGCTTACGCTCATGGTTTTGTGTTTTGCGCCGTTTATCATCATATTCACGGTCATATTCAGAAAATTCTCAAGAAAAGCGTACCGCAAGGTAAAAGACGGAACGACGAATATAAACACGTTTTTATCCGAAAACCTGTCAGGTATGAAGATAATACGCATATTTGACAGAAAGAAAGAGAAAAAGGCGGAGTTTGACGAAAAGAACAATGAATTAGGCAAGGCAAAACGCAGGCAGATATTCGTTTTCGGTATTTTCAGGCCTACGATATATATGCTTTACATATCAAGCATTTTAGCGTTGTTGTATTTAGCGGGCAGAGGATATATAAAAGGGTTATCTTTTGCCGGTCAGATAATAACCGCGGACGTGCTTGTTGCTTTCTATATTTATATCCAGAAGTTTTTCAACCCGATACAGACGCTGGCGGAGCAGTTCAACTGGCTGCAGTCCGCGTTTGCCTCCGCTGAAAAGATATTCACCATACTTGATATCAAACCGGAAATAGTAAACGAGCCGGACGCCGTTGATATAGGCGAGATAAAAGGCGAGATAGAATTCGATCACGTGTGGTTTGCTTATAAAGAAGATCACTGGATATTAAAGGACGTTTCTTTCAAAGCGGAAGCGGGACAGACCGTTGCCTTAGTCGGCCCCACCGGCGCGGGCAAAACGACTATCTTATCGCTTTTATGCCGCAACTACGACATACAAAAAGGCAGGATACTGATAGACGGAGTGGATATAAGACGGTACACCGTTTCGTCTCTGCGCCGCCAGTTCGGACAGATGCTGCAGACCGTTTTCCTGTTCTCCGGCACGATAAAATCAAATATCGTCCTGCGCGACGACAGCCTGACGGATGAGGAAGTGTGGGAAGCCTGCAAATACGTAAACGCCGACAAGTTCATAAGTCAGCTTGACGACGGGCTTGAACACGAGGTAAGGGAGTTCGGAAACAACTTCTCAGCCGGTCAGCGTCAGCTCATATCGTTTGCAAGAACGGTTTTGTATAAGCCTAAAATAATGATACTTGACGAGGCTACGGCGAATATAGACACGGAGACGGAGCAGCTTATCCAGGATTCTCTTGAAAGAATAATGAATATAGGCACGATGCTCATTGTAGCGCACCGCCTGTCAACGATACAGCACTCTGACAATATCATAGTGCTGGCGGACGGACAGATAGCTGAGCAGGGCACGCACGAGGAGCTGCTTGAAAAACGCGGCAGATATTATAACCTCTACACGCTGCAGCACAGAAGACAGCAGCTTATGGGTTAGAAATAAAAAAACGGACGACTTACATCGTCCGTTTTTTCATAAAGCGAATTGAACCGCGCCTTGACGCCTTGCGGGATTAGACGTGAAGGCGCAGTTCTTTAGAGGATCAGTCTTTTGTTTCTTCTTCGCACGGATAGAGTATTCCGTACATTGAATAGCTTACGGCCGTGTTTTCGGCTGATTTGATCAGACCGTTTTCGTCAAACGCGTAAGTTCTTGACGTGCCGCACAGCACGGCTATGCCTCCTCTGCCTTCCGGATCGCTGTAAACGCTGCCTATCTGCACGGCGTCCCACGTAAGTCCGTTTGCGGTTTTATTAAGCACGCCGCCGAACGCTTCGTTCTGCACGTATATCTGTTCCGGCAAAAGCTTATCGTCGCATACGAGCAGTACGGCGCTTGTTTCTTCTTTATATCTTTTAAGAAGTTCGTCGTTTTCCGTGCTTCTTTTGACCGTGTATTTGTAATTATAGTACAGTCTGCTCTGCTGATTGACGATATAATCAAACGCGTCCGCGCCGAGATTCTGTTCCGGCGTCATATGCTTGCCGCTCAGGTACAGTTTGCCGTTTGAATATTCCGCGGAGCCGAATTCATAAGCCGAGCCGTAGCCGACTATGCATTCGACTGCGCAGCCGTGCGACAGAAGCAGTAAATTCGTCTTATAATCTTTATCTAAATACGTGACAACGTAGCCGATCTTTGTCTTTCCTATGCAGCGCAGGCCGAACAGAGACATATCGAGCTGCACCGGCGTTTCTTTGCGGCTTAGCTTTTCTCCGGTTTGCGCAGAGTATTCCGATATGATGAACGACGTGCATTTTACGCTGCTGTCAGATGACTCTCCGTTTTCGTCATATATTTTATACGCCTCGCATATATAGCTTAAAACGTATATTTTGCCCGCGTCTTCATAAACGCCCGCAAGCTGTTCCGTGTACGTGCCTAACGGATTTGTATACGAGTTTTCCCAGATAACGGAACCGTTTTCTTTGTCAAGCAGAGTAAATCTCATGGAAGCGACCGTATCTTCTCTGACCATATCCAGATGATAATCGTAGCTTACAAGAAGAACGCCGCTGTCAAATTCTTTGTAACTGTAGAGCAAAAGGTCGTATTCGTGCTCGTACCTCCACAGAGCAGAGCCGTTTTTCACCTTTGAAAAATACATCTTTTTGTTTTCAACTTCAAAGTTATAGCCGTAATTCATCTTTGTGATGAAAAGCCCGCCGGACATAATGTAATCCGGAGACTCAACGTTTGCAGCCTGCGGCTCGCCGCCCTGAAGGATACATTCTTCAAGCTTAAGATCCGCCAGGCTTTCATGGCTGCCGTTTGGCGTGAGCGTTTCCTGTTTTATGACGGTTTCCGATATTTCGTGTGCGACGGACGCGCCGTGTACCACCATATTGTCGGTTTTGTTCATATACTTTGCAGCAACGGTCAGCACCACGAACGCGGCAAGCGCGAACAGCGCCGCGGCGGACATAACGTATGTGAATATCCGTTTGCCTTTGCCTTTATTGAAATACAGCCCGGCGTTTTCTTCAGCCGCGTCTGTTTTATATTTGTCGCTTACGTTTTCAAGAGCGACAAGGATATCTTTTGATTTCATATTTTATACCCTCTTTCCTTGAGTATTTCCGCCAGTCTTTTGCGCATACGCATGAGCCGGGCGGATATTGCGTTTTTGCTTATTCCCGTCATTTTCGATATTGCGGGTATGTCGTCCGCGTAGTAATAGCGGCGCATGAATATAAATCGGGAATCCTCCGGCAGCTCGGATAAAAAACGGTCAAGCAGCGTAGACAGTCCGCTTGTATCGTCGCGGGTGTCAGCCACTGTTTCGGAAAGCTCATCGTCAAGAGAAACGGTATTTCCCCTGCGTTTTTTTGCCGTGTTGTAGCGGTATTTAGTAAGCGATACGCGGCGCACCGTCTCACATAAATATGCGAAAAGATTATCAGGTCTTTTCGGCGGTACGCTGTTCCATACAGATAAATACGCGTCGTTCACACATTCCTCCGCGTCGCGTTTGTCGCCGGTTATGCCGTAAGATACGCGCCTTAACTTTGCGCCGTACGATGCGTCGGATTCCGATATTGCCGCCTCATCTCTGTTAAAGAATAATGCTATTATGTTCTGATCCTCCATGCCAAGCTCCTCCTTTCATAAGATAAGTGGACAAACGGTACGTCAAAATGACGCGCAGAGTATAAAAAATGCAGATATTTTTCTTAATTTTCTCAAATAACCGTCCCCCGTCACGTCAATAATACTTTGAGATACGGGGGTGATATTATGTATTTCAGGTCCGATATGGCAAACGAGATCCGCGGCAGGGTGATGAAAGAATATTCAAAAGAACATAAGGGAGAGCCGGACGGTATAAAGTATACGGAACGCGGAAGGATATCCGCCGTTACCGTTTCAAACGAAAACGGCGCGCGCCTCCTCGGCAAGCCCATAGGGAAATACGTTACGGTAAACGTGGGAAAAATATGGGAGTCCGATCAGGATGATTTCAAAGAGTGCGCGGATATCATAGCGGATACGGTAATATCCATGAAAAAGCCGGACGGCTGCGTTCTTGCCGCCGGTTTAGGCAACAGATACGTTACGGCGGACGCGCTCGGTCCGCTTGCGGTCAGACACATTATAGCAACGCATCACATAAAGGATACGGCGGCGTTTGACAAAAGCGGTTTGGGCGACTGCGCGGCGTTGTCTCCCGGCGTGCTGTCACAGACCGGTATAGAGGCGGCGGAGCAGATAAAAGCGGCGGCGGATCAGCTGAAGCCCCGACTTATTATAATCATAGATTCGCTTGCGGCGGCGGGGATAGAAACGCTTTCCACTTCCGTACAGATAACGGATACGGGTATATCTCCGGGATCCGGCGTCGGAAACGACAGAGGAGAGCTCTCCGAAAAAACGCTCGGCGCGCCCGTGATAGCAATAGGCGTTCCCACCGTTATAGACGCGGCGTCTTTACTGCCGGACGGCGCGGAGAACGAGTATAAAAAGCTGAAAGGCTGTTACGTCTGCCCGAAGGACAGCGACAGATCCGTAGGTGAGCTGTCAAGGCTTATAGGATATGCGATAAACCGCGTTTGCCATCCTTTTTTGTCATACGAAGATATGGCGTATATTTGATACGCCGCCGGAATAGAATTATTAAAAAGGAAGGTGATAATAATGGATGCCGATAAGCTTTTTATGAAAATGAAGGATACTTCAAAAGAATCGTACAGGATAAAAAGCGGACTTTACACCGCGGGCAAAATATTTGTTAAATTTATTGTTTTTCCTCTCGTTATCTGCGCGGTGCTTGCCGGCGGCGTTTTTACCGCGGCGGACGCGGTGATATCCGAAGGTAAAGGTGCTACCGGGATCTTTTTGAAATTTACAAAAGGAAAAAGATCAAATAAAAGCGTTATACCGCCCGCGGAGGAAAACTGTGAGGAGAAGGAAAACAACGAAGAGCTGCTTCAAAGACTTTATGAGTTTGACAAAGAAGCCGTGCCGGACGGCTGCGTCGGCATAGTTCCGGTGTCGCTTTACAGACAAGCCGACGAAGGTTACGTTTACATATCCGACGCGGGCGAAAAAAAGCAGTTAGACGCCGCGTGGTATACAAAAGATAAGCTTGCCGTTGTATTTGAGGAAAGCGACGATTATCAGGCGCTTATAATACATACGCACGGAACGGAAGCGTTTTCGCCGGACGGCGCGCTTTATACGGAGCCGGGCTCTTATCCGCGTTCTTCTTTAAAAGAAGAAAACGTGGTATGTATAGGCGATATTTTTGAAGACGTTTTTAATGAAGCCGGCATAAAAACGCTGCACTGTGAAATTCCCGTTGATAAGGAATCATATTCAAAGGCTTATTCAAACGCGGCTAAGATAATAAAGGAATATTTAAAAGAATATCCTACTATTAAATATATGTTCGATATACACCGCGACGCCGTGGAGCTGTCCGACGGGTCAAAGGCGCGTATGGTAACGGCGGTAGACGGAGAAGCGGCGGCTCAGCTTATGTTCGTTGTGGGAACGGACAGACTTGAAGACGAAAACGTAAACTGGAAGGATAATCTGACTTTAGCGGTCAAGCTGCAGTACGCGCTTGACAATAAATATCCCGGTCTTATGCGGCCGATAAATATAAAGCAGGGCGCGTTCAATCAGTTTTATACGCCTCTGTCGATACTTATAGAAGTCGGCTCCGACGGCAACAGCATGCAAGAAGCAAAACGCTCCGCAAAGATACTTGCGGAGCAGATGGTCAAAACGATAAAGGAAGGATGATCACAAAAGCGCTTTTGCCTCACGCCGTATGGCGGTGCTGCCGCCGTGTTCGGCGCAGTACGTCAGGTGTTCTTTTGCCTCGCCGTCTCTGCCGGACGCTTTGCAAATGTGATAAAGGCGGCGGTGCGCGAGAAGCGCGGCGGCGTTGTCCGCTTTGAAGATGCCGGATGCGGACAAAAGCCCGTTATAGTATTTTTCCTCCGCTTCCGTATCACCGGTCTTTGCGGCTCTTGACGTTTTTCTCACCGCGTCCGCCATTGCGGATACGGTGGAAGATGCGTCGTGCTTTTCCGCGTAGGCAAGCAGTCTGTCGCCTTCTTCGATATTGCCGGCTCTGTATTCCTCATCCGCGGCGTATACGGCGATTTTGCCCTTATACGACGGTTTCATTTTTGTTTTCATCTCAACTATGACTGCGGCTCTGCCGCGCCTGTCGTCCAAAAGATCGTAAGCGGTATATAAAAGCTCAAGCATATCAAAGCGCGGGCGGGCGATAACGTATCCGTCACCCTCGCTTTTTTCTTTATACGTTTCTATGTATTTTTTCGGCTGCAGATCTTTTCTTACAAGCCGCGTGCCTTCCGCAAACGGTTTTGATACTCCGTCCGCGTATATCCCCGCGAAGGCGTTCAACAAAGAAAGGCAGAACATTATTATGCCGACCGTGACCGAAGGCGCGGGATTCATATCTCCTTTGCCGACAAAATACGCAACGACAAAGAACGCCGCCCCTATCAGAAGCAGAGCGGATGAAATAAGAACGGTCTTTATCAAAGAAGAACGCGAAAGAAACATGATCACGCTCCTCCGAGCAGGGAGATGAGCCGCGTGTAGATAAGCACCGGATCCTCGGAGAACGCGCCGGCGGCTTTCTGCGCCTGATACATCGTATCAAAAGTAAGAGATATATCTATAAGCACCGTGCTTTTATGCGACAGCGACATATCCACCTTGAATTTCTTTTCTTCTGTTTCCGTTATTTTTATATTCTTTTTGATCTCGGCTTTGCCGATATCTATTGATTTTACTGCGGCGCGCAGACTTCTGTCGCTGATATAGCCGGAAAGTTCGCTTTTAAGCGTTTTTGCAATGAATTGTCCGTCTTCCGTCACGGAAAAAAGCCCGCTTTCGTCCTCGGATATGAGTTTATCACGTTCGAGCGCGTCAAAAGCCTCGATAAAATCCATATTTGAAATAACTCCCTCGTATAACGCAAGGTCGTTTATGTCGGGATATGAGAGCGGATAACCGATCTTCTGCATGACGCAGAGGATATAAAGCTTGATATCGCCCGGATCGGTCAAAGGTATTACAGCCATAAAGGCACCTCCGAAGCCTAATGATTTATATATTATACCATATTATAAGTAACATTTCAAGCATTTGATGAAAAAATGCGCGTTTTTTTGCATAATACCGTCTTTTTGAAATTTTATGAAAAATATTTTTTAAAAACTATTGACAAATTTAAAAACTTGTATATAATAATTATGTGGAGCGGTATCATTATCATTGGTTTATTTCGCATGGTCCGCTTTGAAAGGAGCGCTTTTTGGATATTCTGCAGGAAGACGTGATGAGAACAAGATACGGCGATAACGAGGCGTTTAAACGTTTGCTTGACGCGTATACGCCAATGATCTCATCGGTCGTTACGGAGATCTGCCGCTCCTGTCCCACGCTTGACATAAAAGACGATCTGAAACAGGAAGCGGCGATAGCGTTGTACTTTTCGGCGCTTTCATACAAAGAAGACAAAGGCGTTTCCTTCGGTCTGTACGCTAAAATATGCACAAAAAACCGGCTTACGTCGTATGTGCAGAAAAGCCTTGCAAGGTCTGTGTCCCAGATAGTATCGGATTGTATCGATGATTGCTTTGAAGATAAAACCGAGCCTGCCGCAAACGCTGAAGAGCAGCCTCTGAATCTGATCATATCAAAAGAAAGCTGCGATATGCTTAAAAAGCGTATCAAAGCGGAGCTTACGGATTACGAATATACCGTTTTTATGTATCATGCGGACGGCGTAAGACCGTCGGACATATCAAAAAAACTCGGTAAAAGCAGTAAATCCGTTTATAACACTTTGCAGAGAGTTCGGCAAAAGCTCAGAAAGCTCGTATTGCAGACGGGCGAACAATAAGGAATCAAGCGCTTTGAATAGCGCGGTTTATACAACAAAGAAAGGAACAGCAATCACAATGTACGAGGACATCACATTAACCTGCAAGGACTGCGGACAGGAATTCGTGTTTACCGCCCGTGAACAGGAGTTTTACGCGGAAAAGGGCTTCCAGAACCAGCCTCAGAGATGCAAAGCCTGCCGTGACAAAAGAAAAGCGGCGGCCGGTGAGAGCAGAGAGCTCTTTACGACCGTTTGCTCAAAATGCGGCAAAGAGGCAAAAGTCCGTTTCCAGCCTACGGAAGGCAGACCCGTTTACTGCAGCGAATGCTTCGCTGAGATGAAAAACAACCGTCAGCAGTAAGGTGGAATGGTTGAAATGGCACCGCGAAAGCGGTGCTTGTTTCATTTGCATTTCGCCTTGTTTTTTGATTTGTTCGGACTGCCGAAATACGGCAGTCCTTTTATCATGCACGCGCAGTTCAAAGCCAGCATAACGGCGCAAAGGATATCGGACAGCTGCCATATCAAAGACGGGGAAACAACGGCTCCGAGCGTCATGGAAGCGCAGTAAATAAAAAGATACGCTTTAACGTGTTTTTCGTTTTTGGATATAAAACGCACGGATGCGCAGCCGTAATATCCCCAGCATAAGACCGTCGCAAACGCAAAAAACACGGTAAGCACGGTAAGGATATGCTCCGCGGCTCCCGAAAAAAAGTACGAGTAAGCGGATATGGATACAGCCGCGCCGTCGTAGCTGCCAAAGACCTTTCCGGCGGGAGATAAAAGTATGACGAGCGCGGTAAGACCGCCGAAAAACAGCGTATCCGTCAGGACCTCAAGCACGCCGATAACGCCCTGGGCGGACGGGGACGAAAGTGAGGACGCGGCGTGCGAGAAAGACGACGTGCCGCAGCCCGCCTCGTGCGAGAATACGCCTTTAGTCATCCCCTGACGTATCCCGGCGGCTATCAGGGCGCCGGAAAAGCCGCCCGCCGCCTGTGATACGCCGAAAGCCTCCGAAAAAATGCGAGCGATAACGGCGGGGACTTCGTTTATCCGCATTGATACCGCTATTACGGACACGGCGGCGAACACAGCGCAGAAAACCGGCATAGCCGCCGACGTGAACGCGGAAACGCGCGATATGCCGCCTACGGCAACTGTAAGGCATATAACGGCGAAAACCGCGCCGACGGCTATCTTCGGCAGGCCGTACGATACTTTAACGGCGGACGAAGCCGCGTTCATCTGTATGAACGGGCCTGATATAAACGACGTTATTATACATAAAACCGCGTAAACGACTCCGGTTTTCCTGCCGGATATTTTTTCTATGTAATACGGCGCTCCGCCTTCGTGCGAACCGGGACGGCGCAGCTTCACGGACAGATACGCCTCGCAGTATTTGAGAACGGCTCCGATCAGCGCGGAGACCGTCATCCAGAACACGGCTCCCGCGCCGCCTACGGAGATCGCCACGGCAACGCCCGCGATGTTTCCGACGCCGAGCGTGCCCGCAAGCGCGACGGAAAGAGACGAAAGCGGAGATATGCCGCCTTCTCCTTTGCCGTTTTTCAACTCTTTTATCGCGGAAAGCCACCGCAAGGGACGAAAGGCTTTTAGTCTGACCGCGAAAAAAACGCCGCATAAAGACATGGCGGAAACGAGCGCGGGAGAGCAGAGGTATTCATTTATAAATTTCAGCGCATTGATAAAAAGCATAGTTTTTAATTCATTTTTTAACCGAGTTCAATTAAATTTAATAGGATTTATGATATTTCTGTCGAAAAAGACTTGACTTGAATAAAAAAATATAGTATAATCAAAATGTATTGTTATAATTAGGTTCCCTGAAAACATGATATGACAGTCCTCTTGCGGATATTCCGGAGGCGGACGGCCGGTACGCTTTACGGTATACGTCATACCGGTAAAAAACAGGGACAGAGCGGTAGTATATATTTGAGGTGTTTTGATCAAATGGACGATATAAACAAAAACGACAGCGAAGAGCCGGTAGAAAATAACGGCGCCGCCGGGGATACGAACGGGACTGCCGATCCGGTCAATACGGATAACGGCGCACCGGACGCGGCGGAAGATTCCGCAGAACGGGACGGCGAAGACAACGCGGACGCCGCGGGCGATGAAGCAAGCGGAACAGACGCCGCGGACGCAGCCGAAAACGGCGGTGACGCGACAGATACGCCGGAGCCGGAGATCAGCTCGTCCGGCAAAATAAAAGAGAAGATCAAAAACGTATTCAAAAGCACGTTCAACAAAAATGAAATAAAAAACAGACTTCCGTGCGCGCTGCTCGCGGGCTTTACGTCTTCGTTTATGTTTCTTTTCTTCGGCGTGCTTGAGATATTTGCGGCAAATCGTGATGAATTTCTTTTTGCGTATACCGATTTTATCGGTTATCTCGCGCTTATAACGGTCGCGGCCGCGCTTATAATAACGGCGCTGATAATGATCTTACCAAAGACCGCCTCGTACCTGCTGTTCGGCATAGTCAGCTGGATAACGCTGATGGGATACGTCCAGGTGCTGTTTCTGAACGGCACCGGCACGCTCAGCGGCGATACCGGGCAGGGACAGAGCATAGTTTTGATAATCGTTGACGCCATTGTATGGGCTGTGACGGGTGTAGTAATTATTTCGGGGTCTTTGATGATGATGAAAAAGAGAATTATTAAAACCATATATATCATAGGTCTGATAGTGCTGTTCGTTATGCAGGCCGCGGGCTGCGCCACGCAGATAGAGGATATAACGCGTGACAGACGTGAAGGCAGCTCGGAAGAAAGCGTGTCCGACACTGACGGATCCGATACGCTTGAATACGATACGGATACGAATACCGTAACTGCGGAAGAGACCGTGACGGAAACGGAAACCGAGACCGAAACGGAAAAAGAGACCGTAACGGAAACGGAAACGGAGACCGAGACCGATAAAGTTACCGAGACGGAGACGGATAAGGTCACCGAAACGGAAACTGAAAAAGTGACCGAGACCGAAACTGAAAAAGTAACGGAGACCGAAACGGAAAAAGTAACGGAAACCGAAACCGAAAAAGTGACCGAGACGGAAACAGAAACCGAAACAGAAACGGAGACAGAGACGGAAACCGAGACGGAAACGGAAACCGAGACCGAGACGGAGACCGAGACTGAGACGGAGACCGAGACTGAGACGGAGACCGAGACCGAGACGGAAACCGAAAAAGTGACCGAGACGGAAACGGAGACCGAGACCGAGACCGAGACCGAAACGGAGACCGAAAAGGAAACCGAAGCGGAAACGGAAGGACAGCACGTACTGACTACCGCGGAAAAGAAAAACGCCTATCTTACGACGAGAGGCTTGGACAAAGTATCAAAAGGGAAAAATATCGTTATATTCGTAGTAGACAGATTTGACGTTTCGTATTATAACAATATGATAAACGCGGAACCGGGTTTCTTTGACAAGCTTGACGGGTTTACGTATTTTTCGGATAATATTTCTTTGTATTCCCGCACATGGCCCGGCGTGACCACGATGATAACGGGCGTTGACAACGACTTTAAAAAAGCCGCCAGCGCGTACTTCAAACAGGCGTACAAAGACTCCCCGTTTTTGAAAGATCTTAAAGCGAATAATTATACCATTAAGTTATATACCACAAAGTACTACACTTACAGAGACGGTATACCGATAGTTGATCTTGCAGACAATATTTCAGTTGCAAGCGGTTATACCATAAACAGCAAAAAAGCGCTGTTAGGCAATCTTTTGTCGCTTTCCGCGTACAGATACGCGCCCAACGCTTTTAAGGATTCAATAAATATCTCATCCGCTTCATTTTCCGGGATAGTGGAGCTGAACGGCGCCGCGCCGCTTTATGAGGCGGACGACCCCGAGGTATGCGGAAAGATACTTGAAAACGGACTGTCGTTTGACCGCGACGGGGATTCATATATCCTTATCCACTTGAACGGCTGCCATAATCCTTATAATATGGACGCGGACTGCAACAGATCCGAGACTGCGACAAGCGAATCTCAGCTCCGCGGATGCTTCAAAACCATATATTATTATCTCAACGAAATGAAGAGACTCGGCGTTTACGACGATTCCACGATAGTGATAACCGGAGACCATCCGAGCGCTCTTGACGATAAGAAAGAACCCGAACAGCCGAGAATAACCGCGCTTTTCGTAAAACCGTCCGGATCAAGAGGAGCGCTTGCGTATTCTTCCGCGCAGGTAAGCCAGGAAAACCTTATACCCACGCTTGTGAAATCCGCGGGCATAGTTACGGAAAACGACTACGGCAAAACTTATTTTGAAATACCCGAAGGCGAAGATACCGTAAGATACCATAAATTTGAGCTGAGCGGAGAACCTAACAAGATAGTCGTCTACAAGGTGACCGGTAAAGGCGAGGACTTCAACAACTGGAGTATAGACTCGTATCAGGAGCTTAAAGGTTCAATCTACAGATAAAGAGGTGCAGTTGATGGACTATATATGCTATCCGTTCGGGTTCCTGATGAAATGGTGCTGGGAGCTTGTGCAGAATTACGGACTTGCCATAATACTGTTTACTGTACTGACAAGAGTGGTTTTGCTCCCGCTTTCGGTATGGGTGCATAAAAATTCCATTAAAATAGTAAAAATACAGCCGGAAGTCAACTTTTTAAAGGTAAGATTTTACGGCGACAGGGAAAGGATAGCGGAGGAGGAAAGAAAACTCCACAAGCGTGAAAAGTACAATCCGCTGCTTTCCATAATACCGCTCGTTATTCAGATAATCCTTCTGTTTGCGGTGCTTTATATAGTAAAAGAACCGCTTACCTACATCCTCCGTATCGACGCTGAAACGTGCAGGATGTTTGCGGAGCAGATAGGCGTTGACTTCAAAGCGGACCAGTTTGCGATAATAAGAGCAATTCAGGACGGAACGATACCGGCAACGATATCGGACAAAGCCGAAGTCATAAGCGCGATCAACAGCATTAAAACGTTCAGTCTTGATTTTATCGGCATAAGGCTGGACAGCGTTACGTCGCAGGTGTGGGGATGGTATATCTTATCTCCTTTAGCCGCCGGTCTTTCGTCGTTTCTTATGATCTATGCTCAGAACAAAGCGAACGTCGTTCAGGCGGAGCAGAGCAATTTCAACAAATACGGACTTATGATACTGTCCGTAGGACTATCCCTGTTCCTGGGCTTCGTCACGTACGCCGGCGTCGTGCTGTACTGGATAGGCGGCAACCTGCTTGCCATATTGCAGCAGTGCATACTTAACGCCGTTATCAGCCCGAAAAAATACGTTGACTACGATCAGCTGCAGAAAAGCCGCGAAGAGCTTAAAAAGATCCGGTCGCTTGACAGCGGCGGCTCAAAAAAAGAGCGCCGTGCAAACGAAAAACGCGAAAGAGCGGATTACAAACGCTTTTTCAAGGTCGTAAACAAGCATCTCGTGATCTGGAGCGAGCGCAGCGGATTTTATAAATACTTTGAAGCTTTGATAGACGGACTTCTTTCAAAGTCAAACATAGTAATACATTACATAACGAACGATCCCGGCGACGCGATATTTGAAAAAGCCAAAGAAGAGCCGCGCATAAGGCCGTATTACATTGGTCAGAGAAAGCTCATAACGCTTATGATGCGTATGGACGCGGACATAGTCATAATGACTACGCCGGATCTGCAGACGCAGTACATAAAGCGCTCTCTTGTCCGCAAGGACGTTGAATATATTTACGTTCCTCACGATATGATGAGCGTGCACATGGGCTTCCGCAAGGGCTCTCTTGACAATTTTGACACGGTGTTCTGCACCGGCGCCCACGTTGAGCGCGAGATAAGAGCGACGGAGAGAGTCTACGGCCTGCCGGAAAAGACGCTTGTGAAATTCGGATATCCGTTAGCGGAAAAACTTGAAGCGTCGTATGAAGCTCAGCCCAAGGAAGACCGCGCGGTCAAAGAGATACTTATAGCTCCGTCGTGGCAGGAGGACAACCTGCTTGACAGCTGCGTGGACACGCTTATTGAAAAGCTGCTTTTCGATAAATATCATCTCACGGTAAGACCTCATCCGGAGTATTCAAAGAGATATAAGGAAAAACTTCAGCTTCTGACGGAAAAGTATAAGGATATACCGGAAAACAGGCTGACGTTTGAACTTGATTTTACGGCAAACAAATCCATCTATTCGTCCGATCTTCTGATAACGGACTGGTCCGGTATAGCGTACGAATTTGCGTTTGCGACCAAAAAGCCCGTCCTTTTCGTCAACACGAAGATGAAAGTGGAAAATCCCGACTGGGAAGAGATAGGCGAGACGCCGTCCGAGATATATTTAAGACCGCAGATAGGTCACGCGCTTGAAAAATCGGAGCTTGACGCAAAAACGGCGGAAGCCGCGGCGGACCTTCTCGAGCACAGCGGAGAATATCACGATAAAATAAACGAACTCAAGATCTCTCATCTGTATAACTACGGATCAAACGGATCTGAGGGCGTCAAATACGTTCTTACAAGATTAAAAGACATACAGAAGACAAAGAAAGGGGAATAAATAATGCTGCTTTATATCGATGCAAGCGCGGTATCCATAATCATACCCGCCATCGCCGGCGTTGCGGTAGCGATAGGCTCGACCGTATTCCTGCTGTTCCGCCGTGCCAAATCAAAGGTTTCCAAAAAGCTCGGTATTGATGAAAACGCCGGCAAGGAAGTTGAAGAAGACATAGTTATAAAAGACGAAGAACAGACGGCGGCGGAAGAAAGCGCCGTCAAAGAAGACGAAAATAAAGAATAACGTTCAAAATCAAAGAAAGACCGTGCGTGAATGAACGCAAGGTTTTTCTTGCCGAATTTCAGCCGGATTTTTGATAAATACGTTCAAAATCACGTCTTTATAAAAAGACTGTTGAACATAAAGGAGATAAAATGGGAAAACTTACAAGAAAGCAGTTCGATCTGCTTGTGCTTGCGTCGGAGGCGGCGCTGCCGGCGCAGAGAACGCTTGCGGAAAAGCTTGACTGTTCGGTCGGCACCGTAAACAAGCTGATAGGCGAGCTGACGGACGCCGGTTATATCAGCGACGGAACAATAACGAATAACGGGCTTGAGGCGCTTGAGCCGTACAGAGCAAAGCGCGCGGTATTTCTTGCCGCCGGCTTCGGTACAAGGCTCGTACCCGTAACGCTGAACACACCCAAGCCGCTTGTCCGCGTGAACGGCAAGCGCATAATAGACGGGCTTATTGACGCCGTGCTTGCGGCGGGGATCGAAGAGATATACATAGTAAGAGGATATTTGGCGGAGCAGTTCGATCAGCTTTTATATAAATATCCTATGATAAAATTCCTGGAAAATCCCGCGTATAACGAGTCAAACAATATCTCGTCAGCCATGTGCGCCAGATATTTCATGCAGAACGCGTACGTGTTTGAGGCCGATCTTCTGATACGCGATCCGTCGCTTGTCAAAAGATACAACTACAAAACAAATATTTTAGGCATCAAAACGGACCGCTCCGACGACTGGTGCTTCACTGTCAAAGACGGTATAATAACCGGGCAGAAGGTCGGCGGCATAGACTGCTACCAGGAGGTAGGCTTATGGTACGTTGACGCGGACGACGGAAGAAAACTTTCCGAGCATATAAAGCTGACTTACGATATGCCCGGCGGCAAAGAGCGTTTCTGGGACAGCGCGGTATTCGAGTGCTTCAAAAACGAATACAAGGTCGAGATACGCGAATGCAAAGAAGGCTCTATTGTTGAAATAGATACCTTCAAAGAATTAAAACAGCTTGATAAGACATACGACGTTTAAAACGTTTTATGATAAAAAACAAAAACAAATAAAGGAGAAAGACAATGAAAAAAACGATCACAAAAGTATTGGCGATAATGTTCGTTATCGCCATGGCGGTATCTGCATTCGCAGGCTGCAGCACGACAAGCAAGGAAAAGGTAGTTATCTGGACAAGCGGCGAAGACTACAAAAACGAGTTTTACCTTACCGAATGCCAGAAAAAGTTCCCGGAATATGAAATAGAGCTTATATACATGAGCAGCAGCGATATAGCCGCCAAAGTTATAGAAGAAGGCGACAAATGCTCCGCGGACCTCATAATTTCCGAAGAGTACAACTATCTGGAAAAATGCTCGGACTATCTTGCGGTATTATCCGATTTTGATTATTCCGTATTTCTTGACGCCATAGTTCCGGCAAGCAAAAAATACACGCCCGAGCTTAAAAACGGCGGATGCGTTATAGTAAATACAAAGGTTTTAGCTGACAAAGGCATAGAAGAGCCGACAAGCTACGAGGACCTTTTGAAGCCCGAATTCAAGGGACTTCTCTCAATGCCGTCCCCCAAGTCCTCCGGTACCGGTTATATGTTCTTAAGACAGCTGACAAACGAGTGGGGCGAGGATAAGGCGTTTGAATACTTTGATAAATTTACCGAAAACGTCCTTCAGTACACTTCCTCCGGCTCCGGCCCCGTCAAAGCGCTTGAAGCGCGTGAAGTTGCCGTCGGCCTCGGCATGACCTCCCAGGCTGTTGAAAAGATAACGAAAGGCAACGACGAGCTGAAGATACTGTTCTTTGAGGAAGGTTCTCCCTACAGCATGTACGGCAACGCCGTTCTGAAGAAGAGCGCTGACCGCAAAGCCGTTATGGACGTATTCAATTATCTTGCGACAGACCTCTGCAAAGCGGATAACGAAAAATACTTCCCGGATCAGATCTATAAGAATTTCGCTCCCGAAAAGGAGGGATTCCCCACCGGTATCAAATACGGCAACATGTCAAACGACACACAGGCCGAAAAAGAAAGATTGCTTGAAAAATGGACTCACTGAAAGATAAGCTTATAATAGAGGGCGTATCAAAGCAGTATAAAGAAAAAGAAGTATTAAAAAGCGTGAGCTTTACGGTCAAGGATGGAGAGTTCCTCTCCATCCTGGGCCCTTCCGGCTGCGGAAAGACCACGCTTTTGAGGATACTTATAGGACTTTTGCCCGCCGATACCGGGACCGTCGTAAAAGACGGCGTTGATATTACGAAAGCCGCGCCGGATAAGCGCGGTATGGGTATCGTTTTTCAGAATTACGCGCTTTTTGAGAATATGACGGCGCAGCAGAACGTTGAATACGCGCTTAAAATGAAAAAGAGCACAAAAGCGGACGCAAAAGAAAAAGCGGCAAGAATGCTTGAGACAGTCGGTTTGTCGGACCGGGCAAAATCCCTGCCCAAAAACCTCTCCGGCGGTCAGCAGCAGAGAGTAGCCATAGCAAGAACTCTGGCGCTGCAGCCGGATATAATCCTGCTTGACGAGCCGATGTCCGCGCTTGACGTTGCGACAAGGCTTGCAATGCGCTCTGAACTCAAAAAGCTCCAGGCGTCATTCGGTACGACGATGATATACGTCACGCACGACCAGGAGGAGGCTTTCGCGCTGTCCGACAGAATAATGATAATGGACAAGGGCGAGATAAGCCAGCTTGACACGCCTGAAAACATATGCAGAAATCCCGCAAACGACTACGTGCGCACGTTTGTGCTCGACAATCTGCGCGCAAAGATAGATTCGTTATCAAAATACGCACCGGGACTTAAATGATGAAACAGAGAAGTACGTCAAAAACAGTAATACAGGTATGCCTGGCGCTTTTCTTCATTGCGGTGGTCATAGCGCCTATCATCACCATGTTTACGAGAATAAACTCGGAGAGTATAAGATCTCTTACAAGCTCCCCGAATTTTGTGCCGGCTATATTCAATTCCGTAACAACGGCTCTGACGGCGACGGTGATATCAATGGTGCTGGCGATCCTTGCGTCATTTTCGCTTTGCCGTACGTCCATGCGCGGCAAGGGCATTTTCTCAATGCTTTTCGTTTTGCCGATGCTCGTTCCGTCCATTTCGCACGCTTACGGATTAAAGGCGCTTATAGGCGTCAACGGCTCCGGTATGCTTGCGTTCATGCTTGGAAGCAACGTCAGTATATACGGTTTCCGGGGGATCGTTGCCGGATCTGTAATGTATTCGTTCCCGGTGGCGTTTCTTATGATACAGAGCATCCTTCAGTATGAGGACGGAATGCCTTACAAGGCCGCCGCGGTGCTCGGAATACCGCCTTTGCGCAGATTTACGGGCATAACGCTGCCTTATATGAAAAAAACGCTTATATCAATGTTTTTTGCCGTGTTTACGATGATAATGACTGACTACGGCGTGCCCGCGGCGCTGAAAAACGAGAATTTCGGAGACACGCTCTCCACCATAATGTTCAGCGACGCGACTCAGCTGAAGCTCGGAAACGCCGGCGTCATAGGCATAATGCTGCTTGTGCCCGCCGTTGTGGCGTTTGCGGTCGATATGCTCGTGCCGGAGCTGAGCCAGTCCGGCTTCGTTTCGGAAGGAGTTGAAGCGGGAAAAGGCAAACTGCCTAAGATCGCCGCGTATATTTTCTGTTCGATCCTTGCGATAGCCATACTGATGCCCATTACGGCGTTTATTATCCAGGTGTTTGCAAAATCGTACCCGAGAGATATGTCGTTTTCACTTACGCACGTCCAGAACACGCTGAAAAGCGGCGCGGACAGATTTTTGCTGAATTCTCTTATTTATTCCGTCATAGCCGCCGTATTCGGTACGCTGCTTGCGTTTATATGCGCTTATATGACGACGAGAGCAAAGAGCAGAATTACAAAAGCGCTTCACCTTATGTCAATAACGTCTGTCGCAATACCGGGTCTTGTCCTGGGTCTTTCGTATATCATATTCTTCAAAAACACGCCTATATACGGGACTATATTCATAATCGGTCTGGCAAACTCCATACACTTTTTCGCCTCTCCGTACCTTATGATGTATAATACGCTCGGCAAGGTCAACCCCGATCTTGAGGCGGTGGGCAAAACGCTCGGCATCAAGCGTATACGCATAATAACGGACGTTATAGTGCCTAAGGTAAGATTTACGATGTATGAAATGGTGGTTTACTTCTTTGTAAACTCGATGATGACGATATCCGCGGTATCGCTTTTAGCGCCTCCCGCGCCTCAGCCTCTGTCGCTTATGATCTCCAGCGCGGAAAGCCAGATAGACATAGGCAAAGCCGCTACCGTCTCGCTTATGATACTTGTTATAAACTTTATAATAAAACTCATTATAACGTTTATAAACAGAAAAAAGAGCAAAGAATAAAAAAAGGCGGGCGCCGCCCGTCTGTGACAGTATAAAGAATATTCTTTATTTTATTGCGGTCATAAAAAAATCCCTTGTTGCGGTGTACTTCGTAAGGAAGTACACCGCAGCTAAATTCGCCTTGCGGCGAGCTAAATTGGGCTTCGCCCAGCTAAATTTGCTTCGCAAGCTAAATTCGGCTTTGCCGAGCTGAAAAAGGCGAATTTAATTTAGCTGTCCCTATGGGACAATTTAGCTATCAAACGCAGTAAGATAATTTAGCTGCGAGCGACTGCGAGCAATTTAGCTGTTTTCAAAATCATTCTTAATATCAGAGCGGTTAGAACAAGCTGAAAGAAAATAACCCACTATGACACTTTCTCTATTTGAAAGATGTCAAAGTGGGTTTGTTTCTTCTTTATGTTGCCTCTCTCTTACAGGGATTTTTTTATTTTATCAGATCCTGTATTATTACAGCGTTTGCGTTGCCGGCGCCCATTATTACCGCGGCGTCATCAGGTTTTAATATACTTTTAAGATACGCGGCGGCGCCGTGAAAATCGCCTTTATAAACGCCGTTACTTGTGTCGGCGGCGAGCTTTTCCGCGGACATACCGAGTGTGTCAACTTCTCTTGCCGGGTAAATATCGCAGTATATCACCTCGTCGCAGCTCTCAAACGCGTTTATAAAATCCGTATAGAATTTCTTTGTTCTTGAATACGTGTGTGACTGGAAAGCGACGTAGAGTCTGCCTTTCGTACATTTGCGCGCGATGGACAGCGTAGCTTTTATCTCGTCCGGATGATGGGCGTAATCGTCGTAGATCTTTGCGCCGTTATATTCGCCTTTTAATTCAAATCTTCTTGCAACGCCTTTGAATTTTGATATGCCTTCCGCGGCGGCTCCGCCGTCTATGCCGAGCATTATGCACGCGCCTATACAGCACAGAGCGTTACATACGTTGTGCATACCGTATACGCCGAGTTTTATATGCGCGTATTTTTTACCTTTATACATCGCGTCAAATTCCGGCAGACCGTCCGTATTTAAGTTTTCAGCGTATACGTCCGCGCTGCCGTTCAAAGAACAGGTCACGAGCTTTCCCGTATATCCCTGTACGGCTTTTCTTCCGCTTTCAGAATCTACGTTCACCACCGCGCACGGCGACTGTGAAATATACTTTTTAAATGAGGCGATATAATCGTTTGCCGTTTTGAAATAATCCGCGTGATCGTAGCCGATATTGAGCACGAGCGCTATCTTCGGGTAAAACGACAGGAAAGAATCCGTATATTCGCACGCTTCAAAGCAAAGACATTTGTCTGATCCACGGCGGTAAGTTGAGTTTATATCTCTCATTACAGCGCCGTTCAGCACCGTCGGATCGAGTCCCGCGGCTTCAAGCGCAGAACCGAGCATGGCGGTGGACGTTGATTTGCCGTGCGTGCCCGCGACGCCGACCGATATATCAAAAAACGTGACGACGTATCCGAGAAGATCCGCGCGGTGTATGAGCGTATAGCCGTTTTTCTTTGCGTACGCGTATTCCGGATTGTCCTCGTGTATGGCGGAATTGTACGCGAACACGGTAAAACCGCGGCAGTTTTCCGCGTTATGCCCTTCATAAACCTTTATGCCGTCTTTTGTAAGCGCATCCGTCAGAGCGGATAAGACCCTGTCGCTTCCGGCGACTCTGCAGCCGGCTTTTGCGGTGATCTCCGCCAGAGAAGACATGGAAACGCCGCCTATACCTATGAAATAAATGTTTTTTTCTTTTGAAAGTAATGTTGCTATTTCGTCCGGCGTGTAGTGTTCTGACCTCAACATAATTAATATAAAACCTCTAAAAGATGAATTTATAACAAACCAAGAAAAAAAGTTAACAAATAAGCGCAAAATATTAAACAGGCGTCAATTAAATAGCCGTATCATTTAGTTATTTAATGTAATATAATGAAAAATACATAAATATGACAAAATTACTATGTGAAAGGAAAATACAAATGGAGATCACGAGTGTTAAAGTAAGGAAAGCGTTTGAAGACGGTACAATGAGAGCTATTGTTTCCGTTACTCTCGATGAACAGATAGCCATTCACGACATAAAAGTCATTTACGCGGGAGACAGATATTTTATAGTCATGCCTTCACGTAAAGTTGCGGAAAATTCTTTCCGTGATATCGTTCATCCCATAAACTCCGAGTTCCGCGCCATTCTTGAAAAAGCCGTCATTGACGCTTATTTTGAGCAGAAAGACGCTCTTCTTGAAGAAGCTATGCAAAAAGCTGCGGAAAACGCGGAACCGGCAGAAGCCGCGGAATAATCAGAACGGATGCAGAAGCCGCCTTAAGAGGCGGCTTTTTCCGTTTTCTGTTTTTTCCTGACGCGGCGTCTGATCTTTACGACGTCCGCCATCATCTTGAATGAATCCGAAAAGACGTGTACTTTTGATTCTCTGTGATTTATTATCTTTACCGGAAGCTCGCCTATTTTGTATCCGAGTGCGGAGGCTGTCATTATAGCCTCAAAGTCAAAGGCGAAGCCGTCCGTCTCACAGCGGCTGAATATCTCATGCGCGGCTTCTTTTGTAAAGCCTTTAATACCGCACTGAGAGTCGGAAAGTCTGAAGCCGCCTAAAACGCCTAAGACTTTTATGTAGATCTTTGACGCTAATTTGCGTATGAAGGTATAGCCCTCGTAACCGTCTTTTGAAAGATTGCGGCTGCCGACTACCATCTGCTTGTCGGGGTTTTCTTCAAAGTATTTTACAACTTTGCCTATTATATCAACGCCGAAAGCTATGTCGCAGTCTGTAAAAAGCGCTATGTCGCCTGTCGACTCAAGCATACCCGTGCGTACCGCGCAGCCCTTGCCGCGGTTTTTTTCATATCCGGCAAGCTTTACGTTGGGATGGTCCTTTGCGTAATCGAGCACGGGCTGACCGCAGTTGTCCGTTGAGCCGTCGTTTGAGAAGATAAGCTCGTAATCGTCAAAATTGGCGGAAAGATATTCGTCAAACGCTTTTACGGAGTTTTCTATTATGGAAGACTCGTTATACATGGGGATTATCACGGAAAGCTTCATTACATCCTCCTTAATTTGAAACGCCTACGAGCACCGCGTGCAGCGCCCAGCGCATTCCGTCGCCTCTGACCGTACAGGTGGAGAGCGTCAGCAGTTTACTGTCTTTTGTAAAGTTTACGTTCTTTTTGAATATTGATTTATTCTGGCATTTCTTACAGAAAGCTATAAATTCCTCATCGCTTTCAAACGAGGTCTGGATATAGTTGTACGAAGCGTACGTGTCGTATATCGAAAACAGTTCGTACGTGTAAAGTCCGTCCGGCGTTATGATGTTAATGACCTGGTTGCGGAACGCCGCCTCATCCGTTGCGAAATCAAGCAGAGGAGCGAACATTATACGCGCCGTATTCATATTGTGACCGTAAATTATGAGATTGCGGTTTGACAACACGTTGCGGTTGTTGCGGAAGTCTAAGAATATGGAGCCGTAGCGCGTGTATTTGCCGTTATATTCCGTGTAAAGATAATCCGTATTCGTCTTGCCCTGCACGACGATGTAATTGACCTTTGTACCGGGAACGTCTATCCAGCCCCATACGTCCGGATACATCCTCTGCAAGCCTACGAACTGGGCGCGCTTTTTTTCAAAATATTCGTTATACGTTCCGGAGTGATCTATGTTTATAGGACCTATATCCACGTCCTCCATGGTCTGACCGAGAGTCATCGTGGCGGTGTTGCCGTTGTTTTTAGCCGAGATCTGCGCGTATTTCGTATTTATTTTTCCCTCGCCCAAATTCTCAAAATAGTCATTTTGCTGCTGCTTTTCCATATACTGTATGGCATAGGTCGCAATATATCCGGACGCGCCGAGAAAAACGAGAAAGCAAAGGAGCATAGCCGTGTATCTGATAGCTTTGCTCAAAGCCGTTCTCATAAGGTTCTTTTTAGTCAGATCGCTTCTGTGCGATATGTCGGAGGGACGCGCGTTTTCAAGCTCTTCTGCAAACGCGGTCTGCTTATCCGCCCATTCGGTATTAAGAACGCTGTTTTTTACCGGGCTGACAGTTTTTTTGCTCATACGGACCGTCCTTTTTAAAAAATGCGGCAAGTGCCATTATTTATTATTATATTCAAAATTTTTGAAATATGCAAGGAATTTTGATGTATTTTGTTTTTTGTTGCTGTTAGGATATTTTTAATTTATGAGATATATTTATTTGGGAAAACGTCTTAAATGCAGCGTATTTTTACCGCCTTTGATATTTTTGTTTTGCGTATCCGCGGGACTTCAGAGGTCTTTTTCCGCTTTTGCCGCGGTCATTTTACATGAGGCGGGGCATATCACGGCCGGGCTTATTCTGAAGAGAAAGATCTCGTACGCCACGCTTTCCGCGCTAGGCGCCGATATAGAATACACGGGCGCCGCGTCGTATAAAGCGGATATTATAACGGCGCTGTGCGGACCGGTCTTCAGCCTGATATCGGGATTTTTGCTCTGCGGCGTTTTTTATGAATTCGCTGTGATAAGCGTTATATACGGGCTTATGAATCTTATACCCGTGCCGTGCTTTGACGGCGGGCGCGCGCTGCGCGGCGCTTTGTATTCCTCTTCAGATATCACGGTGTCGGAGCGGATATGCGACGCGGTGAGCGTATTTTGCCTTATTATTATGTACCTTTTTTCCGTTTTTTTGCTTTTTTACACGTCTTTTAACGCGTCTTTACTGTTTTTGTGCGCTTACGTTTTTTTTGATTCTTATATTAAAATGAAGTAAATTTAATAAAAAATAAAAAGGTTTTTTATCAAAAGGTATTGCATTTTGCGACAGTTAGTGATATAATGTGACCGATAAATAAGGAATCGGTCTTCACATGACCGGTCGTCGGCTCAGCCGATGGGGCGGGGGACAATACCCTGAACGTCCGTGTGTTATATCTCGGATTTTAATCCTTTGCGGTTTTTTATCTGTATATGACGCCTTATAAAAGAATGGTAACATCTCTACCCTAAGGCAAAATGAGAGTTCGCTTTAGCGGTCAGGGGTGTTTTTTTATACCAAAGGAGCATTCTATGGAAAAGACTAAAGTTATAGATCTTAAGGGCATTTGCAAGTCGTACGGCGGCGACGTGGTCCTTGACAATATCGACCTTTATATCAGGGACAAAGAATTCGTTACGCTGCTCGGTCCGTCCGGCTGCGGCAAAACGACGACGCTGCGCATAATAGGCGGTTTTGAAACGCCCGATAAAGGCGACGTGTTTTTTGACGGCGTGCGCATAAACGACGTTCCGCCTTATAAACGCCACGTGAATACGGTTTTCCAGAGATACGCGCTGTTTCCTCATTTGAACGTTTTTGAAAACGTGGCTTTCGGCCTGCGCGTGGCAAAAGTCAAAAACAACGAGATAGTAAAAAGAGTCAAAGAAACGCTTGAGCTTGTCAACCTCAAAGGATTTGAGAGGCGTTCCGTTGCTACGTTGTCCGGCGGTCAGCAGCAGAGAGTCGCCATTGCAAGAGCTCTTGTGAACAACCCGAAGGTGCTTCTTTTAGACGAGCCGCTCGCCGCGCTTGACCTGAAACTGCGAAAAGATATGCAGAACGAGCTTAAAGCCCTGCATGACCGGACGGGCATAACGTTTATCTACGTTACGCACGACCAGGAGGAAGCCCTCTCCATGTCCGACACGATAGTCGTCATGGCAAACGGAAAGATACAGCAGATAGGCACGCCTACCGATATCTACAACGAGCCGAAAAATGCCTTTGTCGCGGATTTCATAGGCGAGTCCAATATACTTGACGGCGTTATGATAGAAGATTACCGCGCAAAATTCGCGGGCTTTGTGTTCAAGTGTCTTGACTCCGGCTTTGAAAAAAACGAGCCCGTGGACGTTGTCGTGCGCCCGGAGGACGTGGACATCGTACCTGTTGACAAGGGGATGCTCAAAGGCACGGTTACTTCCGTCACTTTCAAAGGCGTGCACTGGGAAATAATTGTGGATATACAGAATTTCAAATGGATGATACAGACCACGGACTACTGCGCACCCGGCTCCGAAATAGGACTTTATATAGAGCCGGACGCGATACACGTTATGAAAAAATCCGAATTTTCCGGAATGTTCGGCGACTATTCGTCATACAGCGAGGAATTTGATACGCTTTCCGCTCCGGAGGAGCAGGAGACGGCGCACGAGGTAGCGGGGGAATGAGGAAAAAGACGTTTCTTGAAAAGGCGGCGGCTGTTCCTCATATCGTCTGGATAGTGATGTTCATTGCCGCGCCGCTGCTGTTCGTTATATACTTTGCGTTTACGGACGCAAACGGCACGTTTACTTTTTCAAATATATTAAACCTTTCAAACTACGGCGAGATATTTTTAAGATCAGTGCTTTTCGCGCTCGTGGCAACGGCGGTATGTCTGCTGCTCGGCTATCCTTTAGCGTACTGTATGTCAAGGCTGAAGCCGTCAACGCAGAAGGCGGTCGTGCTGCTTCTTATGCTGCCCATGTGGATAAGCCTTCTCATACGCACCTACTCTTTGCTCGCGCTGCTTGACAACGGCGGACTTTTGAATTCCCTGCTTGACAAGTTCAATCTGCCCGCGGTAAAGATAGTAGGCACGCGCGGCGCCGTTATACTCGGCATGGTGTACGATTTTCTGCCGTATATGGTGCTGCCGATATATACGTCGCTCTCAAAGCTTGATATCAAGTATTTTGAAGCCGCGGAAGACCTCGGCTGCAGCAGGATAGCGACCGTATTCAAAGTTGCGCTCCCGCTTTCAAAGGGCGGTATAATTTCCGGCATAACCATGGTGTTCGTCCCGTCTATTTCAACGTTTTATATTTCACAGAAGCTGGGCGGCGGAAGATTCGATCTCATAGGCGACACGATAGAGCGCCAGTTCCTGATGAACAACAACAAAAACGTGGGCGCGGCGATATCTCTTGTAATGATGATACTTATACTCATTTCCGTAGCGGTCATGAACCGCTTCGGTGACGACGACGGAGGTGAGATAATAGTATGAAAGTCCTGTCAAGAATATATATGTTTTTGGTCTTCGGCTTGCTTTACGCGCCGATAATCGTCCTTGTTCTGTTTTCGTTCAACAGAGCCGGGTCGTTCAACAACTATTCCGAATTTTCGTTCTACTGGTATAAAGAGCTGTTCCGTGACAGCACCGCGCTTGACGCGCTCAAGAACTCGCTTATCTTAGCGGTTTTGTCTTCCGTCATAGCTACGCTGATAGGCACGCTTGCCGCTTACGGCATAAGCCGTATGAGGAACAGATACGTCAAAACGGTCATAACGTCCGTTACCAACATACCTATGATGAATCCGGATATAGTTACCGGCGTATCAATGATGCTTCTGTTCGCGGCTGCCGCCGCAATACCGTTTCTTGCGGTAGAAATGGGCTTCTGGACAATGCTCATAGCGCATACCACGTTCAATTTGCCGTACGTCGTACTGTCCGTTCTGCCCAAATTCAAGCAGATGGACAAACATCTGACCGAGGCGGCGCTGGACCTGGGCTGTACGCCCGCCAAAACGTTTCTTAAAATCGAGCTGCCGTTCATCATGCCCGGCGTCGTGTCCGGACTTATGCTCGGCTTTACGCTCTCGCTTGACGATTTTGTAATATCCCACTTCGTTAGCAGCTCGGATTTCAAAACTCTGCCGCTTTACGTTTACAACCAGACGGCGCACGAGGTGAAATTCAGTATGTACGCGCTCTGCGCTCTTATGGTGTTTGCCATACTTCTGCTTATGATCCTTGTGAATTTCGTGGGATCCGGCGGAGAAAAAACGAAAAAGAAAAAGAAAAAAACAATCTGAATAATAAAAGGAGAGAAATGAATTGAAAAAAAAGCTGATCGCCGTTTTACTTGCGGCAGTTACCGTTATGTGTACGCTTGCTTCATGCGGCGGAGGTACTGACAAAGGGACCGTCACGCTTTACGTATATAACTGGGGCGAATATATATCGGACGGATCCGAAGGCTCGCTTGACACTAACAAGGCTTTTGAAGATTACTGCAACGGAAGCGAAGAGATAATGGCGCTGACCGGCGGCAAAAAGGTAAAGGTCAATTATTCAACGTACGCGTCAAACGAGGACCTGTACGCCAAGCTCGAATCAAAGACCGTCAGCTATGACGTGGTCATCCCGTCAGATTATATGATCTCAAGACTTATAAAAGAGGGGCTATTACAGAAGATCGACACGTCAAAAATGGAAAACTACGTTAACATTGACGACAAGTTCAAAAATCTGTATTTTGACACAAATAACGAATACTGCGTTCCGTATACCTACGGCACGGTCGGAATAATCTACGACACGAAAGGCGTTGACGCAAAGGACGTTGAAGATCAGAGCTGGGCGCTTATGTGGAACGAGAAGTACGAGGGCAACATCCTTCAGTTCAACAACCCGCGCGACGCGTTCGCTACGGCGCAGTTCTATCAGGGAAACAGCGTCAATTCCACTGACGAGCAGACCTGGCGCAGCGCCGCGGAGCTTCTCAAAAAGCAGAAGAGCGTTGTGCAGGGCTACGTTATGGACGAGGTCTTCAATAAAATGAAGAGCGGATCCGCGCTCATAGCTCCGTATTACGCCGGCGACTTCCTTACCATGTATGAGGATAACGAGGATCTTGCGTTCTATTATCCGAAGGAGGGTACCAACGTATTCGTTGACGCGATGTGCGTACCGGCAAACGCAAAAAGCCCGGAGCTTGCGGCGGAATATATAAATTTCATGCTGAGCGAGGAAATTGCGATAGCCAACGCGGAGGCGATATGCTACGCGTCCCCCAACAAACTCGTGTTTGAAAATGAGGATTACAAAGCGGATATGGCGGAAATACACGAGGACGTTATGGACATCCTCTACGGATATAACGACGAGAACATGGAATACTTCCACGATCTTCCGGACGATACGAGAAACCTGATGAACGATCTGTGGGAGGAGCTGAAGATAGACAGCGGCAAGGGATACGTGGTCTATATCGTATTCGCCATAGTCGCCGCGGCGGTCATACTTCTTATAATAATTTTTGCGATAAGGAAAAAGAGAAAAGCTCTTGCGTACTGATACGACGGGAGGAGTAGAAAATGAATAAGGAAAAACTGTTTATAATAATAGCCGCGGTCTGCATATTCGCAATAGCGCTGTTTATGATAGGCGGCGTGGTGCAGGATATAGACTATCACAAGCTTGCGGGCCTTTCGCTTGCGGAGCAGAAGGCGGAATACGACGATCTGCAGGTAAGAAAAACGGTTGGCGAGACCATGCAGCTTGCCGGCGCGATACTCGCGCTTGCGGGATTTGCTACGATAACCGTCGTAGCTCTTACGGTAAGCCACAAAAACGCCGAGGAAGCGGAGAAGAAATACACTAAAGAACAGCAGTAACAAAACGGCGTCTGTGCGTCGGCACGGACGCCGCCTTTTTGGATCAGATATTTGACAATACGGGAGGGTATTTTTTTGAAAAGATTATTTTCCGCTTTATTGGCGGCTGTCATGCTTTTTGCGATGTGCGCCGGTTTGTCGGTCACCGTGTCTGCTTATACGGCGCATATAGACGCGATCTACGTAAACGACAATACGTATGCCGAAGGAAAAACAAACTACAACGGTTCTTCAAAGATCACGATAGGACCGGGCGGCAGGATATATATACTCGGCTGGGTGGTGTTTTCCAAGACTGACGGGCTTAAAGAGATAAAATATACTCTGGACGGCAAGGAACGTTCCTGCACAAACGTTTACCGAAACAGAGACGACGTTGCGAGAAGCTATGATATGTATAACAACGGTGAGCACGGCGGCTTCGGAGAAGACGACAATATGATGGAGCTGTCAGGTATTGACGGCCTCGGCGAGGGAACGTACAAGATCTCTCTCGTGGCGTATTCAAACGGCGGAGAACGGACGGTTTTCAAAAACTTCAATCTCACCGTGCAGGCTGTTTCTTTAACTCACCTTGACGCGCTGCAGATAAACAAAAGCAGGTACGTTTTGTCTGAAAATCTGGCGGGAAATCCGCGTGTTACGATAAGAGAAGACGATAAAGTTTACGTTTTGGGCTGGGCGGCGTTCGGTACGACGGACAGACTGAAAGAAATCGTATACACGGCGGATAAAAAACAGTACGCCTGCTCAGATACGTATTCAAACAGACCGGACGTTTCCTCCGTTACGCCTGTTTACGATAACGGCAATCACGCCGGCTTCGGCTCAACGTCCCAAATGATCGAGCTTACGGGCATAGGCGCTCTTTCCGCCGGTCTGCACGCAATTACGGTAAGCGCCGTTTCAGACGCGGGTAAAAAAGAGGATATCTGCTCGTTTACTTTAAGGGTCATGTCCGATACGCAGATCATCGTTTCCGGTATAAACGGCAGCGGTGATATAGACGGAAACGGAACGGCTGACAACAAGGATATCGTAGCGCTTTTCCGCCACCTCTCCGGCGGCGCAAAGATGAAGGAGACGAACGCGGACGTAAACGGCGACGGAAAGATAAACAATAAGGACGTGACGATACTTTTCAGATATATGAGCGGAAACGCGCCGGAATATAACGGTTATTACGCCGGAACTCCCGCGTATACCGTAAACGGCGACACGATAACGGTGGACGGCGTTTCGTATCCGAACACCAATAATATGAAAAACGGTATAATGTACGCGCTTGACGACCTCAACAGAGAGCTTACACTGGACGAAGGCGCGTATTCATACGACGGAAGCAAAAACGTGGGCCTGTTCTACTTCTTATGGATGGGAGAACACGGTGACGACGGTATATTTGATATAACAAAGATACTTGCAGCGGGCAAAGACGCGGCTAAAAAAGCCTCGTATTCCGGCTGGGGACCTGTAAACGCCATGCACTACTGGAGCGAACCGCTGTACGGCTATTATTACTCAAAAGACAAGTGGGTAATGAGAAAGCATATAGAGGAGCTTACGCTTGCAAACGTTGACTTTTTGTATATAGACGCGACAAACGGTTATCCGTATATAAATAACGCGCTTAATCTTATGTCAATAATGCATGAGTTCAACGAACAGGGATATACGGCGCCTAAGATCGTGTTCTATACGCATTCACAGTGTCCGCAGACTGTGAGATCAATATATAACGGTATTTATAAAAAGAATAAATATCCCGACACGTGGCTTTACGTTGACGGTAAACCGGCAATAATAGCCTATCAGAGCGAATGTAAAAACAGCCTTTCATCAGAGGTTTACGAATTCTTCTCTTACCGCGAACCGCAGTGGCCGAACGAAGCCCAGAAAACGAACGGCTGGCCGTGGATGGATTTCAATTATCCGCAGAGAGTATTCAAAAACAACAGCGGCAAGGCAGAGGCCATAAGCGTATCCGTCGCACAGCACAGCGGCACGGTATGTTTCTCCGATTCCGCGATATACGGCAACAGGACCAACAGAGGCAGAAGCTACCACGACGGACAGCCCGGCATAACGGACGACTCCGTGCTTTACGGATACAACTTTGACGAGCAGTTCAAACGCGCGATAGACGCAAACGTGCCGTATATACTCGTCACCGGCTGGAACGAATGGGTCGCGCAGCGACAGAATCCGGGAAGCGGTACAAAGGTGATATTCATAGATACGTGCGATATTGAATATTCGCGCGATCTAGAGCCTATGAAGGGCGGATATTTTGACAACTATTATATGCAACTTATAAACAATATCCGTAAATACAAAGGGACCGCGCCGATACTCGTGCAGGATACGAGAAAGCCGATAGATATAAACGGCAGCTTTGACCAGTGGGACGATATACTCGTCACGTATACCGACCCGAAAGGCGATACGGAGGACAGAAACAGCAACGGTTTCGGCAACAAGACTATCATAGATAATTCGGACAATAACGATATCGTTTATTCAAAGATCGTATACGACAAGCACAATATTTACTTCTACGTACAGACCGCGAACGATATTTCGGCACCTGCCGCCAATACGTCGTGGATGCAGCTTTTCATAAACGCGGATTACGACGGAAGCACGGGATTTTACGGCTTTGATTACATAGTCAACCAGAGCGTGAAATCAAACGGAGTAAGCACGCTTGCAAAGATAAAGAGATCCGGCGATACGTATAAGATAGAGTCGAGCGAGGAAATATCTTACAGGGTAAGCGGAAACAAAATGATGATAAGCGTGCCGCTTGAATCCATAGGCGTGCGCGATTACCGCGATATAATGATAGCTTTCAAATGGGTGGACAGCGACACGAACGTGAAGACCATGGCGCAGATGTATTCGGAGGGCGACATAGCGCCCGTAGGAAGACTTTGCTACACGTTCCAGAATCATAAATAATAAAATGACAAAACAAGCCGGATCTGAAACAGATCCGGCTTGTTTTACTGCGTTTATAATTCAGTGACGGTCGTTTTTGCTTTGATAGTACGAGGATTTGTCTTTATACATCTCCTCGTCCGCACGCTTGAACACGTCGTTGAAATGACTGTCAAGTCCGGCGATGAAAGGTACTGTTCCCTTTGATATCGAAAGCGGTGCGGCGCGTCGTCTTGACGTTTTGTTTACTTCTTTTATGCCCGTGTCCACGCGCTCAAAAGCGGCGTTTATCTCTTCCTTTGACACCTGCTCGAATATCGCTATGAATTCGTCTCCGCCTATGCGGTACAGGTTTTGCACGCCGCATATTTCTTTTAAAATTGACGCCGTGTCTATTATCGCGGAATCTCCGGCCTCATGACCGTGTTCGTCGTTTATACGCTTCAAACCGTTTATATCAAATACGGCTATGTAAAAATCAGCCGTGTTATCCGCTATCTTTTTGTTCAGGTCTTCTATGCGCTCGGTAAACGCGGTCCTGTTGCCGACGCCTGTCATGGTGTCGCTGAACGCCTGCAGCTTCATATCCGAGATATATACTCTGATCTTCTTCTGCAGATATCTTGCCCTTAATATCGTTTCGGATATCCTGTCTCTGCTGTCTCTCGGGCGTGCCGGAGCATCGTCATTGCCGGTTCCGTCGTCCGTAAGATCGGATATATCGTCCGCAAGGATATCAAGTTCCGTATAAAGCCGTGAAAGATTACGACGGAGCTTGCTTGTTGTCAGAAGTATTGCAACGGCGTTTATGACAAGGGAAGCCGCGCAAACGAATATGATGATACCCATATCTGACGCGATCTGATTTTTGTACCAGTTTGCGTCAAAGTCAACTATTACAAGACCGACAATATTGTTCTCCGAATCGTATACAGGACTGTATGCGCTGAAAAACGTTCCCCATTCATCGGAATACGGTACCGTGTCTACCGCGGGGGTGCCTTCAATAGCTTTATATATACCGTCGGAATGGACTACCTTCTGTCCGAACGGAGCTGCGTCAAACGACGGGTCTATGGAGAAATAAAATTCTCCGTCCTTACCCTGATACGCGCAGTATATGTATTTCAAATGCTGTTTGTTTATGTTGTCGCGGAACACGGCAAGCGAGTTATACACGCTTTGATATTCCGGCGTGCCGACGCCGTTTTCGGTAAGGACTTTGAGATGGTCTCCGTTGATCGTTGCCGCGGCGCAGTTTGCAATATCCAGCATCCTTTCGTTTATCAGGGTCGTTGACGTTATCCTTGTGTTATGGAGCAGGATAGCGCTCAGGATCACGTTCGTTAAAAACATAAGAATTATAGTTATAACTATTATTCTTGTTGTTATGTTGCTTTCCGTTCTTTTCAAGATATCCTCCTGACGATATCAGCCGAGAGCTTTGTTCAATCTCCTCATTATCTCCGCATACGCGTCTTCAACACCGCCCATGTCTCTGCGGAAACGGTCTTTATCAAGCTTTTCTTTTGTTTTGCTGTCCCACAGACGGCAGGTGTCCGGGCTGATCTCATCAGCTAAAATGATCGTACCGTCGGCGGTTTTACCGAATTCGAGCTTATAGTCAACGAGAGTGACTCCGCAGCCCGCCCAGAATTCCTTTAATACCTCGTCTACCTTAAGCGCGTATTTCTTTATTGTCGCTATTTCTTCCTCGGTGGCGAGTTTGAGCGCTATGGCGTGATCGTCGTTTAACAGCGGATCGCCCAGCTCGTCGTTTTTATATGAGAATTCCACCGTGGGCTTATCAAAAACGATACCTTCTTCAACGCCGTATCTTTTTGAGAAAGAACCGGCGGAAATGTTTCTTACTATTACCTCAAGCGGTACTATCTTTACGCGGCGTACTACCGTCTCGCGCTCGGATAATTCTTTTACGTAATGCGTTGGAACGCCTTTTGTTTCAAGCAGCTGCATAAGGCGGTTGCTCATTTGGTTGTTTATAACGCCTTTGCCGGCTATCGTGCCTTTTTTCAGACCGTTGAACGCCGTTGCGTCATCCTTGTAACTGACGATAAGGTACTCCGCCTCGTCAGTTTCAAATACTTTTTTGGCTTTGCCCTCGTATAACTGTTTGCCTTTTGTCATTTTATATATCCTCCGTATAGTATATTCATTGCCAGTATTTTCTGTCAAGCGAGCGCATGCTTACCGCCTGAGCTATATGGAAATCCGTTATCTGCTCTGATGCGTCCATATCCGCGACCGTACGCGCGACTCTCAATATCCTGTCGTAGCCGCGTGCGGACAGCCCGAGTTTTTCAAACGCCGCTTTTAAGATCTTTTTGCCTTCTGAGCTGACGTTGCAGTATTTTCTTATCTGAGCGCTGGACATCTGCGCGTTGCACGTTATGCCGGACGCTCTGTTGCGCTCCGCGGAAAACGCGCGGGCTTTGTTTATCCGCTCGCGTATCGCAGCCGACGTCTCGCCGTCCGGCTTTTTTGAAAGCTCTTCAAAAGACAGCGACGGCATCTCTATCTGTATGTCTATCCTGTCAAGCAAAGGACCTGATATTTTTGATAAATACTTTCTTATTTCCTGCGGCGTGCAGGTGCAGCGGCGCACGGATGATCCGAAATAGCCGCATTTACACGGGTTCATAGCGCAGACGAGCATGAATTTGCTCGGGAACGAAAGCTTACCGTTGACGCGCGTAATCGTTACGCGGCCGTCCTCAAGCGGCTGTCTCATCGCCTCCATCGCCGGACGCGAAAATTCAGGGAGTTCATCCAAGAACAGGACGCCGTTGTGCGCGAGCGATATCTCGCCCGGTGTCGGTATCTGACCGCCGCCGGAAAGTCCCGCGCTTGACATTGTATGATGCGGAGAGCGGAAAGGTCTGTGCGTGATAAGAGAAGTGTCAGGCGGCAAAGTTCCGGCAACGGAATGTATCTTCGTTGATTCTATCGCCTCGTCAAAGCTCATTTCCGGCATTATGGTCGGTATGCGCTTTGCAAGCATACTTTTACCTGTTCCGGGAGGACCGATGAGCAGAATGTTGTGACCGCCGGTGACCGCGACCTCTATCGCGCGTTTCGCCGCTTCCTGCCCTTTAACGTCCGAGAAATCTATCGGAAAATCCGTAAAGGAATCCTTGAACAGACTGCCGTTGAACTTCACCGGCGTTATTTTGTTGTCCGTGTTAAGATGTGTGATTATATCGTACAGGCTTTTTGCCGGATAAATTTTCAATCCTTCAACAACGGACGCTTCTTTTGCGTTCTCCGGCGCGACGAATATTTCGGTCAGACCCGCGGCTTTCGCCGCTGCCGCCATACACAGGGCGCCTCTCACCGGACGCAGATCGCCGGACAGCGACAGCTCGCCGATAAAGCACATATTTGAAAAATCAACGAGAGGGCTTATTATCTCCGCAGCGGCTAAGATCGCGACGGCTATCGCTATATCGTAGGACGAGCCCTCTTTTTTTCTGTCGGCAGGCGCTAAATTCACGGTGAGCCCGCTTTGCGGAAAGACCATACCGGAGTTCATAACGGCGGCGTTTATACGCTCTTTGGATTCCTTTATCGCCGTGTCCGGTAAGCCGACTATTTCAAAAAACGGAAGCGTCGGCGCACTGCTGCACTCAACTGTGACGGTATATCCGTCAATACCGCGCAGTCCGCAAGTGTAAACAGTTGATAGCATACTCGTCTCTCCTTCCGTAATTTTATTTATTATATCATGTAAATTTAAAATAATCAACACTATAATTGAATAAAATACAACTTTTTTCATAATTTATCGCATTTTCTTTACATTTGTTGCATTATAAGCGAATTATTATGCCGTCACCGTCAATACGGCTTTTTCCTGCTTAAAAAATTTACGAAAAGATTACACAAAAATATATCGGTTTTCTCTATATTGATATAATATAGAAAGGTATGGATCAACCGTATTTATATTACCATATTCAAATAAATGGAGGTCACACATGGCAAGAAAAATGAAAACCATGGACGGCAACAACGCCGCCGCGCACGTATCGTACGCGTTTACGGAGGTTGCCGCAATCTACCCGATCACCCCTTCGTCCGTCATGGCTGAGGTAACGGATACCTGGAGCGCAAACGGACTTAAAAACATCTTCGGTCAGCAGGTCAGAGTTGTTGAAATGCAGTCCGAAGGCGGCGCTTCCGGCGCCGTACACGGCTCGCTGCAGGCGGGCGCTCTCACCACGACGTACACCGCATCCCAGGGCTTACTGCTCATGATCCCGAATATGTATAAGATCGCCGGTGAGCTTCTCCCCTGCGTCATACACGTTTCGGCAAGAGCTTTGGCGTCACACGCTCTGTCCATATTCGGAGATCACTCCGACGTTATGGCTTGCCGCCAGACCGGTTTTGCAATGCTTTGCTCCGGCAGCGTGCAGGAAGTTATGGACTTGGGCGCCGTAGCGCATCTTTCCACGATCAAGTCGAGAGTCCCGTTCTTACACTTCTTTGACGGCTTCAGAACGAGCCACGAGATACAGAAGATAGAGATATGGGATTACGACGATCTTAAAGATATGGTCGATATGGACGCCGTCGCCGCTTTCAAGCAGAACGCGCTCAACCCCGAGCATCCCGTTCTCCGCGGCACCGCGCAGAACCCGGATATATTCTTCCAGGCAAGAGAGGCGTCCAACCCCTACTATGAAGCCGTTCCCGCTGTTGTTGAAGAATACATGAACAAGGTAAACGCCAAAATAGGCACCGATTACAAGCTGTTCAACTACTACGGCGCTCCGGATGCGGAAAAAGTCATAATCGCTATGGGTTCCGTATGCGACACTATTGAAGAAACGATAGATTACCTGCTCGCAAAAGGCGAGAAGGTCGGTCTTGTAAAAGTAAGACTTTACAGACCGTTCTCGGCAAAGCATCTTGCCGCCGCGATCCCCGCGACCGCAAAGAAGATAGCCGTTATGGACAGAACGAAAGAGCCCGGCTCCATAGGCGAACCGCTTTACTTAGACGTTGTCAAAGCGCTTGAAGACGAAAAAGTCAAAGTTGACACGATCGTAGGCGGCAGATACGGTCTCGGTAGCAAGGATACGACTCCCGCCGACATCATAGCCGTTTACAAGAACCTCGCCTCGGACAAGCCGGTCGACAGATTCACGCTGTCCATAAACGACGACGTAACGCATCTTTCCTTACCGAGAGAAGAGAATCCCGACACCGTTCCCGCGGGCACTATCTCCTGCAAATTCTGGGGCATCGGCTCCGACGGTACCGTAGGCGCCAACAAGAACTCCATAAAGATCATAGGCGACCACACGGATAAGAAAGTACAGGCGTATTTCGCATACGACAGCAAGAAATCCGGCGGCGTTACGATCTCCCACCTCCGTTTCGGCGACAAGCTGATAAAGAGCCCGTACTACGTATCAATGGCCGATTTCGTAGCCTGCCACAACGTATCTTATCTTGACAAGTACGATATGACGAAGGATATCAAGGACGGCGGTACGTTCTTGCTCAACACCGGCTGGACCGCCGCGGAGCTTGAAGAAAGACTCCCCGCGAAAGTCAAGGCGGACCTTGCAAAGAAACACGTTAAATTCTACACCGTTGACGGCGTAAAGATAGCGCGTGAACTTGGCTTACGCAACCGCTTCAGCATGGTGCTGCAGGCCGCGTTCTTCAAACTCGCCAACATCATTCCGATAGACGAAGCCGTCAAATATATGAAGGAAGCCGTCGTTAAATCCTTTGCAAAGAAGGGCGACGACATAGTAAGGATGAACCAGTCCGCTATCGACCTCGGTATCGCCAACCTCGTTGAGATACCCGTACCGGCAGCTTGGGCTGACGCCAAAGAAGCTCCCGCCGCAAAGCACGACCTTGAAGGTGCGAGCAGACTTGCAAGATTTGAAAAGACCATACTCGCTCCCGTCAACGCTCAGAAGGGCGACGATCTGCCCGTTTCAACGTTTGTTGAAGACGCGGACGGCACGTTCCCGCAGGGCCTTGCGGCGTTTGAAAAACGCGGTATAGCGGTAGACGTTCCGTCATGGAATCCCGACAACTGCATACAGTGCAACTTCTGCTCGCTCGTATGTCCGCACGCGGTCATAAGACCGGTAGCGATACCCGAAGGCGACGAAGTTCCCGCCGATATGAAGACCGTGCCGATGACGGCTATGCCGGGCTACAAGTTCGCGATAGTCACCTCCACGCTCGACTGCACAGGCTGCGGCTCCTGCGTAAACGTCTGCCCGGGCAAGAAGGGCGAAAAGGCTCTGTCAATGAAGCCGATAGACGAGATGATGTATCAGCAGAAGCACTTCGATCTCGCTTACAAATACTGCGACAACAAAGAGATCTTGGCAAAATTCAAACCCGAATCACCGAAGGGCAGCCAGTTCAAGCAGCCGCTGCTTGAATTCTCGGGCGCATGCCCCGGCTGCGGCGAAACGCCGTACGCAAAGCTCATCACACAGCTTTTCGGCGACAGAATGATGATAGCGAACGCCACCGGATGTTCTTCCATCTGGGGCGGCTCCGCACCGTCAACTCCGTACACCACAAACAAGGACGGCAAGGGTCCGTCATGGGCAAACTCCCTGTTTGAAGACAACGCCGAATACGGCTTAGGTATGGCTATATCCGTAAGACAGAGAAGAGAGAAACTCGCTGAAACAGTTAAGAAGTTTATCGCCTGCGACTGCAGTTCGGCTGAAGCTAAGGAAGCCGGCGCAAAGTGGCTTGAAGTGATGAACGACGGCAAGCTCTCGGGCGAAGCCGGCAAGGCTCTGCTCGAAGCGGCAAAGAAGTGCAATTCCGACGCGGCGAAAGAGATCGTAGCAAGCGCCGATATGCTTGAGAAGAAATCCGTATGGATCTTCGGCGGCGACGGCTGGGCTTACGATATAGGCTTCGGCGGTCTTGACCACGCGATAGCGTCCGGCGAAGATATCAATATATTCGTATTCGATACCGAGGTTTACTCCAACACCGGCGGACAGGCTTCCAAGGCGACGCCTACCGGTTCCGTTGCACAGTTTGCCGCGGCAGGTAAGAACACGAAGAAGAAAGACCTTGCACAGATAGCAATGTCATACGGCTACGTTTACACCGCGCAGATCGCTCTCGGCGCCGACTATGCACAGTCCGTCAAGGCGATAGCGGAAGCTGAAGCGTATCACGGACCGTCTCTCATAATCGGTTACGCTCCGTGTATCAACCACGGCATAAAGAAAGGTCTTGCCACCGCTATGGAAGAGACCAAACTCGCCGTTCAGTCCGGTTACTGGTTCAACTTCAGATTCAATCCGGACGCAGAGCAGCCCTTCACGCTTGATTCCAAGGAACCGTCGCTGTCATACCGCGACTTCATCATGACCGAGACGAGATACAACTCACTCGTCAGAGCCTTCCCGGAAAGAGCGGAAGAACTCTTCGCGCAGGCTGAAAAACAGGCAAAGGACAAATACAGAAAGCTCTGCAATATGAGCAAGCTGTACGAATAAAATACGCATAAATAAACAAGCTGGGACTCGTTCCCGGCTTGTTTTGCGTTTAAAAAAATTAAGAATTCAGAATTAAGAAGTAGGGGGCGGCGCCTCGACGACCCGCTCGTAGGGGCGATTGCCCGTCTTTGTAGGGGCGAGCTTGGTCGTCCGTATTAAAGAAGAAAGAAAAAAAGGAGTCCCTATGGGACGATTTATGGGTGGTCACCCACCCCTCACGGGAACCCCCACCGTTCACAAGTTCACGGCGGGGAACCCCTTTGCTCGGCTTCGCCGAGAACCCCCCCATACCCCCCTGTCCCCTCCCGGGAACCCCCACCGCTACTCGCGGCGGGGAACCCCGGCTCCCACAGATCAAAGATCTGAGGGGGTGCGGCTGAAGCCGCAAAAAGTGAAATCCGTCCGCTTGCGTGAAAGGAGTTGACATACCGGAAGAAATATGATACAATAGATACGGTAAATGCGGATATATTCCGACGTATAATAACCGGTTTTAAATACATATGATCCGGAGGAAATACAAATGATCGCGTGTTATCTTTCCATAGCGTTTTTGATCTGTGTTTTCTTTATTTTCGGAAGATATTTGATTTCAAGGATCATATTTGCAGTTAAGCTCAGGGTGTTGTGCAAATCCCGGGGCGTAAAGCTGCATGCGACGTCTGCTTTCTGGTGGCTTAAAAGCATCAATTCAAAAAACTGTGACTTTTATATTGAAACGGATAAAACGGTTTTTTCCGTCAAGCTGATCGGTTTTATATCAAAGAAAAATATGATATGTTTTATAGATGAGCGGTACTACTCAAGGAAAAATATGAGTTTTCAGTTTCACGGCTCGGCTTTTCAAATAGAATACAAGACGCATGAAATGCCGGCGCATAACTTCAGGTATAAATACGGAGCGGATCATATAAAGAATTGGGAGCCCTGTTATGTGATATGCCCGAAGATACTGAAAATATCAAAAGCTGACGGAAATTCAATGACTGAGCTTTGCAGCGGGGACAAGGTCGGTTTGACCGCCGTTTATGAAACCTCCGGGTTTCTTTCAATGATAGAAGCTTACGGGAGAGAGCAGGTATGACAGAGTTTTCTCTTATAACAAAAAACGGGCTTCGGGATAATGATATTATTCCGAGATCGCTTTTGATCGAATTAAAACTGAACACTTTATTTTCCGACAACACGCTGAATATACTTTCGCGCCCCTGCAACGGCGAGGACATTCTTGCCCGTCAGGAAATCATCCGCAATTTAGAGACGAATATTAACGTAAAAGAACAATTCACACAGCTTTATAAAAAGCTCGCGCAGTTATCAAAGTTATTTGATCGTTATAATAATTCCGATAATGACTGCGTGCGGCTGTTCGTATTCAGGGAGTGCGTATCCTGTTATTTTTCCGTGCTCGACGCCGATCTGCCCGCCGACGGTTATTTTTTAGAGCGTCTTTATGCGTATTTTGCGGATTTAAAGGCACAAAGCGCGGTTATGCGCGATACGTATGCCGAATACGTAAACTTGATTGACAAAATATCAAGATCGCGGATAGTGTTTTCTCCACGCGGCTGTTATCTTGCCGACGGCACGGGCGGCGATAGTAAGTCGGCGCTTGATTCGATTATCAAAGACGCCGAGGCGCTCGGATGGGGACAAAAAAACGCGGATGACGGCAAATCTATCCCGTTTGTATCGCCCATGTCAAAATACCTTGAAGCGTTATATCCCGATACCTTTGATAAACTTTCCGAGATTGAAAAATCGCTTTATGACGGTATGGATATCAAACTTCTGTCACTCATACATGAAATGGATTTCTATATTGATGTATTGGAGTTGATTCAAAAGGCAGATCAGCAGAATATCCTGCACACTTATCCGACGATTGCGAACAGTCCGTCTTTTACTGCCAATGAATTGTATGACATCACTTTGCTTTCCGCAAAAATCGAAAAAATCGTCCCGAACGACGTTAAAATCACGCCAGACGACCGCTGTTATTTCATATACGGAGCAAACGGCGGGGGAAAAACGACGTATTTACGCTCCGTCGCCTCACAGCTTATTATGTTCATTTCCGGTTGTCCGATCTTCTGCAGAAGTGCGGAGATTTACGCGTATACAAAGGTTTTCGGTCATTTCCCGCATGACGAAGATTCTTATCAGTACGGCAGGCTTGACCGTGAAATACACGACGTCACGGAGATAATCGAGCAGTGTGATAGTGAAAGCTTTGTGTTTTTGAACGAGACGTTCAGCGGCGGCACGCAGAGTAAAGCGGCGGAGCTTGCGCTCTCCGCTATGAAACATCTGTCGGATAAAGGTTGTTCCTGCTTATTTGTAACGCATCTCAGTGACGTATATAACAGCGCTTTTTCCGTTCTTTCGCCCATCGTTTCAGACGACGCATCGCATACAAGAACTTACCGTATCGGTCGTTCGGATAAGCCCGGCGGCTCTTATGCGGAAGATATTCTGAAAAAATATGAGCTTGATAAGGAATCGTTGGGGGATAAGTCATGATGGATTTACTTTACGGAGATTTTCCTGCTGCCGAAAATAAGCGGTTTGTCGATTCAAGCAGTCTTAAAGCCTTGCGGCTCGCAAATTCTTTTTCACATTTTTATTCTGACATCAACAGGCTTGACCGCTTTTTCCGCATTGCCGCGCTGCAAAGCAGCCGGGAAGTTATTATTTACAGACAAGAGATAATTAAAGACTTTGCGGGTATCCCTCTGCTGTTATCAAAGCTTTTTGATTCGTTTAACCGTGCTTTTGAATATTATACGTCATATACTGACGTAAAAAAGCAGTTTTATTCAGACTCATCACGGCGTCCCGGCGGCGGAAAGGTGCTTGATTTTCTTACGGAAACAGCGTGGTGGTTAAAGAAACTGCTTATTCTGCAAAACGAGATTTATGATCTGCTTGCAGCGTCACCCGTCAGATCCGACGGTCTCTGTAAGTACAGAGATCATTTGTCGGAAACCGTTAATTCCGCCGAATATCACGATTTACTGAGGATCCTGACGCTGCTTGAAAGTAAAAACGCCTTTATGACCGGCGGAGCTTTGGAAATACAGCTGTCCGACGGCGCGAATATGAGTGCAAAATACGTTTTACCGGACGAAAATAAATCAGACGATGTAAAGCCGACCGGTATAAAAAGATTTTTCAAAAAGAAAAAAGACAATACCGATGTTTCATACGGTAAAGTCAGAATTGACGAAAATTTGTTTACAGACCCTTCGTTTGCCTCGTCTTTTGCGCGACCGATCATTGACGAACTCTCGCAGATAATCAAGTCTATCCATTCCGAGTTTTCAGGTAATCTGGCGGCGCTTGAGTTTTATGACGTCGCCGTTGCTTATGTGAATTATTTGACACAGCACGGTATCGCTTTCTGTTATCCTCAATTCGGCTCGGTTAACGAGATATCAAACCTTAAAGACCTGTATTTACTGACCGTGACGCAAGACAGAACGGTCGTTCCGAATGATTTTCGCTTTGCAAATGATAAAAACGGTACTTTGATTATCGGCGAAAACGGGAGCGGTAAGACCGTATATCTGCGCTCAATAGCGTCGTCATATCTGCTTGCCAACGCGGGACTTCCGATATCCGCCGAAAGTGCGGTTATCGATTTGCCCGCAGGGATCTTTGTTATGATGGCGTCGTCGGAGAGGGATTTGGAACGCACCGGCAAAGGCGGCAGATTTGAGTCCGAGGTGTCTGATTTGGCGCAATTTGTTCACAACGTTGAGAGCGGGTCTTTCGTGTTCCTGAATGAAATATTCCAATCCACGTCTTACGACGAGGGAGCGGAGGCGCTTTATTCCGTTTTAGATCATTTTTCAAACAAACGCGTGAAGTGGATACTTGTCACTCATCTTGAGCAAATGATCGCGATATTTGACAATGATGATTCCGTTAATATTCAAAAAACCGCCTTGGAAGACGGATTCAGATTTTCTTCACCTGTGTAGTGCGCAGCACCGCGGTCGGGAGGGGGGAGGACCCGACCGCGGGATTTTTCTTTTGATATCGGTGAAGAAATTTCATAGATTTACAAATATTATTGCGTAAATAGGCTGTTTATTCGTCTTTTAAACGACCTTTTTTGTTTTCCTTCTTCCAAAGGAGAAGGCGAATATGCAAAAAACTGTTTAACTGTCTCGATTTATTGTCAAGATTTTCAGAGTAGCCCCTGTTGAAAACAGACGGTCGATGGCATCCGGCAGAGGCCTGCGCCAATGACGATCAGATCACACGCAAACCTTATCCGACCCGCTTGCCCACGGTGACGGTGCCGTCGGGATCCCAGGTAAGCTCGAATATCTCAAGATACTGCTCGCAGCCGGGCTCGCGCAGGCAGCTTGATATGTACCATTTTCCCTTGAATTCAAACACCTCCGCGCATGACGGGACGTTTGCCGGACACAGAGGAGGGATCGTCCACGGTATGAGCATTCCGAGACTTTTCCAGCCGTTTATCGGGTCGTCCGATACGGCGTACGCCGTTCCGTAATTGCAGTTTGTGTAGAACATATAGTATTTGCCGCCGTGCTTCATTACAAACGGCGATTCAAGCGCAACGTCGCATATATCAAACGTGTACGCGCCTTCGTCGCGCCAGTTTACCATATCGGTCGAGGACGCGACGCCGACGGCGGGACCCGCTCCGCCGTCCTCTTTATATTTTGCCGTGCAGTAATACATATACGCACGGCCGTCGTCGTCGACAAAGACCATTGAATCACGGCAGTCTGACCAGCGGTCGGCTGACCACGGACACCGCGGCCCCGGTTTTACGACCGGGTTTTTCTCACATTTTGTCCACGTGTACAGATCGTCGGATACGGCGAGGCATATCGCCTGAGCGACGTTTACGTTCACGCCCGTATAATACATATAATATTTTCCGTCTTTTTCCGCTATACCGGGCGACCAGACCTGGTAGTTTTCAAACGCGTCTTTGTCTACACTCAGAACGGGCGGCTCGATCTTCCAGTTTATCAGATCCTCCGTCACCGCGTGGCCGACTGTCATAACGGGCATCGTGTCCCATTCGTAGCCTATGTAGCCGCGGTTGTAAAACAGATGCATTTTGCCGTCTTTTTCAATAAAACTGTGGTCGACGAGCGCCGTGCCGGGCTCCGTGAATTTGCCTTTAAGCGGAAATTCGCCGTTTTCAAGCGCGTTTGTATATTTTTTTGCTCGGCCCATGTAGTTTTGAATCGTATGACCGGAGCCGAAACCGAAGCGCCCTTTCGTTGACGCGCCGGAATATACGTTGTACGCTCTTTCAAGCAGGATGTTTACAACGGATACCGTTTTTACCGTTTCCGCGTCCGTTTTAAGCTCAAACGGAGCGATACGCGTTTTGTATTCGTAGTATTCTTTTATGAAACCGGATAATTCTTCCATCATTTTACTCCGTATTTTAATGATACGCCGCGGCATATTTCAAGCGCGGTACCGTACGATTCTTTGTTTGACGCGATAAGTGAGCATTTGCTGTCAAACACCGGCGCGCTCCCGTCAAAACGGCTGACGATCCCGCCGGCTTCTTTTACGATCAGCACGCCCGCCGCTATGTCCCACGGTGACAAAAGCATCTCACAGTACGCCGCCGCGCGCCCGCAGGCGACGTAACAGAGGTCCGCCGCCGCGGCGCCGAAGCGCCTGACGTCAACGGAGCGGACAAGCAGTTCGTGCATAAGCTCGGTCACCGCGCCGCTCATCGTGTCTCGCATATACGGCGTCGTGCCGAAAAGCGAAAGAGCTTTTTCAAGCGGAAGAGAGCTGACGCGTATCGGTTTGCCGTTAAGATAAGCGCCGCCGTTTTTCTCGGCGTAAAACATCTCGTCCGTGTACGGCAGATACACCGCGCCGAATTCAGCTTCATCGCCGTCAAACAGCGCGACGGATATCGCGCTCGGCCCGAGCCCGTGTATAAAATTGCTCGTGCCGTCTATCGGGTCGATTATAAACGTGTGACCGCCTAAACCGCGCTTGTCCTCGCCTTCTTCCTCGGCAAGAAAGTGCGCGCCGGGGACGAGCTTTGAAAGGTTTTCTTCTAAAAACCTCTGCACCGCCACGTCATATTCGGTGACGTAGTTGAACGTCCCGCCCTTTTGGTGTATAAGCTCATCCGGACATCCGCGCGGCGCGGACGTCATTATCTTTGCCGCGTCAAGTATTATTTCAAGTATTTTTTCGTTTCTGTTTTTCATAGCAGTTCTCCCTGTACTTGATTATATCACATATTTTTTATAAATCAATACTTAAATTGCAGAAAACAGGCGGTCAAAAAGCGCGCGGACATCATATAATGCGTTATGAGCAGTCTGCCGAAGGGCAGAGACGGCTGCCGGTTTTAGTGCCGACCGAGACGCAGGCCACTGCGGTTACAAATAATTTATAAAAAAATACGTATATATTTAGAAAAATAATAAAAAACCTCTTGACAAGGACGATATTTTGTGGTATGATGTCTCTACCTCTGCGGGAGGTTCTTTTTTCGTGCGAAAAAAAGCCGCCGTCGAGGGAGGTACAATCTTCGGCGCAATGTCTGTACCATCTCCGCGACATTCGCCAAATCTAAACGGGAGGTGCCGTCAAATGAGAGACAAGATCACGCTTGCCTGCACGGTCTGCAAGCAAAGGAACTATGACACCAAGAAGAACAAGAAAAACGACCCCGACAGACTTGAGATGAACAAGTACTGCAGATTTTGCCGTAAGCACACTCTGCACAAGGAAACAAAGTAATTTTTTAAAAACCGGAGGCTGTTATGGCGAACGAAATCAAAACTTCCGAAAAAGCGGAAGTAAACGAGACCCGTAAAAAAGAGGGTTTATGGAAACGCATCGGCAGGTTTTTTAAAGACTACAAAGGCGAACTCAAAAAGATCACGTGGCCCACGCCCAAGCAGACGGTCAAAAATACCGGTATAGTTCTTGCGGCTATGGTCGTTGTGGGACTTGTTGTGGTTCTGCTTGACACTGCGTTTTCCGCTGTTATCGGTCTGCTCGGAAAAATAGGAAGCTGACCGTATAAGGCAAAACCGTCCGCCTGTTATGCGAGGGCGTCAGCGGTACAATTTATTCGCATAAAGAAAGAGGCTTGCTATGATGGATGATTACTCCCCCGAACCTAAATGGTATGTTGCGCATACCTATTCGGGATACGAGAACAAGGTCATGGACGACATAAAAAAGATCGTGGAAAACAGAGGACTGCAGGACGTCGTTACCGACGTGCGCATACCTATGTCGGTCACCGTGGAGATGGACGGAGACGTGGAAAAAGTACACGAGTCAAAGATGTTCCCCAGTTACGTTCTCGTAAAAATGGTGATGAATGATTTCACCTGGCACATCGTAAGAAATATCCGCGGCGTTACCGGATTTGTCGGTCCCGGCTCTAAACCCGTTGCATTGACGGACAAGGAAGTCAGCCAGTGGGGTCTTGAACCCGAAGAAGGCGAGACCGCTCCCGTTGTCAAAAAATCCAGTCTCGGATTTGCCGTCGGCGACACGGTCAAGGTCAAGGAAGGCGTTATGCTCGGTATTACCGAGGTCAAGGTGCTTGAGATTTCTTCCGACGGGCAAAAGATCACCTGCTCCGCGTTCATGTTCGGACGTGAAACGGTCGTTGAGCTTGACGCGGCAGACGTATCACCCATAAAATAAGCCCTGCATTTACACGCACCGTTAAGCATTTGCCGCTTTTCGCGTGCAGTCGTGGGAGGAAGATAAATTTTTTCGTGTCTTCCGATAAATAACCACATACGGAGGTAATAAAAATGGCAAAGAAAATAGTAGCTTACGTAAAGCTCCAGTTACCCGCGGGTAAAGCGAACCCCGCGCCCCCTGTAGGTCCCGCTCTTTCTCCTCACGGAGTCAGCAGCCCGAACTTCTGTAAAGAGTTCAACGAGAGAACAAAGAACGACATCGGCCTTATCATTCCTGTCGTTATAACGATCTACGCCGACCGCACGTTCACGTTCATCACCAAAACGCCGCCCGCAGCAGTTCTTATCAAGAAGGCTTGCGGTATAGAATCCGGCTCTGCCGTTCCGAACAAGACCAAGGTCGCTACGATAACCAAGGAACAGGTCAGAAAAATAGCCGAGACCAAAATGCCCGACCTTAACGCCGGTTCCATTGAAACGGCTATGAGCATGGTCGCCGGTACAGCCCGCAGCATGGGCGTCACGGTAGTTGACTAAAAGGAGGCGGAAACGATATGTTCAGAGGAAAGAAATATAAGGACAGCGCTAAGCTCGTTGACCGCACTAAACAGTATGACGAAAAAGAAGCTTTTGATATTCTCGTTCAGACTTCAAAAGCCAAATTCGATGAAACAGTAGAAGCTCATATCCGTCTCGGCGTTGACAGCCGTCACGCAGACCAGCAGGTCAGAGGCGCTATAGTTCTGCCGAACGGAACGGGTAAGACCGTCCGTACCCTCGTTTTTGCGAAGGGCGACAAGGCGGACGCAGCCGCTGCCGCAGGCGCGGATTACGTTGGCGCGGAAGATTACGTAACGAAGATAACCAAGGAAAACTGGTTTGAATTTGACGTAGTTATCGCTTCCCCCGATATGATGGGCGTTATAGGCCGTTTAGGTAAAGTGCTCGGTCCTAAAGGACTTATGCCTAACCCCAAAGCCGGTACCGTCACACCCGACGTTGCGCGTGCCGTCAAGGAAGCAAAAGCCGGTAAGATAGAATACCGTCTTGACAAGACGAACATAATCCACTGCCCGATAGGAAAAGCATCCTTCGGCGCGGAGAAGCTTATGGAAAACTTTGACGCTCTTATGGGAGCGATAATAAAAGCTAAACCGGCTGCCGCTAAAGGTCAGTACCTTAAGAGCGTATGCATAGCCTCAACGATGGGCCCCGGCATAAAGCTCAACAGCGCAAAAATCGGCGGTTAATTGAATTTAAGATAAAGAGCCACTGCATTGCGGCGGCTCTTTTCTTTTTGTTACCCGAAAACCACCTGCTAAGCAGGTGATTCCAAAGAGGCTTTTGCCTTTGAAAAAGGAATCCTCCTATGGTATAATGCAAGAGGTCTGGCAACCGCAAGCAGAATAGAGATAGGAGGAGTCAATATGAAGATTGACGTAAATAGTATAGCACATACAACGTGGAATTCCGGACGTTCGCAGGGAACGAATAATACCGAGATCACAGCAACGTAGTCCCGGCATTCTTCTGTTTACAGAAAGAATCCGCGCATTCGTCTTTTCTCTGAAATCAGGGTGAAAGGAGGCGGGAACGCTTTGAAATACGTAAAACAACCCGAGAGGCGCATCGTGCCGGATGACTTTTAGCGGCGGGCGCCGGTCAAGGGGATCAACGAATACCGCAAGCAAGTCGTCGACGAAATCAAGTTATAAACGTGTCTTGAATATCTTTCCATATATAAGCGGAGCAGAGGGTTCCGCTTTTTCGTCCTCACCCACAATATCATATGAAATCTTATTAAATTATACAAATTTCGGCATATACTTACTTGACTGTTTCCGCCTTTTGTGATATTATATATAATGAGACGTTATACATTGCTGCAAAAGGAGACTTTTTATGGATATGACGAAGGAAAACGTTGAGCGTTGGTACTCAATGAACGAGGTATGCAAACACCTCGCCATCACCCGCGATACTTGTTTGACCTGGATCGATAAGCGCGGGATGCCGGGCGTCAAAGTCGGGCGAACCTGGCGATTCAAGATCAGCGAGATCGATGAATGGATGCGATCCTGCAACGCACGGAACAGCGAAGGGACACCCGGAGCGGGTACGGCTTTCCGTAAATCCCGTCACGACTCCGATCCTTCTCCGGCGGATAACTGAAAAACAAGCTGATCAAGCGGAGGTTATGGCTGTTATGAAAGAAGCAGACAAATTGACTATCAATAAAAAAAGCGATGGAAACAGACTTATACTGTCTCTCGAAGGTCGTCTTAACACCGCGAATGCGAGCGAGCTTGGTACATTACTGAGCGGATCTCTTGACGGAATCACCGATCTTGTATTCGATTTTTCCGAACTCGAATATATATCTTCCGCCGGTTTGCGAGTCTTGCTGTCAACTCAGAAAAGAATGAATTCCCGGGGATCGATGAAGATCACCGGCGCGAGCAGCAATATCATAGAAATATTCGACATCACAGGTTTTACGGATTTCTTCACGATCGAGTCGAGAAGTTAAAAATACAAATAATGAGAATGAATAAAAGAAATTTCGTCTGATACCTTGGCGACGTTCACTTATAAAACTGTAACGGAGGTGTACCATTGACACTCATATTGATCGCCAACATAATCATCTGCATTTGCGCTTTTATCGGTTTTATTTACGGGATCGTCAAATTCTTTAAACCGAGGAAAGCCGTTTATGCGCAGATGATCACGCTTGCCGTCGGATGCGTGGCGTTCGGCAGGCTTTATCAGGTGGTAAGACTGCTGACCGGCGGCGATATGACAAGCGGATTTCAGCTTGGCGTTTTCGGCGTGATCGGAAGTCTGCTGTTCCTGTTTTCCGCAAACTTCGGCGCGATGGACAGCCTTGCGGACGACAGATCGAGGGAGTTTATAAAATACAGACTGATCTCGCTTGCCGCGCCTGTCTCCGCTTTGGTTCTGTATATCATCTTCGTCTGGTTTACGGATCTGCCGAGATCCGTGAAGATCGCTTCCGCTCTGGTGACCGTATTCGTGATGCAGGCAAGCTATTTCCACTTAAAGCATCTGATCTTTCCGGACGTGGATCTGGGGATCATCAAGTGCCTGAGGCGGTATAATCTGCTGGCGCTGATCTATACGTTCCTTTGTATGGCTGAAATGGTCGTTATCGGTCTCGGCAATGAAACCGGCATTCTGATCGTGGGAGTATTGATCGGATCAGTTATGATCGGCGTTATTATTTCGGCTGAAAGGGGGATAAAGAAATGGACAATTTAGTATACATAATCTTTATCTGCCATGTGACGCCGCTTGCCTTAATGACGCTGATGCTTCGGAAGCGTTCGCGTCTGCTTGTCGGGTATATGCTGATCGGCATTTTCGTATCGCTTTTCGTGTCGGAGTTGAACACGATCCTGCTCGGTCTGTGCGGAGACGATGCGCTGTACGTTACAACGACGATCACGCCGATCAGCGAAGAGATCGTAAAGGCGCTCCCCGTACTGTTCTATGCCGTTGTTTTCTCTAATGACCGAGACCGTGTCATGCCGATCGCCTTTGCGACCGGCGTTGGATTTGCTATGTTTGAAAATATGGTCGTTCTCGTTCAGAACGTTGAAAACGTTACGATCGGATGGGCGATCATCAGGGGCTTTGCGACAGCCCTTATGCACGCCGTATGCACCGTCGCGGTAGGTTACGGGATATGCTTCGTGAAAAAGAAGAAAAAACTGTTTTACTGCGGCACCTTCGCGCTGCTCACAATGGCAATGATCTATCACGGGATATTCAATATGCTGGTGCAGTCGGATTACAAATATCTCGGCTTTTTCCTGCCTGCTCTTACCTACATCCCGATTCTGATTTGGCATTTTAAATACTATAAAACAAAGAAGAGTCGGCTGTGAAGGAAAACTGATATGACCACATTACAATACATCCATTGCGCAGTTGAATTATGGGGCGCATTTTTCTGCCTGATCGCAGCATTCGTTATACGGATCAGCACAAGCCGGAATAAAAAACTTTCATATAAGATGATCGCTTTAATGCTCGTTTCCGCATTACTGATGATAAGCGACGCTATAGCCTGGCTGTTTCGCGGCGATCCGAGCGAAGCAGGCTTCTATATTGTTCGCATTGCAAACTTCGCGGCTTTTTTCTTCGCTTTTCTTACAATGCCTCTTGTTGCGGAGTTTATCACACATATATTCGAGATGCGTTCCGGCGTCAGGGGCCTTTTCTGGAAATATATCGAATGGGCTCTTTTCGTGATAGGAACAATACTTCTCGTTATCAATCTGTTCCACGAATTCATCTATACTTTTGACGAAAGGAATACATACTACCGCCTTGCGTTCGGCGTTTTACCGGGCATGATCGCGTTTGTCGGCGTCGTGATCACCTTCGGCGTTGTACTGGAGTATCTTCAGTATCTGCGCACGTTTGAAAAGATCGCCACTTTAGTATATCTGATCCTTCCCGTTATCGCTGTCGTGCTGCAATCGTTTCACTACGGCGTATCCTTTACCTATCTCTCAATGGTGCTCTCGGCATTCACGCTGTTTATTACATTTGAAATCGAATATGTTCAGAACAATATAGAAACAGAAAAGCAGTTGGCAGAGGAACGCATACGGCTGTTTAACCGTCAGATCCAACCGCATTTTGTATTCAACAGTCTTTCGGTCATCAAGCACTTGATACGCAAGGCGCCGGAAGAGGCGGTAGAAACCGTTGAAGAATTTGCAGGCTATCTCAGAGACAGCACGGATCTGATGAACGTAGGAGACTGCGTTCCCGTAAAAAGCGAGCTTGACCTTGTGAAACATTACGCATATATGCAGCAAAAACGCTTTGGAGACAGTATCCGATATGTGTTCGACGTTCAGGACGACGATTTTTGTATTCCGCCGTTTTCCGTTCAGACGATCGTGGAAAACGCCCTTGAGCACGGACTGAGAGCCGGCGGCGCCGATACCGGTATCATCACCGTAAAAACGTACAGGAAAGGCAAAGCGCACGTAATCGAAATCTCGGATAACGGCGCGGGATTCGACACACATATTTTAGATGACGAAACGCAGACAGAGCACGTCGGCATCAAAAACACAAAGGCAAGGTTGAATCTGATGTGCGGCGGTACGCTTGATATCAAAAGTGAAACAAGCAAAGGCACCGTTGTTACGATGAAAGTGCCGGAAGGGTAAAACTATGAAAATTCTGATCGTTGACGACGAGGCGTATTTAAGAGACGAATTGAAAGATTCGCTTGAAAGGATCTCGCCCGGAAACGAATACAGCGAATCGGATCATTACGAGGACGCCGTAAAAAAGCTGAAAGAAAACAGTTTTGACATCGCTTTTCTCGATATCCGTTTAAGGGGCAAAAGCGGACTTGAAATAGCCGAAACGGCAAAGCGGATCAGCCCGCAAACAAATCTCGTTATGGTAACGGCTTACAGCGAATATGCGCTTGAAGCCTTTAAGCTCTTTGTCAGCGGTTATCTTCTGAAGCCCTTCAGCGATAACGATCTGAGAGATGTCCTGGACCATCTCAGGACGCCTGTCGATCGAGGCGGAGCGCGGCTTGAGATCCGCTGCTTCGGCAATTTTGAAGTGTTTGTCGGCAAAAAGCCGATGATTTTAAAACGCTCAAAGGAAAAAGAGCTTCTGGCTTATCTGATCAGTCTTAAGGGGTCCTCCGCCAGCAAAAATGAGATCTGCGCCACTATTTTTGAAGATACGGTCACGCCGGACAAAGCGGATATCCATTTCAGGCAGGTATTTGCTTCACTGAAAAAGGATCTGAAACACCACGGGTTTGAAGACGTGATCGTACACAACAATAACGCTTATGCGATCGACACGGCGCTCGTCAAGTGCGATTACTACGATTTTATCACGGGTAAAACGACCGACGAAAACGTATACCGGGGTGAATTCATGAATCAATACAGTTGGGCGGAGCAATATGTGTATGCTCTCGATAACTTTTAAGGGGAACGTATAATGAAAAACAAAATCATTATCGGCGTTGTTGCGATCGTTATTCTTATAGCGGCCGTTTTTGCAGTTATAACGATCAGCAACAAGGCAGGGCAAAATGAAAACGGCTTACAAACCTATGAAAATATGGACGAAGCCGCAAAAAACGCTTCTTTCAATATGGAGTATCCCGACCGTCTGTGCGGCTTTCCCGCTACCGGTTTCAGATCGAACAGCAGTATGATCGAGGCGCGATACGGAGACGACGGATTTATTCGCAAAACCCTCGGCGTGGCGGATAACAGCGGCAATAAAACGGAGTATCATGAAAGCACCGAACAAAGCGTCAACGGGTTGACCGTTACTCTGAAAGGAAATGACGGACTTGTATTTCTCGCTGTTTGGAACGATAATAATTTCGCCTATACCGTCAGCGTGGCAAACGGCGTTAACGCAGATGAAATGACGGAGTATATCGAGGCGACGAGATAGATAATTTAATTAACGAAACTGCATAGATCCGCATACGGGAAAAGAGAAGTCTTTTTCCGTATTTTTTGTCACGCTTTTGTCACGCCTTGTGTGTTACACTTATAATGAAAAATAGGATCATTATCGAAATCAGGAGTTGTTATGAAAAGAATCATACCGGTTTTGCTGTCGCTTATCCTTATTATCGGCTTAACGCCGATAATGTCGATAACGGTATTTGCGGCGAACGCGGCGAATGAGACCGCGCTTGTCAAAGCGGTAAACGCGGGCAGCAACGTGAAACTTACCAAGGATATCCGGTTGACAGACGTTTTGCGCATTCCGACGGGAAAAGAGGTTACGCTCGACTTGAACGGATATACGCTTAACAGAGGGCTGACCGAATGCAGAGATCTGGGCAGTGTTATCCGCGTGGAGCCGGGTGCGGCACTGACGGTAAAAGATTCCTCAAACAACAACAGCGGCGTTATCACAGGCGGCGCATCGTGGAACGGCGGCGGTATCTGCAACCACGGCACGCTGACCGTCGAGGGCGGCACCATCAGCGGCAACAAGGCGCTTCATAATACCTATGGCGGCGGCGGAGGTATCTATAACGGAAGCTACAACGGATCAAAAGCCACTCTTACGCTAAAAGGCGGCATTATTGCCTATAATGAAGCGCGCAACGGCGGCGGTGTTTATAACAGCGACGGCACCGTCGTAATTCAAAAAGGTTCTTATTCCGTCACCGTCCTCTCCCAACTGAAAACTTATGATACAAACGTAACGATCAAAAACAATTCGGCTTCAGTTTCGGGCAGCGGCGTTTATACCGAAAGAGATATTCAAATACAGGATGCGCCGAGCATTTCCGGAAATCAAAATGACGAAGATATTTATCTTCTGACCGGAAAAGTCCTGAAGCTGACCGGAAAACTGAAAAAGACCGGTTTAATAGGAATTAAAACTGAAGATTACGATAATATAATCACTTCGGGATATTTTACCTATCAGGCAGAGGACCCGAACGAGTTTTTCAAGCCCACCGACAAGAGCGGCGTTGTTCGTATGAGCAATACCAAAGAAAACGGCGGCGAAGTTATGATTAAATACAGCGGTAAAACGCTGATGGAAATCTATAAAAGCGCCAACAGAAGCCAAAGAAAAGCATCCGAGCTTCTGATTCGGCAGGAATTTGATACTCCGGCGCAGGCGTTTATGAGTCTGATCGTCAAGTATATGACTTCCGCTGTCGTCGGCTACAGAGTGGAGATCACGCTCGGCTCCGATTATAAAAATGACGGGCAGATCACCGTTCCGTCAAACGCCTACCTTGTCGTCGATCTGAACGGCCATTATATATGCCGCACGAGAAACGGCCAAATGAAAGATAACGGCGGCGTTTTCCTTGTAAAGGAGGGCGGCACGCTGACGATCAACGACAGTAATCCGAACGTCAGAAGCGGCTGGGGGAACATCCGGGGCGGTATCATCATGGGCGGCGCCAATTCAAACGGCGGCGGCGGGATCACGGTAGAGAGGACCGCAAGTCTCTATATGAACGGCGGCACGATCTATGATTGCCGTTCCGATGATCACGGCGGCGGCATCTGCGTGAACAACGGCGCGAAAATCGTCGTTTTGAAAAACTGCCGGATTCATTACTGTCACGCTATCGACTCTAAAGACGACTGCAGCGGCGGCGGGATTTACGCCAGAAACGTCGGCCGTCTGGAGCTGGAAAACGTGGACGTGACAACCTGCTACAGCGAGGATTCCGGCGGCGGCGTTTACTATTACGGCGGAAACAACGGTATTTTCATCATAAGCGGCTGTTATTTCGATAACAACGTCTGCAAGGACGACGGCGGCGCGGTTTTTTTCAGTTCTTCCGAGGGCGGATACTTTGACAAGTGCACGTTCTCCTCGAATACCGCTCATGACGACGGCGGCGCGATTTACACCGAAAAAAACATCCTTAGAGTCGCAGACGTCAAAAAAGA
>JAFSYU010000042.1 GCA_017443595.1 Clostridia bacterium
CGCGAACTGGAGAGCGTTGGGGGTTCCCGGGAGGGGACAGGGGGGTATGGGGGGTTCTCGGCGAAGCCGAGCAAAGGGGTTCCCCGTTGCGAACATAGTGAGCAATGGGGGTTCCCGTGAGGGGTGGCCCGGGGTTCCCCGCCGCGAATAGCGGTGGGGGTTCACGGGTGGGGACCCACCATTTTTGTCGGCGCAGCCGACACCGATTTTTATCCTTTATTCTTATTTATTATCCTCACGTAATTATACAGCTCCGGCACGCCGTCGTGCGCCTCGCCTGTAAACGTATCCGACATATGCTCCGGTTTCATTATCCTGTTCACTCCGGCGCGGACCATTATATCCTCCGCTTTTTCCGTTATATGCCCGTCCGCTATCACGCACGCGGTCTGCAAATACCCTTTTTTGCGCCGCAAAACGCCGAAAAGCTGATCCAGCGGCAGAGCCGAAACGTCACACACGCCGAAAAAGCCGGATATTTGCAGCTCTTTATCCGTCTTTACCGTCAGAGCGCAGCCTTCGCCGCTGTACTTTTTTTCGCTTTTATATTCGTTATTTATTGATCTTTCGATATCCTCCGCGTATTTTATAAGCGTTTGCTCCGCGGCGGCGCCTATGTCTTTAAGCGGATATTTGTCGCGCGCCGCCTGCAGGTACGGCAGAAAATCGGCGCAGAACGCTTCCGCGTCCTCTTCTTTATCCGAATTTATATAAATGCGCTGGCAGCTGCTGCAAAAGAGCTGCGAGGTCTTTATAATATGCTCCGCCAAGCCTTTTAGTTTATCCGGGTATTTGTTATAATCCGTGCCGATATACGCAAAGCTAATGCGGTGTCCCCATTCCACTATTCCTAAATTCGCCGGCAGCATTTTGCGCACGGCGCTTACCGCCTCGTCGCCGCCCCAGACGACTACTTTGTCCGCCGCCTCTGCCATTTTTAAGACAGATGCGATATCCGACGACGGCGTATCGAAAACGTATATAAAATCCGAAAGCTCCGGCATTATATTTATAAGCTCGCTAAGTATTTTTATTGTTATCCCGTTATCCTGTGACGGCAGCTTCAGTATATTCACGTTGCCGCACAAAAGTCCGCAAAGCACGCTGTAAGCCGGTAAAACGTCAACGTTTCCGGCGGCGATGTGGAAAAGCACGCCTTCCGGAGCGATATATGATCTTATATCCGGCAGGTCGATAAGCGCGGGCAGCGACGCTTTTATATTGAGCAGCAGATCATCACGTTTCAGCATATCCGCGGCGCGGTCTACGTAGTCTCCCATCCCGTCTATATCTATTTCGGATAACAGATAGTTATATTCTCCGTTTTTTATTTTCCGCGATACCGTGTCGGCGGCGGATATGAGCATATCTTTATCTATGCTTTTATTTAAAAGCGTTTCTTCGCTGTCCGCTTTAAGCGTTTGCAAAAGGCGTGCGGTATGCTCGCCGCCGTATATTTGACCTTTATACAAAATCATAGCTTTATATCCCCCAAAAGAGCCGAAGCGCCCGCGGCGCACGTCTTTACGTCCTTTAAACCCACTCTGCCTATAATTTCCAAATACGGCGAATCTATACCGCAGCCGCAGCTTTCACCGGGATAAAGGACGCCTAAATCATCCGGCATGACGGCGGTTATCGGCGTTGCTTTGACCATGGGCGTTATAAGCTCAACAAGCCCGACTTTGCCGTAAGGCAGAGGTTTGAGCGTCGTTACGTCGCGTATTATAACGCGGCTGTACGAGGGAATGTGAAAATGATGATTCTTGCAGTCGCAGTACGCTATAGGATGCTCTACCGCGCCGTAAAACTCAACTATATTTTCGTCATCCACACCCAACACGCGCTTTGCGGTATCATAAAATTCGGTTTTGTCCACCTGTTCTCTGTAATACTGCTTCCAACCGCCGGCGAGCATTATTTTCGAACCTGCCGGCAGCTTTACCGTTATTCCCTTCTCCTCAAGCAGTTTCATTGCAAAATACGTATACGACGGGAATCCCATGAATCTTACCGGATGTTTTTTCTTTGAATATTCGACTATCACTTTGCAAACGCGGTCGAGATCCGCTTCGTATTTGCCGTTTTTTCGCGTCAGCGCGTACGTTCTGTGAAGAACCGGCGCGAAAAGCGTTGCGCCGAACGCGGTTTTTGACACCGCGGTTTTGTTTTTGCGATCCGGCTTGTAGCCGAAAACTATATAATTGGTAAATCTCGGCGAAAACAGACGCTTGTAAGAAAAAATTTTGAGCACCATTTTTAAGGCGCAAAAAAGACCGGAGAATTCAAACCCGATCACTCCGGCTTTTCCGCCGGTCCCGGAAGACGTGGCTTTAATAAGTATACCTTTGCCGTTGTTTGAAAAAAGCTCATGCTTTTTAAGCGTAAGCGTGGGGATAAAAGGCAGCTTGTATAAGTCGTCCTCGCTTTTCAGCATTTCGGGCGAAAAACCGGCGTCCGAGCAGATCTTTGCGTATTTTTCATTATTCTTTATATGATATTCCGTAAGCTCGGCGACCGCGCGGACAAAATCGCCGTTATCGGCTGCGTTATACGGTTTTTTTGCAAAAACTCCGGCTCTGTATTTCATAAACACCTCATTTATTGTCGTTATTTTAACATAAATACATAACATTGTCAACTAATTCATGGTAAAATGTATTTTGAGGTGATAGTATGGTAAAGCTCGGTATAGACAGGATAAATGAATTTGACGGACTTTTAAAAGGCAAGCGGCTCGGCGTTATTTCTGCGTGTTCCGGGCTCAGCTCGGATTACAGATACCCGATAGATATATTAAACGAAAAATATACGGTAAAAGCGATCTTCGCGCCGGAACACGGACCGCGCGGCGTGCTCGGTCCCGGTGAGAAAGTGAGCGGCGGTACGGATAAGCTGACGGGATTGCCCGTTTACAGCCTGTTTGAAGATTTTTTCACGTCGCCCGACAAAGAAAAAACGGATAACGCGTATATGCCGGACAAAACCGCCCTCTCCGGTACAGACTGCATGGTTTACGATATGCAGGACGTCGGCTCGCGGTATTATACGTACGTTTCCACGCTGTTCTACGTTATGCGAGCCTGCGCGGCAAAAGGTCTGCCGCTCGTTGTGCTTGACAGACCGGACCCGATAGGCGGCGGCGTTGAAGGCTGTGTTCAGGATGAGCAAAACCTGTCTTTCATCGGGCTTACGCGCGTGCCTATACGCCACGGTATGACCGTCGGTGAGCTTGCGCGTCTCTATAACGGCGAATACCGCCTCGGCTGCGATCTGACGGTGATTAAGATGACCGGCTGGGATCATGGTATGTACTACGATGAAACGGGTCTGCCGTTTGTAAGACCGAGCCCGAATCTGCCGACGTTCGAGTCGATACTTGCGTATAACGGCACGTGTATGCTTGCCGGAACGAACGTTTCCGAGGGACGCGGAACGACGCAGCCGTTTTTGCTTGCCGGCGCGGAATATATAGACCCCGGCGTTTTATCAAAAACGCTTAACAGCATAACGGACGGCGCAAAATTCAGCCCGGCGTTTTTCAGGCCGGAATTCGGCAAGCTCGCGGGCAAAACGCTTTACGGCGTCAGAGTTCATATAACGGACAAACGCGCTTTCCGCCCCGTATACTTCGGCGTTACGCTGATACGCACGCTGCAAAATTTATATCCGGATGATTTTGAATTCACAAAGCCGAAAACGGACGGCGGCAGATATCATATAGATCTTTCAACCGGCAATTCCGATTTGCGCGACGGGATCTTATCCGCCGGGCAGATAATTGAAAAATGGGATAAGGACGCAAAAGCGTTTGAGATAAAAAGGCAAAAATATCTTTTATATAATTAAACTTTTTCAATCTTTTTTCAAGGATATTACGTAGAATTACTGTCATAAGGGGGTACGCATATGAAAATTCTGCTTGCCGAAGACGAAAAACGAATGAACAGGGCGCTGTGCGAGCTTATGCGTCAGGAGGGGTATGAGGTCACCTCCGTTGAAAACGGCGAGGACGCACTGTATGAAACAGAAGGCGGCCTTTACGATCTTATAGTGCTTGACGTCATGATGCCTTATATGAACGGCTTTGAGGTCGCAAAAAAAGCGCGCGCGGCGGGTATAAAAACGCCGATCCTTATGCTGACCGCGAAAGGCGAACTTGACGATAAGGTAGAGGGGCTTGACAGCGGCGCCGACGACTATCTGACAAAGCCGTTTATGACAAAGGAGCTGCTCGCGCGTCTGCGCGCACTAAGCCGCCGCAACGTGCCTACAAACGACGGAAGTCTTAAATATGAAGATCTTACGCTTGACGTGAAAAACGCCGTTTTAAAATGCGACAACGGACAGAGCGTGCGCCTGGGAGAAAAAGAGCTGCGCATACTTGAATACCTTATAGCAAATCAGGGACGCATCCTTACGCGCGAACAGATAGCTCTTAAAATTTGGGGCTACGAAAGCGATTCTGAATACAACAACGTTGAGGTATATATGTCTTTTGCGCGAAAAAAGCTCGCGTTTGTGGAATCAAAATGCGAGATAAAGGCTCTGCGCGGGATAGGGTATGAACTGAGGTGCAGGGATGTTCAATAAAACACGACTTAATATTGTATTTACCGTTGTTTTTTCTCTTTTGATACTCATGGCGGTAACGCTCGGTACGATATATATATCAAACCGCATAGCGCTTCAGCGTGACAATGAAGAGATGCTTAAAACGTACGTTCAACGTTATACTCTTGACGAACAGCCGGGAGAAGACGGTGAAAAGCCTGACGGCAAGCCCGATATAAAACCGGACGACAGACCGGACGGTCAAGGCGGCAAACAAGGCCCCCGCGACGGAGATCCGGGCAGAAACGAGCCGAGATTCCAGCTTTCCACGTTTTACGCCGTTGCATATTCCGATAACGGAGAAGTTATTAAAATATACAACGGAAACAGCGCACTGCAAAGTGAAGAGTCGCTTTTGCAGATAACGGATCCGATATTCAAAAGCGGAAAGACGGCCGGCAGGACCGGAAATATGACGTACTCAGTCGAGCAGCGCGACGGCTACACGCTCGTGGCGATGATAGACGGAACTATAAACGACAGCAATCAATCTTTGCTTTTCAAACAAATGCTGATCATAGGCTCCGCGGCGCTTATAATACTTGTGGTCATTTCAATATTCACGGCGCGCCGCATCGTCAAACCGCTTGAGGAAAACGACAGACGGCAGAAGCGGTTCGTCTCCGACGCTGGACACGAGCTTAAAACTCCGATAGCCGTTATTTCCGCGAACAGCGAGCTTCTAAGGCGCGATACGGGCGACAGCGAATGGCTTGACAACATTGATTACGAAAACGGGCGTATGTCCGATCTTGTTAAACAGCTGCTTATGCTCTCCAAAGCCGAAAACGGCGATCTGCCTAAAGAGTCGCTTGACTTTTCAAAGTTGACGTCAGGTGAGGTCTTACCGTTTGAAAGCCTTGCATATGAAAAAGGCAAACAGATAAATTCAGATATAGAAAACGGAATAAATATAAAAGGAAATACAAGTCAGCTGCGTCAGCTCGTATCCATACTGCTTGACAACGCCGTATCTCACACAACGGGAGAAACGGTAGAACTGACGCTTAAGCTGCAGCGTCACAGCGCCGTGCTTACGGTAACGAACGACGCGGCGGAAATAAACTCCGATCAGTTATCGCATCTGTTTGAGCGGTTTTACAGAACGGACGAGTCAAGAAACGAGAGCGGCTCGCATTACGGTCTCGGCTTATCAATAGCAAAAGCCGTGGTCGACGCGCACGGCGGACATATAACGGCCGCGTACAAAGACGGCAAGGCGATCTTTACGGTATCTGTACCGACTGAAAAAAATTAAAAACTTTCAATCTATTTTCAATCCTTCTCTGTATAATGGGACACAAGAACAGAGAAGGATCTTCTCTTTACAGAAAGGATGACAGAATATGAAAAAGTATATTGCAATTATTTTAGCGGCGTTTATCGTTATCATGCTTGCAGCCTGCACGGCAACAACGACGAGCACGGACACAACAGCGTCAGATCAGGGCGGACCCGGCGGAAACCCGCCTGACGCGCCGGGCGGCGGTCAGGGCGGTCCCGGCGGCAGCTCATCCGAAGTAGTTTACGGCGGGGCGACGGAGATAACTTCCGCAGCGTCCGAAGACGGCAAAACTTACGCATCCTCGACCGCTGACGAAAGCGCGCTTATGATAAGCACGTCAGACTCTGTTACAATAAGCAACTTCACACTTACAAAAAGCGGCGGCTCCGACGGCGGCGACAACTGCAATTTCTACGGACAAAACGCCGCGCTGCTCGTCAAAGGCGGAACTACGACGACCATCACCGGCGGTACGATCACGTCGGATGCGTCCGGCGCCAACGGCGTGTTCTGCTACGGCGGAAACGGCGGACAGAACGGAGCGTCGGGCGACGGCACGACCGTAATAATATCCGATACGGTCATAACTACAACGGGCGACGGCTCCGGCGGCATTATGACGACGGGCGGCGGTATAACCAAAGCAAGCGGTCTGACGGTCACGACAAGCGGTCAGTCCTCCGCGGCGATCCGCACGGACAGAGGCGGCGGAACGGTGGTCGTCGACGGCGGAACCTACACGTCAAACGGGCTCGGCTCTCCCGCGATCTATTCCACGGCGGACATCACAGTCTCAAACGCTGAGCTGACGTCCAATCTGTCCGAGGGCGTGTGTATAGAAGGCTTAAACTCCATAACGCTCAACAACTGCGATCTTACCGCAAACAACACCAAGTGCAACGGAAACGCGACGTTTCTTGATACGATAATGATATATCAGTCCATGTCGGGTGACGCGGCGAGCGGTACGTCGTCATTCACTATGACCGGCGGCAGTCTGACGAGCAAAAACGGCCACGTCTTCCACGTTACAAACACGAGCGCGGTAATAACGTTATCCGGCGTGACGATAACTAACGAGGATACCGACAACGTTCTCCTCTCCGTATGCAACGACGGATGGAGCGGCGGCAGCAATATCGCAGCTCTTAACGCGTCAAACCAAAAGCTTGACGGCGCGGTCCTCGTGGGAAGCAATTCAACTTTGACTCTGTCGATGTCCGATTCAACGACGTTTACAGGATATATAAACGGAAAGATAACAAACGCAAGCGGAACTTCCGTTTCAGATGAGGTCGGTACGGTCTCCGTAACGCTTGACGGCACAAGCACCTGGACGCTTACCGCGGACAGTTACGTTACGTCCTTCACCGGCGACGCCGCAAACGTCATATCTAACGGCTACACGCTTTACGTAAACGGCACTGCGCTTAGCGGAACAAATTAAGAATACATTTACACAGGAGCCTTCGGGCTCTTTTTTTATTTCAATCTGCTTTCAATCTTTGTACGTATAATAAGGATCAGAAAGAGGAAAACAAGTATAAAAGCTTAAATTCAAAGCCAAAAAAGACTTTAGAAAAAGTTTTTATACTTCAATAAAACTTCAATCTTTGCCGGTATAATAATGGCATAAAAGAAAAAGAAAGGCGGGTGATTCCCATGAATTTTACAGACTCAATAAAAGCATGGCTCGCCCATCCGCGAGCCGATAAAGAAGAAAACAACAAAAACAGTAATAAGGAGGATAATAAAATGAAAAATAATAATATTAAAAAAATCATAGCAGTCCTGATCGGTTTAACAATGATCACGGCAATGACTATAACCGCTTCGATCTCGGCATCGGCGGCGGAAACAATAACGACAGCTTCGGTTTATGACGTTACGGACGCGACGTGCTTCGTCTTCTCCGATACGGAAATAACGGTGTCCGAAGGCGCATACGCCGGATATAAGACAGACGGCACCTCGCTTACAATAAAAGAAAGCGGCGTATACGTCGTATCCGGAAGCTGCTCAAACGGCACGATAGTTGTAAAAAAGAACGTGACGGACGTAACACTCGTCTTAAACGGACTTACGCTCTCCGCGTCTGCAACGGCTCCGATAACCTGCAATAAAGGCAGTGAGGTGACGATCGCAGCGGCGGCGGGAACGGTAAATGACCTCTCCGACGACAAGTACAATAACGACGATATCTATACCGATACCGAGCTTTACCCGGATATTGAAAACGCTGTCATCAAGTGCAAGGACGGATCAAACGTGGTCATATGCGGCGCCGGCACTGTCAATATAACGTCTAACGGCAAAAACGGCATAAAGGGCGGATACGACTTGTATGAAGAAGACGAAGAAGGAAACGCAACGGATACGCTAATATCCGCGTCTTCACTTACAATAAAAGAAGTTACGCTCAACATAACGGCAAACGTAAACGACGGACTCAAATCCGATAAGGAACTGAATATTTTATCAGGAAACATCACGGTATCCGCGGCAGACGACGGTATAAAGTGCGATTACGTGCTGAATATCGGAGAAGAAAACACCGACGGACCGACAATAAACGTAGAAAGATCCACTGAGGGAATAGAGGCGGCAACGCTTAACGTATATTCCGGCAATATCACGGTAAACGCCACGGACGACGGCATAAACGCCGCGAACTCTGATCTTGACAGATACAGCTTCAACTATAACCAGTACGGCGGTCACGTTTACGTCAACGTAACGAACGGCGACGGAATTGATTCAAACGGTGCGATAAACCTGTGCAGCGGCACGCTTGAAGTATACTCACCCGCGCAGGGCGACGGCGATCCGCTCGATTCCGAGAGCGGCACGAATTTCAAAGGCGCGACAGTCCTTGCGGTCGGTCATCTCGGCATGGCGCAGGGTTACAGCGCGACTACTCCTTACGTGGTATTCGGAAGCACAGGCGGCGGTATGGGCGGCTTCGGCGGCATGGGCGGAAATCAGGCGAGTCTTGTGAGCACGGGAAACACTATACAGATAACGGACGCGTCAGGTAACGTACTCTACACCGCAAAAGCGATACGCAGCGCAAGCTACATCCTGTTTGCAAGCCCGGACCTCACATCCGGCGGCACGTACACGCTGAAAAACGGCGACACAGCGGCAGCAACGGCGACGGCAGGCACCGCATCGACCACCGGCATGGGAATGGGCGGTCAGATGCCCGGCGGAAATGGCAATCAGAGACAGTTCCCTGGCAACGCGAACGGCGATCGGGAACAGGCTCAGGATAATGAAAACCAGCCTCAATTCCCCGCCCAAAACGGCGAACAGGGCACGATGCCCGGCGGAAACGGCAATCAGAGACAGTTCCCTGGCAACGTGAACGGCGATCGGGAGCAGGCTCAGGATAATGAAAACCAGCCTCAATTCCCCGCCCAAAACGGCGAACAGGGCACGATGCCCGGCGGAAACGGCGATCAGAGACAGTTCCCGGGTGATATGAACGGCGAACAGGGCATGATGCCCGGCGGAAGACAAAACGGAGGATTTCCCGGTCAGAATAACGAAAACAACGGCGAGCTTAAGCAATTTCCCGGAAACGAAGTTCCGTTCGGCAACAGAGAAAACAGAGACGAAAATCAAAAACCGGATGAAAAACCGGAGTTTTCGGGTAATGACAGTATAAATGATACAACCGACGATCCATCAGACGGTGAAGCCGAAACGGAGGAGGAAAACGAAAGCTGGATAATGTCAATAATAAAAGCAATAATATCGTTCTTCCGCTCACTGTTCGGTATCAAATAAAAAAATAAGCAATATAAAAACGGTACGGTCATCCGTACCGTTTTTTCGTATATTACGTTTTATATTGCACATAATACAAAAAAATGCAATTATGAAATACAAGTTTATTTTATCCACTCTGTTATTTTTCGCGGTCTTCAGTACAGGTATATACGCAAGACAGTCCGTTTTTGAAAGTTCCTTTTTCGTTTTATCGCCCGGGCTGACTGACCTTAAGTTTTTTGCGCTTTTATTCTTTTCGGCAGCCGCCGCGATACTGCTCATATTCAACATCGGAGGTTCTCAGAACGGGAGCTGAATAGTTCCCTTCACTTTTTTCCAGTCTTCTCCGTGCAGTTTGAAAAAGCCGCCGTCGTTTAAATACGCGTATGAAACGCTGCCGTCCTCATATACCACGGCGATTATATAAACCGTGCCGTCGGAGTTCGGTTTTTCATCCGTCTGCTCCGTCCGTATATCCTTTAAAAATCCGGATATACGGGATATATCGCCGCTTTCGGTATACGTATTTGTCCTATCCACGGTGCTGACTATAATACGTTTTATCCCGTCGTATTTAAGCTCGCTTATCGTAACGGCGGACTGACTGTCGGGGTTGAACACAGGCGTCCCGTCCGTCACCGTGACCGTGCCGGCGGAGCCCGTTGCTATGCATCCGAGGTCAGCCGGATTGTTTTTGAATTCAGTAACGGTAACGGTCAAAACCGAAAACACGTCCGGCATACCTTCTTCCGCATCCTGCTTTACAAGATACAGATACATTTCGCCGTATGATTTGAAAACGGACGCGGAATATCCGAAAACGCCGTTGTAAACGCCTATACCGTATTCCTTCGTCGTGCCGTTTGAATACGTGTATAGCACGTCGTCGTAAAGCCCGTTGCCCTCAAGATCGCACAAAACAGCGCTTATCAGCCCCGGTTTGTCGGAAAGATCAAGATCTGCGTACGTATAGCCGGGATGCTTTACCACCGTATGAGCGTTTTCCGAGGATTTAAACAGCGTTATGCCGTTAAATCCGTCAGGCGTTATATTATAACAGGTTTTATCCGTAAAGCCTTTGTCCTTAAGCTCCGGTGATTCGGCTAATAGCTCTGCGACCCCGTCTTTTGTGCAGTTGCCGGTCATATAGTCGCTTCTCTTTTCACCGCAGCCGCAAAGCCCTGCAATTACAAACGCCGCGACAAGTATCGCGGCGGTGATTTTTATTATCCTCATTTATCTTCGCCTTTGCTTGTTTATGTAAATATATTATAGCAAAGAGCGAAGCATTTGTCAAGAGTTACGGCAGTTTGTCAGGATCCCGCCGGCGTCTTTTTGGCTTTTATCACAATTATAGTTGCCAAAGTTAAAACGATATATCCGCAAGCCATTATGATGGACACGCACTGACCTGTAGTATTGGCAGTCAGTCCGAATACGCCGCTTGCAACGTTTCCTTGTATGAAATCCTTTACGCTGTCCACTATCGCCGTGATGAAACGCACGATATCCGTTACAAATATCACGGAGAACAGACCCACCGTTATGAATGCCGCGGGTTTTGTGAATTTGCCGAGGCCGTTAAACAGAAGCGCCGACAGCGCTATGAGAGCTATCATCAATATGAAGCTGATAAATCCGCTGTAAACCGTACTGCCCGGAATGATGCTTGCCTGAAAACCGTATGAAATAACGAGCAATATACGCATAAAAGGCGTTACAAAGAACAAATTAACGGCTATAAGCACGGCTTTGCATAAAAGGACGAAAGCCACGTTTTTTCTGTTTCCGCTGAATAACGCCGTTATCAGCGCCGCGACGAACAAAAGCTGAAGAATAGACTGTATAAAGTACAAAATAACGGCAAAGAAACCGTAAACGTTGGCAAACATTGCCTTGAACAGACCGAAAAAGAATATATCGCCTATATATCCGAATAGAGTTGAAAAAATAAGAGTTACAAGCGCCGCCAGAAAAGCGATTGACGCTATTTTATAAAGCAGCGACATTTTTTTGAAGTTTTCAAGTATCTTTTTCATATAAAACTCCTTTGTTTTTTTATATGATATCACACATTAAAACTCTTGTCAATAATCTGCCAATATTTTCTTGTTGTTTTTTCAGCTGAATTTATTTTCAAGCTTCTGCAAAAGCGGACTGAGCGGCAGATACGCGAGAATCGCTATAAGCGTCAGCACAAATCCTTTTAAAATGTTGAAAGGCGTGTTTGATATAAGCAGAGCCATGGGCAGATTTTCGATCCACGGTATTATTTTCTGATACTGCGCCACAACGCCGTCAACGGAGCCGCCGAAGTAAAGCCTGATATAAGCGGGATATACTATAAAATAGTTTACCGGGAACGCGAAAGCCGCCATAGCGACAGATCCCGCCACACCGCCGACTATCATGCCGGAGCGTTTTTTCATTTTAAGATGTATGAGCGACGCGGTCAGCACGTACACGGCGCCTATCGCAAAATTGGCAATCTCTCCTATCCCACCCGTGCTTCCCATGGGGATATGTATGAGATTTTTTATAAGACATACGAGCACGCCCCAGAGCGGTCCGGCTGTAAGTCCGGCAAACAAAGCCGGAAAATCGGAAAAGTCAAATTTTATAAACGGCGGAACGATGATCGGTACGGGTATTTCAAGCATAGGCAGCATCAGTACCGCCGCTATTGCGGACATTATTGCAGTTAAAACAAGTTTGTAAAGTAATTTTTTGTTTGCGCTTTTCATAATAAAATCAAGCCCCCGACAAAAAATCGGGGGCTTTAAAAACCTTTCTTTGCACAACGTGCAATTATTTTCTCTCATCCGGACTGAGGAAATGATGAATGAGCCGAAGTGCACAGATTGACAACAGATTTTTCCGTATGAGGAAGCCGAAAAAACGTCGATGTACTGTGGTACTTCAAGTTTTTTTGGCGAAATCAGACGGTAAAAGATGCGTCAAGATGAGTGCGGCGGCTTGTTCAGCATTTCCAAAACCGTCGGCGCAGGGATCACACCTGCTCGGCAGCGTCAGATAACGCTGTTAGTGGGCTATTACCACCGGTTTGGAATTTCACCTGAGTTGTTGCAACAACTCCCCCGAAAATAATATTATTCAGTTTTATTCAGGCTTAGTATTATAAACCTTCTATTTCGGTAACAACACCGGAACCGACTGTTCTGCCGCCTTCACGGATAGCAAAGCGGAGACCTTTTTCGATAGCGATGGGGGTGATGAGCTCAACGTTCATAACTACGTTGTCGCCGGGGCGGCACATATCGACGCCTTCGGGAAGACCGATAACGCCGGTAACGTCAGTAGTTCTGAAGTAGAACTGGGGTCTGTAGCCGGGGAAGAACGGTTTCTGTCTGCCGCCTTCTTTTTCAGTCAGGACGTAAACCTGGCCGCTGAATTTGGTATGCGGATGGATGGAGCCGGGCTTGCAGATAACCTGTCCTCTTTCGATCTCTTTCTTCTGGATACCGCGGAGAAGCAGACCTATGTTGTCGCCTGCCTGAGCGGAGTCAAGAAGCTTTCTGAACATTTCAACACCGGTGATAACGGTGGTCTTCTTCTCTTCGGAAAGACCGACTATCTCAACGTTGTCGCCCATTTTAACTGTTCCGCGCTCTACTCTGCCGGTAGCAACGGTGCCGCGGCCGGTGATGGAGAATACGTCCTCAACAGGCATAAGGAAGGGCATGTCAGCCTTTCTGTCAGGAGTCGGGATGTAGCTGTCAACAGCATCCATCAGTTCGAATATAGGAGCGTATACGGGATCGTTCGGGTCGGTTGACGGGGATTCGAGAGCTTCACGTGCGGAACCTCTGATTATCGGGATCTCGTCGCCCGGGAAATCATACTCGTTAAGAAGATCTCTGATCTCCATTTCGACGAGCTCGAGAAGTTCGGGGTCGTCAACGAGGTCTGTCTTGTTCATGAAAACAACTATTGCAGGAACGCCGACCTGACGGGCGAGCAGGATGTGCTCACGGGTCTGCTGAAGAGGACCGTCATTACCGGCAACAACGAGGATAGCGCTGTCCATCTGAGCAGCACCGGTGATCATGTTCTTGATATAGTCGGCGTGCCCGGGGCAGTCAACGTGTGCATAGTGACGAGCATCTGTCTCGTACTCAACGTGTCTGGTGTTGATTGTGATACCTCTTGCTTTTTCTTCGGGAGCGTTGTCTATCTGGTCATATGCCATGAACTCAACGTTGCCGTTCTTTAAGCCGAGAGCCTTAGTGATAGCTGCGGTAAGTGTGGTCTTGCCGTGGTCAACGTGGCCTATAGTACCAATGTTGACGTGCTCTTTTGTTCTTTCGAACTTTTGCTTTGCCATTGTTATTTCCTCCTTGATTTGAAACTCTGTTTCATTTTAAATAATTAATTTTATTTTTTCTTTATACTCTCCCTGTTCGGGAAAACGCGTGTTTTAAGAAGCCTTTTTATCTTCTCTTACCGGAGATGATGTCCTCCTGGATGCTCTTGGGCACCTGTGCGAAGTGACTCGGCTCCATGGTGTAGTTTCCTCTGCCCTGCGTGCAGGAACGGAGGTCTGTGGCGTAACCGAACATTTCGGAAAGCGGTACGTGCGCCGTGATCTCAACGGAAACCGTGAGATTCTCGGTATTCTGTACCTGACCGCGTCTTGACGAGATATCGCCCAAGACCGTTCCGTAATACTCGTCCGGCGTGATAACGACAACTTTCATTATCGGCTCCGTAAGCACGGGATCCGCCTTTTTCAGCGCGTCCTTGATAGCCATTGAACCGGCTATCTTGAACGCCATATCCGATGAGTCGACCTCGTGGTAAGAACCGCCGAGAAGCGTTACCTTAACGTCCACAACGTTGTATCCCGCAAGTACGCCGGACTGCAGAGCGCTCTGTATGCCAGCGTCTATCGCCGGGATATATTCCTTAGGCACCTCGCCGCCTACTACCTTGCTCTCAAACTCGTAGCCCTTGCCCTTTTCGTTCGGTTCAATATTGATCTTAACGTGACCGTACTGACCGTGACCGCCGGACTGGCGTGCGAATTTGGTGTCTGAATACGCGGCTTTGGTGATAGTCTCTTTGTAGGAGACCTGAGGTTTACCGATGTTTGCCTCTACCTTGAACTCACGCAGAAGTCTGTCTATGATTATCTCAAGGTGAAGCTCTCCCATACCGGCTATGATGGTCTGACCCGTCTCTTCATCGGTATAGGTGCGGAACGTCGGATCTTCTTCCGCAAGCTTTGATAAAGCGATACCCATCTTTTCCTGACCTGCTTTGGTCTTGGGCTCGATGGCAACGCGGATAACGGGATCCGGGAATTCCATACTTTCAAGGATTATCGGATTCTTTTCATCACAGAAGGTGTCGCCCGTGGTGGTATTCTTTATGCCGACTACGGCGGCTATATCGCCGGAGTAGCAGCAGTCTATATCCTTACGGTCGTTCGCGTGCATCTGAAGCAGTCTGCCCATACGCTCGCGGTTGCCCTTTGTTGAATTGTATACCGTTGTGCCCGCCGCTACCGTACCGGAGTAAACTCTGAAGAAGCAGAGTCTTCCGACGTAGGGGTCGGTCATTATCTTGAAAGCAAGTGCGGAAAACGGCTCCGAATCACTCGAATGCCTTTCCGCCGGCTCGTCTGTTCCGGGGATCGTACCCTTGATCGCCGGTATATCCACAGGCGAGGGCATATAATCCACTATGGCGTCAAGCAGTTTCTGAACGCCTTTGTTCTTGAACGACGTGCCGCAGCAAACGGGTATTATCTCATTTGCTATGACGGCTTTGCGCAGAGCGGCTTTGAGCTCCGGCACTGTGATCTCTTCTTCGGATATGAATTTTTCCATAAGAGTATCGTCCGTTTCGGCTATCGCCTCCACCATTTTTTCACGGTACTCTTTGGCTTTTTCAAGCATATCCGCGGGTATTTCTTCAATTATTACTTCTTTTCCCTGGTCGTCCGTGGAATTTATATCGGCTACCATTTCCATCAGGTCTATGATTCCGACAAACGAATCCTCCTGACCAATGGGAAGCTGTATCGGAACGGGATTGGCTTTGAGCCTTTCCTTTATCATATCGACAACACGGTAGAAATTGGCGCCCATTATGTCCATCTTATTGACGTACGCCATTCTCGGCACCTGGTATTTGTTTGCCTGACGCCAGACTGTTTCGGACTGCGGCTCAACTCCGCCCTTAGCGCAGAAGACGGTGACAGCACCGTCAAGCACGCGGAGAGAGCGCTCCACCTCAACCGTAAAATCGACGTGTCCGGGGGTATCTATAATGTTGATTCTGTTTCCGCGCCAGAAGCATGTTGTTGCTGCGGACGTAATGGTTATGCCGCGCTCACGCTCCTGTTCCATCCAGTCCATTGTTGCAGAGCCGTCATGAGTTTCACCGATCTTATGTGTTTTACCGGTATAAAACAGAATACGTTCCGTAGTGGTCGTCTTGCCGGCATCGATATGAGCCATTATACCGATATTTCTTGTCAGTTCTAACGGATATTCTCTTGGCATTTACTGAACAACTCCTGAAATTATACTTTATAGTGGGCGAAAGCCTTGTTGGCTTCTGCCATCTTATGCGTGTCTTCTCTCTTCTTGACGGACGAACCGGTATTGTTCATCGCATCAATTATCTCGCCTGCTAAGCGAGCGGCCATGGTCCTCTCACTGCGCTCTCTTGAATATCTCGTGAGCCAGCGGAGACCGAGAGTTCTCTGTCTTTCGGGGCGAACGTCCATAGGAACCTGGTACGTGGAGCCGCCTACACGACGAGCCTTTACTTCCAGTTTGGGCATGATATTCTCAAGCGCAGCCTGGAACGCTTCAAGCGGGTTCTTTCCGGTTTTTTCCTGCACCGTCTCGAATGCGTCGTAAACTATCTTCTGAGCAACGCCTTTTTTGCCGTCCAGCATTATATTGTTTATAAGCTTTGTAACGAGCTTGGAATTATAAAGCGGATCCGGCAGAACGTCTCTTTTTGATATTTGACCTCTTCTCGGCATTATGCTTCCCTCCTTCATATAGAATAATGAATTCACAGGTACTCGAAAATCTATCCGTAAATGCGGCGGTCAAACGGTTATAAAACATTTCCGTATGAATTGCCTGCAATTTCAGTTATTTTCCTGTACTGCTTGCACCTTTTACGCGGTGCGATTATTTTTTAGGTCTTTTTGCGCCGTAGATCGAGCGCGCCTGCATTCTGTTGGCAACGCCCTGAGTATCGAGCGTACCGCGGATTATGTGGTAACGTACGCCAGGCAGGTCACGTACTCTGCCGCCGCGTATGAGAACTACGCTGTGCTCCTGCAGATTATGACCGATACCGGGGATATAGCACGTTGCCTCAAGACCGTTGACGAGCTTTACTCTGGCTATCTTACGGATAGCGGAGTTCGGCTTTTTAGGTGTGGCTGTAGTAACTTTCGTGCATACGCCTCTCTTTTGCGGAGAGCTCTGGTCCGTGGCACGCTTCTTTAAAGAGTTGTAGCTTTTCTGAAGCACGGGAGCCTTGGACTTGTACACCTTCTGCTGACGGCCGTTTTTAACGAGCTGGTTAAATGTCGGCATGGATTTCCTCCTTTCACACGGAATTATGTTTTATACACAGGCCGCGGTACCGGAACACCGCTTTGCCGTTGTATCACTTTGATTTTCTGATCGCGCAAACCGCGCAGCCTACGTCTATGCCGCACATGGCGCCGAGCTGCGCCATGGAACATTTCATATCCGTTTCCACCTTAGCGGAAGCGGCGGCGGATATGACGTTTTGTTTAATGATATCGGAGCAGTCAAACGCAAGAAGCACCTTTTCCGCCTCCCCGTTTTTCAGCAGCTTCATTACGCTGTTGTAACCCGCCGTATATTTACCGGCAGGCTGCCTGTCCGTCTTCATCAGCTCTTCCTTTCCTGCATAGGCATAATACCGTTTATACAAACAATCGCATAGTAGTATAACACATAAGGCAGGATTTGTCAATATTTTATTATAAATATTTTTTTACATAGAGACCAAATTTTTCAGTTTTTTTCCTGTTTTTGCTGTCATTTTGACTATTCAGCCTGTTTTTTTGCGTTTTTCCGCTTTTTTCCCGTTAGATACAAAAGCGTTATAACGCCGGCTGCCGCCGCGGCTGCGGATACTATTATTATGACCGTGGTGAGCGTTTTATTGTCGGGCTTGTCCGTATCCGTTCCCGCGTCAGTCTCCTGTTCTTCGTCATGTATTTTTATCAGCTTTGAGCATACGCTGTATTTTTCGCCGCCTTCGGCGGTCTGCGGACACAGTACGGCAAACACTCCGCTTCCCGTGACTGCGCCGTCCGCGAGCTTTACCTCTCCGGAGACAGTCACTATATCGCAAAGCGCCGTAACGTCAAACTCCGTGCCGTCGCAGTACCTGATCCCGGCGCTGAGTCTGCCGTCGCTGTCAGCCGACGCTTCAAGAGAAGACGCAAGCTTTGATACGCGCTGAGGCGAAACGACCGTAAACGCGCCGCAGCCGGATATGAGCGGCAGCTCCGCGTCGCCCGAAAAGTATGCAAGACAAACGTACATACCGCGGCTGCGCATAAGGCTTATAAGCTCTTCCGGCATATTCTCAGGCGCAGCGTAGTACGCGGAGTTATAACCGTTCAACACTCTGCAAAGCGAGCTTAAAGCGACCGTAAGCCCGCGTCCGTCCGCCGCGTACGGTCCGCCGGTAAACGCCGCCGGCATCCCCTCGGCTGACGCGGCTTTGAGTACGAACGGATCTTCGCTCAAGATCACGCATCTGTCCGCCATCTCATATTCGTTCAACAGCGACAAAGCCGCGTAAAACGCGCTTTTACCGTCAGCGTTTATGTGGAACACAGACTGCGGATATTCTTTATATACCGCCTCAAAAAGCTCTTCAAGCAGCGTGTTTTGTCCTATCATAACCGCTTCGTTTTCGCCGACGGATAAAATATTTATCCTTACGGCGGAAACGCCCGCGTCAAGCGCGGAAATAACGTCTCTTACCGTTACGGAAGTCTCCGTTTCGTCCGCGACAGCGACCTGACGGCGCATTATCACGGTATCGTCAACTTTTTCAAAAACCGAAAGTATCGCCGCGGGTTCCGACGTTACAACCGCGTCCGCGCCGCTGACCGCCGAGTCAAAAAGCGAATCAACGCCCGCCGTTCCGTTGACCCACACGGTAACGAGCCTTTTATGAAGCTCAAAAACGGTTTCCGCGTCCGCCGCCGTTTCGGAAAGCATCACGGTGCGGCAGCCGTTTGAATAAAGCAGACGGCTTATCTCGGAGGCGCTTACGCTGTCGCGCGAAGACATATCTACTATCGTTCTTAAATACTTATTGCCTTTGAAATAATCAAGCAAAGACGCCTTTGAAACCGTTACGAAACAGTCTCCGCATCCGTTTTCCTCAATAAAAGCGTAAAGCGCTTCCGCGGACTGCTCGTCAGATACGTAAAACGCCGGCAGCGCAAGATCCGCAAACGCTTTTACTCTTGTCTGCAGCTCGCCGAGATCCACCGCGCCGTCGTATCCGTGGAGCTTATCGCCGGAGAGCCTGACCGTCATCATTACGGACGCGGGACGCTGTCTGTTTTCCGAAAACGCCGTCATGCTCAGCCTGTCTCTCGCAACTACCGCGGGCGGCTCAACTATACCGGAATCAGGCGTATAGATTTTGGAAGAAAACGAGTCCGCGGCGGATATCCACGACGGAAGCCGTGAACTTATCCTTACGTTGTCGGCAAACAAGGAAACGCCGCGCCCGCTTATGCCGGTCCTGCCGCCGCGTATCACGGGAAGCGCGCCTTCAACGACCGCGACGCCGTCAATACAGCCGAAAGCCATGCCGTCTTTGACGGAAACGGATATTCTGAATCCCGCTCCGTCTCTGACCGTCCCGCCGCTGAATTTGCCGGGATCTATGCCGTCCGTACCGATATAGCCGGATAAAGACGCGCTGCTTACGGTCTTCCATGACGATTCGCCGTTTTTGTACTGCAGAGAAACGCTGTTTTCAGCCTCCGCTCCGCATTTTACGGTAAACTGATACAGTATGTTTTCATTCACCGCGCCGAAGCACAGCGAGAACCAGCACCCGTCCGACAAGGACGAATTTACGGTCATATCACATTCATAAGTGTATTTGTCCGCTCCGTTTTCATACGGGAAAAGCACGGTTGATACCGGCGGATAAACGTCCGACGTTTCAAGCTTCAGTTTTCCATCCTCGGCAAATATGAATCCGTCTTCACCGAACGTAACGTCGGAACCCGGCGGAAGCTCGTTATCGTCAAAATCCGCCGTAAAATATATTTCTTCTCCGCTGTCCTGCTCCGCGTATGCGAAAAGCGGCAGCAGCATAAAAAGGCAAAGTATGAAAACAGTTGATTTCTTTATCATATCCGTTCCTTTTCGATCTTCATTCTCGTATAATCGGCAGTCGCCGCGTTATGAAGTCTGCGTCTGAAGCGGTAAAGCCCGTCCGACTGACGCGTGTAGTGGACCCTGTTTGTAAGAAGTATGACGAACATACCGGTGTCACGGTCAACGTAAAGCGAAGTTCCGGTAAAACCGTTATGACCGTAGGAAAGCGGCGCGTAAAGGTCGCCGGACGCGTTGAAACCGCCCGTCGTGAGCTGGAAGCCGAGACCTCTCATCTCCGGACCGTACGGCGTGTAATTCGTAACAGCCCTCTCAAACGTCTGTTTTGACAAAAACTGTTTACCCTCAAAAGTACCGTGACCCGACAGCATCATGGCAAAATTGCATAAATCGTCAATGCAGGAGAAAACTCCCGCGTTGCCGGAAACGCCGCCGATATAACGCGCGTTCTCGTCGTGGACAGTGCCGTGTATATAACGCTCAAACCGGGGCGACCATTCCTGTGTCGCTATATCCGCTCCGGCAAATCTTTCAGACTTCATCGGATTATACCCCGTGCGCTTCATTTTAAGCGGTTTGAAAACATACTCGTCAGCCAGATCGTCAAGCGTCCGTCCGGTGCAGACCTCCGCCATTTTTGCAAGCAGGATATATCCCATGCACGAATATTCAACTTTTGTTTCCGCCTCGTATTTCAGCGGATAGTTCAGTACCGCGTGCGCCGGATCGCACCCTTTTTCACATTCCGCCTGTATGGGAAAATGCGCGGGTATACCGCTGCAGTGCGTCATAAGCTGTTTTACGGTTATTCCGCGTTTGTCCTCCGGCGCGTCCGGGAAAAAGCGGCTGACCGTGTCCGGCAGCGTCATTTCTCCTTCTTCTATGAGCCGAAGCACGACCATCGTCGTGCTTATAAGCTTTGAAAGCGACGCCATATCGTAAACGGTGTCAAGCGTCGCCGGGATCGCGTCAGCCGGGATCGGTCCGGCAAACACGCCGTCCGGCCTGTCCTCGTTCATTATCACGCGCGAATAGCCGAACGCTTTTTTGTAATACACGCCGTCTTTGTCGCCTATCGCGCAGACAGCGGACGGCACGTAAAATTTTTCAACTGCTTCAGAGCACATTTTATTTATATTATCAAACCGCATAAAAGACCTCCGTATACGCCTATTATATATCAAAATTTTTGTTTTGTAAAGGATTTTTGCGTAAAATGTTGCAACTCGCGCTTGATTTACGCGCTCAAATGTGGTAAAATACGGCAGAAATTATCAATAAAACAGGTAAAAAATGCCTAAATGCTTTTTATGCCCGCGTAAATGCGGAGCGAACAGACCGGAAAAACGCGGCATTTGCGGCGCAGATACGTTAAGGCTCGGACGCGCAGCGCCGCATTTTTATGAAGAACCGCCTGTATCGGGCAAAAACGGTTCCGGCACGATATTCTTCTCCGGATGTCCTTTGTCGTGCGTTTTCTGCCAGAATCACGAGTTATCAGACGGCTGCTTCGGTCAGGCGGTCAGCGTTCGGAAATTAGCGGATATAATGCTTGCTCTTCAGGATCAAGGCTGTCACAACATAAATCTGGTGTCGCCAACGCCATACGTTGCCGATATTATAAAAGCGCTCGATCTTGCAAAACTGAAAATACCGGTCGTTTACAACACCTCCGGCTATGAGCGCGTACAGACGCTTGAAGCGCTTGAGGGATACGTGGATATTTACCTGCCGGATCTTAAATACGTAAGCCCTGAGCTTGCGGAAAAGTATTCCGGCGCGCCCGATTATCCGTCCGTGGCTGCGGAAGCGATTGCGGAGATGATACGCCGGCGCGGCGGCTGCGAATACGACGGTAACGGCATGATGAAACGCGGCGTAATAGTAAGACACCTGGTCTTGCCATCACATAAAGACGAGAGTATCGCAACCCTGAAATATCTGTCGGATAATTACGATAAAAGCAGGTTCTTGCTTTCTCTTATGTCGCAGTACGTTCCGGATTTCAAAGCTGATAAATACCCGGAAATAAACCGGAAGCTGACTAAACTCGAATACAGAAGAGTATCGGAATACGCGGAATCACTGGGATTTGACGGCTTTTTTCAGGAATTCTCGTCTCAGTCGAGCGACTATACGCCTCCGTTCGATCTGACCGGTATAATATGAGCGTCATTGATGAATAAAAATAAAAAATCACAAAACCCCTTGATTTTTTTCTAAGAATGTGTTATACTACCACAGTCCGCAGGTTCGGCACCTGCCGGACCGCGTATATAAGGAGAGGTATCGAAGAGGGGACGTTTGCGAGCGCCGCCGGGGACGGATGAAGCGAGCAATAAGGAGTGGCAGCGGTCGGTCGGTCACGACGCGTCAGGCGGCGTGAACACCGGGCACCGCAACAGGACATAACGGGGCTGACTCGAAAGCGGCTCGGTTTCATCCCTCGATACAGCGTGAAAGCTCCTGTTTTCTCGCATATGCTCCGTTTTCCTGCGGTTTTCGCGACTTTGGCTTGCAGGAAAAAGAAAAGGCGCCTTACAGTTGCCTATCAAAGTTCGCACAAAAACAAATACGGAGAGGTATCGAAGAGGTCATAACGGGGCTGACTCGAAAGAATATCGTAATCTGTCGGTTTCGTGATGGCAAAAACCCTTATATATAAAGGACTTCTGCGAGTTCGAATAATCACAATTTAATAGTTTCTTGCACGTTTTTCTTGCATTTCTTCACGCGATAGAAAGACGTTCGGAATACACGGAGAGGTATCGAAGTGGTCATAACGGGGCTGACTCGAAATCAGTTTGCGCGCAAGCGCACATGGGTTCGAATCCCATCCTCTCCGCCACAAAAGCCTTGAAAACACTGGGTTTTCAAGGCTTTTCTTTATTCGAACTCTGCCAAACGAACACTTTTTCCATGCAAGAAAAAGCGAAAAGCAGCCGTCTTTTTGCAGCCATTTGCAAAAATGCAAGAAAAACAAAATCCCGAAAACCCTTGTAAAATAAGGGCTTCCGGGGTGTGCGGGGAGAAAAAAGGGAGAGAAATCATTTCTTGCATCTTTTTTTGCGCTCATTTTCGGGGTGATTTCACCCATTTTTTACTAAAAACATATTGACATCGTGTCAATAACGTGCTATAATGCAATTACTGACACGGTGTCAACATATTGACGCGGAAAGGAACGACTATGATAAAAGGAACGCCCGAACTGATTTCCGAACGTCGGGAGGAGATCGTGAGTGCTTGCGAGAAGCTCTATCAGACGATGAGTTTTCGGGAGATCACGCTGAAAGTGATAGGGAACGAGGTCCCCTTCTCCCGTCCGACGATCTACAACTATTTTCAGACCAAAGAGGAAATATTCCTCGCGCTGTTTGAACGCGAATACCGAACCTGGACGCAAGACCTTGAGAAGATTGGAAAGAAGGACGTCAACGCGGAAGAACTCGCAGAGGCGATCGCAAAGTCGCTTGAAAAGCGTACTCTTATGCTTCGGCTCCTGTCCGTCAACCTCTACGACATGGAAGAAAACAGCCGTATCGAGCGGCTCGTCGAATTCAAGAAAGCGTACTGCGCAAGCGTGGAAGCGTTTGACGTGCTTCTTCAAAAAGCTCTGCCGTATCAGAACGAGAAAGAACGTCGGGAAACGCTTGTTACCGCATTTGAATTCATTCACGGCGTATATCCGTACGCACACGCCACCAAAAAGCAAATCGAAGCCATGAAAGAGGCGGGCTGTCGGTATGATAAGAAAAGCATATACGAGCTTTCGCTGCCCGGACTTAAAAAAATACTTAAATAAACGGAGGAAACAAAAATGATAGGCAACTTCACTTACAACACACCTACTACGCTCTACTTTGGAAAAGACTGCATAAAAGACCTGCCCGGTGTTATCGGACGGTACGGCAAGAACGTTCTTCTCACCTACGGCGGCGGCTCTATTAAGAAAATCGGGCTTTACGACAGGGTCAAAGAACTGCTTAAAGATTTCAACATCGTCGAGCTTTCGGGTATCGAACCGAACCCGAAGTACGATCCCTCCGTGATCGACGGCGCGAGACTATGCAAGGAAAACGCTATCGACGTGATCCTCGCGGTCGGCGGCGGCTCGGTGCTCGATTGCTCAAAAGCGATCTCCGTCTGCGCGAAATACGACGGCGAAGGTTGGGATCTGATCTCGGGCAAGGTAAAGGCAAAAGCGGCTGTGCCGATAGTCGATATCATCACGCTCGCCGCGACCGGCAGCGAATACGATATGGGCTGCGTTATCTCCAATACCGCTATAAACGACAAACGCGGCTATCTTGACCCGCTC
>JAFSYU010000043.1 GCA_017443595.1 Clostridia bacterium
TATAGGACTCAAACGGATGAAATTTCGAGATATTTTCGGCGCGACAGGAAGCAGGAATACGCCGGTATTCCAATGACGACAAACCGAAAAGAGCCGAAATAGCGCCGTTTGAGCGGGTTCGGATAACTCTTGTTACCCTATTGTGAGGATATCAGAAAAACCGGTGACCTCAAATATCTCCATGACCGCTTCGTTTACGTTTATGACCTTCATATCGCCCGTCGCGTTCATGGCCTTCTGTGCGAAAAGCAGGACGCGCAAGCCGGCGGATGAGATATACTCAAGTCCGGAAAGATCAAAAACAAGAGACTTGATCCCCGGGAGTATCTCTTTTATCGTCTTTTCCATATCGGGCGCCGTTACCGTATCAAGACGTCCCTCGGGAGTTATCGTTGCAATGCCGTCCGCGACGGTTTTTGTGATGTTAAGCATATTATTCCCTCCAAAATGCTTTATATTTATTTTTTTACCAAAGCCTTACGTTTGCGTTATGCAACGTCCGTAAGCTTCAGTTGTTTTACTTTTCTTAACGCTATAACGTTTACTATGACGGTAAACAGTACCGTCAGAAGCGCGGCTATGAGCCACGAAAGCACGTTTACTCTGCGGTCAAACTGTATCATTACCTGTTCAAGCGTACGTATTATACGGTAACCTGCGGCGGACCCGACCGCTATCCCCAATACTATGCCTATCACGGTGGTAAGCACGGTCTCACGCAATACGTAGCCTATGACTTCTTTTACCGTAAAGCCGTTTACGCGCATTATCACAAGCTCGCGCTTTTTCTGCATGATATACATATTTGTAAGATTCATAAGCACAACGCCCGCCATTACCGCGGCTATGAAAATAAACAGAACGACAGTCATATTAACGGAAGAAGCGGTAGACGCAAGTATCTTTTTGCCGGCGTCGGCGCGATTTACGCTTTCAAGTCCGTCAAATCCGGAAAGAGCCGCGCTCAGAGTATCGGCGTCCGTTCCGTTCAGTTTCACAAGATACGCGTCAGGTACACATTCTACACCGAATACCGTTTCATAATACTGCGAACTCATTACCATAATACCGCCGAAATACGAGTCAAACACTCCGGCGATGCGCACTTTTGCGGCCTTTGAACCGTTTATCACTATTTCCAGCTCACTGTCCGTATACAGGTCGTACGTTTCCGCGACGCGCTTCTGTATAAGCACGCCTTCGTTTGTGGGATACAAAGGTTTTCCGGTCTTGTAATCGTTTAAATGATAAAACTCGTTTATTACCTTTATATCGCCGCACAAAAGCTCCGCCGTCTCCGTTTTACCGAACCTGTACGTAAGGATCGGGTTGTAGACGTTTACGTATTCCGTACCCGCTTCTTTCAATGCGTTTTCTATATCGTTCTTCGTATCTTCCGGGCTTTTCGGATCGTATTTTACGCAAATATCGTAATCCGTTATTTTACCGTACTGGTTGACGGCAACGGAGTCTATAGCGGATTTCAGCGTTATGCCTATGACTATCAGCGCGCAGCATCCCGCAACGCTTACGATCGTAACGATAACGCGTTTGAGATCCATCCTCATATTCAGCAGTATAAGACGTGAATACAAAGGAAGCGAGCTGTTGCCGCCCGGACCTTTCTTTATACCCGGTGCTTTAGGCTGCATAAGTCTTACCGCCGGCTCACGCAAAAGCTTTGCGCTTGCAAACCAAACGGACACAGCCGCAAGCAGGACGCCGGCTATGAACACGATAACGGTGGGAAGCGTCGATATAACCTTGATCTTTGTAATATCGTAGTAGTAGAACAGGCCCATACTGCCAAGCAGAAACGGCTCTACCGCAAAGTATGAGATCAGTACGCCCAAGATAATTCCGATCGCCGCCGCCGATACGCCGAAACCGAGATATTTTGCAAATATCTCACGGCTGTAAAATCCGAGAGCCTTTTCCGTACCGACAAGACTTCTCTGCTCATCAACCATTTTGCCGACTGTGGCGAATATCACAAGCGAGCCGACAATGACGAACAGGAGCGCGAACGTTGATTTAAGATCCGATAAGTTGCCGCTGCTTCCCGCCACCTGACCGTAACCCGCGTTTCCGACGGGATCCAGTATCACCCATCTGCACTTGTCAAGCGAATTTACCTTGTCTTTTGCTTCCGCTAACTTTGCTTTTCCTTCTTCAAGCTCCGCTATGCCGTCTTTGTATTTTTCTTCTCCGTCAGAGAGCAGTTTTCTGCCCTCTTCAAGCTTTGCTCTGCCTTCCTCAAGCTGTTCAAGAGCGTCGTCATAACGGCTTTTTTTCTCGTTATACTCCGCCAGTCCGTCGTTATATTTACTCAGTCCGTCCGCGTACTGTTTTTCCGCTTCGTCAAACTGCTTTTTACCCGCTTCATATTCGGATAATCCTGTTTTGTATTTTTCAAGTCCGTCTATGTACTGATCGTGGCCTTTATCCCACTTTACGCAGGCGTCGGAGAGTTTTTTATAATCTCCGGCTTTGCCTTTAGCGGTGTTGACCAGCGCCGTCCTGATAGCGTCGTAATCGTATTCTCCGCTCTCCGTCTTAGGTGAGGGCTTACCCTCCGTCACGTCATACAGCGCGACGAGCAGCTTTTCCGGTACGGTATCCGAGTGTACTATCGTGCCGAAAAATTCTTCAAGCGGTTTTGTAAGATTTATCCTGATATTCTCCGTTATCCACAGATACGCCGCGGTCTTTGACGGATCGTCCGTATCCGGCGTCTCCGGCTTTGCCCAGGTTATAAGATCATTTAAGCTGTCATCTTTAAATGCCGCCTCAAACGCGCTTTTAATCTTTTGACGTATAGTGTCTTTCGCTTCTTCAAGTAGTATGTAACCGTCGTCAAGCTGCGCTTTTGCCGAGTCGAGCTTATTTTTTGAGTAATCAAGCTCGTTTTTTCCGTATTCGACCTTTATTCTCGCCGTATCAAGCTCTTTTTTACCGCTTTCAAGCTGTAATCTGCCCGCTTCAAGCTCTATGTAGCCCTCGTCCAAAAGCGGTTTTGCATCGCTGAGCTGCTGTTCCGCGCTGTCCGCTTCAGCTACTCCCTTTTCATATTCTGCGGTCTTTTCGTCAAGCTCTATGCGGGCGTCCGCCAGCTTTTTCTCCGCGTCGTCTAAAAGTTTTTGGTTTTTCTCTATTTCTTCGTCGGCTGTGCCGAAAACGTCTTTGTCTCTTAAAGCGGTCCTTATTTCAGCCGTCGCCTCTAACTTATCGCAAAGCTCTGCTACGGTTTTTTTATAGCTTTCCGAATAGCGGTCTACGTTTGCGGCTTTGTCCGTCAAAAGATCGACCTTCATAAAGCATTCGCCCAGATCGTCCGAACCGAACGCATCCCACGTTACGGAAACGTAAGAAGGCTCCGGCACAACGCTGTTTATGTGATCCGGGTGCATAATTATGCCGACGACCGTAAAATCCGTATACCGCATAAATTCAGCCGCGCCGCCGCCGGTCCCCGTTAACTTTACCGTATCTCCCGCTTTGAGTCCGAGTTTATCGGCAAGACCGCGTTCCACGGCGCACTCGGATACGTCCGCGGGCAGCCGACCTTCACATATCTCCGGTATGTTTATGCGTTCCGTTACGGTTATTACGTTTACGCTTTCACGTTTTTCTCCGCATAATATCTTTGCGCTCGTTGTGCGCACCGGCTCCGCGTCTGTAACGCCTTCAACGTTTTTTATGTTTGACAGATCCTCTTCCGTGAACAGAAGGGTGGAAATGATCTCAACGTCTCTGAAATTATGGCTGTTATAGATCTGCGATGCGTTTACGCACATGGCGCTTGACGAATAATCTATTCCAAGATAAGTCGTAACTCCTATCATGGCGATTATAATTATTGAGATATACGAAACTATTTGTTTTTTTATGTTCCGCAGCGAATCCTTTGTCTGTGTTTTTTTCATATCGTTACCAGACGAGCTCTTCCGCGTGCACCGGATGCATATTTTTCTTTATGCTTGCTATTTTGCCGTTTCTTACTTTGACGACTCTGTCCGCCATTCTTGCTATTTCCGGGTTGTGAGTGACCATCATTACCGTGGTGCCGTTGTTTTTTACTATATCTTCAATCACTTTCAGCACTTCTATGCTCGTGGCGTAGTCAAGCGCCGCCGTCGGCTCGTCCGCGAGTATGAGTTTGGGATTTTTTACTATGGCGCGCGCTATTGAAACGCGCTGCTGCTGACCGCCGGACATCTGAGAAGGATAATTGTTGGCTTTGTCTTTCAGGCCTACCTTTGCTATGGCGTCCTCCGGCTTCATCGGGTCCGAAACGAGTTCCGCTATGAACCGAACGTTTTCTATCGCAGTAAGGTTAGGCATAAGATTATACGACTGGAAAATGAAACCTACGTATTTTCTGCGGTATTCCGTAAGCTCCTTATCCGACGGATGCGAAAAATCCCTGCCCTCTATAAAAAGCTTGCCGTCCGTCAAAAAGTCCATGCCGCCCACAATATTCATCATGGTGGATTTACCGCAGCCGGATTCTCCCAATACCACGACAAACTCATTTTTATATATTTCAAGGTTTATGCCTTTAAGCACGCGGGAAACGCCGTCACCCGACGGAAATTCCTTTATCACGTCCGTCAGCTCCGCAAGGACTTCTTTTTTCTCTTTAAAATCTACGATCAGCCCTTTTTCATCTATGGTTATAGCGGCAAGAGACGCCATATGCTCACAAAGCGAAAGCTCGTCTTTATCGTACAGAGTGCCGTCTTTTTTGTTGACTATCTGAACGCAGCCGATGACGTTGTGCAGGTTGTTCAAAGGCACGCATATCATCGTTTTCGTGGTCAGACCGTTGTCGTCAAACACCGTTCCGTCAAAGCGGGGATCGTTTGCGGCGTCCTCCACTATAACGGACTTTCCGGTCTTTGTCACTATGCCCTCAAGTCCGAGACCGTTTTCCACGGTTATGTTTGAAATATCCGCGGGACCTATATGGAACAGGGGGCTCAGTCTGTCCGTCTTTTCGTCAAGGAACCATATAGCCCCGGCTTCACTGTTCAGCGTATTTACAATTATCTCAAGGCTGCCTGATAAAGCGTCTTCAAGATTTTCCACGTCAAGAAGCTGCTCCATTATCTGCCAGGTAGCTTTTGCAAACCGTTTTTCTTCAGCCATTTTCAGTATCTCTCACCTTTTTATATTAGTATAGTTCTATAATATAATAACATATTTATATTGATTTTGCAAGTATTATCGTATATTTTTTATAAATTTTATCACAGATACAGCGCAAGTTAAACGCCCGGTCCGCATAGGGTAACAAGAGTTATCCGAACCCGCTCAAACGGCGCTATTTCGGCTCTTTTCGGTTTGTCGTCATTGGAATACCGGCGTATTCCTGCTTCCTGTCGCGCCTAAAAATATCTCGAAATTTCATCCGTTTGAGTCCTATA
>JAFSYU010000044.1 GCA_017443595.1 Clostridia bacterium
CGAAAATATATCGAAATTTCATCCGTTTGAGTCCTATATGATTTTCGGACGAAAAGATCGTTTTTCATGCTAGGCAAAGCCCGAAGGTGCTACTATACGTAACAGCAAGGGGTTTAACGAAGCAGGAGCGACGAGATGCCGTCCGAAAACGTGATTCGGATAATTCTCGTTACCCTACGGAGGCAACTATGAAAAAACAATTATTTGGAATTCTTGCATTGATCGTATTTATTACGCTCTTGATTTTGCTCATGTCCTGCAGCAACAAGCCGAGCGGCAGTGTTGACGACGATGCACCTCTCGTGCGCGACGACAGTACCGGCAGTACGTCAGCCCCCGAAAACAACGCGGGCAACGTTCCCGATTTTTCCGCGATCATGGCGGGAAACGGCGGGACCGACATAGTATGGGGCATGAAGGATCCAGCCGCAAGGCAGCAGATCGTCGACGCGGCGAAAGCGGACGGATTTGACGTTTCGTTCGGAGCCGACGGCAGCATGACCGTGAAGGATAAGAACGGAACTGTTTTCGTTCAGAGCACCGACGGCACATGGACGATGCAGGGAGAAGACGGGCAAACCGCCCAGCTCGGCGGCGACTGGCCGGATAACGAATTCACCGGGCTTGTTCCGAAGCCCGGTTTCAAACTTGCCGGTGCGTCAACATCCGACGATGAATTTTCTGCCGCTTTTCAGTCTGTAAACGTAGATCAGGTCAAGGCGTATGCCGAACAGGTCAAGGCGAGCGGGTTTACCGTTGACGCCGAGGAGGAAGACCAAAATGTTTACGGGGTCGTCGTCTACACCTATTCGGCTTATAACGCAGACGGATATCGCGTTGAGGTAACGTTTGCGTCCGGTACGGCTGGAATAACGATAAACAAATAAATGAAAGGGCTGCCGCAAAAGCGTATTCTGCGACAGCCCGGGGCAAACGGAGTGATCTTTACCCCGTGGCTTCACGGCAACCGCTGCCCGTTCGAGGATTCAAACGCGGGCGGGATGTTCTTCAATATCAGGATCGAAAACGGTAAAAGAGATATGATCCGCGCGGTGCTTGAAGGCATTTGCTATCATCTGCGCTGGCTTTTGGAAAGTGTTTTAGAAAAAGATCAGAACATCAGATACGATCAGATTCGTCGGCGGCGGAGCGCTGTCCCCCGTTATCAGTCAGATGCTCTCGGATATCACCGGACGTACGGTCAAAACGGTAAACAACGCGCAGGAGGCGGGCGCAGTCGGCGCCGCTCTTGTCGTTGCCGCAGGTGTCAAAGGCGAGGACGTGCTCGAACTATCGCACCGGCTTGTAAAAGCAAACCGTACTTACGTTCCGGATTCGGGCAATAAAGAAGTATATGATCGCAATTTCAAGGTATTCAAAAACCTATACAAATCCAACGCCTTAAACTTTAAGGGATTGAACGCCTGACATTTTAAAAACGCTTGAAAAGCACTTGATTTTTTTCGGTTTTTATGTTATACTGTTTATTGATCGAACACGTCAGGAATCAAAAACAAAGGAAAAAACAAATATGAACGTATACGATTTTGACGGTACTATCTTTCCGAAAAACAGCACGGTAAGCTTTTGCATACAGTGCATGAACCGCCATCCCAAGCTGTGGTTTACGTTTGCTCCTAAGACTGTGATAAACTTTATCTTAGTGAAAACGGGTAAAATGCGCGAGTGCGTTATGCTGCGCAAATTCAACAGCTTTTTGATGATGATAGATGATTTTGATACACAAATAGAGCGGTATTGGGATAAAAACGAAAAAAAGATCGCCAAATGGTATCTGGCGCAAAAAAAGCCTGACGATCTTATAATCAGCGCGTCGCCGTCTTGCGTGATCGGCCCCATAGCAAAGAGGCTCGGCGTAAATTACATGGCAACGGAATATGACCGTGAATTCGGCGTGCTTCTGAATAATCTTATGTACGCAAAAGAAAAGGCGAAATATATATTTGACCACGGCTTTCCGCAGATAGACAATTTCTATTCCGACTCGTTATCCGATACTCCGCTTGCCCTGTGCGCCGAAAAAGCGCATCTGGTAAAAAGAAGAGCAAGCGTTGTTATAGATTGGCCGGATCTGGATAAGCAAACTATGGATAAAGTCAAAAAGCAGATCGACACGGGATGGAACGTCCATCTGAAAGACGAAGAGGATAAGTAACTCACAGTATACCGATCAGTAATTCATTTTTAAGGCAAAAGAGTTGATAAAACGCTCCGGGAGGAGCGTTTTATTTGTTGACAAAGTATTTTTCAAAAAAAATACCTTCCCCCTTGGGGAAGGTGGCACAACGGGACGTTGTGACGAAAGGGGCTTTTCAAACTGCAAAAATCATTTTATAGCCTCTTTCGTCACTTCGTGACACCTTCTCAAAAGGAGAAGGTAAAACAAAAACCGCTTTGTCTTCACTCTGAGACCGGCGCCGGACTGTCGTCCGCGCCGGTCTTTTGAATTTAGTTTTTTGTCAGTCGTTTGAGACTTTTTTGAAGAGCTGTACAACGTCTTTGTTGTTCACTTTTCCGTCTTCGTTGAAATCGTATTTTCTTTCGTATAAAACGTCTGCCGTTGATACGTAACGGAAGAGGCGGACGACGTCCTTGTTGTTTATCTCTCCGTCGCCGTCCACGTCGCCGGGGACGTTTCCGGTAACGTTTTCCGTCTCGGTAACGTCTTCGGACTGTTCAGGCTCCGTTTCGATACCGGCGTAGATGACCATCTGATCGGGACCGAACGCGCCGACCTCAACTGTCATTATAGTATCCGGCAGGTATACCTTTTTAACGGTCGCGCTGTTTGCAAACGCGCCTTCCGCTATGACGTTTACGGGATTTCCGCCTATCATGGCGGGAACGGTGACCGTCTCTTCACTTCCCCTGTATGCCGTTATCGTCACGGACTCATCCGCTACGGTGTAGCGGAAGAATCCATGTATATAATCAGCACATACGGTAAGCTGCGCGGCGGTCAGTATAACGAGCGCGGTCAGGATACATAATATGCTTTTTCTCATAAAGCTCTCTCTTTCCGTCAGGCTTCCGCTTCGTCAGTATCGCCGGGCTGGCTCAGCGTGATTATATCCGATGTCCTTACCGTTATGATCTCTATCTGCATAGCCGTGTATTTTTCTTTTTCCATGTCGCGCCTCCGTTAATGGTTTAATCCGGCGTATGTGCCTGTGACGATATCCGTATAGTAGATATCCCGCACGCCGTCTTTTTCCACTATCATATAACCTCTTACCGAAACAGCAACGTTTTCATCCGCTACCTTGATATTGAGCTTTACAACGCCGTTGTTTGCGGTCTTCTCCGAGATGTACCTGCCGACGCCTAACGTGCCGTATACGAACGTATTTTCGTCAAGTCCGTCCACGTCTCTTGCGTAAAGTATGCCGTGCTCTACAAGTTTGTAATCATCCGGTATGCTTCTTGTCGCGCTTGCGGTCAGCTTTTTGGTCGTGCCCTCGGTTATAGCGGTAAGACTGCTTAACGTTATTACCGGTGTTATCTGCTGCTGATCCGCGCCGTATGCGTATTCCGCGTAAACGTTATTGTCGTTCATCAACTGTACGTAGTAAGACGTCTTGAAGCTCAGCGTCCTGCCGGTTTCGTCTTTCCATCTTACAAACGTATATCCGCTTATATCCGGCGCTTTAAGCGTTACGGCGGAGCCGGTGGTGTACGGTCCGTATATCTCGTTATCTCTCGTTACGCCGTCAAATACAACGGTTATGCTGTGAGTACCGTAAGGACCGGAATAATACGGGACAACGCTTAAAACTTTGTTATCCGCAAAGAATGATCTGATATTGTCCTCCATTACTTCCGTATCCGTTCCGTCAATTACCCATTTTTCAAACCTGTAGCCTAACTTTGTAGGAGGAGCCGGGAATTCCACCGTATCCGTATTCATATAAAGTCCCGCGGACAGCACCTGGCCCGATGACGAGACGAACTGGACGTACGACTGATCCACACCCTCGGACTTGTATACGAGCGTTACCGTCATATTGTCAACGACTCTGATATTGAGCGTCGCTCCTCTGCCTAAGACTTTTCCGCTGGCGTTCACCCAATGCAGAACTTTGTCTTCGTCCTGCGCGGTCAGCGTCATTTCGGAACCGGTCTTTATGGAAACCGTTCTTTCGCTGTAATACAGTCCGTCACCGAAGGTGAATTTTGCTCCGTTTACCGTTTTTACGTTGACGGAAGCTTTGGCAGACGTACTGTATTTCGCTTCAAGCTCCGTATTTTCGGTTATAACGAATCTGTATATCAGCGTATCGCATACTCTGTTATTGCCGATGTACCAGCCCAAAAAGCTGCAGTCGTCTATTTTTTCCGCGGTAAGCGTTACCGTATCGCCCGTGAAAAGATCCGTATCGGGCGTTATCTGAACGTTTCCGTAAGTCGTCGCAACGGAAAGCGTTACAAGATGATGTTCTTCAAACACCGCCCTATATATAACGTCTTCCGTCACGGGCGCAAACGGTTTTGACCAGCCGGCAAATGCGTATTTTACGTTCGGATCGCTGCTTTGCTTTACAGGCGGCTCACCCGAGTATTGCGGCATATCGCCGTGTTTCACCTGTGATCTCTGTATGACAGAGCCGTTTGCGTCTGCGAAAGATACCGTGTACTCTTTTATTGCAAATACGGCTTTTATCGACGCCGGACCAATAATAGCTGTACTGATTTGGTCATCGGTGCCATAACCGTATTCGTTTTTGTATTCCCAGTGTACGAAGGTATATCCTTCGTCCGGGATAGCATAAACGGCCACGCCGCTTTCATTTAAATAGTCGTAGATGACGGTACCGCCTTCCGTCTGCGTAATGTTTACGGGAGCATAACCGTTTGATGTTCCTTCATAACTTACGGTCAAAGTTCCGATTTTTGCGTTTGTTCCGTTTTTATAAATACTTACGATATACATCTGATCTTTGATCAGGTAATAACCGTTTTTATTATCCGGCGTTACGTTGCCGGCAAAAATATCAATATTACAATCGTTTGCAGTAAAACTGTAATATCCGCTCTGTTCGGGTATGAACCTGAAACGCGCAGAATAGTCATCTATCTGCGTTTCGCCAAGCGAGAGCAAAGGCTCGGATCTCGGTTTGGTCGTTACGGTTATTACAATAGATCCGTCATGATCGGGAAGAAGTATTGTTATGTCATGCAGCGTGAATTCCAGGTCGTCTCCGTTCGCCATATCTTTTACCGTTACGGAATCGATCTCATAATATGAATAAGTTTCGATTATAACATATTGCAATTCATCGATCTGTACGGTATCGCCGAAATGATAATAGTCTGACCCAGCCATAAACCGATAACATCCCGCGTCTCCGGTTACCTTCAAATATTTCGGGTCTCCTTGTTTTTTGTACGAAACGCTTACCTGCAATTCCGACGCCGGCATAATAACATCCAGACGTTTGTTATCGGGATCATAATTGCAATTGATATTAGGATCAGTTGAAAAACTATATAATGTATGTCCTTTTTCCGGGTACATCCATACGTTCAGATCCGCTCCTGCGGGCGCCTCTGCTACGACTTTTCCGGATAGATCTGTAACGGCTAAGAGACCTTCTCCGCTTACGGCGCCGGTTATTTTATAGACTTTCAGGTCGGTCGTTATCGTCAGTACGCCTGTATGAGTATCACCGTACGAAACATTGACCACGGTATACGTCTTTCCGCCTGTAAGATAGTAATATTTATCAAAGTCAGTGCCGTTCCACCCCGGTATTATCTCCTCAATAAGTTCTTGACCGTCATAAAACATATAACAGGAATCGATCGCATTCGTCCAGCTGAAACCGTACCAGCCGTCTTTATCCGGCGTGAACGTGTATGTTTTTTCTGTATTTTTTTCGCATATCACGCAGTTGTCGCCGATACTTAAAGTATCCGATATGTTTTCCGCGGTGAACACGGGTCTGTATACCTTATTCTCTGTTACGGCCGTTATCTCGCTGTTCCAGCCTGCAAACCCGTAAGTTGCGTTTGCCGCGTCCGCCTTTGCAGGCGTTTTGCCGCCATATACAGGCGTGTCGCCGTATCCGTACTCGCCAATCTGCAGTATATTGCCGTTTTCGTCCGTGAAAATGACCGTATACGTGATCTTTTCATACACAGGCGTTATGGTGACGTCTCCGCAATTTAATTCATATCCTGCGCTTAAAGCCGGGCTTGCGGTCTCATAATCGACTCTATTGCTGTTTTTGTAGGTTATCTCCCACTTTACGAATCTGTAACCGGCATCCGGATATGCGAAAAGGTGTAAAAAATCCATGCTTCCCACATATGACACGCTGCCGTGCTCCGCGTTTGCCACGGTCACAGCCGGCATTTCTTTATCCGAATCAACCTTTATGACCTTTACGGTACCTTCCGGATCGGGTATATAATACGTCTGTCCTGCAAAAAGTCCGTAATATGCAGTTGTTGCTTCGATTCCTTCAACAAATATATAATCGTAAATGGGCGGTATAGCTACATAATTGAGCCGGTCAGCGACTATACACGCGTTGCCGTTTACTAAAAACTTGTAGAATCCGTTCTCGTCCGGAGTGAATTTGAACCATTTGTCACCCGTACCGGTATATTCCGTATCAAGCGTCATTTCCACAGCCGAAGAAGAAACGTTCTCTGTTCTGGCGACGACTCTTAACACGCCGTCCGGGATCGTTTTTTTATAAGTACTATAATACTCAGAATAACTGAAAGAAGCATCATTGCCGTTTGTAAGTTTATTTCCGTGCTTGTCGTATACCGCGAAGAACGTAACAGCATAGTCACGGTATCCCAGCAGATGGATTTCCAGTAAGCTGCCGTTTTTGATGTTCAGATTTCTCAGCTCTTCATTTGATGCGTAATATTCACCGTCTATGTACAGTGCAGTGCATCCTTCGTCATGATCAAATATTATATTATACTTTTCTTCAAATACGGGCATAAACGTACAGTCATTACGTGCCACGTATATGTGGAATTGATTGTTGTTGACCTCAACGGAACCTGAGCCCGGACCTTCCATTCTGTATTTTATTCTTGAATTACCGCCGGTCGCGAAATACCAGTAGCCGTTGTCGGGATACAGACGGCCGTTTACATACGTTCCGTACGGCGCTTCCGTTACCGCGTCTCCGTCTTCCGTGGTAAACAGTATAGTCCCGTGCTCGCATTCAACGTTCAGCTTATACGTTTCAGGCACTGCGATTCTAAGCAAAGCCGTGTGGAAAGCTTCAGTGTCACGACCCGCGACCTTTACCGAGTACGTTTTATCTTTATTAAGATAAAAATTCTTTGATAATAAGCTTGCGTAAGCATTTAACAGATCATTTTCTCCGTCCGTAAAAATAACGTGCATATAATCTGACGCGGTGAATTCATACCAGCCGGACTCGGAAGGCTGAAACGTATATTCCGTATCGGTTTTGTCAAGTATCACGTAATTATCGCCAACTCTTAAAGCCGGGTCATACGTCATATCAAACGACGCAACGTAGACTCTGTCCTCCGTTACGGGCGTTAATTCTCTGCCCCAGCCGTTTGACGTATACGTTACGCCGTTTGCCGTTTTAGCGGGGATCTCACCGCCGTTGTAAACCGGGGTTTCGCCGTATTCGTACTCGCCTATCTGCAGAAGATTGCCGTTTCCGTCCGCGAATATAACGGTATACGTTACCTTCTCAAACACCGGCGTCACGGTAACGGCTCCGCGGTCAATTTTAAAGATATTATAAAATGCAGGATTGTTTTCAACTGAATAACCGTCTTCGCCGTTTTCATAGCTTATCTGCCATTCGGCGAGTCTGTAGCCGGGATCCGCATTTGCAACAAGATCTATGATCCCGACTCCGTACACGCCGTACGCCGCGTATGAGGCGCTGCCGTGTTCCGCGTTTTGAAGGTTTACGGTCGGCATTTTTACGTTCGTATCCACCTTTATGGGCTTTACGGTGCCTTCCGACACTTCAAAATAATACGTCTGGTTTGCATAGAGCCCGTAGCCGTTAAACGGTGTTTCAAGACCGACATTTCCAAGAATGTCATAAGTAAGTATATCGTGACCAAAGGGATTGTAATCGATCAGATCGAAGCCGCGGCACGTATCTATTGATCCGAAATCATAGAATCCGTCCTCGGGCGGAGTGAAGCTGAACCGGGTCGTTTCCGTAACGGTATATTCCGTGTTAAGGACCATATCCGTATACGCAGCTTTTTTCGTTGTAACTATGACTCTGAAATCGCTGTTTTGGAGAGTTGCTCCATTTATGTCAACGTAAAAATAGGTATCATTATCGTTTGTAAGTTTGTTTCCGTCCTTATCGTATACTGCAAATGAAACAAGCTCACGGTCATTATAAAGCATCGGCTGAATATCAATTTCATGACCGTTTTTAATATCAAGAGCGGACAGTTCTTCGTTTGTCGTATAAAACAGGTTGCCGTTTATTCTCAGCGCGTAGCAGCCGTCGTCATGCTCAAATGTTACCGTATATTTTTCTTCAAATACGGGCACAAACGTTACAAAATCATCCGGCATACTGAAATAGAATTCACCGTTATTTCTCTTTTGACAATTTCTCGTTGCAGTCGAGGTGCCTGTTCTGTACCCTAACGTCGGGCTGAAACGTGTGTATCCGTTTTCGGGATACGGAGCAGCCGTGATCACCGCTCTGAAAGGCGCTTCCGTAACTATATCTCCCCAAGCCGTGGTGAATATAACCGTACCGTGCTCGGTTTTTACATTTATTTTATTCGTTTCCGAGTCTGTTATGCTCAGCACGCTTATAAACGCGGAACTGCCGTTTGACAGCATTATTTTGATTGAGTACGTTTTATCTTTGTTCAGATAAACGTCTCTATTCACGTTGCTTCCGTTTAAGCTTACAAGAGTCGTATCACCGTCGGCGATCAACATCTTCACCGTCCCGGTACAAGAGAATTTGTACCAGCCTGACTCGGCGGGCGTAAACGTATATTCCGTATAATCGGTATCTGCTATCACGTGGTTGTCGCCTTTGACAAGCACCGGATCGTACGTCACGTCATACGTGGCGATATAGACTTTGTTTCCCGTTACTTCCGTTATCTCGCTGTCCCAGCCGTTAAACGTATACGTCATAGCGTCGTGCGTTATTGCGGGCGTGCCGTTATATTCCGGTATATCGCCGTAATACTGTTTCGTATGCTGAAGTACGGTACCGTCAGCGTTTGCAAAGACGATATCATATTTTATCCTCTCAAATACAAGGGAAAAAGATGCTATTTCACTATACTCATTATACGAAAATTCTGAATATGGATAATGGTCTGTCACGCCGTCTTCATACTCAATATCCCAATATAAGAATCTGTAACCTGCCGCGGGTATCGCCGTAAGAACGGTATCTGAATTATAATGATCAACCGTATAACTGCCGCCTTCTACGTTTATGACGGGCAGAGGTTCCGGCGCCGTATAATCACCTGTTTTTTCAACCGTGATCGTTCCTCCGCTGCCTCCTACGATATAACCTGCGTAAATCTGTCCTTCCGTCATTTGATAGATTCTTTCCGATTCAGGTGACAATTGATTGCCGTCACGTGTAAAAACAATAAAGTTACCGGCAGTCACGCTGACGTTGTATAAACCGTCCTGTGACGGGATGAATTTGAAATACTGAGTGTAAGCCGTTACGTCGTACGCCGTATTCAACTGTTCTATAAGGATAAGATCGCGCGGCGACGTTGTCACCGTAACGGTCAGAACACCGTCAGGCATAAGACAGCCGTTAAAGACCGTTCCGTCTTCTTTCGTTATGATTACAGAAGTATAATCGTAATCAATATAACATATAGGTATTATATAATCAATATTTATAGTTGTTTGGGGGCTAATATAAAGATCTGACAGTTGCTGACGTGTATAATATGCACCATTTATTGAAAGTCCGATACAATTCTCGTCCGCAACGAGTCTGATACTGGGCTCAAGAAAGTCAAACGATACGGTGACGGGCGAAGCAGGCATATAGAATAAATAATCCGTATAATGACAAACGTTATTCTCATCATAATAAGCGGAATAATACCCGGCACTCGTTGTATCATTTCCGTACTTAATTATACCGAATTCATCTTTTGAATCATCATATAAGTATCCTTCCGCCGGATACGGTGTGATAAGCACTAATGCGTAATACGGAGCTTCCGTTATCGGTAAACCTTCAACCGAGGTGACAGCAATCGCGCCGTTTTCAGCCGCTACGGATATTTTATACAGTTGTGACGTTTTCTCTATCAGAACAGAGCCAACGTGGCTTCCTCTTTCTGAATCATTATTTGATATCGCAGCCGTATACGTTCTGCCGGCTGCCAGATATACGTATGATTCTGTATCTTTACCTATGTAAAAAATCCTAGAAAGCAGAGTTTGCTCTTCGTTTGTTACGCGTAAATATATTTCTTTTTCATCCGGAGCTTTGAACGTATACCAGCCCTCCTCATCCGGCGTAAACGTGTATATCTTGTCTCTGCCTGTCAGATAAAGCTTGTTTTCTCCCATATGAAGTACGGTCGATTCCACGCTGTCAGTTTCCACCCATACGTCAACGTCAACACCGGCGGGAACGTCAAATGTATAAACGTTCTCGCTTTTCTGCGTCAACAAAAGCGTTTGATTGTGATCGTTTTCGTCATCGTACGTTACCGTGATACCGTATGACGTACAGCCCTGCGCGGTCTTGACGGAAACGGTCACAGTTCTGTTTGTATCATCGCCTGACACAAAGTAACGGTCAAGTTCCGCTTCTATACAATCGGGAGTCTGTGTGCTGACGGTTGTACCCGTATAAATTACGGAAAGACTTAATTGCGACAGTCCGCTGCTGCTGTTACAGGCGACATATATCACATTCCACATAGATCTGCTTCCGTTATAATATACGGTCAAACTGCCGCTGCAATAGCTGAATGCACCGGAATCTATCGTTTCAAGCGTTGACGGAAGAGTTATCTCAGACAGAGAAGAACAGCAGTTGAACGCGTTTTGGGCAATAATTTTTACTCCTTCGGGTATCACTATGCTTTCCAGAGCCGCACAGTCGTAAAACGTACCCGGTTTTATCGTGTCTATGCCGGACGGAAGCGTTACGCTGATGAGACTCCCGCAGCAATTGAACACGTCCTCGCCGATGCTTGTAACGCTGTCCGCTATCACTACGCTTTCAAGTGAACAGCAGTTTTCAAATACGTTATCATCAATTGTTTTAACTCCGTACTTTATGACGGCGGTTTCAAGAGATGTGCAGCAGCTGAACGCACGGTAGCCTATACTCTCTACCGAACCGGGTATCGTAATGTTTTTTAGACTGCTGCAGTCTGAGAAAGCCTCGGTCTCTATCTCGGAAACTCCGTCCGCTATCGTAACGCTTTCAAGATTTTCGCAGGAGCAAAACGCATAGAGACCGACGTACTCAACGGTGCCGGGGATAAATACGCTCGTAAGTGAATCGTCATCATAAAAGGCGTACGTACCGATATACGTTACTCCGTAAGGTATTTTTATGCTTTGCAGAGAACTGCAACGGTAAAACGCATTGTTTCCTATCTTTGTCACACTTGTCGGTATTGCGGCGTCTTTAAGATTCTGAAGTTCGTAAAACGCGTTTTTTCCGATTTTTATAACACCGTCTTCAACTATCAAATGTACTATTTGACTCCTGTGTACAAACCACGGTACTGACGTCTCCCTGCCGTAATCAAGCATATTGCCCGATTGGTTTTCGGGTTTTGAGATAGTAAGCGTGTCACAGTAAAGCGACCATTTTATGCCGCCGCTCGTACCGCTTGTGTTTACATAATATTCTGCCGTGTACGTCTCGTTGCACGTTACCGGCGTGATCTCCTTGTTCCAGTTTTTGAACGTATAGCTGATGGTGCCTTCATCTTCAAGCGACGGCGTTTCACCGTTATATACCGGCGTCTGACCGTATTCATAGGAAGAGACTTGCAGCACGCTGCCGTCCTGATTTTTGAATATTACGATATAATATCTTGTTTCCGAAGTGTATACGGCGTAATACGTCGCATCTCCTGTTACGAAGGTAATATCGTCCGAGCCTACCGACGGATCGGTCGTCCAGTGGTCAAATGCGTAGACCTCGGTATTAGTCGGAGTTTTTGAAGGCGCGCGACAGAAAGGCACCGTACCGTATTCCCAGTCGCCTGACCGTATCACGGTCCCGTCTTCATTTTTGAACGTTATTTTGTACGATCTTACGGTGCTTGTGAACTGCGCCGTGTAAACGGTGTCTTCCGTTACCGTGTCTATCGTTTTGTCCCAGCCGGAAAACGCATACGTTTTATCAACGTCAGCGTCCTTTGTCGGCGTCGCTCCGTCATATTCCGGCGTAGAGCCGTATTCAAGCAGATCGCTTTGAAGCTCTGTGCCGTCCCAGTTTTTGAAAGTTACGGTGTATTTATTCAAATGACTTGCATAAGTCGCCGTATACGTTGCGTTTCCCGTGACGCGCGTTATATCGGGAGTCCACTTGAAAAACGTATAGTTATACTGCTGATCCGGCTCTTTTTCGGGTGTTTCGCCGTTGTATTCGGGCGTTTCGCCGTAAGTTACCTGTATCGTCGTCAGCTCCGTGCCGTCGTCATTTTTGAAAGTTATATCGTATTTTTTATATTTCCAGTGCGCCGTAAAGGTCATACTTCCCAAGACCTTGTACGTATCGCCCGGTTTGTAATGCGTCGTATCGTTGTCTGTCGTGTAATAGTCCAGTTCGTCAATGTAATAAGGGATCCCGCTGAATATATTGCCGCCGGGCAGCGTTATTGTTTTGTTGGTCGCGCTTCCGGTAGACGCAACGTACTGAAAACGTGAGCTTTCCACTTCACCGCCGTCAAACGTTACCGTGCTTGACGTAGTTCCCTGTACGTTCTGCGGGGCGGTTATAGACGCATACGTATACGCGTTGCCCGCATAGTCCGTTATGCTTGACGCGTTAGTCATTCCGTTTATGGCAAGGCCTGAGTTTTCGCTCTGCACCGTGCCCTCAAAATACAGGACGTTGGTGCCTGCGCCGCCTTTATAAGTCAGATTGCCGAAGTTGGTTTTCAGGACCGGGGTGGCGGTGCCGACTTTGACTGTTTCCGAAAAGCGAATGCTCAGTCTTAAAAAATGCGTTCTGCGGTAGGTCGCGCCCGTCGCGTACACGCCGGTCACGGTCGGTTTGTTGTCGTCCGTCGCCTGTAAATAAGCAACGGCGTCTTTGACTTTCCAGTCGTCGTCCCAGTTGCCCGCCGCGTCAAAGCGCAGAACGACCGTCTTTGCGTCCGTGGGAACGACTATACGTCCGTCTGTCGCGCGGTTGTTATTGAATTTCTGAGTATAGAGTTTGCCGTACTTGTTGTTGTACGGGCTGTAATTCCACGCGGGATCAACGTCGGAACAGTTGTTGTCCGCGCTCGTTACCGGGAAAGTATAATCTTCATATGACGTATACTCCGTTCCGGCATAATGAGCAAACGCCGCCAGATACGCCGCATAGTTTATCGTACCCGGATTGCCGTTTGAATTCTGTGTGTCAAAATTGCCTAGTTCGTCAAAAAGTATCTGAAGGTGCTGATAACCGTCGTTAACCTCTTTCACAGAGAAGTTCAGTCTCATACGCACTTCCGCGCCGACAGCCGAAAAATACTCCGGTTTTACGTCGGACGACGTCATATAGCTTTCTATCGAAGCCGTATACGGCATACCTTTCTGACCGTAGCCGCTGTCAGTCACGGTTTTTTCGCCTGAGAATACGGTCACGGATTTTTCGCCGTAAAGTGTTTTAGAGAGCATATATGAAGACGTGTAGCTGAGAGTACGGTCGCAGGACGCAAGTCTGTCGCCGTACTGGTTTACCACTTCAAGCGTATACGTACGGTTATTTACCTGATATTTGTCTATAGCCTCGGAAATGCTGCCGACGTACGTCTCGTTTATCTGTACGTCCTTTGAGTCCTGACCTGCAAAAAATTCCAGATAATCGCCTTTTGCTGTAAAATGGACGCCCGCTATAGCGGAGCCGGACAGCGTGCGGTAATACACCTTTGCATACTCCGACTTATCCGTTCTGCTTATTGTAAACGAGCCGTTGCCGTTGCTTTTCACGGAAAAGCCCTGGTCGTAGTACGGCTTGTACTGCGTGGCCGCCGCGCTCGTAAACGTCAGCGTGCCAAAGCAGCCGGCTATCATAACGCTTACCAGTATAAGCGATATAACGCGTTTTGATAAGTTGTTTATTATCTTCTTCATACGTATGTCCTCCCGTTATCTCTTCACAGTGAATCTGTCTGTTATCATATCTTTAAGCATCTCAAGCTCCGCGCAGTCGTCGTTTACCTTCTGTGCGTGGAACATCAGTCCGGCGGAGTAACGCGTTGCGACAGCAAGCATTATATGCGCCGAGGACGCAAACAGCTCATCAGCCGTAACGTCCGTGCGAAGCGTGCCGTCGCGCATGCCCGTCTCGTAAATACGGTCAAACTGTGACGCAAAGCCGCTGACCGTTTCCGTAAACTCTTTCATCTGCTCTTTTGTCGCGCCGGAATTCACGACGTAGAGATTAAAATCGTAATTGAAACGCAGATGGTCTCTGTGCTCGCGGTAAAGCAGGATGTAATAATCAAGATAATGTGCAAACTGCTCCGCAGCTGTTTTATCGAATATATGTGTTTTCTCGTCTTCTTCCTTTACATAGGTAAGAAAATCTTTCCATCTCTGCACGGCTATTTCTATAACGAATTCAAGCTTTGAAGGAAAATAGCGGTATATAGTGGCTATGCCTATGCCGCTTTTGCTCGCTATCTCCTGCATCGTTACAGGTTCTATGGCGCGGGATGAAAAAAGCTCAAACCCGCATTTAAGCATCCTCTCACGCTTCTCCGCCATCTCGGCGGCGTCTTTCTGTGCGTTTCTCATTTTATATCCTCCGTTGATCCTTATACTGCTATTATGATAGATGTTTTATCGTGATAAACATTGTATCACGGTAGGCGGACGTTGTCAAGCGTTATATATGAAATTTACAATCTATTTATATTTATTATTCTAAATAGTTCTCTAAATTGTACCGCGCGCGTAAATTTAGCCTTAAACGTATTGATTTTTACCGCGCGATATGTTATACTGTAAAAAAACTTATACGAGGATTATCATGAACATACCGAGAAGCGAACATCCCTTCCCGCAGTTTATGCGGGAAAACTGGGTAAATTTAAACGGAGAATGGCAGTTTGAAACAGATAACGGAAACAGCGGCACGGAAAGAAAGCTGTTTGAAGCGGGATCGCTCAAAGACAGAATAACGGTCCCGTTCTGCCCGGAATCAGAGTTATCCGGAATAGGAAACAAGGACTTTATGCGCTGCGTGTGGTACAAAAGAAAAGTCGTTTTGCCTGAAAGCTTTGCCGGCAAACGCACTGTCCTGCATATCGGCGCGTGCGATCATTTCAGCACCGTATGGGTAAACGGAGCCGAGGTCGGGTCCCACAGAGGCGGCTATATTTCGTTTTCGTTTGATATAACTGAATATCTGCACGAAGGCGAAAACGATATAACGGTACGCGCCGAGGACGATAACCGCGCGGGTATACAGCCCGCCGGCAAACAGAGCAACAACTACAACTCTTACGGCTGCTTCTATACGCGCACCACGGGTATATGGCAGACTGTATGGCTTGAAGCCGTGCCGGAAGCGTACATCGTTTCAGCAAAATACTATACCAAGATCGACGGAACGGTGCGCATAGACGCAAAGACGGCGAACGCATACGGCAAAACACTTACTGCGGTGGCTGACGGCGTATCGCAAAGCGCGGTCGTTACCGGCGAACATACGGAAATAACGCTTAAAATAAACGATCCGAGGCTCTGGGCGCCGGGCGAACCGAATCTTTACGATCTGACGCTGACGCTCGGAGACGATACCGTGCAGAGTTATTTCGGAATAAGGGAAATATCCGCGCACGATCACAGATTTTACGTAAACGGCAAATCCGTTTTCGGCAGATTCATCCTTGATCAGGGCTTTTATCCGGACGGCATATACACCGCGCCGACGGACGGAGCGCTGAAGCACGATATTGAGATGTCAATGGCTTGCGGCTATAACGGCGCGCGCCTGCATCAAAAAATATTTGAGCCGCGTTTCTTATACCACGCGGACAAGCTCGGCTACATGGTCTGGGGCGAGCACGCGAACTGGTTGCTCGATCTTGCAAATCCGAACGCCTGGCGCGGCTTCGTAAGCGAATGGCTTGAAGAAGTCGAGCGCGATTTCGATCACCCGTCGGTCATAGGCTGGTGTCCGTTCAACGAAACGCAGCAGAATCAGGACGGCGAGCTGTTGAAGTACGTCTACAACGTTACAAAAGCGCTCGATCCGACGCGTCCCGTGATCGATACGAGCGGCTGGTTCCACGTTAAGGGCTTTTGCGATATGGTTGACTGCCACGACTACGAGCAGGATCCGAAGAAATTCAAGGATAAATACGATAAACTGATGACCGGCGAGCAGATAGGCGACTGGACCGGACCGTACCCGGACGATCTGTGCTTCGTATCCGAGTTCGGCGGTACGTGGTGGGCTCCCGGCGTAAAAGGCGGCTGGGGCTACGGCGCGTCTCCCGCGGATATGGACGAGTTTTTGCAAAGATACGAGGGTCTCGTAAACGCGCTTCTGCAGAATGACAAAATATGCGCGTTCTGCTATACGCAGCTGACCGATATAGAGCAGGAACAGAACGGTTTATACACGTATGACCGAAAAGCGAAATTCCCGGTTGAAAAGATAGCAAAAATAACGTCCGCAAAAGCCGCGGTCGAAAATGAATAACGTAAAAATCAAAAAAATAACAGGCACCGTTATCACAGCGGTGCTTGTTGTCGTCGTATGCGTTATAGGAATTGTAATTTCAAACACGCGCGTACCGGACAGGCTTTCGCCCGGCGCTTACCGCGCGGTGTTTTTTGACGTAGGCGAGGCTGACTGCATACTCTATCACGGCGACGGCGCCGTCATATTAACGGACGCTCCTCTGGATCAAACGGAACAGGTGATCGGATATATGGAGCGTATGGGGATAAAAACGATAGATTATTTTATCATAACTCATTACGATAAAGACCACGCCGGCGACGCTGCAAAGATAATAGAAAAATTTGATCCGACACACATACTTATGCCCGAGCCTGTTGAAGGCAGGGATGAAGTGTATAACAACATAGCCGCAATAACCGCAGACGGCAGCAGAATAACCGCAAAAACAGGACAAAAATACACAAAAGGCGACGTTATGATTGATATCCTGGCTCCCAACAACAAAGGCACGGGAAACAACGATATGTGCATAGTCAGCAAGATCACGTATAAGCATACTTCTCTTCTTCTGTGCTCAGATCTGGAGGGAGAAAATGAAAGCGTTATCCTTGCAAAATACGGTGATAAAATAAAGTCAAACGTGCTGAAGGTCGCGCATCACGGCTCGCGGTATTCAAGTACGGATGAATTCATCCGCGCCGTCTCTCCGCAGTACGCCGTCATATCATGCGGGCCTAACAATTACGGCCATCCCGACACGGACGTGATCAACAGATTAAAGGCTGTAAAAGCAGAGGTCCTGACCACTCAGCAGAACGGTGTCATAATATTTGATTTCTTTTCGGATTCTGTCGTAAGAGTAAAATAAAGCATCATTTTGCACAAAAATAATTGGTAATTTTTGGGAATGTTTTTTATAAAAAACTCTTGAAAATTTTGGAAATATATGGTATTATATTACCAGAAATTACCAATCGTGAAAGGAAATAAAAGCCATGGATGAAAAAATAAAAGTTCTTATAGCAGACCCCACGCCGCAATTCTGCAAAACCGTGCATGAATATCTTGTAAGAGAAGGCGGTTTTTTATGTGACGACGCGTACGACGGTGAGGAAGCTCTCGCCAAAGCGAGAGCCATACAGCCGGATTTCATAATATGCGATATGTGGCTGCCGAAAACGGACGGAGTACGGCTTATAAAAGCCGTAAACGATATACTGCCTAAGGACAGGCATCCGGAATATATCGTAACTACAGTCGTCGGCAATCAGAATATATTCATAGAAGCGGACGAAGCGGGCGCCGCCTACTGTATGGTAAAACCGATAGACAACGCCGTGCTTGCCGAGCGGATGAAAAGACTTTATAAAACGAAAAACGGCATAATAAAAGCGGGCGTACACATAGACCGCGACAACGATATAGAAACGCAGGTCACGCGGATAATACATCAGATAGGCGTGCCGGCTCATATAAAAGGCTATCAGTATCTGCGCTGCGCCATACTCATGGCGATAGCGGACGGAGATATAATAAACTCGGTGACAAAAGCGCTGTATCCTTCCGTTGCAAAGAAGTATAAGACCACGTCTTCAAGGGTTGAGCGCGCCATCCGCCACGCTATTGAGGTAGCGTGGGACAGAGGCGACGTGGAAACGCTCAATTCGTATTTCGGTTATACCATACAGAACAACCGCGGCAAACCGACGAATTCCGAATTCATCGCCATGATAGCGGATAATCTGAGACTGAAAAATAAAATAAGCTGAAAAAACCATAAATTAAAAACGGGCGTATGCCCGTTTTTAATTATTCTACGTTTAATTACGCCCACGACATGGAGCCGGGTTTGGGGGATGACATTATAGCGCGCTTTAAGAAATACGCCGCTTTTTCAAGTCCCTCGTCAACGCTCATAAGGCTGTCCTCGTGTTCTATCGACATAACTTTGTCGTATCCGCAGAGGCGCAGGGTCGATACTATATCGCGCCAGTACTGCATATCGTGGCCGTAGCCGACGGCGCGGAACACCCACGCGCGGTTCAGCTCATCGCTGTAATGCTTTGTATCAAGCACGCCTATCTTCGCCTTGTTGTATTCGTCAACTCTGGTGTCTTTTGCGTGGAAATGCCAGATGCAGCCTTTGAGCATTTTTATAGCCTCGCATATATCCATTCCCTGCCAGATAAGGTGGGACGGATCGAAGTTCGCGCCTATGCAGTCGCCTACCGCGGCGCGGAGCTTCAAAAGCGTCTCCGTATTGTAAACGCAGAAGCCCGGATGCATTTCAAACGCTATCTTCGTAACGCCGTGCTCGGCGCAGAAAGCCGCGGTCTTTTTCCAGTAAGGGATAAGCACGTCGTTCCACTGATATTCAAGTATATGTAAATAATCCTCGGGCCACGGGCAGGTCACCCAGTTCGGATATTTCGCGCCCTCGTGATCGCCGGGGCAGCCGGAGAACGTTATGACGGTGTCTATACCCATCTTCTCCGCTAAAAGCACGGCGTCTTTAAAATCGTCGTCATACGTTTTTGCCGTCGCTTTATCCGGATGCACGGGATTTCCGTGGCAAGACAAAGCCGATACTTCCATATCGTAACTCTTGATCATAGCAATAAAATCGTTATACGCTTTTTCATCGTGTAAAAGCACCTGCGGGTCGCAGTGAGCCTTGCCGGGATAACCGCCGCAGCCAAGCTCTATCGCCTCAACACCGAGCGCCTTCAGCTTCGGTAAGACCTCGGATAACGGTAAATTTCCGTATAAATTTGTAAGTACGCCTAATTTCATAATAAATACTCCTTAATTCTTAATTCGGGAGGGAAAACCCCTCCCCTGCAATATCAATTAAAATACACAATATTTCCCGTTCTAGCGGACTCGTATATACCGCTCAGTATCTGCGATACGGCGTACGCCTGCTCGGGCAAAACGAACGGATCCTTGTCGTTTACCACCGCGTCTATCCACGCTCTCGCCTCACGTTCGGACGGATCCGCGCCTTTGTTTCCCTCGTAGAACGCGACGCCGCCCGCGGAAAGATTCGGTTTTGTCACGTACTGGCGTCCTAAGTGAACGCCGTTTATCCTCACGCCGTCAAGCATATCGCCGCCGGCTTTCGTTCCGCAGACCGTCGTTATAGCTTCGCGGCAGTCTATGAGATTCAGCGCCCACGATGATTCAAGAATTATCGTCGCGCCGTTTTCCATAACAACAAAACCGAAAGCGCAGTCCTCCGTCGTGAACTTTTCAACGTCCCAGTCGCCCCAGGCGTTGCCTGTGTTCCTGTCCTTGTTCAGCGCGTGATAAGTAGTTCCTACGCAGTATTTCGGCTTGTAGTTATCCATTATCCACAGCGTCAGGTCAAGCGCGTGCGTGCCTATGTCTATAAGCGGACCGCCGCCCTGCTCGTATTCGTTAATGAACACGCCCCAGGTCGGAACGGCGCGGCGGCGCAGAGCCGTAGCGCGGGCAAAATATATATCGCCGAACGTTCCCGCAAGCGCTTCCTGCTTCATGTAAAGCGCGTCGTCACGCTGTCTGTTCTGATATCCTATCGTCAGTTTTTTGCCGGTACGCTTTGCGGCGTCAAGCATCTTTTTCGCTTCCGTCGCGTTTATCGCCATCGGCTTTTCGCACATAACGTGCTTGCCCGCTTCAAGCGCGTCGACCGTTATAAAGCTGTGCGATCTGTTCGGAGTGCATACGTGGACTATATCAATGCTTTTGTCTTCAAGCAGCTTTTTGTAGTCCTCGTATACCTTTGCTCCGGGTATGCCGAAATCTTTTGCCGCCTTTTCAGCGCGCTCAATGATGATATCGCAGAACGCGACCATCTCCACGTTTTCTATCTTTTTAAGAGACGGCATATGCTTGTTGTTGGCTATGCCTCCGCAGCCTATGATACCGATCCTTATTTTGTCGCTGTTACCCTTTGTAAATTCGTTTAAAACGATAGCCATATCTGATCCTCCGGTTTTTTATTTATATACATTCTACACTATACGCGCGTATTTTTCAAGTATTATTTTAAAAAACCTTCGGTAAATTTCAGTTGAATCTGTCCCTTATCGCACGCGGAACGTACTGACCGCAGTCAACTCCGTACCGTATCATTTCCCTTACCATCGTTGAAGAAACAAACGATAACTCGGGGGAAGCCGGCAGTATGACGGTCTGTATATCCGGATCGAGTTCGCGGTTTATCAGCGCCTGCTCGTACTCGTCCTCAAAATTCATACCGCTCCTGCACCCTTTTACTATTATGCCGCATCCGTTTTCTCTTGCGTATTCCGTTACGAGAGAATGCGAAAGATCGGCGGACACGTTGTTATACGAATCCGCCACGGCGATAAGGAAATCAAGCCGCTCGTCCTCGGAAAACATATACTTTTTTTCCGCGTTGACGAACGCGCAGATTATGACCTCGTCAAACATCTCCGCGGCGCGCGTTATGATATCCTCGTGACCTACGGTTATCGGATCAAAGCTTCCGGGTATAAGCACTCTTCTCATATCATACCTCTTTCTTTTTCGGCTTTAATTTATAAAAATATATCCTTCCGGATTTATACAGCTTCTCAAGCTCGTACATATCGCACAGCTGCGGGTTTTCTTCTAAAAGCGTGTCCTTTTCCCATTCGGCTGCAACAAGCGCGACGTCCGACAAAAGACCGTTTACGTACAGCGCTTTAAGCGACGAGACAAGAAGACCCGAATCATACGGCGGATCTATAAAAACTATATCGAATACCGCGCCGGAGCGCTTTGCGGACAGCAGATATTCCGCGCTGTCCATATTCACTATACGGCAGTTTTTATATAAATGGGTTTTCTGCGCGTTTGCTTTTATCACTTCAAACGCGTCCGGTGATTTATCCACAAAAACGCACTTCTCCGCTCCGCGCGACAGCGCTTCAAGCCCCATCTGTCCGCTGCCCGCGAACAGATCGAGCACGCGCCTGCCCTCTATATCAAATTGAATTGCGGAAAAGATCACTTCTTTTGCGCGCTGCAGCGTCGGGCGCGTCGCCTCGCCTTCAAGCGTTTTGAGATTCGTTCCTCTTGCTGAACCTGTTATTATATTCATACCTTATCCTTATTAAAATATTTTACTATATTTTCCGCTGTTTCTTCGTTTATGCCTTTTACGGTCGTCAGTTCTTCAACAGAAGCGCTTTTCAGCGCGGCAAGCGTGCCGAAATGCGATAATAAAAGCTTTGCCTTTGCGGGTCCCACGCCTTTTATCTTTTCAAGTGACGAAGTCCTCATCGTTTTGCGCTTAGCGCCGCTCATACGGCTTATCGCAAAGCGGTGGACCTCCTCCTGCACTCTGTAAATGAACATATAAAGCGCTTTGTCGTGGGATATATCAACGTCGTTTTCGTCGTCGCACAGGGCTCTCGTCTTATGATAATCGTCCTTTACCATGCCGAAAACGGGTATATCCACGCCCTCTTCTTCAAGTACGGCGCGCACGGCGGAAACGTGTGTTTTGCCGCCGTCAAGCAGAATAAGATCCGGTAAAACGGGAAACGCCGTTGACTTTTTTACGGTAGTATTTCTTATTCTGCGTCTTATCGCCTCGCGCATAGACGCATAATCGTCCTCGTATTCGGTCTCTTTTATATTGAAAACGCGGTAATCGGCTTTTTTGAATTTCGTGCCTTCAAGCACTATCATGCCCGCCGTTATGTTGTCGTTGCCGAAATTTGATATATCGTAGGATTCTATCCTGTCCGGCACGACCTCAAGCCTAAGCGTCTGCGCCAGATCCGCTAAAATGACCGTCTCTTTATCGTTGTTTTCTTTTAAAAGTTTTGCGCGGTACTCCGCGTTTTCCTTTGCCATCCTGCAAAGCGCTCTGTTCTGCCCTCTCTGCGTAACGCGGACCTCAACTTTTCTTTTCTGTTTTTCACAAAGATGCGCGGACAGCGTTTCAGCCTCGGACAGCGGCAGCTCGTCCGATACGAGTATCAGCTTGGGCGGCTCTCTCATCTCGTAGACCGACGCTATGAAAGCGGAAAGCTCCTCCGCTCCTATGTGACCGCCTACAAATTCATGGACTTCCGTGTCCGCTATCATGCCCGCGCGGATAAAGAAGAAAGATATGACCGTCATATCGTCGTCGGAATATATACCTATAACGTCCAAAAACGTTTCCGGCGACGAGACGACCTTCTGTTTGCTGAACAGGGCTTCAAGCGCCTTTATCCTGTCGCGCAGGTTTGCGGCAAGCTCAAAACAGAGCTGCTCCGACGCCTGCTCCATAAGAGAGATCAGTCTGTTTTTTTCTTTGTTTATATCACCGTTTAAAATGCTCTCCGCGCTTTTTACAAGTTCTCTGTACTCTTCTTTGCTGACCTTTTCGGCGCACGGCGCGCAGCATTTGCCTATCTGATAATAAATGCAGGGCCTTGTTTTGCCTATATCCTTCGGGAAAGTTTTTTTGCACGTCGGCAGTGTTGCCGCCTGACTTACGGAACGCATTATATTGCGGCACGTTGCGGAATTCGTATACGGGCCGAAATAAAGACCGCCGTCGGATACGCGCTTTCTCGTCATTACGAGACGCGGATACTCCTCGTTCGTTATCTTCACGTACGGATAAGTTTTATCGTCTTTTAATTTTATATTGTATTTAGGCGAATACTGTTTTATTTTACTGTTTTCAAGCGCCAGCGCTTCCGTTTCCGTGTCGCATAAAATATAATCAAAATCATATACGTTTGACACCATGCTCGCGGTCTTCGTGTTTTTTGACGAAAACAGAAAATACTGGCTTACGCGGTTTTTGAGCGCCGCCGATTTGCCGACGTAAATAACTTCACCCCGGCTGTTTTTCATTATATACACGCCCGGACTCAAAGGCAGCCGCAGCGCTTTTTTTCTAAGATATTCGCGTCTGTTTTCCATACCAACAAAAAGGCGGATAAAATACCCCGTCCGTAAGGGCAGGTATCATATCCGCCGCGCTTTTTTTATACTCGCGTCCGATCAGTCTGAAAGACCGGTCTCTATAAGCTCTTCAAGTCCGTTCAAGGCGTCAATCTCATCCGCACCGTCAGCAATGAGAGTGATTTCAGTATCCTTTGTTATGCCGAGGGAAAGTACGCCCAAAAGGCTTTTGGCGTTGACGCGCCTGTCACCCTTTTCGACCCATATAGAGCTCTTAAACGAATTAGCTTTCTGGATAAAGAACGTTGCGGGACGAGCATGAAGTCCTACCGGTATTCTTACGGTTACATTGCGTGAGATCATATTATACTCCTTAAATCGGGAAACACCTTATTTATTATATGAATTATAACAAACAATTTCGATAAAATCAATGGTAATAATGCATAATTTTTTATCTTTACAAGGTTTGTTTGTATAATATTTTGCCATAGAGGGCGTTTTTTTCGGCTTTACTGCTTTATAAAGTCGAGTACGGCTGCGTCAAAGTCAAGACCGCCGCCGGATAAGGTTATAACGTCGTTTTTATAATAAAATCCGCCGCTGCTCTCAAAGCCCTTTTCCGTTACCTTGCCGGACACGAGCAGTTCTCCGTTAAGCGAAGACGAGTTTTCGTTTTTTGTTATCCAGTATCCTTCAAGAAGTTTGAACTCGGTCTTGTTTTCGTCTTTAAGGACAACGCCTGCGGTGACCGCCTCAAGCTGTTTTTCATCAAGCTTTGCTGTGAATTTCACACGGTAATCACGGAACTTTTCCGTCTCAGCGTCCGCCAGGCTGAAAGCTCTTACCGCTATTCCCACGACACAGGCGACAAGTATCAGGATCATAAAAACGTCCGCTGTATTAAAACTTCTTTTCTTCATGGCTTCACCTTTGCGTTAAACCGTGTAAAGTGCAGACAAGTTTGTCCGTACCCACGCATATAACGTATTCTTTGCCCTCTTTTAAAGGCGACGCGCCGTAATAATAACGTCCGGCGTGAAGCTCGGCTTCCGCGGTCACCTCTATAAGATCTTTTCCCGTGCTTTTGACCGTGCCGAGACTGCCGCCGGATATTACGTTAAGCACGTCTCCCTCGGACAGCGCTTCAGCGTTCCCGCCGGTCACGGTCAGCGTATAATCCACCGTCACGGTTTTTCCGGAAGGAGCTATGAACACGATGATGAGCGTAACGACGGCGGCGACGAACAGTACGAAAGTTATATCGAATATATTTATAAAAGGACGTTTTTTGCTTTTCATATCACACCTCCTGCCAGCTCATCACGGAAAGCTCGTATTCGCTTTCCCTGCGGGTTATCTCGGACGCCGCGGCGCCGCAGCCCATTATTGAAAACATGAGCAGACAAACAAGTTCCGATGAGAAAATATTTTCCGTCAAACCGAACGCCGCCATAGCTATTACAGCGGTCAAAGGCGCGTAGATGCTGCGTCTGCACGATTTTTTATCGTTGCCGTGCGCGGCGGAAAAACAGAACGTCAGAAACAGCAGTATGCACGCGGCAAACACGATCATAAGCATAGCGCCGCCTTCCGCAAACAGCTGCAGATAAATGCTTTTCGCGCCCGCCTGTACGCCGTATCCCTGCACCGCGTATCCGGGATAAACGGAGCCGAACGATCCGATGCCGAAGCCGCCTAAAGGCGATGACGATATCATCTTCATAACGCCTGTCCAGACGTTATATATGAGCGCGTTTTCCGTATATATTTTTTCATAAACGGCAACCTGCCAAAAATGAGGCATGAATACCGCGGCAAGTATCAGTACCGGAGCGGAAAACGCCGCGAAAATAAACGTTTTTTTGCTGTAGACCGCAAGCACTATCACGGTCGCTGTGATAAACGCGATGATCGCGTAAACTCTTAAAGTAAGGACAAGAACGGCAAAGGACGCCGCGAAGCTGATCAGATAAAGGAGCCTTCCGCGTTTCTTTTCAAGTGCGAAATACAAAAGCAAGGGAGCCGTGAGGACCGTATATCCGGCAAGCGTAACGGAGCTGCCGAAGAAAACGGTCATCTCCCCGCCCTCTCCTGCAAAAAGCGAGCGCGCGGCTATCATCTGAGCCGGTGTTCCGCAGAAGTAGAACAACAGTCCGAACCAGCTTACCACCGCCGCGGAAAGCGCAGCGGCGTGAAGGGCGCGGTCAAGCCACTGCCGTTTGCACAAAAGGTTGCGGCAGATGAAATATCCGGCGATACCGAGCAAATAAAGCGAATCCGTGCCGGAAGTATCTCCCTTTACGGTGATTATCTTGCCGAAAAGCGTAAGAGCTGCAAGCAGCATTACGAAAATATCAAGCGTGCCGAAGCGCAGTTCTCTCTTTTTTCTCAATACTTTCAAAAGATATGACACAGTAGTTACAACGCAGAGCGAAAGCAGTATGTCAAGCGGCAAAAACGGCAGAAGCGCAAGTATCAGCACCGCGCCGGATTCCGGCGTAAAGAACACGGCGCATACCACCGCGGCGAAAATGATGATAAGAACAACGCGGTAAGGCGGAACAAAGAAAGCCAGAGCGCCGGTAAGCATACCGAGAAGGAGCGCGATACTCGCGTTTTTAATTTTAACTTCTCCGCTTACGAGCCGGCTCCTGTCCGCGCCCATAACGTCGTATACCGCAAACGAAAGCAGTTTGTTTTTAATAAACGTGTCCGCAAGCGATCTGCCGGAGAAGAAGAACAAAGATACGACCATAACGGCTATCCCGCCGTAAAGCACGGAAATATCAATCTCCGTATCTATAACGGCAAATTTGATCACCAGATATTCTATAACGGCGTAAAGCCCTGCGGCAAACATATATATGCCTACGTCGCGCGTGCGTATATAAAGCAGATTTGAAAGAAATCCGGTAAATCTGTTTTTTAAAACGCTTGTTGAAAATACGCGGCAGATACCGTCGCGCACGGAAGAAAGAGCTTTTGTGACAGGACCGTGATCCGAGACGATACGCGCCGCAGCGGAAGATCTGACTTTTTCATCAAGTGAAAAATATCCGCATAAAAGACGCGCGATAAGGCTGTTTTCGGCTCTCTTCGACGCTCTGTCGGACCAACGGGACAAAGCGCGTAAAAACGCGCTGTGTTTTATCCTGTTTTTCTTAACCTTTTCCGCCATAAAAGCCTCTGATTAACTGTTTGAGCGGGAGGGCGGACCCCTCACCTGCGTCAGATGATCCGATTTATTCTATTGACCCCGCGGCGGGAGCAAGCCACCGCCCTGCATCAGTCCGTATCGGGTTTCAACAGCTCGGGCCGGATCTCCTGCGTGATCTTCAACGCCTGTTGACGTCTCCATTTCGCTATGTTTTCATGGTGACCGGACAGCAAAATATCGGGAACTTTTCTGCCCCTGTATTCGTAAGGGCGCGTATACTGCGGATATTCAAGTATACCGGACGCTATGCTCTCGTCCTCGTAGCACACGCTGTCCGCAAGAACACCGGGGATGAGGCGCGCCACACAGTCGACAAGGATGCACGCCGGCAGCTCTCCTCCGGTCAGGATATAATCTCCTATCGATATCTGCTCGTCAACTACTTCTTCTATCGCTCTCTCGTCTACGCCCTCGTAATGACCGCATAAAATGATAAGATCGTCGTATTCCGAAAGTCTTACCGCCGCCTTGTGGTCAAGTATCTTGCCTTTCGGACTCATATAGACGGTGTGTTTTTTTGAATCTGCCGGGATGTTTTTGCATACCGCGTCGTGACAGTCGCAGATCGGGGGCGCCGCCATCAGCATACCCATGCCGCCGCCGTACGGCGTATCGTCAACTTTATTATGCTTGTTGTTGGCGTAGTCGCGGATATTATACAGCTTTACGCTTATTGCTCCGGCTTCTCTGCCGCGGCCTATAATGCTTTCCGACAGGACCGTGTCAACAAGTTCCGGGAAAAGCGTCATTATATGAAAATTCATTCAAACATCCCCTTGATAGGCGTGATATATATCGCCTCATCCGTCAGTTTTTTTATGAACTGCGGAACGTCCGGCACCTGAACGGTACCGTTTTCCGTTTTGACCATATATATATCCGACGCGGGATATTCTTCAACGGAGCCGAGCGTTCCGTAAATTTTTCCGCTGTCCGCGTCTACTACCGGCAGACCTATAAGGTCGCATATAAGGATCCTGTCTTCCGGTATATGAAGATCCGCTCTGTCAACGTATACGGTGATGCCCTTCAGCCGCGCCGCGTCCTCCACGGTGTCGACTCCGGCAAATTTAACAACCGCGCCGTTTTTGCTGCCGTGCGAAGACAGGATCTCAAGTTTCTTTTTTCCCTCTCCGTCAAGATACAGACTTTTAAGTTTGAAGAAATCTTCCGTATCATCGCACCATACGACGAGCTTCACTTCTCCGCGCACTCCGTGTGTGCCGCTTATATATCCCTGCTCAATATATTTCTGTTTCAAATTATCACCTTTAAACAATTTTTCAGTATATAATACCATATTTTTTGAATAAATGCAAGATGTTTTTAAAAAAACGCGAAAGAATTGTATGGGGGCGGCGCCCGCGACGACCCGGTTAGGGTAACAAGAGTTATCCGAACCCGCTCAAACGGCGCTATTTCGGCTCTTTTCGGTTTGTCGTCATTGGAATACCGGCGTATTCCTGCTTCCTGTCGCGCCTAAAAATATCTCGAAATTTCATCCGTTTGAGTCCTATA
>JAFSYU010000045.1 GCA_017443595.1 Clostridia bacterium
CTATAGGACTCAAACGGATGAAATTTCGAGATATTTTCGGCGCGGAGGAAGCAGGAATACGCCGGTATTCCAATGACGACAAACCGAAAAGAGCCGAAATAGCGCCGTTTGAGCGGGTTCGGATAACTCTTGTTACCCTATTTGAAAAGGAGCAAACACAATGAATCACATAGGAGAAAAGATAAAGGAACTGCGACGCAAAAAGGATATGACGCAAGATGAGCTTTCAAGCTGTCTCGGCGTTACTTACCAGACCGTTTCAAAATGGGAGACCGGTGTAACGAGCCCTGATCTGTCGCTCATCGTGCCGATAGCACGACTTTTCAAGGTGACCACCGACGAGCTGTTCTGCTACAGCGAATCCGCCGATGAACTGAAACGCGCTGAATTGCAGAAGCGTTTTGAGGCTACGTTTAAAACCGGAAGCATACCGGATAGAATGGCCGTATGCGAGGAAGCCGTAAAGGAGTTTCCGGGCGATACGGAATGGCTTAACAACTACGGCTGGTGCGTTTTGTGCGGCGCCTATATGCCATGCTGCGATGATGAAAAATGCAGATCCGAACGTTACAGGGCGGCAGATTTATTTCGCAGAGTTATTGAAAACTGTAACGACGACAAGATAAAAGCCGATGCTATCGAGGGGATCGTTCAATGCCTGCCGCAGAGCGAGGCGCTGCAATACGCCGAAATGTACCCGCAAGCTGAAATTGATCCTTCACGCCGTGAAGAACTGATCATTTCCTGTCTTACAGGAGAAGAAAGAATAAACCGGCGCGAAAGACAGCTTATGAAGAAGCTGGAAGCGCTTACGGATTATCTCGATATTGACGTAAAGGCGGAAAGAGACGTTTTTAAGAAACTGATCGACCTGTTTTTCCCGGACGGCAACTATCTTCTGTTCAATTATAAAATGTATTCCGCTTCATATGTGGATGCACGTGATAAAATCAACGAGGGAAAACTTGATGAAGCGGCGGAATATATGAAAGCAGCGCGTAAATACGCCGAAAAATATGACGAGGTCGCTTCCGGCGGAAAATACATTTATACCGCGCCGCTGTTCAGCCATGTAGATGGAGATTCGGCAAATTGGTATATAACCGGTGAAGGTACGACGCTTGACGGCTACTTTTCGCTGTTAGACTTACCGTTATTTGAGCCGTTGAAAAAACATAAGGAATATGAAAAACTGATAAAGCGATGATATTATCTCCAAAAAGCAAGCCTGCAACCGGGCTTGCTTTTTGGTGTTGTTTTATCTTATGTGACGAAAAATTGACATAAAATAAGCGCGTCGGTCGTAGGGGTCGGCTACGTGAACCCCCGTTGCTCACGGTGTTCGCAACGGGGAACCCCTATCGACGACCCGCTTGTAGGGGCGACCATCGGTCGTCCGTTTTTAGCTCAAAAAAAGCCCCGAGAAAGTCTCGGGGGAATGGTGGGGTTTGGGGTTGACGAGCCTTGCGCTTCCGGGGGAAGAATAAGCAAGGCGAGGAAAGCGCAGCGGTCGAAAGAAATCAAGCACAGTCACGGCAGTGACGCGCCGATTTCTTCGGGCACCGCAAGCGGGCAAAGTTCGTCCGCCCCCTCAATCTCGTCAGAGATTGTGGGACCGGGGTTCCCCGTTGCGAACTCGTGAGCAATGGGGGTTCCCGGGAGGGGACAGGGGGGTATGGGGGGTTCTCGCCGTAGGCGAGCTTGAGGGGTGGGTGACCACCCATATTCGTCGGCGCAGCCGACACCGATTTTTATTCTTTATTTTTTCAGCGTTATCACTACGTTGTCAGGCAGAACGTCCGCGGCTTTGTAGGCTATTTCCTTTATCTGCGCGACCTCGTTCGGCAGAAGCTGATCTTCGCTTTTCACCACTATGCTGAGCGAATCTCCGGATATGACGGCGATACAGTCCTCAAATCCCTTTGCTTTTATAAGCGTCTCTATGTTCGCTTCCTTTTCAATATCCGCGGATATGCGCGTTATATCGGCAAGCGCCTGTTTTGCGGCTTCCTCGTCGCCTCCGACGTCAACGACTGACTGGAGAACCTCCACCGCTTCGTCCCTCGCTTTCGTTCTGTTGAGCGCGGACGCGGCGAAGAAATCTTCTGTTTGTTTTACGGTCTCTTTGTTATCGGCTGTTGTGTTCTGATTTGCCGGCGTTACCTTAGGCAGGATGAAATTGAGCGCAACCGCGCCGCCGATTATAAGTACGCCCGCCGTTATCGCGGCGGCCCTTTTGCCGTATTTTTTGAAAAATCCTTTGAATTTTTCCGCAAAAATACGCGCTTTTTCATTGTCGTTTGCTTTGATTATTCTCATAACTGCTCCTTTTTCTGTGGTATTTTTTGCTATTTTACGGACGTAACGTATATCCTTGCGCTCGAGATACCGTAGGCTGTCGAAAGCGCTTCGGTTATCCTTCGGCTCACGGCGGGATCACCGCCGTTTTTACAGACCACGGTTATCCCTTTGATTACGGGGGATACCATTCGCACCACGACGGGCGAACCGGACGACAGAACGGTCTGCTCGCTTTCCTTCGTCGTGTTTTTTGCGTACTGCGTTTCCTTGCCGTATTCAGCCGTGACGATAACGTGTACCTTTCCTCCGCACATAGCCTCTACCGTTTGTTCTATTTTATTCTCGGTCATAGCTTCATATTCCGATATTTCATCATAATTATCCGTCTTTTTTTCCGTGCTTCCGATAAACATGAGCGCGACGCCGATAAGCGCGGCGACGGCGAGGATCAGGACGGTTTTTTTGCTTTTGAATATTTTTGATAAAGCCTCGTTTTTCATTCGTTTACCACCACCTCGCACGGTATTCCGATCAGATCCGACACGGAATTTTTGAGCGGCACGGTGAATACCGCGTATTTTATGCCGTTTAACTCTATTTCCGCTTTCGTCAGTTCGGTCACGCCGTCCTCGCGCTCTGTGTATGAGACGGAAACGGATATACCGTCTTTTTCTATTCCGTATTTACCGTATGCCAGCTCATATACCGCGCCGCATATACGCGACGCGGTCTGTTCTTTTATCATTCGTTTTGCTTCATCGGTCATATCGGTGACGGAAACGCTTACGCCTTCCGCTTGGTAAATATCCGTTTTAAACGGCAGAAACGATATTATAAGCGACAAAACGCATAAGGAACAGGCGAGCTTTACGTATTTTTTGACCGCTGACTCCGGGCAGATTATAAGCACGCAGGTGCAGACGGCGGAAATCACCGCCAGCTGTGTTATGAGAGCGCGTATCATACGCAGAAAAGCGCGCAGGCGACCGAGAAAATGACGCCGGCGGTGAGCACGACCGCAAGCAAAAGCGAAAGGATCTCGTTGCTTTCATCAAAAAACGACCGCAGTTTATCCATACCGAGGATGCCGCACAAGCCGGACGACAGCCGCATGCACAGCTTTGACGATATCACGGTCAAAGCCGCCGGGATAACTATCACTCCTAATGATATCACGCCGCCCGCGCCTGCCGCGGCTCTTACGGAAGACAAAGCCGTGCTTACGGCGGAGACGGATTCCGATAAAGACGAGCCGACGACCGGAATAAATGATGAAGACGCGAATTTCACGGTCCGCAGAGCCGCGTTATCCGCCGTTTTTGCAATAACAGTCTGATATGAAAGCAAAGCGCAGACGACCGCGGCAGACGCAGCGCATAAAAACACCGCCGCGCGCCTTACGGTGGACGAAACGTTTGAAAGACCGTTTTCAAAACCGAATCCGTTTATCAGCGAACAACCGAAGCATATAAGTATGAGCGGCAGAAGCACCCGCCCGGATATCAGCCGCATTATCTGAAGCGACAGCATCAGAACGGATACCGCGGAGCTTCCCGCCGCTATATTTCCGGACAACCCGTACATTGCGCACATTGCAACTGACATAGTGTCCATAAGTATCCCAATGCCGGACAGTGCCGTACTCACCGCGTCGTAGCTGAATTTCAGCGATGAATATACGGCGGCGGAGCATATAAGAGAAACGCATATATCAAAAGGCGCCGTATGCTCGGAAAGCGCCGATGAAAACGATTTTATAAGCGCGGCTGTGAAGACCAGACCTAAAAGCAGGCAAAGCGAGCCGAGCGCCGGCTTTGCGTTTTCTTTTAAAGCCGAGAAAAGCGCGTTTACCGCTTCCTCCGAGCCGTACGTCGCCACGCCGGCGCAGTATTCGTTTGCTATGTAGCTTTGCAGTTCCTGCATTTTTTCACCTATCCGTTTATATATCCAACAGCGGTCTCAAGTATCTTTTTTATAAGAGGCAGACAGACCGTAAGTATGCCAAGTTTGCCCGCGGTAAGTATTCCGGACGCCGCGGATCGCTCGTTTGCGTCCGTACATATATCCGCCGCCGTCTGCGATAAAAAGCCTATGCCGACGGATTTCAGCACGTAGGGCAGGTATTCTCCGACCGCGCCTTCGCCGATCACGTACAGACCGTTTTTGAAATAAAACGCCAAAGACGCGGCGACGAATATGAGCCAGACCGTTAAAAAAACGGACAAAACGCCGCCTATGCCCGGCTCAGTCTTTTTTACCGCGGAGATTATCAATACGAGTATGACCGCGGCGGCAGATACCGCAATAACGTCCGTCACAGTCCGAAAGAGGCGCGTATAAACGTAAAAAGATCGGATACGCGCCCTACTATCATAATGAGTATTATGACTATGCCGCAGAGTGATAAAAGCATCGCCATCTCGTCCCTGCCGCTTTTTGAAAGCACGACGTACGTCACCGCAACGAGAAGGCCGACCCCGGCGACTTTGAATATAATATCTATGTCCAAAATAAATATCCCCTTATCAAAGGAAAATTATTACTGCCATAAGCCCGAAAAACGCGGAGAGCGATAAATAAAGCTTTGCCGTTCCGCCCGCTTTTTCACGCCGTTTTACAAGTATCGCTCCGTATTGAGATAAAAGCGCGTCAAAGGTGCCTCGCTGTACCTCCGCGCCGCTTTTGCCTATGCTTTGACAGAACTCAAAGAATATGCGCCGCTCGTCTTCCTGCAAAGCCGAAAGCCTGTTTTCATATGATTTGTACAGACCCGCACAACTGTCGCAGTCCGGGATGCGGGAGAGGATTATATTCGTAGGCGTGCGGTTCACACATATCTCGTCCCGCACGAACAGCATAACGCGGTAGATCTGTTCCGATACGGCAAGCGCCTGTTTTGTTCTTTGTGACAGGAAATATCCGAATAAAACGGAGCATACGAATATAAGTCCCGCGCCTGTGTATTTCATACCGTTTTGTCTTTTATATCAAATTCTAAACCAAACGAATTTCTTTTCAAAAACACGTATTTTTCAAAAACCGAGCAGTCATATAACAGTTTCAGATTCGGACGGCTCAAAAGCGACTCCATGCAGTCCGCGTGGGCGGTGCAGATAAGCGCAACACCGCCGCTCTGCGCGGAAAGCACGGCTTTTGTTTCATCCGGACCGCCGAGCTCGTCGCACAAAACGACCTGAGCGGACATATTTCTTGTTGCACATTCTATAGCCGCGGCTTTTTCCTTGCCGCATATATAATCCGCGAAAAGCGGTTTTTTCTTAGGTAAAAGCTCGTACTTCGTATCGCATACGACGATGCGTTTGCCGTAAACCGCGCATAACCGCCGGGCCATATCGCGCAAAAGCGTGGTTTTGCCGACGCCGGGCGCGGAGCAGATCAGCATGGAGCATATGCCGGTTTTGTCAAGCAAAGGAGCGCTGCAGCCGTCAATATCGCGCGGTATCCTTATGCACAGCCCGTCGATGCCCCATACCGCGCCGCCGAACGTGCCGTACGTGGAGACGCCGGCGCGCACCTGACCGGAAGACGATATATAGCCCTTCTCAAGCTCGTCTTTGTGTGAGTGGAACGACGAGCCGCATAAAAGCGCCGCCGCGCCGTCAATATCTTCTTTTGTGCATATATACGGTCTGCCTGTCACACAGCCGGTATGATCGAACGTCACGTTTTTGTCAAAGACCGATAAAGACAGCGCGCCGCCGAGCCGCAGACGGATCTCCGTAACGCTTTGCGCAAGCTGCGGATATTTTATGCAGAACATACTTATGATAGACGCTACGTTTGCCGGGATATAAGGGAAAGCCTCGTATACCGGAGGACTGCTGTTTTTGATGTTTGTCATAGTTGAATATATGAAAAGGGGAGCGGTAATATTACAGCGGAGAATTAAGAATTCTGAATAACCTTTGATCGGCACGGCAAAAATCCTATTACAAAAAACGTTTTTCCCGAGGTGTTTTATGTATTCCGCTGTTATACTTGCCGGCGGCTTCGGCACGCGGCTGAAACCGCTTACGGATACCGTTCCGAAACCCATGCTCCCGGTCGGAGGAGAACCGAACCTTATAAGGATTTGCGAGCATTTATGCAAAAACGGTTTTGACTCCGCCGTCGTGACTTTGAAATATCTTCCCGAAAAAATAAAAGACGCTTTATCCGACAGCTGCCGCGGCGTGGATCTTTTTTACGTCTGCGAGGACGAGCCGCTCGGGACTGCCGGCGCGGTCAAAGCCGTTTGGAAGATGCTGACGGACGATTTTCTTGTGATCTCCGGCGACGCGGTCTGCACGCTTGATCTTGCCGCCGCATACGAGGCACATAAAAAAAGCGGCGCGGCGGTAACGGTTATCACGCACACCGTGACGGATCCTTTGCAGTACGGCTGTGTCGTCTGCGATAAAAACGGCAGGATAGAGGCGTTCTGCGAAAAACCGTCGTGGCAGCAGGTTGTATCAGACAAAGTAAACACGGGGATTTATTTCATATCGAGAAGAGCGCTTGATTATATTCCGGAAAACAAAGAATACGATTTCTCACGCGACGTTTTTCCCGCTATGCTGTCGGCAAACGAGTTCCTGCTCGGTTACGAGGCGCAGGGATACTGGCGCGATATAGGCAGTTTTGCCGAATATCTTGCCGCCAACCGCGATTTTGCCGATAATTCAAAAAACAAAGCGGAAACGGAGGGCTCCGTATGCGGAGACAGCTTCAGGCTCGGTAAAAATTCCGCCTTCATAAACTCCGTTGCGTTTGACGGTGTGAGCATAGCGGACAACTGCTCCGTGACCGAGAGCATACTGTGTAGAAACGTGACGGTAGGCGACGGCTGCGTTTTACAGAACGGCTGCGTTATAGGAGAGGGCGCGATTATAAACGACGGCGTGAAGCTCGGCTACGGCACCGTGATACAACCCGGAAAAACCGTTATAAAAAGCAAGGAAGGCGGCTTTATGATAAAAAACAAACTGTTTTGCGGCGGCTGTGTAGCCGTATCCGATAACGACGACGTGTCAACAGAGCTTTGCAGGCTCGCGCAGGCTGTTGCATCGGCGTCCGACGGACCTGTCGGCGTCTGCTGCGACGTTAAAGGGAAACACGCAAACAAAGCGGAGCTTTTCTGCCACGCTTTATGCGACGCCGGCGCGTCCGTATACGATTTCGGCGCCGTAGTAAAGCACGCCGCAAAGACCGCCGGAACGTATTACGGCTGTGATATAACCGTATATATAAGGCCGTGCGAAGACGGGCTTTGCGTTGAATTTTTTGACAACACGGGTATGTCTTTGCCGTTATCCGAAGAAAAACGGATAACCGACGCTTACAGAGCCGATAAAGAAAAGAAAGACGGCGGAAAGATTATCAGAATAAGCGGACTTTCCGTGCTGTATTATAACGCCCTGTCCGATTCTTCGGATCTTCACGGGATAAAGGTCAGCGTGAAGGGCGGCGAGGACGGCGCAGGTCTGCCGGAAGCATTTTCGGCGGCGGGAGCGGACGCGGGAAACAAAGCGTCGCCGTACACGGAAAAGGACGAATATACGGTCAACACGAACGACGGAGCCCTGCTTTTAGGCCAGAACGGTTTTTACTGCAGTTTTGACAGCTGTCTTCTTATACTTCTGTCGCTTATCTCACCGGAAGATCAGCCCGTTATCTCGCTTCCTTATTTTTTGCCGCAGATATACGAAAAAACGGCAAAATCAAACGGCATAAGAGTGTTAAGATATTTAAGCAAACCGAACCTGAAGCAGAGAAGCGACGTTGAAGCGCGCCGCTTAAGGACCTCGTGTATGTGGTGCCACGATCCGCTCTTCTGCGCCGCAAGACTGATGAGCGAGCTTAAAAGAAACAAAATGAGGCTGTCGGAGGCGGCGGACAAATATGCAAAAGGCGTTGTTTACCGCGGCGAGATAACCGTAAACGAAAAAGAAAAAGCGTTGTGTATGAGGAGATTATACGAGGCGTATATGCCGTATCAGGTAAGCGCGTCAGACGGCGTGAGCATAGTTGAAGGCGACGCGGAAGGCGTGGCGATGGCGGACGATTCCGATAAGATAAGAATTGTATTATGCGCGGACAGTGAGGAAGCGGCGGAGGACGCCGTGGGTGAGATAATGATGCGTTTAGGTAACAGCAAGGACTTTAACGAAGCGGGGGCGGCAAGATGCCGTCCGAAAACGTGGTTCGGATAATTCTTGTTATCCTAAGAAAGTTACGTTCATAAATATTTTATATAACCCGCCTTGAATTAAACAATGTCTTATTGTATAATAATGCAAATAATATGAATAAACGCGGTACGGTCGGCGCAGACCATCCGCTACATATATCAAATAAAAGAATAAAAAACCACGGCAAAAACCGAGGTGTTTTTCGCCGCGTAATGAAAGGAACAGTTATGCCGAGAAAGAAAAAAACGGAAGTCACGGGTAAGCTTAAAGTAGCCATGCTCGGCGGCTTGTATGAAATTGGAAAAAATATAGCGGTTATTGAATATGAGGACGAGATACTTGTCGTAGACTGCGGCCTCGGATTCCCGGACGACGATATGCTGGGCATAGATTTAGTCATACCGGATATAACTTATCTTGTTGAGAATCAAAAGAAGATAAAGGGAATAATTTTAACGCACGGACACGAGGACCATATAGGCGCTCTGCCGTACGTACTGCAGCAGATTTCGCCGCCCGTCTACGGCACGCCGCTTACGATAGGCATACTTGAGGGAAAACTTGAAGAGCACACGTATGAAACGGAGCCGGATCTGCACGTTGTCCGCGCGGGGCAGAAGATAAAGCTCGGCTGTTTTGAGGTGGAGTTTATAAATGTCAACCACTCCATACCGGACGCGGTATGCTTTGCCATAAAAACGCCGCTCGGAATGATAATCCATTCAGGCGACTTCAAAATAGATCTGACGCCGGTAGACAGCCCGATGATAGACTTGCCGCGTATTGGCGAGCTGGGCAACGAGGGCGTACTGCTTTTGATGTGCGAATCCACAAACGCGGAACGCCCCGGCTACACTCCGTCCGAGCGTACGGTCGGCGCGTCGCTTGATTCCATATTCTTCAGAAACGCCGACAAACGCATATCCATAGCGACGTTTTCGTCAAACGTCCACAGAGTTCAGCAGATAATCAACACAAGTGAAAAATACGGCAGAAAAGTCATAATAAACGGCAGGAGCATGCAGAATATCGTCTCCGTTGCAATGGAGCTCGGATATATGCACGCCGCGGAAGGCACGCTTATTGATATAACCGACATTAAAAAATACAATCCGGAACAGCTGACGATCGTCTGCACCGGAAGCCAGGGCGAGCCCATGTCGTCTTTATACAGAATGGCGTTTTCCGATCACAGCAGGATAGAGCTTTCGCCTAACGACGTCGTCGTCATAAGCGCAAACGCCATCCCCGGCAACGAAAAACTCGTAAACAATATAATAAACGAGCTGTTCCGCAAGGGCGTGAACGTTATCTACGACGCGGTAGTATCCGACGTCCACGTTTCCGGTCACGCCTGTCAGGAAGAACTCAAAACGATGCACGCGCTGACAAAACCAAAGTATTTCATGCCCATACACGGCGAATACAAGCATCTTGCCACCCACAGGAACCTCGCGCTGTTTCTCGGTGAGAAGCCGGAGAATATATTCCTGTCCGAAGTGGGACGCGTGCTTGAGATAGACAGCGAGGGTGCGCGCTTCAACGGCACGGTGCCGTCCGGCAAAGTGCTTGTGGACGGCTACGGCGTAGGCGACGTGGGAAGCATAGTCCTGCGTGACAGACGTCATCTGTCACAGGACGGTATAATCGTCGTAACGGCGGCGGTCGACGCGGAAACGGGTCTGCTTTTATCAGGTCCCGAGCTGTTTTCACGCGGATTCGTCTACGTGCGTGAAGCGGAGGAAATGATGGATGAGCTGCGCGACATGGCGGCGGGCGTCATAGAAGAATATTACGAGCATAACGATACGGATTTCAACCTTATGAAAAACCGCATAAAAGACGATACGGCAAAATATATAGCTCAAAAAACAAAGCGCAAACCCATGATACTGCCGATAATACTGGAAATATGAAAAAAGCCGCTATAGCTCTGCTCCTTACGGCACTGCTTTTTATAACTTCCTGCGACCCGGACCCGACGGTTACGACCTCTGTCACGGAAACGGAAACGGATGAAACAACGACCGGATCCGCAACCGAAACGGAAACGGAAACCGAGACCGAAACGGAAACGGAGGCAGAAAAAGTAACTGTACCGGAAACGGAAACCGAGACCGAAACGGAAGAGCAAACAACGGAATATATACCGGAGCCTGAAAAAACGGAAGCCCCGTCGGTCAAAGGATGGACGCTTACAGAGCCGGGCAAGGCGATGGTATACGGAGAATGCGAAGATAATTCGACCCTTGTTATAAGCTCTGAGCTTGAAGAATATACGGCGCACTCCGACGGCAGATATTTCGCTTTCTGTGTGTCGCTTTACGAGAAAGGCGGGACGGATATAAATATCCGTGCGTGCGCTGACGGAAAAACCGAAAGCGACACGGTATCCGTATCCGTAAAAAACGACAAAAACGCGGACGATAAAGGCGTTACAGTCACGCTCGGCTCACGCGTTATTGAAAAAAAGGTATTATACGATCAGTACGGCACAAACGGCTTTTCAAAAAGCGATATAAACACGATAAAAGACGCCGTCAGATACCGTATGAATAAGGCGGAAAAGACCGCCGGCAAACAGGTAAAGCTCGTTTATATAATCGTTCCGGATCCGCTTACGGTATATCCGGAGGAGCTGACGGATCAGATGAGGGAAAGGATCGTTTCTTTGAACCTGCGTATGAAACAGGCAACAGAAGCGCTTGAAAGCGTTGAAGGCGTTGTCGTTTTAGACCTGACGGAAACTCTTAAAGATAACAAGCAGAACGGCAAACTTTATTATAAGCTCGACAGCCACTGGACCGAGCTCGGCGCGTTTTACGGATATCAGGCGGTAATGAAAAAGCTCGGTCTGCCGTATCACGAGCTTACCGATTACAAAGTTGATCATATAGACATAGACGACACGGATATGAACGTGTATTCAGGCGTCGGCACGGGTGAAATGTTTGAATCCGCGCCGTTTCTGTCCGCGCTTTTTGAAGAAAAAACGCCGTACGGAAAAAACAAAGAGAACACGGCGCGTATCTGGAGCTTCGTTTACGAATATTTCTCCGGTCAGACGTCAAAAACCGTGACGGGCGAAGGACCGGCGGCGATGTTTTTGTTTGATTCATACGGGTTGAATATAATACCGTATCTTTCCGAGAGCTTCGGCACTTTTCTGACACAGCCTATATGGAGATACAGCGTTGACTATTCACTTGTTTCCGAGATAAGACCCGATTATATAATCGAGTTGCTCGCGGAGCGAAATCTGGACGAGCTTTTGTCCGCTGCGTGACGGAGGGTATATGGAAAATAACGAACTGAACTGTTATTTAAACGGTCTGTTTGATACGGCATCGTCCGTATCCGTCTGGATGGGACCATCGTACGTAAAAGCGTATTTATTTGATAACAACAGCTTTGAAAAAGAACTGAAAGAAAGCTTTAAGCTGAACGCCGGTGTGTTTATATATTCCGGGCTTTCTTTCGGTGATTTGATATATCAGCTTTTCGGATATGAGAACGAAACGGATAAGAGAGTATCCCAAAGTCTTATTTATCACATAAAAAAAGAACTCGGCGAACCGGAGTTCACTGACGTTATAGATGATGAATATATGGAAATACTGGAAAAAAGAAACAGTCCATTTCCGTTTACATACGTTGAAGAAGCGGCGGTTGTAAGGTTTGAAAAATATACGCTGCTTCTTGTGACGGGAAACAACGAATAAAATGTAAATTTTTAATTTGCTGTTGAATTTTACGAAGAATTGTGCTATAATAATTACAGCAAAATAAAAGGAGTTGTTTATATGCCAAACATAAAACCTGTTTCAGATCTTAGAAATTATAATGACGTGCTGCGTGATATTGCAGTCGGTGAGCCCGTGTTTTTAACAAAAAACGGAAGAGGCAGATATGCTATCGTTGACATAGAAGAATATGAAAAAACGCAGGCAATAATCAAACTTATGACAGAATTGTCAAAGGGAGAACGCAGCGGAAATGAAAAAGGCTGGATCGATGCGGCGGAAGTTGAGAAAAATTTAGGTGTTACGGATGACTGAGATAAAATACTCGCCCGAAGCTCAATCCGATCTTCAGCAAACAAAGCGGTATATAACGGAAGAATTATGCAGTGAATCAGCCGCTGTAAATACTGTTAAAAAAATAACAAAGAAAATACGTCTGTTGGCTGATTTTCCGGAAATCGGTGCGCCGCTGTCACCGATTGTGGGTTTTGATACGGATTACCGCTTTCTCGTATGCGAAAACTATCTGGCTTTTTACCGATATGAACAAAACACGGTTTATATTGATCGTGTGATTTACGGAAGAAGAGATTATATGAAGATCCTTTTCGGAATATCATCGGAATCAGATGATGATATAGGGTGAGGATTTAAGAAAGTACGTTCCGTTTTTGATATTTTTCGTGCATAAACAGTACAGCTTGTCGGCTTCACATTCAAGCGCGTACTGCTTTTTTGCTTTATCGGACAGCTTTGCTTTGTCCGCCGGCTTCGTTATTATCTCTATCTTTTTCGTTTTTCTTTTGCCGGATAAATAAGACAGACCCGTTTTGTCCGCCGCCAGAAGCTGCGTGAAGCAGGGCTTTTCTTTAAGCGCCGCGACGTTTACGCCGAAAAACGAATAAAGTATCACGCGGCGTATGCGCGCGTTCGTGAACTGCGCGGAGGATGAAGCCTCTGTCAGCGTATCAAAGCCGGTCGCTTCTTCCGCTGCTTTTGATATGCGCGATATAAGTCCGTGCTCTCCGTCGGCGGCGCGTTTATACGGCTGCGTCCGCAGATGCGCCAGAATGACGCGTTCCGCGTATTTTATATCCGCCGGAAAATCGGTTTGCGATAACACATTTTTTGCATATTCCGGCAGTTTTAACAGCGGTTCGTCCGCGTTTTTTATTTCGGTAGATGATAAAAAGCCGTCTTCACGCTTTATAGGCGTTATAACAAGCGACGGGCAGAGGATTTTTGCCGCTTTTATGTATTCAACCCCTAAAATATCGTTTTTTGATTTTAAAATTTCGCCGTCGGAGCAGAGGAGCGACCGCGCTTCCGCGTAAGGCAAATTTGTGCTTTTTATATATTCGGAAAGTTTTTCTTTAAATTCCGGCACTGATATTTCGTTTGCCGTTTTTGTAAGTCTTTTTATATCCGCGCATTCGGAGCCGAATACGAGCCTGTCGCCGGTTTTGTACAGACCGGCGATGACGGACAGCGCGCCGGACGCAAAATGCTCGGCGGAGGACATACACCACGGAAACGGAAAAGACAAAACCAGATCCGCTCCGCCGTTGACAGCGCACTCGGCGCGAGCGAACTTATCCGCGCACGCGGCGCGCCCGCGCTGGACGAAATTTCCGCTCATAACGCAGACGAGAGGCTCGTCCGGATAAAGCTCCTTCGCCTTTTTTATTATATATTCATGCCCGAAATGGAACGGGTCGAATTCGCAGATGAGAAATACGGCCACGGTAAAAACCTCCGTTTTTATTGAATATGACGTGTGTTATAGATAAATATTAATAATATGGCACTTGAAAAGATACGATTTTTAATGTATATTCATTATATATGATTTTTTAAAAAAATGCAAGTAAAAAAAGGAATTATTTAAAAAAAGACAGGAGAAACATCAGATGAACGTACTTGTTGTAAACGCGGGCTCCTCGAGCCTGAAGTATCAGCTCTTTGACACGGAAGCCGACAAGGTCTTGGCAAAAGGCATATGCGAGCGCATAGGCACGCAGACTCCCAACGGCATAGGCGCCGAAGGCAAGATAGAGCACAGAAAAGGCGATTCCCCCAAAATAGTAAAAGAGATCCCCATGCCCAACCACGCGGTAGCGACGAAAATACTCGTTGACACGCTTACCGACCCCGAAATAGGCGTTATCAAAGATATGAGCGAGATAGAAGCTGTCGGTCACCGCATAGTTCACGGCGGTCCGTACTTCTATGAAAGCGTTCTTATAACAGACGACGTTATAGCAAAGCTTGAAAAATGCGTTGACTTTGCGCCGCTCCACACCGTTCCGCACCTTATGGGTATAAAGGGCTGCACCGCCGTTATGCCTAACGTTCCGCAGGTACTCGTATTCGATACCGCTTTCCATCAGACTATGCCTGAGGAAGCTTATACTTATCCGCTTCCTTATGAGCTTTGCGAAAAATACAAGATCCGCCGTTACGGCGCACACGGAACGTCCCACCGCTTTGTTTCCGGCGAGATGATAAAGATAATGGGCGGCAAGGCCGAGGGTACGAAGATAGTCACCTGCCACTTAGGCAACGGCTCATCCATTTCCGCCATAAAAGACGGCAAGATACTCGATACAAGTATGGGTCTTACCCCGCTTGACGGTATAATGATGGGCACGCGCTGCGGCGCCATTGACCCGGCTATCGTTCCGTTCGTTATGGAGAGAGAGGGCTACACCCCCGCCGAAATGAACGAGATAATGAACAAAAAGAGCGGTTTCTTAGGTGTTTCCGGTCTGTCCTCCGACAGCCGCGATATAGAAAAAGCGGCGGCTGAGGGCAATCCGAGAGCTCAGCTCGTAACAAAGATCACCGCGTATCAGATAAAGAAATTCATCGGCGCTTACACAGCGGCTATGGACGGCATAGACGCGCTCGTATTCACCGCGGGCTTAGGTGAAAACAACCCCGAGCTGAGAAGCAGAGTATGCGCGGGTCTGTCCTTCCTCGGCATAAAGATAGACGAGGATCTGAACACCGTGTCTCATCACCAGCCGAACATAGTAAAGCTGTCTACGGATGAATCCAAAGTGCTCGTATACTTGATCCCGACAAACGAGGAAAAGGTAATAGCTCAGGATACAGAGCGTCTTGCAAAAGAATATCTTGCAAAATAAGATAATTTAACAAAATAACAAGATCCCTCATATCATACATCAGTATGATGGGAGGGATTTTTTATGCCTGAAAAAGAATATTTTGCCGCCGCGAACACCGCCGCCGGATTTATTAGTTATTTTGACCGTATATTTGATCCGTCGGTCTTAGACGATCTTTATATCATCAAAGGCGGACCCGGCACGGGCAAATCGTCAATGTTAAGGCGCGTCGCCGACGCGGCAAAGAAGCGCGGGTACGAGGTCGAATATTATTACTGCAGCTCCGATCCGTCTTCGCTTGACGGAATACTTATACCGTCACTTTCCTTCGGTATGCTTGACGGCACGGCTCCGCATATGACGGATCCGGTATATCCCGGCGCGGTCGATACCGTTTTCGATCTTTATCCGTATTTCAATATTAAAAAGCTGAAAGAAAGAAGAGAAGATATAAAAGCTCTGACGGATAAAAACAAACTGCTGCACCGTCGGTCCGCCGCTTACCGCAAGTTTGCCGGCGCGGCTGAGACTGAGATCTGCGCTATGATAAGCTCCTGTATCGACGCGGAAAAAATGTCTTCCGCCGTAAGCAGGATACCGTCGTTAAAATGCGCCAAAGGGGACGCGGAGCACAGACAGATATCCGCGTTTTCGACCAAAGGAAAAGTGACGCTTAAAACTTTTGAAAATACGGCAAAAACAAAGATCGGCATATGCGACGAGCACGGCTGCGCGTATTTATTTTTAAACGGGCTGAAAAACGCGCTTATTAAAAAACACGTTTTGTTTTATTACAGCCTTGACACGCTTTTGCCGGAAAGATGCGAAGCGATATTCATACCTTCAAGCGGTGAATATTACCGTATGACCGGTACAATGGCAAATACGGACAGAAGAGATTATGATAAGCTAATAAATATGAAGAGGTTCATCAAAACGGACGTTTTAAAAGACATCCGCGGCAGACTGCGTATGTGCGAAAAGATACGCGATACGCTTGAAAGTGAAGCTCTGCGGCTTATTGCCGAGGCCGGAAGAGTACACGACAGACTTGAAGCGTTATACAATAACGCCGTGGATTTTGACGGCGTGAGAGCCGCGACGGACAGAATGATTGAATTAAGGATCGGGTTATGATCGTAGGGGAGGGGGTCTCACCTCACGAGTCAAGAGTTTAGAGTTTAGAGTTGAAATCGGTGTCCATGCGTGATGAATCGTGCGGCTAACGCAGCAAAAGCCCCGATAGAATATCGGGGGGGGAGGCGGGGGTTTGGGGGCGGAAGGCGGGGGGCGACCGGGGTTCCCCGAAAACGAGCTTGCCGAGTTTTTGGGGGTTCACGGGCGGGGAGCCTCAAAAATAAAACAGGGTTTAATGCAAAAATTAAAAATTTTACGAAAAACATTAAAAACCCCTTGACAAACGTAAAACTATGTGATATAATAGCGGCGCAAAAAGCAAAGGAGAACAAACAAAAATGAAAAGAAGAATAAACGTTTTAGGCAAGATCTGCCGCATTATATCAATGATACTGATAGTGTGCCTTATTATAGGCGTGTCCGCGACGCTGACAGCGTCCGTGGTCTTAATGGTAATGCCGCAGGACGGTCTGCAGGCGGACGTTACCGGTTCGGCTAAAGTCGAAGTATACGGAAGTCTTATAGAAAAACTGCCGGACGGTATTGTCAAAAACATAGCGCAGAGCATACAGGAAGGCTCTACAAAAATCAGAATAAACTCAAACGACGTAAGCGGTATAACCGAGACGGAAAACGGGATAGTTCTTGACGCGAGCGGAGACATATCGCATCTGACTTTCAGAAGGATAGGTCTTTCACTGCTTATGGTAAGCTTTATTATCGGGCTTCTCATATACTTATTCATAATGTTAAGAAAGCTTATGAGAGAGTTTGAGATCTGCGATTCGCCTTTCAGCAACGGCGTTGTAAAAGCTATGACCGGTTTTGCAATATCGCTCATACCGTACACGGTATTGAAACCGGCGCTTACGAAACTTGCCGGCAGCTTCATAACGTCCGGTAACTTTGACATCGACTTCTCGCTCGATCTTTCAATGGCGTTTGCGGCGCTTGTTATAATACTTCTTATATTCATATTCAAATACGGCGCGTCGCTCCAGAAAGAATCCGACGAAACGCTTTGAGGTGGAATGATGGGAAGGATAATACTGCGTCTTGACAGGATGATGGCGGACAGAAAAATGAGTTTAAACGAGCTTTCCGATAAAGTAGGCGTGGCAAACGTCAATCTCTCCAAGCTCAAAAACGGACATATAAGCGCCATACGCTTTTCAACGCTTATAGCTATATGCGAAGCTCTTGACTGCCAGCCCGGCGATATACTTGAATACGCGCCGGATGAAGAAAAACCGGCGGAAAACATATCGTAAAAGAACAAAAAAGCCGATCAAATCGGCTTTTTTATATCATATTTTATCCATATCTTCATATCGCATTCACCGCGGTTTGCAAAAGCGTGGTACGGGATCATATATAACGGCTGCGGTGTCGCCGGGACCGTTACGGCGGGTAAGCCGAATTTGCCGGGGACGATCTGCATTTTCCCGTCAATTATAACGCTTTCGTTCAAGTACGGATTATCGACAGATTCCGCGCACATGATAAACGGTCCGTATGAAACGGCGGAAAGCCCTTTGTCCGCTTCAACTCGCGGATCGGCGTAATTCAGCTTAGGCTTTATCAAAAGATCCAGTTCTATCACGTCGTCAGCTTCGGATATGATCATTGCGTATCCTTTTTCATTGTTTGCCGTTACTCTTTTTCCGTTTACTCTGATACGGTATTCATCACACCACCCGGGTATGCGGAGGGCGAGCAGCAGATCTTTTGTTGCCGTTATACTGATCTTACCGTCAAACGGATAATTCGTTTTTTGAGTTATTTCAAACCCGTCAAAACGAGATATGCAGTTCATATACTGATTTACGTAAACGACCTTTATTTCATTGTATTTGTCGCAGGAGTATGTGTAAAGAAAATCAGCGACGGACGGAATGAAACGGGTTATATTCGGCGGACAGCAGGAACAGCCGAATATTTCCACTCTTTCCGTTATGGGATAATGCACGCCCTCGTGTTTTTTTTGTTCTTTAAGGTTTATCTCCTGCGCGTTTTCATAAAAGAACGATCTGCCGTCAAGCGATAAGCCGGATAAAAATCCGTTATAAATAACACGCTCCGCCGTGTCCGCGTATTTAGCGTCAGGTTCAAGCAGGCTCATCCTGCGCGAAAATAAAGCAAGCGAAAGAGCCGCGCACGTTTCCGCGTACGCCGTATCGTTGGGTAAAACAAAATCATCTTCAAACCGTTCGCCGTCTGCCGTTGATCCGATCCCCCCGGTTATATACATTTTTCGCCGTATCATATTGTCAAACAGTTTTTGACAGGCGGTTTTCAGTTCTACATCGCCGCAGCGCAGGGCGAGGTCAGCCATAGCGCAGTAAAGATAACACGCGCGTACCGCGTGACCTTCGGCTGTAAACTGTCCCCGCACAGGCAGATGATCCTGATTGTAGTCTGAATGTGCGCTGTCCTTGCCGGGTTTTGTACCGCACCCGCGCATATTAACGAAATGAAGAGAAAGATCAAGCCATTCACGCTCGCCCGTGAGATCGTACAGTTTAATGAGCGCAAGCTCTATCTCCTCATGTCCGGACGATGAAAAAGCCGCGCTGTCGTCCAAGACAAAAACCTGCTTTATGTGACGCATATAGTCTTTCATAAGGCGTAAGAACTTGTCTTTGCCGGTCGCTTTGTAATATTCCACCGCCGCTTCAAGCAAATGTCCCGCGCAGTAAAGTTCATGGCAGTCGCGGTCTTTGAATATCATATCCGGCGCGAGCTGCTCAAAATAAATATTGAAATAGCCGTTGTCTAATCTTCCGGACTCTATTAAGTCAACAAGTCTGTCTACGCGTTCTTCTTCTTCCGGCATTCTTTCTTTTGCGGTAAGATACGCGACGGATTCCATCCATTTTGCAACGTCGGAATCCCAGAAGTAATGAGGACGGTTCGGCTCGCCTTCTTTGTAGTTCATCTCAAACGCGCCTATCCTGCCCGTTTCATAAAAACGGTCGTATACCGCATCAAGCGTTACTTCGCGTATTAGTTTTTGTTTGTCTGCCCAAAAGCCGTCTGTTATTCTCGTGTATAAATAAGGAAGATATTTGCGTTTCATACGTTTTTCAGTTTTTTCATTGACGTTTTGTAATCGTATTTGCCGGAAAACAGGCTTGACGATCCGCAGATAAGTGCGTTTGCTCCGGCGGATATCATATCCTTTGCAGAATCAAAGCTGACGTTGCCGTCCGCTTCAATTATATATTCTTCAGGCAGGGTTTGTTTTGCGCGGCGTATTTTTTCAATGCAGCCGGTGATCAGTTTTTGCCCGGAATATCCCGGATTTACCGTCATTATAAGCACGCCGTCAAAGCATTCCGTGACGTTTTCCGTAACGGATAAAGGCGTTGCGGGATTGAGCGCCAGAAGCGCTTTTGCGCCTTTGCCGCGTATGTATTCCGCCGCGCGCGCCGGATGATCCGTCGTTTCATAATGTATGCTTACGATATCGCCTTTTTCTATCGGAAAATATCCGAGCTTTATTTCCGGACGCTCTATCATGAGGTGATAGTCAAGCGGTACGTTAAATTCTTTTTTTATCGCCTTTACGGTCTCCGTGCCGATCTGTATATTCGGTACGAACTGCCCGTCCATAACGTCTATGTGAAGCATATCCGCGCCGGCGTCAAGCAGTTTTTGTATCTCATCGTAAAGATGAAGCTGATCCGCGCACATAAGAGAGGGCAATATAAGAATACTCATAATATATCCTTTCAAAGCTAAGGGTAACAAGAGTTATCCGAACCCGCTCAAACGGCGCTATTTCGGCTCTTTTCGGTTTGTCGTCATTGGAATACGGGCGTATTCCTGCTTCCTCCGCGCCGAAAATATCTCGAAATTTCATCCGTTTGAGTCCTATAGGATTTTCGGACGAACAGATCGTTGTTCCTGCGAGGCAAAGCCCGCAGGTGCTACTATACGTAACAGCAAGGGATTTAACGAAGCAGGGGCGGCGAGATGCCGTCCGAAAACGTGGTTCGGATAATTCTCGTTACCCTAAGCGGAGCATGGTACTCCGCTTGAGATTTTTGAATTTTGAAATTACGTATTGATTTTTGTAACTATCCAAATGACTATGCTGAGAAGTATCTGGTAAGCCAAAACGTGCAGCGCGCTTATAGAGCCTACGGTCTTTGTAGCTATTAGGAATATGCCGAAGATAAGTCCTATGATAACGGATAAGAAGCATATTATCATATTTATCTTTGACGCGTATACCATTTTGTCGCAGAGCATAAGAGAGCGGAGCAGAGCTTTTATGCTGTTTTTGGATACCACGGCTCCGCGGCTGCCCGTGCTTACGGTCTGGCGGCGCTCGTTTTCTCTTGTGCGCATTATCTTGCAGTGATATATTTCCGTATCAAGATAGCTCTTTATCAGTTTTGTGTCTATGTTCGGGTCAAGCGTTCTTACAGCCACGCATCTTGTGGAAGCGGAAAGCTGTTTTATAGCGGACACAAAATCTTTATCCATCTCGTATTCTATATAGAATTTAGCCGTTACAACGTCGTTTATTATCATATACATTATGCGGCTTTTGTCGTTTTCCGCATACTGTTTATCGTCAAGACAGTATTTCGGGTCAAGCTTGCTTCCCATATAGACGGAGGAGCCTAAGAATACTTTCTGTGAATCGACCGTCGCCTCAATTCCGTTTTCTATTGCGTTGTCTATTACAACGTTGTTTGAAAACTCATTGTATTCTCTTGCGGCGTTTTCGCATATAGTCAGAAGCGGACCGCCTATTTTTCTGAAAAGGCTTGTGAGCACGTACATAATGTGATCCATACGGCTGTCGTTGTAAAGTCTTACGGACGTTATTTTGTCAAGAGAAGGCGGGAAAACGTCGCTGTCTTCAAACGTCACTACGGACGCGTCCGCGTATTCCTCAGCCGCCGCTTCGCTTATTATACAGCTGTCGTCGTCATACGTTTTTTTCGCGCAGGTGTACGACGGCAGCGTCACCGCCGCGAACAGAGCCGCGGGCGTGCACAGAGCCGACGCGATATACGCGGCGTTTACCGCGGCGGAAAGATCCTTTTTGATTATCATCACAACGGCTAAAACTCCGGCGAATATCAGCGCGAGCGCAGGGAACATTATGTTTACGTATTTGTTTGATGAGGACGGCTTCATATTTGAGCCGATAAAGCCCTTTACAAACTCCGTTTTGGAAATGCGGAGCATTTTTGCGTTTTCCGGTATATAATCGTAAAATTCCTTTTCCTCGGGCGAATTTTTGCCGGGAACGTACGATTCGATAACGAACTTGGGTTTTGCGGAGCTGCCGGATATCACCCTGAAATTCAGCGTGTCGCGCTTTACGTATCTTAACTGTGCCGCGAGCATAAGGATTATGCACAGCGCGGACGCGGACATAACGGGGTGCAGAGAGGGATTTCCGGTTATTGCCGCTATTATGCCGTAAATGAACGTCAAAACGACGGACAGCGCACCGATGGACGTGATGCTCGCTTTACCTGAGAAAATGCCTTTGAGACCGTCAACTATATGGCGCACGGCGAATATCGCGCAGATCGCAAACAATTGCAGATCTATAAGTATGAAAACGGACGGGTTTTGGGTCGGTGAGCAGAAATACGGGAATTTGTCGCCGAAGAACGACAGACATTCGTATATCAGCACAAGCACCGCGAATACGGACGAAAGTATGAGCGACATACGCAGTGAAGTATATTTTCTCTTGAACGTGTCAAGGAAAGTCTTTCTCTGGTCGTATGCGGTGAATTCATCGTATTTTAAGCTGTTTTTGCTTTCTTTTTCCTCGTTTTCTTCTTCATTGTAATCGTTTAAAGACAGATCCGAAAATGTTTTTACCGGATTTTTCTTCGGCTTTTCCTGTTTTTCGGCAAACGTGTCCATTATCGCTTCTTCGGCGGCGGTATATCCGTTTCCGCTTTCTTTGTGTATATCGTCAAAGAAAACGTCAAAGCCTTCTATATCGCTCGGATCGTCCGGGACGAGCGCCGGCTGCTCGGGCGTTTCTTCTTTTATCGGATCAAAGGCGAACTGCTTTGTACTGCCCTCATCCTCTTGCTCCCGGTCTTTCTCGTTATCTGCCGAAAGCGTGTCCCGTATGAACGGGCTGAGATCCGCCGTGTCCGATATTCCGTCTGTTTCTATCTGTTCTTCTGTTGTATCTATGATCGTAACGGTCGTATCGAGTATATCTTCTTTTTCTTCTTTTATTTTTACGTCTTCTTTTGCGTAGGTCTTTACGTCGTCCCCGGGCGCGTGCCTGCTTTCCGTTACGGGCGGGATAACGGCGGTTTGCTCTGTTTCCGGATCTGAGAACATATCGCCTATTTCTTCCGCAAACGACGTAAGCTCTTCTTTGGAGAGCTCCTTTTTTACGGGTTTTTTATCCGGTTTTTTCTCGTCTTTTTTTATAATAACGTCGTCTGTGACCGGCGTCTCTTCCTTTTTAGGCTCCGCCGGTTTTTTCTTTTCCTTTTTTGCACGGTCTTTAAAGAGGCTTTTCTTTTTGTTCTTTTTGTTTTCTTCCTCTTCAAAGAACTTGTCAAGAAGACGCACTTTGTCAGATATGGTCTCCGCGTTTTCCACGGTCAGCTCATCTTCCTTTTCATTTTGCGTATCTTCTTCTACCTCTAATTCCGGCGCATCGATTTTCCCGGGCTGTGCGGAAACGGCGTTTTCCTCTTCTTCGTCTATGTCAAGCACTATTTTAAGCTGTTTGACAAGATCGTCTACCGACATATCCTTCTTGTTTTTGTTATCTTTTTCCATGAAAGTTTGCCTTCCTTTACAGAGAATGCCTTGCGTCTGCGGCATATGAAAGTATTACCGCCGCGGCGCACGAGACGTTTAAGGAGTTTATTTTACCGAACATCGGTATGCTTACCGTATAATCGCAGCTTTCTTTTACCAGGCGGGAAACGCCGGCGCCCTCGCTGCCGAAGACGAACGCCGCCGCGCGGTCAAGCGGAGCTTTGTAAATGCTTTGTCCGTCCGCTTCCGCGGCGTAACACCACACTCCGCGTTCCTTCAGCTCTTTTATACAGGCGGCAATATTCGACACCTTGACGACCGGCACGTGAGACACCGCGCCGGCGGACGCTTTTGCCGCCGTTGCGCCGAGAGTGGCGCTGTGCCGCTTAGGGATTATGAGCCCGTGGACGCCCGCGCATTCACAGCAGCGTAGCAGAGCGCCCAAATTATGAGGGTCCTCTATCCCGTCCGCTATCGCGATGAACGGCAGCTCGCCTTTTTCTTCAGCGGCTTTGAAAACGTCGTCAAGCTCCGCGTAAGTCACCGCGGACGCGTACGCGCAGACGCCCTGATGAACGCCTCCGCCGCACAGCTTGTCCAGCTTTTGCTTTTCCGCCTCCACAAGCGGTATGCCCGCCTTTATGGCCGCCGCCGCTATTGTGGTAATGGAACCCTCGCGCTGACCTTTCTGGATTATGACCTTGTCTACGTCCCTGTTGCTTTTGAGCAGTTCGGATACGGCGTTCCTGCCGAACACGAGCCCCTCCGGGATCTGATAAACGCTGTTTTTTTCAGACATTTATAAATTTCCTTTCAGCGAAGCTGATTTCTTATTATCTTTCCGCTTATCGTTTTGGGGAGCTGATCGCGGAATTCAACTATTCTCGGATATTTATAAGGCGCGGTATGCTCCTTAACGTATTTCTGTATCTCTTTTTTAAGCTCTTCGCTTGGCTCTTTGCCTTTTACAAGAACTATTACGGCTTTTATTATCTGTCCGCGTATATCGTCAGGTACCGCCGTGACGCCGCATTCAAGAACGTAAGGCAGCTCCATTATAACGCTTTCTATCTCAAACGGACCTATGCGGTAGCCGGATGATTTTATAACGTCGTCTGTTCTGCCGACGTACCATAAATATCCGTTTTCGTCTCTCCACGCCGTATCGCCCGTGTGGTACACGCCGCCTTCAAACGCGGCGTCCGTCTTTTCTTTATCTTTATAGTAGCCCATGAAAAGACCGCAGGGTCTGCCTTTATCGAGTTTGATGACTATCTCGCCCGTCTCGCCTATCGGCACGCTGTGACCCTCCTCGTCTATGACGTCAACGTCGTATAACGGGCTCGGTCTGCCCATTGCGCCAACTCTCGGAGTGGTGCCGACTAAATTGCAGACGGAAAGCGTCGTTTCCGTCTGGCCGAAGCCTTCCATTATGCTCAAGCCCGTGGCGCGTTTCCACTGTTCGAAGACCTCGGGGTTAAGCGCCTCTCCGGCGGTCGTCGAATGTTCAATGGAAGAAAGATCGTATTTTGCAAGGTTCTCTTTTATAAAGAATCTGAACATCGTGGGCGGCGCGCAGAACGTAGTTATATGGTATTTTGCAAACAGCGGCAGTATATCGTCCGCGTGGAAGCGGTCAAAATCGTAGGTGAATATCGGCGCTTCCGACATCCACTGACCGTAGTATTTGCCCCAGAGCGCCTTGCCCCAGCCCGTGTCGGATATGGTGAAATGCAGTCCGTCCGGATTTACGTTGTGCCAGTATTTCGCCGTTATGTAGTGACCTAACGCGTAGCGGAAATCGTGCATGGCTATTTTCGGATAACCGGTAGTGCCGGACGTGAAGAACATCAGCATAGGATCGAATCCGCACGGTGTATCGGGCTTTCTTTCATATATATCGGAGCAGTTTACGTACTCGCTGTCAAAGCTGTGCCAGCCTTGCCTCTGTCCGTGAGTGACTATTTTTATAAGTTCCGGGAAGCTTTCCGCGGCTTCTTCCGCCTGCTGCAGCGTTTCGCCCTCGCCGGTGCAGATAATGGCTTTTATGTCGGCGGCCTTGAAGCGGTATTCAAAATCGTGCTTCATAAGCTGGTTGGTCGCCGGTATGGCTATCGCGCCCATTTTGTGTATGGCGGTAAGCGCGAACCAGAATTCATAGTGACGCTTCATGACGAGCATCACCTTGTCGCCCTTGCCTATACCGAGAGATCCAAGATAGTTTGCGACCTGAGCCGATCCGCGCTTTATATCGGAGAACGTAAAGCGGCGTTCGGTCTTGTCAGCTGACAGATGAAGCATTGCCAGCTTGTCCGGATTTCTGTTTGCTATCTCGTCAACTATATCGAACGCAAAGTTGAATTTGTCCTCGTTTTTAAACGATATGGCGGATAAAACGCCTTCCTTATCCGTCCTTGTATCTATGAATTTTGCGGCGGCGGGACATTCGTAGCTTCTCGCTTTTCTTGCCGTGACTATTTTTTCAAATCTGTCCGGCTCGCTGTTTTCGTTCTTTTTTAAGATTATGGCGTAGAACGTCGCGCCCTCTTCGGACAGCGCTGCCATGCCGTGCGGGTTTGCGGAATTATAGTAAATGCTGTCGCCGGGATTCAAGATCTCATAGTGATTGCCTATACGGAATTTCATCTGTCCGGTAAGCATAACGTCAAATTCCTGTCCTTCGTGCGTGGAGGTGTGTATCTCGCCCTCCGCGTCCGCCTTTGAATACGGCATTTCCACAAAGAACGGCTCCGCCGTCTTCTGCTGGAAAAGCGGCGCCATAATTATGTATTTGAAGCCTTTTCTGCGCGTTATGGGAAGACCCTCGCCCGCGCGGGTAAGAGAATAGTTTGACAAAGTAGGGCTTTCGCCGCGTATAAGGTCTGTGGGGTCAACTCTTAAGTGATTTGCGCATTTGTATATAAACGTAAAGCTGAAATCCGCGGTGCCTGATTCAAAATTTTTGTACTCGTCAAGAGTAACGTCGGTAAGCTCCGCCATATCCGCTTCGGAAATACCCATTATTTCACGCAGCGTCCTGATCCTTTGAGCGACTTCTTTCAGCTGAGCTTTAAGATCTGTTTTTTCCATTTCGGTTCCCCGCAATATTTTAATTGTATATAATAATACATAGTATATATTACCACAAACAAATACGTTTGTCAATATTTAAGTTGTGCATACAACATTTCAAAAGTGTTGACTTTTTTTCCATTTTGTGATATTGTTTATATATGAAAGAAAAAACGCGGAGGTGAGCGCCGTTACATGAAAAACGTGATAGAAGAGCTTTTCAAAAAATCGTCCTTATGCGCGGGGCTCACGGATAAAGACCGTAACGTGATACTTCACTCGTCATCCGCTGATATACCGGCAAAAGAGCAGCTGATCGCATCGGAGCAAGGTCCGGTTTATCTGGAAGATAAAACGGCTCTTTTACAGAGTTTTAAAGTAGACAACGGTTATTTTTTTCAGTATAAAGACGTATATGAGCTGATGCTTGTCGAGGAGGAGCTTAAGGATACCGGCGACTATCTGCTTGAAGAGAACGCCGCTTTGGATGAGGCGGCGGGACTTGAAGAAGCGCGCAGGCGCACGGCGGAACAGAACAGACTGTTTGACGGCATAGCGGAAAGCCTTAAACCGCAGCTCAACCGGCTTGACGAGATACTTACAAATCTGCCCGACGATGAACAGGGCTTCAGACGCGGGATGAAATGCGCCGGCGTTTTGGGCGCGTTTATTAAAAGGTATTCAAATCTGCTTCTGCTTTCCGCAACGGACGGGAAAACGGACAGCTTTGAGCTTTATCTTTGCATAAACGAGTCTTTTGTCTGCCTTAAACTTCTTGATACGGCGTGCTTTGCGGAAATACAGCAGGGGATAGAGCTGCCCGTGTCATACGAGCTTCTTATGTACGGTTTGTTTGAATCCGTTATAGAATCCGTCCTGCCGCTTTTGAGCGCGGTGCTCGTTACGCTTAAACGGGACGAAAAAGGGCTCACGTTTTATATAGAGGTGTCAAACGAAAACGCGTTTTTTGACGATGCATTCTACACAGCGGCTAAAAACGCGGGATTTTTGCTTGAAGCCGAAAGATCGGACGGCAGTTTCTTTGCGATCCTCAAATCTGACGGGGAGGCGGATATATGAAGAACAGCAGCATCTCCCCGCTTTTGCAGGGGCTTGATATGATGCCGGACGGGATCTGCTTTTATAAAGACGGAGACGGCCCGGTTTATATGAACGCAAAAATGAAAGCCGTAGCTGAAGCGGCGTTTATGTACGGCGCAAAAGACTGCTTTATTATGGAAAATTTTGAAAAAAAAGACCTTAAGGGGTGTTGCCGAAAAGAAACGGTAAACGGCAGAACGTATCTCATCCTGCCGGACGGCAGTGCGTGGAGTATAAAAACAAAAAAGATCGTTACAGAAAACGAAAACTATACGGAATATACGGCGCGGGATGAAACAAAGCTGTACGAAACGACCGTTGAGCTTAAAAAGCGCAGGGAGCATATAGAAAAAGCAAACGAAAAAATACGTGAATACAATAAAAAAATAGATTCCGTAATACGTGAAAGGGAACTGCTTGACGCAAAGGTAAGGATACACGACGATATGGGACGAGCCCTGCTCTCCCTGCGTTCGTATCTATACAGAGAGGATAAAGACAGAGGATCGCTTGTAAAGCTGTGGCGCGTGACCGTTTCTATCCTGCGGCGCGAGACCGTGGCTGACGTATCGGACGACAGGATAGACGCGCTTTCGGAGGCGGCTTCCGCCGTTGACGTGACGCTTCATTTTGACGGGGAGATACCGGATGACCCGGTGATAAGAGAGATATCCGCGGCGGCGATAAGAGAGTGCCTTACAAATACGGTAAAACACGCAGACGGACATAACTTATATATAAAAACGTCGTACTGCTGCGGCGCCTATACCATAAAGATAAAAAACGACGGAAAACAGCCGGACAAGCCGGTGGAGGAAACGGGCGGACTTCACACGCTGAGAAAGACCGCGGAAAGATACGGCGGAAAAATGAAATGCGGCTGGGAGCGGGGATTTGAGCTGACCGTATCGCTTGGAGGAGAGTAAAATGAGCAAAATAAAGGTCATGATAGTTGACGATCAGGCAATGTCGCGCCATTTGTTTGAGCTTTACATACAAAACAGCGACAGATACGAGCTTGCTTTTTCTTTGCCGTCCGCTTCCGTGGCGGAGGTGTATTTTTTAAAGCATTCCGTAGACCTTGTGCTTATGGATATCCTTATGAACGACGGATCAAACGGTCTTGACGCGGCAAAGCGCATAAAGGAAAGATATCCTTCGGTAAAAATAATAGCCGTCACGTCCATGCCGGAGCACAGCTGGATAGAGAGGGCAAAGAAGATAGGCGTGGACAGCTTCTGGTATAAGGAAGCGGAGCAGGAAACGATACTTGACGTTATGGACAGGACCGTGGCGGGAGAGTCCGTATATCCGGACAGTCCGCCCGCCGTTATGCTCGGACTTGCAAAAAGCTCGGAATTCACGGAGCGCGAGCTTGAGGTGCTGCGCATAATCACGACAGGCGCTACGAACGGCGCCGTTGCGGAGGAGCTCGGCATATCCGAAAACACCGTAAAAGCGCACGTGAGGTCCATGCTTGAAAAAACCGGCTACCAGAGCCGGACGGAGCTTGCGATCAAAGCGAGAGTTATAGGGATCACCATTAAATAAAAGTTCGGGCTGCCGCGGCAGCCCGTTATTGTTTTATTTGAACTTTACGTATATGGTAGACGGACCGTCTGATCTTCCGACGCCGAAAGAAGCCTCCGTTATCCCTTTCTCGTAAAACAGCTTCGATATGGCGTCTCTTACGCCTTTTGCCGTTTCCTCAAGCTTGTCGTGATCTACCTTGAGCCTGACCTCCCGGTCGCCGCGCATATACGCCTCATACGCGGCTTCCGCGATCTCCTCCGCGGTTTCTGCGGTAAGGCCGTAATATATGAAATAATTGTATTCCGTTGCGGTGCATACGGGCAGCGGCACTGGCGTGTATATTTTATGCGACCTTAAAAGCTCTTCCGTGTTTATGCAGAAATAATTGTAGGTAAGGTGGTCAAGACCTTTTTCGGAATCCACCGGGTCGCCCCACGTGGTGTCAACGTAATAATAATCGTCACCCAAAAGAACAAGGTTGTAGTAGTGCGTGCCTTCATCCGTGCTTGCCCCTTTTACCGTAAACGTCTGTATGCCGAGCCGCAGAGCAAGATACTGCGTTGCGCGCGCGTAGCCTATGCATATGGACTTGCCGTACAGCAGCGGTCCCGCCGCGCAGATCGCGTTGTTGACTCTTTCGTCAAATACGTTGTTGTCGTATTTTTCTTCCGCTTCATCATCGTATCTGGTGTTGTTTATTATATACTCGTATAGCGATTTGAGTTTTTCGTATTCCGTCATTTCTTCTTTTATTTCGCTTTGAAGAAATTCGTTGTATGCAATATCAAGCTCTTTTGCTGTTTTTTCCGCCTGTTCAAGCGTGAAAACGTAATTAAATATCAGTTTTCCGCCCTCTGTCTTCGGCGTCTCTGATACGTAAAACAGCTCCGGAGTGTCAAATATAACGCAGGCAAAAATGTATTCCGCCGTGTCCGCGTCCGGAAGTACGACGTATTCGGCGCGGCACAGCGCGGCGACAAGCACTTCATAATAAAGCTGCCGTTTTTCTTTGTTCAAAGTCGACCATGCGTAGCGGCGGCCGGTGTTGTAATACGGCATGGCGTGTACGGGTATCTGAGGTTCAAATTCTTCCGTATCCGCTTCCGTATCCGCTTCAGGCTCCGTTATATCCGTATCGATCTTCGTATCAGTCTGCACCGTCGCCGGCGGTATGACAAAAAGACCGCAGGACGGTATAAAAACGAGTATTAAAGATAATATCAGAAAAACAACTATAGATTTTTTCATATGACCTCATAAAAAACGCCGCGTCTGAAAAACAGACGCGGCGCGGTTTTACAAGATCAGAATTTCAGCTTGTTTTGCGTGTCTGTTTTCAGTTTTTCAACGGGCGAATCATCGCCTTTGAACGTGTAGTTATATTCAGTACATTCGCATATAACGGATATTCTGAAAGAGTTTCTTGCTTTTTCAGAATCTCTGAAATAGCCCTCGTGCTTGCCGGAGCAGGATTCGATATTGTTCGTCTCCCAGACGAGCTTGCCGTCGTTTACGGAAAGATTTTTCGTAAAAGCGCCGGTTACGGTATAAAACGCCGCGGGAGCAGACATATCCCCGTCGCACACGAAAAGCACGGCGGATACGCTGTTCAGTACCGTGTCAGTCACGTCTTCATCCTTCAGATTCAACGCGTAAAGCGGCAGCTGATCCTTTTCGATCCCTTTGAATAGATGACCGAGCAGATATGCGCCTATCTTTGTTGCGCTGTGCGTGTAGTCCACGCCGTTAGGGGACAGTGCGAGCCTGTCTGCCGAGATATATATCTTTCCGTCATACTCACATATATCGTTTATGACATACTGGTATCCGGCTTCCGAATAATTTACCGCGTTGACGACTTCAAGCTCTGAGGTAAGGCTTACGAACGTTTCGTTCAGCTTGAGAAGATAACCGTCTCCCATCTTCAAAAACGATTTGATCTCATAACTGTCGTTTGAGGGGTGCTCTTTTGTGTTTATTATATTGCCGTCTGCCGATATCTCGTATAAGAAGAACCAGATTGTACCGAAATCGTATTTTATTAAACGGTCGCCGTAATATACGATATTTCCGTCGCTGTCCGTCAGCGCCTTGAAGCCCTGACCCAAAACGGCTACGGTCTTATCGCTGTTTTCTTTGACCGCGACGTTTATCGTAAATTCATACGGCAGCTGATGATCGCCGTTTTTGTCAAGATACATCTGCCAGAGTTGTTTTCCCTGCAGATCAAGCTTTATGATACAGCCGCAGCAACTGATATCGTTATCCGGCGTTAAATCTATATGATCTCCGACAAGGATATAACCGTCGGATACGGCGCAGTAATTAAAAAGATAAACGCCTCTCGCCTCATAATCAAAAACCATGCTTCCGTTGTGTGTTACGTAAAAGTGCGATGATCCGACGCGTTCAAAGCTGCTGTAAAAATCGCGCCAATCCACTTTTATGAAACAGTTGATAACGTCTTTTTCGGTATTTTCCACAACTCTGTCATAACCGTCAAGTTCGGTTCCGGTCACAACGTCTTTAGCATAAATATGGTCGGTTTTCCCGTCCTCTTTCGTTATTACCAAGCGGCTCTTTATCTCGCGGTAAAGCGTTTTTATCTCGCTGCGTGTCATACCGGCGACGGAAAAGCCGTTTTCTTCAAAATATTCCACGGCTTCCGTATATTCCGCCGCTTCAGTATACGCGGCGTAGATGCCGACGGAAAGCGAAAGCACGGCGACCGTCGCCGCGGATACGGCGATTATCCGGCGCGGCAGAGTGTTCTTTTTTGCCTTACCGCTTATCCCGAGCTTTGAAAACACCTTGTTTTTTATTCTTTTTTCCGCGCTGCTGCCGGAAGATACTTTCACCCCTTGCAGCAGGATCTCAAGTTCCTGTTCGCTGCAATTATCCAAAATTTTGTAAAAATCTTTTTTCATTATTATTCTCCCATGATCTTTTGCAGTTTTTTGATAGCTCTGCTTGTCCTTGTGTCCACGTTTCTGACAGTCAGCGCCATTTCCGCCGCGATCTGCTTTGAGGGCTGGCACAGAAAGAATTTGCGTACGATTATTTGCCGGTCTGTTTTGTCAAGCTGCTTTATTGCACAAACAAGCCGCTGACGTTCGCTTCTTTCTATCAGGTCCTCTTCCGTGTCAAACGCATCTGACTGCAGGATGACCGTATCGTCTATGGGAGACGTATTTATTCTTTTGTAGTATGCGCGTAAAGTGTCCGTCGCTCTGCGCTTCGCGATAACGCAAAGCCACGATTTGATACTGCAGCGCGTACGGTCAAAGCTGTTTATTCCTTCATACGCCTCACAAAACGTGTCCGATACGCAATCCTCAATGTCGGCATCGCAGAACGTGCCCGGCGAAAGATATTTCCGGCATACCGAATACAGCAATCCCGTATATTCATTTATAATCTGCTCCATACCCTTTTTCGGGTCGTTTTTAAGCAAATCAATTATCTTATCGTCGCTCACGCTGTTGCACCGCCGTTAAAATCGATTTGTTATTTAATTCGGTGACCTAAGGAAAATCTTACAGCTTTTTTAGATTTTTACGTAATTATTTTTAAAAGCGGCGCGGATTTCCTTGATCACGGGAATCCCCGCCGCTTTTCCGGTCATTTTTTTATAAATTCATTTAAATGTCACGAATACGGTTTATTTCGTTATCTTGTCTTTACCGCCCATGTAAGGTCTTAAGACTTCCGGGATGTTGACGGAGCCGTCTTCATTCAGGTTGTTTTCGACAAACGCTATAAGCATTCTCGGCGGCGCGACGACCGTGTTGTTTAACGTATGCGGCAGATAAGTCTTGCCGTCGCCTTTTATTCTTATCTTCAGTCTTCTCGCCTGCGCGTCGCCTAAGTTGGAGCAGGAACCGACTTCAAAATACTTCTTCTGTCTCGGCGACCACGCCTCAACGTCAACGCTCTTGACTTTAAGGTCCGCCAGATCGCCTGAGCAGCATTCAAGCGTTCTTACCGGGATATCGAGCGTGCGGAACAGGTCAACGGTGTTCTGCCACAGCTTGTCAAACCACGTTTTACTGTCCTCGGGCTTGCAGACTACTATCATTTCCTGCTTTTCAAACTGGTGTATGCGGTAAACGCCGCGCTCCTCTATTCCGTGAGCGCCTTTTTCTTTTCTGAAACAGGGAGAATAGCTCGTCAGCGTCAGCGGAAGCTGCTGCTCGGGGATTATCTGATCTATGAATCTGCCTATCATCGAATGTTCGCTCGTGCCGATAAGATAAAGGTCCTCGCCCTCTATCTTATACATCATCGCGTCCATCTCCGCAAAGCTCATAACGCCTGTTACGACGTTGGATCTTATCATAAACGGCGGTACGCAGTAAGTAAAGCCTCTGTCTATCATAAAATCGCGCGCGTACGTCAAAACCGCGGAATGAAGTCTTGCTATATCGCCGGTGAGATAGTAGAAACCGTTGCCGGCGACTCTTCTCGCGCTGTCAAGGTCTATGCCGTTTAAGGATTCAAGTATGTCCGTGTGGTACGGTATCTCAAAATCCGGCACCTTCGGCTCGCCGAAGCGGGTCACTTCCACGTTTTCCGAATCGTCCTTGCCTATCGGAACGGACGGGTCTATAATGTTCGGGATACGCATCATTATGCCGCGTATTTTTTCCGTGCATTCTTCCTCTAATTTTTCAAGCTCCGCCAGACGGTTGGCGTTTGCGGTGACCTGAGCCTTGACCTCCTCGGCCTCTTCCTTTTTGCCCTGGCCCATAAGCGCGCCTATCTGCTTTGAGAGCTTGTTGCGGGAAGCGCGCAGCTCGTCGCCTTCAAGGATATACGCGCGGTTCTGCCTGTCCAGCTCTATTACCTCGTCAACGAGCGGCAGCTTTTCGTCCTGGAATTTATTTTTGATGTTCTGCTTTACGATATCGGGATTTTCCCTTAAAAATTTAATGTCTATCATTTTTGTCTTTCCTTTCTTACGTTTATAACTTTTGATTTATATTCTTTTTTAATTATTCGACGTTTACGAGAAGCCATGCGCTTTTGTCTTCACCCGTCGGCACTCTGTCGCAGCCGACGTATACGGTAAGCGCTATTTTTATATCGTTATAAGTCCGGTCTTTTTCACTTCTTAAAGACTGGTTGAATTCTATGTGTGCCGATACGAGATTTTTTGACAGCACGGTGAAATTTGTTATTTTCGGATTTTCGTTCACTATATGGTGGAATTCGTAATACCACCTGTTGTCAAAGCTTGAAAGATTTCTGTAAAGCTTTGTTCCGGGGTACAGATAAGGGCTCATCTCATTGAATTTAAACGCGCCGGCTACGAAATCAGAATAAGCGAATGACAGCTCGCATACGCGGTCAAACAGCTCCGATTTGTATTTGCCGTCGGAAACCTCTGTAAAAACGGTCGTATCCGCAGTTTCGGCCGCCTCGCATTCTTTGTCGTTCTTATACGCTTTGATCTCCGGTTTGTATATGAACCCGTCAAATTCGTATACGGCGATAAGCGGTACGGAGAACGAAGAAGGTATCATATCAGCAAAGCTCTGTTTTTCAAGCGCGGGCTGCTCCGTAACGTCCGCTCCGTTTACCGTCAGGCGCGCGCCTTCGGGAGCGGTCACCTTATATGACGAAAGGGGAAGGGAAACGTTGACGGATGAAATAGAGAACATATCGTCTTCGCCTTTTACAAACGCCACTTTTGCGTCAAGCGAGCCTTTTTTGAGCGTACATTCAAAACGCGATACCATCTCGTACGAGTACGTTCCCGTCAGGGAGTCTATATATTTTGATACCGACGCCGGATCTTCGTATTTGCCTGTTTCACATACAAGATATCCTGACAGGACCGATATGCCTTTTTCGTTAAGAGAGGCGACCGTCGCGTCCATTATGCGCTCGGGCGACGAATCAACTGCCGCCGACATATGATCCTCCGCCAGGTCCGACGCGTTTTTAACGGCGGATATCAAAGCGCCGCGCTTTGACAGACCGTATCCGCTCCGCCGCTCCGCCTCGTCCTTTTCTTCAAGGAGCCGCGCGGATTCGGATTCGCGTTTTGCCGCCGCCTGCGCCTGCGCCGTTTTTTCGTAATTGCGCAGGTTTACGCTCAAAACTATCATAAAAACGCAGGACAAAAGTATTATCACCAAAACGGTTATGATATAAATGTTCCAGAATTTAGGCAGTTTTTTCATTTCACTAAAAAGCAGGTGGGAAGTCCGCGCGTGAGCAGACCTCTGTTTACCAAAGAGCCGTCGTAATACATGCCGGATGAATTGCCGCCGTCAAGGTTTGCGGCGTTTACCGCGTCATAATCAAGCATAACGTCTATAAGATCGGCGTACGTCGCGCCGAGAGACGCGGGCTGTCTGCCGTCTATAACGAGAAGGAGCACGGCGCCGTCCGCACGCTGGCCTATAGCCGTACGCGGATTAAGACCGCCGCCGGAGCCTTTTACGGACGACGCTTTGCCGTTCATAACGAGTATGGGGCTGAAAGAAAGCGCGTCGCGTATGCCGGCGTCAAGCGCCTGCTGTCCGGTCATTGTGCCTACTATGAAAATATTGTCTTTGTTAAAACCTATGACCTCGTATTTTTTTTCAAGCTCTCCGTAAACGAGCTTGCCTTTTGTTATAACAAGGCCGAGCGGCGTGCCGCCGTTGCCGAGACCGTTTTTATCCTCAAATCCGCCGCCGTTTATGCCCGCCGTCGCTTCATAAGACTTTGCCATCGAGGAAAGTGTCCTGCCGGATACGTCCTCTTTTGTATAATCACCGCAGACGCCGACGAAAAGCCGTGAGGGATCGTGCACCACCATCATTTTTCCGCTGTATGACGGACCGGACACGTCGTATATCTCAAGCCCGTCGCCTTTTAACGACAGATCCTTTATGTGCTTGTCGTCTGCCGGATCCGTTTCGGTCTCGTACGTTATCTCTTCCGTTACCTCGGGCACGGACGGCGTTGAAGGAGCGCTCGTCTCATCATCTATCAAAGGAGGCAGAGTTTCGTACGCGGGGTCGGTTTCCGTATCGTTTGTACTCGGCTTTATCCGTATCATATTCGGGTCGGAAGTGCCCTCGTCCGCTACAACGGCGTTTTCTTCAACTATGGAGTCTATCTCCTCCGGAGAAAAGTACCACGTTGCCAGAAACTTTGCCGCGGACGTTTCAAGCATGGAGATAACGAAAAGGTCGCGCGCTGATTTTGACGGGCCGTAGTTTATGACCGCAACGCCTGAAAAAATGAAAGCGGCGACCAGAAAAAGCGCAGTCAAAACACATACCGTGACGCGTATCACCACGGCGGATGCTTTTAACCTGCGCTTTTTCGTCTTCTTCATGTTTTTATTTTTTCATGCTTATCGCGGCTTTGCATTTTTCCGCGACGTTCTTCGCTGTAAGTCCGTAATACTCAAGCAGGGGCGGGACCTTGCCGCTTCTGCCGAACTGATCTTCAACTCCCACGCGCAGTACCGGAACGGGAGTTTTGCCGCAGATCGCCTCGCATACGGCGGATCCGAGACCGCCTATAACGTTGTGTTCCTCCGCCGTCACTATCGCGCCGGTCTTGTTTGCATAGCTGCATATAAGCTCTTCGTCAAGCGGTTTGACGGTATGGACGTTCAGCACCGCCGCGTCTATGCCTTCGGCTTTCAAAAGCTCTCTTGCTTCAAGCGCTATTGCCACCATATAGCCGTTTGCGGCTATTGTGACGTCGGCTCCGTCCGCCATGACGACGCCTTTGCCTATTTCAAATTTGTATGTGTCGCGGTCAAACAGTATCGGCGTCGCGGCGCGTCCGAAACGCAGATATACCGGACCTACGTAATTTATCGCCGCTTCTACCGCGGCTCTCGTCTCCGTTGCGTCCGCGGGGCAGATAACGGTCATGCCGGGAATGGTGCGCATAACGGAAAAGTCCTCAAGACACTGATGCGTCGCGCCGTCCTCACCAACGGTGATGCCGCCGTGCGTCGCGCCTAATTTAACGTTCAAATGCGGATAGCCTATTGAGTTTCTTATCGGTTCAAACGCGCGTCCCGCCAGAAACATTGCAAACGAGGACGCAAACGGGATAAGTCCCGTTGTGGAAAGACCCGCGGCGACGGATACCATGTTGCCCTCCGCTATACCGCAGTCAAAATGCCTGTTCGGGAAAGCCTTTTTGAAGGTCGCCGTTTTCGTAGCTCCGGCAAGGTCCGCGTCAAGCACTACCAGATTTTCATATTTTGCACCGAATTCAGCCAGAGCCTCTCCGTATGCTTCTCTTGTTGCTTTTTTATCACTCATTGCCGTATCTCCTTATTCATCCAGTGCGGCTAAAGCGGCCTGAAGCTCCGCCATGCCCTGTTTGTACTGTTCTTCGTTGGGTGCGGCGCCGTGCCAGCTTACCTGATTTTCCATATAGGAAACGCCTTTGCCCTTTGTTGTCTTCATGATTATAACGGAAGGCTTGCCTTCTGTTTTTGATGCTTCGTTCACGGCGTTTTCGATCTGGTCAAAATCGTGGCCGTCTATAAGCTGTACGTGCCAGCCGAAAGCCGCGAATTTTTCGTCTATAGGCGTGGAATTCATAACGTCAACTATCCTGCCGTCTATCTGCAGACCGTTCCAGTCTACGAATACGCAGAGATTGTCGAGCTTGTAGTGGGCGGAGAACATGGCCGCCTCCCAGATCTGACCTTCGGCAAGCTCACCGTCGCCGCAGACCGCGTAGACCTTGAAGCCCTTGCCCTGATGCTTTGCGCCGAGAGCCATGCCGGCGGCGGCGGAAAGACCGAGTCCGAGCGAACCGGAAGTCATATCGCAGCCGGGCGTATGCTTCATGTCGGGATGTCCCTGCAGATAGCTGTCTATGCTTCTGAATTTTTTAAGTTCATCCTTCGGTATGAAGCCGCATTCCGCGAGGATCGCGTAAAGCGCCGGAGCCGTGTGGCCTTTTGATAAGACAAAGCGGTCGCGCTCCGGATCATCCGGATTTTTCGGATCCACACGCAAAACGCATTTATAAAGATAGGACAAAACGTCGGCTATGGATAAAGATCCGCCGGGATGTCCGGAATTTGCCGAATATACTTCCGTCAATATATCCATACGGACAGCCGCGGCAAGTTTGCACAGTGATTTTTTCGTTTCTGTATTCATGTATAGCTCCTTTATTGTTTTCCTAACACAGTATTATATACGCGTTTTTATTGTAAATCAATAAAAACAATTGACAAGTGTGTAAATTATTCGCCTAGGGTAACGAGAATTATCCGAACCACGTTTTCGGACGGCATCTCGCCGCTCCTGCTTCGTTAAACCCCTTGCTGTTACGTATAGTAGCACCTGCGGGCTTTGCCTCGCAGGAACAACGATCTGTTCGTCCGAAAATCC
>JAFSYU010000046.1 GCA_017443595.1 Clostridia bacterium
CCTATAGGACTCAAACGGATGAAATTTCGAGATATTTTCGGCGCGGAGGAAGCAGGAATACGCCGGTATTCCAATGACGACAAACCGAAAAGAGCCGAAATAGCGCCGTTTGAGCGGGTTCGGATAACTCTTGTTACCCTAGACCAATGAAAACGAAAGGAGATCCCGCAATGAGCGTAAAGGATAACTGGAAAAACACAGGAAAAGGTTTGGGCAAATCTTTTGCCGGCGTAGGCAAGTCCATAATCAAGAGCGTCAAGGTAGGCGCGGACAGGATACTTGACGAGGAACCGAGAGACGAGAACGGCAACGTGGTGCAGACCGATTTGAGAGAAAGCTGGAGCGAGGTGGGACACAGCTTCGGCAACACCGGAAAATCGCTCGGAAAAGCCGTTTCCGGCACGGCAAAAAAGGTCGTCAAAAAAGTAGACGAAGTTGACGAGACACCCGTTGAATAAGAAAAAATCCGGTTTTCCCGGATTTTTTCTTATGTATTTATTCGTATTTCGGCTTATATTCTGATCTCCGTGTGTGTGCTGACGTATCTGAACAGCGCAACGACGTCTTTGTTGTCTACTTCACCGTCTTCGTTGAAGTCGGCGAGGATACGGTTTATGTTAACGCCCGACGAGGAAAGGGATCTGAACAGATAAACGACGTCCTTGTTGTTGACCTCGCCGTCCTCGTTCACGTCGCCGCGGAGCACGTCGTCGCCGCCGCTGAAGTTGTTTATCTCAGACCACTCCGACCACATCTCGGTGTCTGTCTCTCTCTGATAGACATAATACCGCAGACGCAGCTCTATTTCATCCGTCTTTTTGACGTATACGTGGTCTTCTCTTGAAAGCGACATAAGCGCGAATTCCATCTCGCCGCCTTTTATTATCCAGTCGCCCTGCAGGCCTACCCATTCCGTATCTCCTCTGAAACGCGCCTGAGCCTCTATCCAGTACACTCCGCCCCACGCCTCAACGTATGCGGCGTCTTCCGCGAGCTTGTCCGGAACGGTGAGCGTCAGCGCGATGACGGCGTGACCGTTGAATTCCTGATCCGTCATGTGCAGATCGGTAAGCACCGGAGCGGAAAGATCCTTCTGCGTAAGCGGTTCGTATGCCTTCGCGTTCTTGCCTATCATCGCAACGTTCGACCAGTCGGAAAAATACCAGGTTTCATCCTCTCTTTCTGTTCTTGTGGTCACTACAAAGCGCATACGGTAATACATCGTATGTTTTGTAAAGTCGATATAAAGGGTTTCTTCCTCTTCGTCGTATACATACTGCTCAGGCCTGAGCTGATCCTTTACGCCGGGTATGTGCCTTTCGGGGTTTCCGTTCCAACGCTCGTCGTTCGGAACGCCGCGGGTGACCCATATATCCTGGACGGTTTCCGTGGCGTTGTTGAGCCCCCAGTCAACAACGTCCCAGTCACTCCAGCGCGGGTTTCCCTCGCTGTCATGACCGAGTCCGAAATACGGATCGCCGTCCCAGTATTTCGTGTAATGCCAGCCGGATATCTCGTCGTTGACGTCGTCCAGCGCCCAGTCCAGCTGAATGTTCATCCAAATCTCGTCAAAATTATACGGTGACATAAATTCTTCGTATTTCTCGTCGAGGTTCGCTTTTTCCAGGTTCTTGAAAAACGTCGTCATCTCGTTTGAAAGACTGTACGTGACGTTTGTCGTCGTAGGCGAATCGCCGCCTTCGCCCCACACGGCGGTTACGTAAGCGGGAGCGACGAGGTCGAACGGAAGACCCGTGTCCTCCTTCTTCAGCACGTCCGCGGACGCGAAAACGGACAGAGCGGACGCGAGCATTACAAGCACGAGAGCCGCCGCCAAAAATCTTCTCATAATTTTCATTTGATATTCCTTTCCGCCGCACGACGCGGCGCAGAATTTATTACAATAATTATTTTATCATATTAAAAAGATGTTGTCAAGAGATTTGTAAAAAAAATACGGGTCGGCACACGCAAACAATGCGTAAGCATTATATCGTATTTGCGAAGCAAGCATATCGGTCCCCGGAGGGACGTGATATGTCCCTTGCGGGACGTGATATCGAAAAAACATTGATCGTTATACAATAATATCACTTATAAATGAAAGGCGGACAGTCGAAAAATGCAAAAATCTTTGCCCTGCGAAAAAAATTTGAAAAAATTTGCAAAAAGGTCTTGACAAAACTTCAAAACGGTGATATAATCACGCCAACAACCGTTGACGGAGACGAGTAGCGTCGGTCGATTCGGTACAGCGAGCCGCAGGTGGTGTGAGTGCGGAGCGATAGCCGGTGTGAATGGACTTCGGAGGGCGGGGCTGAACGATTTATTCAAGTATGCTCCGACGGGGTGCGCTCCCGTTATCATCGGCGCTGTGTATGTCAGTACGCAAAAAGAGTTGGAGACAAAAGTCTCAATTTGGGTGGTACCGCGGATATATTATTCGTCCCAAGCATGATAAGCATGCCGGGGATTTTTTGTTTTTACCCGGGATGCAAAAAAATAAATTGAAAGGAAGAAAAACAAAATGAAAAAACTTATTTCCCTTATCCTCATCGCAGTCATCGCGGTAACGGCACTCACAGCCTGTACGACAGGTACAACAGGCCAAAAAACATACAAAGTAGGCATCTGCAACTACGTGGACGACGCATCGCTCAACCAGATAGTCGCAAACATCAAAGCGGAGCTCGCCGCGACCGAAAAAGCAAAGAACGTAAAGATCGCCGTAGTTGAACAGAACTGCAACGCCGATTCGAACGTGTTGAATCAGATAATAACGGATTTTGAAGCGCAGAAGGTAGACCTTATGATAGGTATTGCAACGCCGGTCGCGATAGCGATGCAGTCGGCGACGGAAGACAGCAAAACGCCCGTCGTATTCGCCGCGGTGTCCGATCCGCTCGCCGCCAAGCTCGTGACTACGCTTGAAAAACCCGGCGCCAACATAACCGGCACGTCCGACTTCCTTGATACGGAAGCCGTTATGAAGCTGATATTCGCACAGAACCCTGAGGCAAAAACGGTAGGTCTGTTATACGACTTAGGTCAGGATTCGTCCACAACCGCCATAGCGGCGGCAAAACAGTTCCTTACCGAAAAGGGCGTTACGATCAAGGAATATACCGGAACTAATACGCAGGAAATAGGCCTGCAGATAGACAAAATAATATCCGACGGCTGCGACGCGGTGTTCACCCCGTCCGACAACACGGTAATGACCGCTGAGCTTTCAATATATGAAAAACTCGCGGACGCAAAGATACTCCATTATGCCGGCGCGGACTCCTTCGCACTCAACGGCGCGTTCTGCGGCTACGGCGTAGACTACGCGAACTTAGGTACGGAGACCGCGAAAATGGCAGCCGAGATACTGCTTGACGGCAAGAAACCCGCGGACATGGCGGTAAAAACGTTTGACAACGGCACCGCGACCGTAAATACGGATATATGCGAAAAAGTCGGTCTGTCATATGACGACGTTGCCGCAACGTTCGGCCCGTTCTGCACAAAAGTGCAGCCGATAAAGACGGCGGAAAGTTTTGAATAAAGCGCCCCGCGCTTTATTCAAAACGGTAGGGGCGATCACCGATCGCCCGTTTCCGTGTCCTGCTGAATTTGAATTGGGGGTCCCACCCCTCCGGCGCCGCTGACGCGCCGCCAACCCCCAAACCCCCTTCCCCTCCGGAACCCCCATTGCTCACTTGTTCGCAACGGGGAACCCCTCGGCCCCTCCCGTCATTCTTCGAATGAGGGGGGCAGCGCGCGGTGGGGAACACTCGGTCCCTCCCCCAAAATTTTCCGAGGGACATGAAAAGCCCCGAAACTCCGGGGGGAGGTGGGGTTTGGGGCGGTAAGGGGGGCGGGGAGCCCCAAATGCGCGCAAGCGCACAATTCGTCGGCTCCGCCGACACCGATTTTTATTCTTTATTCTTTCTTATTTCTTCCTGAACGGCGCAGGCAAAAGCACGGTCGGGGCAGTTCTTGCCGAAAAACTGTCATTCCGATTCATAGACGCTGAGGATTTATTCTTTTCCAAAGAAGGCTCTGCGTATGAATACGACCGTCCGAGAAAAAAAGAAGATGCAATACGGATCCTTGAGCGTTTTATTTCAACTGACAGACGGTTCGTTTTTTCCTCCGTTATCGGAGACTACGGAAACAAGTTTCTTTCCGCTCTCGACCGTATCGTGTATATTAAAGTTCCAAAAGAAGAAAGGTTAAAGCGCGTACTTGGCGAACTAACCTGTTGCGGTAATCAGTTTGTCGGAGATATTAAGGAGTATCTGTTATGAACCGACTTTTAATTGTTGACGGAAGTAACCTACTATTTCAAATGTTCTTTGGTATGCCCGCAAGGATAGTAAACAAGCAAGGCAAATCAATTCAAGGCACACTTGGTTTTGTTGGTGCGTTGCTAAAAATCATAAGAAAAACTAAACCTTCGCATATTGTCGTATTGTTCGATGGCGAACAAGATTATTATCGTTCCACTCTTGACTCTGAGTATAAAGCAAACAGAGTGGATTATAGCGAAACACCGAAAGAAGAAACACCGTTTTCACAGTTGCCTGATGTATATGCAGCACTTGATTATCTGGGTATAAAACATACCGAAACGATCACCTGTGAAACAGATGATTTAATTGCCGGTTATGCTTTGGACTATGGGCAAGATAATGATATTGTTATTTCATCATTTGATAGTGATTTTTTTCAACTTATAACGGAGAAAGTGTCGGTACTTAGGTACCGTGGTGATAATACCGTTATATGTACACCTGAATACATAAAGGATAAATTTAACGTTACTCCGTTACAGTATGCAGATTTCAAGTCGCTTATAGGTGATACTTCGGATAATATTAAAGGAGCAGACAAAATCGGTCCAAAAACAGCGGCTTTGTTGCTGAATGAGTTTGGCACTCTTGAAAATATACTTGCAAACGCAGATGTCATAAAGAAACCATCAATTAAAGAATCTATAATAAAGAACGCCGAAAAGTTAAGAACGAATTATAAGATTATCAAGCTCGACAATTCGGTGCCGTTACCGTTTGCCATGAGCGAGCTTGCATACAACTTTACCGGAATAACTACAAACGAAGTTTTGAAAGGAGCGGGACTTAAATGAAAGTAACAATCGTTCTAATTTATTATTTCCGGACGGGCACCGCTCGTCCCAATCATGAAAGGCAAAAAACCAAATGGGATTTTCCGACATACTCAATATAATACAGTCGGTCCTGGAGCTCGGGCTTATCGGTTCGCTTACCGTGCTGGCGCTGTTTCTGTCGTATTCCATGCTCAACGTCTGCGATCTGTCAACGGACGGATGCTTTACGCTGGGCGCGGCGGTCGGCGCGGTCGTCGCGCTGTCCGGACATCCGTATCTTGCGATACCGGCGGCAATGGCGGCGGGCGTATGCTCCGGCTTTGTAACGGCGTTTTTACAGACGCGCATGGGCATAAACAGCCTGCTCTCCGGCATTATAGTGAACACCGGACTTTACTCGGTGAACATAGCGGTACTGGGCGGCGCGTCTTTGAAAAACTTAAACAACGTGGAAACGGTATTTACAAAAATGAAAGCGCTTTTGTCCGGCACGTTTTTAAACGGCTGGCATAAAGTCATCGTCGCTTTCATAGCCGTTGCTCTTGCCGTCGTCTTTATGTCGGTCTTCCTTAAAACGCGTCTCGGTCTTGCGATACGCGCGACCGGCGACAATACGGAAATGGTCAGATATTCTTCCATAAACCCGGTGTTCACCACGACCGTCGGTCTGTGCGTGGCAAACGCGTTCACGGCTTTGTCCGGCTGCCTTTTGGCGCAGACGCAGAAGCTGGCGGATATAAACATGGGTCAGGGCATGGTCACGGTAGCGCTTGCCTCGCTGCTTATCGGCGGCACGCTGTTCTCGCGCGGGTCTATCAAAGTCAGAGCCGTGGGCGCTGTTGTCGGCGGCGTGATATTCCGCCTTGTTTACGCCATAGCTTTGCGTTTCCAGATGCCCGCGTATATGCTCAAGCTCGTATCCGCCGTGATAGTCATATTCGCCATATTCATACCGTATCTCAAAAAGCAGTATCCGGCGCTTTCCAAGCGTCTGTTCAGACGGAAGGAGGCTTAAAATGTTAGAATTAAAAAACGTTTCAAAGACCTTCAATCCCGGGACGGTAAACGAGAAAAAAGCGCTTTCCGACATAAATTTAAGCGTGGAAAAAGGCGAATTCATAACGATAATCGGCTCAAACGGCGCCGGAAAATCAACGCTTTTCAACGCCGTATCCGGCGCGTTTCTGCCCGATACGGGCAAGATAACGCTTGATAACGAAGATATAACGCTTATGCCGGATTTCAAGCGCGCAAGATTCATAGGCAGGCTTTTCCAGGACCCGAAAACGGGCACCGCGCCGTCTATGACCGTGGAGGAAAACCTTATGCTCGCGTCCGGCGGCGGCCGCTGGCTGTCCATCAGCGGCAGAGCCGAAAGAAACGCGCTGAAAGAACGCGTCGCTTCCCTTGGCTTAGGGCTTGAGGACAGGATGAAAACGCCCGTGGGGCTTCTGTCCGGCGGTCAGCGTCAGGCGGTGTCTCTCTTGATGGCGACGGTAAACCCGCCAAAGCTCCTGCTGCTTGACGAGCACACGGCGGCGCTCGATCCCGCGGCGGCGGAAAAGATACTTGAGGTCACGGAAAAAACCGTTTACGACGGCGGTCTCACCTGTCTTATGATAACGCACAATATGTCGTCCGCTCTGCAGCTCGGCTCACGCACCGTAATGATGGCGGACGGGCGCATAATATTCGATACGCGCGGAGAAGAACGCGCAAAGCTGACCGTTGACGATCTGCTCGTGCGCTTCAAGGACGCGGCGGGCAGGATGCTTGACAACGACAGAATGCTTCTTTCATAATTGCAAAACAAAAAGTTAATTTTATTTGCAGCGGTTGTATTGAATTATTAAAATATAAAGTATAAAATTAAAGAAAATACGCAAACGGAGGCAAAGTAATGAAATATTGTTTTAATAGCTTGTTTTATTACTTTTATAATTGAAGGCGCTCTGTTTTGCAAAGATCGAAAATCTGCACTGCGGAACGCTTGACTGTGTTTGCGCGGTGCTTTTGATTTAAAGAGGTATTTATGAGTGAGCTTGATATTGCAAGAACCGAGATCAACGAGGCGGACCGTGAAATAGCGCGCTGGTTTGAGAGACGTATGCGCGCGGTAAAGACCGTTGCGGAATATAAAAAGGAGCGCGGACTGCCCGTGCTTGACGAGGAGCGCGAGGCGGAAGTCGTAAAGAAAAACAGTTCCCTTATACAGGACAGGGAGCTTACGGGATATTACATTGATTTTCTTACGCATACGATGAAAATATCGCGCGACTACCAGACCGCGCTGATATCCGGCATAAGCGTTGCGTACAGCGGCGTTGAAGGCGCGTTTGCTTCCATAGCGGCAAAAAAACTGTTCCCGTACGGCAACAGGATACCGTGCAGGGATTTTACGGAGGCTTACGAATCCGTTGTGCGCGGCGACTGCCAGTGCGCCGTCATCCCGATAGAAAACAGCTTTGCCGGCGAGGTCGGCGCGGTTATCGACCTTATCTTCACCGGACCTTTATATATAAACGACGTTTTTGATCTTACCGTAAGGCAGAATCTCATAGGCGCGCCCGGCGCGACGGAGCAGACCGTCAAAACGGTCGTATCTCATCCGCAGGCACTGTCTCAATGCGCGGAATTCATAGAAAAACACGGGTATAAAACCATGGAATATTCAAATACCGCGCGCGCGGCGGAGTTCGTTTCAAAACAGAACGACGTAAGCATGGCGGCGATAGGCACCGTTGAGGCGGCGGAGCTGTACGGGCTGAGCGTCATATCGCGCAGCATAAACACCGGTGTTGACAACACCACGCGCTTTGCGGTCTTTTCCCGCAAGGAGAGTGAAAAGAACAAAACGCACAACAGTTTTATTTTAGTATTTTCCGTCAAAAACCAGGCGGGATCTCTTGCGGAGGCGATAAAGATCATAGGCAGCCACGGCTACAATATGTCGTCCCTTCACAGCCGCCCGATGAAAAATCTGCCCTGGCAGTATTATTTCTACGTTGAATGTGAAGGCAACGCCGGAACGGACGAGGGCGAGAAAATGATGACGGAGCTTGCCGGCGTCTGCGACAGGCTGAAGATGGTAGGCTCATATAAGGAAGGAAAAATGTCTGTATGATACTGCACGTGAATTTAGGCGAAAACTCGTACGATATAGTGATCGAGCGCGGCGCGCTGTCAAAAGCCGGCGAGATGCTCGATCTTAACCGAAAAACGCTCATAGTGACGGACACGGGCGTGCCGGCGAAGTACGCGGACGCGATATCGAAACAGGCGGAAAAAGCGTTTACGTTCGTACTTGAACAGGGAGAGCAGAGCAAAAATTTCGATGATCTGCAAGCCATCCTGGCGCTTATGACCGACTGCGGATTTGACCGCGGCGACTGCGTCTGCGCCGTAGGCGGCGGGGTATGCGGAGATATTGCCGGTTTTGCAGCCGCCGTATATATGCGAGGTATAGATTTTTACAATATCCCCACGACGCTTTTGTCGCAGGTGGACTCATCCGTGGGCGGCAAGACCGCGATAGATTTTCACGGAATGAAAAACCTCATAGGCAGCTTCAAACAGCCGAAAAAGGTGCTTATAGACCCGGAAACGCTGAAAACTCTGCCAAAAAGACAGATAAACAACGGGTTATGCGAGGCGCTTAAAATGTCCGCGACGTCGGATAACGAACTGTTTGAGCTGTTTGAGAAAAGTGATATTTATTCCGAGCTTGATACGATAACCGAAAGAAGTCTCAGGATAAAAATAAACGTAGTTGAGCAGGACGAAAAAGAAGCGGGCTTACGCCGCGTGCTGAATTTCGGCCACACGCTTGGCCACGGCATAGAAAGCGCCGTCTCGCCGGAGCTTTATCACGGCGAATGCGTTGCTCTCGGAATGCTTGCGATGTGTTCGGATGAATTAAGAGAAAGACTGCTTAAAATATACGATAAATTAGGTATCCCCAAACGGTATGATTTTGATAAAACGGCGGTAACGGAAGCCGTCGCGCACGATAAAAAAAGCTCGTCAGGCAAGATAAAAGCCGTGTTCGTCGACCGTCCCGGAGAATTTGAGATAAGATCGGTCGGCATGGAGGAGCTTACACAAAGACTGGAGGCTGTTTTATGAAAAACACGTTGGGAAACGCTCTGACGCTTACGCTTTTCGGCGAAAGCCACGGTCCGTATATCGGAGCCGTGCTTGACGGACTTGCCCCGGGCATAGACGTTGATGAAGCGGACATAAGATACGCGCTTGATATGAGGCGTCCGTCCGGCAAAATATCGACAAGCCGGCGCGAAGCGGATGAATTTTCCGTCATAAGCGGCGTTTTCAGGGGCAAAACCACAGGAACTCCGCTTTGCATAATCATAAAAAACGAAAACACGGTAAGCAGTGATTACGAATACGGTCCCGCGCGTCCCGGACACGCGGATTACACCGCGCACGTCAAATATCACGGCTTTGAAGACTTTCGCGGCGGCGGACATTTCTCCGGCAGGATAACCGCGGCTATAGTCGCCGTCTGCGCCGTAGTGCGCTCCGCGTTAAAGAAAAAAGGCATACTCGTCGGCACTCATATATCAAGTCTGTGCAGTATACGCGACAGAGGATTTACGGACTTCAGAGAAGATATAGAGCTTTTGTATAACAGACAGTTTCCGACTCTTATGGAGGAAGCGGAAGAACAGATGAGATCCGCCGCGGAACGCTGCGCCAACCTGGGAGACAGCATAGGCGGCGTGCTTGAGACCGCGATCGTCGGCTTGCCCGCCGGCGCGGGAGAGCCGTTTTTCGGCACGTTTGAGGGGGAGATATCAAAGGCGATATACGCCGTTCCCGCGGTAAAAAGCGTGTCGTTCGGTTTAGGGTACGATTTTGCAAACGTATTCGGCAGCGAGGCGAACGACGAGCTTCATTACGAGAACGGAGAAGTTGTTTTTGACAAAAACAACAACGGCGGCGTAAACGGCGGCATCACAAACGGCGCGCCCGTTATATTCAAGACCGTCATAAAACCAACCCCGTCAATATTCAAGCCGCAGAACACGGTGGACTTCGTAAAAGAAACGAACATAGTCCATACGATACGCGGCAGACACGATCCCATGATAATACACCGCGCGCGAGCCGTCGTAGACGCGCTTGCCGCGTTCACCGCCGCCGACGTTTTAACGGTCAGATACGGCGACGATTACCTGTACAGCGAATGAAAGGAACCATATGAAATACGGTCTGATAGCAGAAAAGCTCGGACACAGCTACTCAAAAACGATCCATGAAATGATAGGCAGATACGGATACGATCTTATGCCGATGCCGGAGGAGGAGGTAAGACGTTTTCTTCTTGAAAGAAAATTCAACGGCATAAACGTGACCATCCCTTATAAATCAACGGTCATACCGTATCTTGACTGGATAAGTCCGCAGGCGTCTGAAATAGGCGCCGTAAACACTATAGTAAACAAAAACGGCAAATTATACGGCTATAATACGGATTACGCGGGATTCAGAGCGACGCTTATGCGCGCGGGATTCAACGTTTCCGGCAAAAACGTACTGATCCTCGGCTCGGGCGGAACGTCAAAAACGGTAAGATGCGCCTGCCGGGACCTCGGCGCAAGGGCGGTCTTCGTCGCCAGCAGGACGCCGGAGGACGGCCGGATAAGCTACGATCAGGCAAAAGAAGCCGCAATAGATTATATTATAAACACAACACCCGCCGGAATGTATCCGAACACGGGGAACAGCGCGATAGATATTCGCGATTTCAAAGGCGTATCCGGCGTTGTTGACGTGATATTCAATCCTTTGCGCACAAAACTGCTCCTTGACTGTGAGGACGCGGGAATTCCGTGCGCGGACGGACTTTATATGCTCGTTACGCAGGCTATGGCGTCCGCGGAGCTTTTTACGGGTATCCCCGTAAAACGCGCGGAAGGTGAGCGCATATATAAAGAACTGCGTAAAATAACGGAAAACACGGTGCTCACCGGTATGCCGGGCAGCGGAAAATCCACGGTAGGCCGTCTGCTTGCGGAAAAAACCGGGAAAACCTTTATAGATACGGACGAAGAGCTGACAAAAAAGATAGGAAATATAGCGGATTTTATAAACAAAAACGGTGAAGCCGCGTTCAGAGACGAGGAAACGGCGGTAATAAAAGCCGTAGTCGCGGATACGCGCGGCGCGGTGATAGCCACCGGCGGCGGCGCGGTTTTAAGGGAAGAAAACGTTCGCGCCCTGCGCGAAAACGGCGTTATATGCTATATAGACCGGAGACTGTCGCTTATCGAGCCGGATGGTTCAAGACCGCTTTCATCGGACCGCAAAGCGCTGAAAGCAAGGTATCTTGAACGCCGCGGCATATACGAAAAAACGTGCGACCACCGCGTCATAAACAACATAAGACCGGAAGAAGCGGTGCGCCGCATAATGAAGATACAAAAGGGAAGAAAAGCATGAGGATACTTGTTATCAACGGCCCGAACCTCAATATGTTAGGCATAAGAGAGCCGGATATATACGGCAGAAAAACATATGCCGACCTTGAAGCGCTGATAGAAAACTACTGTAAAGAAAAAAACGTCGCGGTGGAGCTGTTCCAGTCAAATCACGAAGGCGCGATAGTTGAAAAAATACAGCAGGCGTACGGCAAATTTGACGGTATAGTAATAAACCCCGCCGCGTACACGCATACGAGCGTTGCTATACTCGACGCGCTGAAAGCCGTAGGTATCCGAACGGTCGAAGTGCATATTTCAGACGTTTCGGCGCGCGAGGATTTCCGTCGGATAAGCTACGTCAGACTGTATGCCGAAAAGACTATAACCGGTCTCGGTTTTGACGGATATTTAAGGGCTATAGATCATCTGTTATGAATATAGAAATAGAAAAAAGCCGCGCGGAAGGCAAGGTCAACGCGCCGCCGGCAAAGAGCTTTATACACAGGCAGATAATATGCGCGGCGCTGTCCGGCGGCGAAAGCGTTGTTCATAATATATGTGAAAGCGACGACGTACTTGCGACCGCGGACTGCACGCGTGCGCTCGGCGCGGACGTGAAGATCGAAAACGGCACGGCGTATATAAAGAGCGGCGGCAAAACGTCGGAGGAGCTTTATTGCAGACAAAGCGGCAGCACTCTGCGGTTTTTCATCCCCGTATGCCTTATGCAGAACAGAAAATTCACGTTATACGGCTCGCCGCGGCTTATGCAGCGCCCGCTTGACGTGTATGAAGAGTTGTGCGGAGAACAGGGCGTTTTGTTTGAGCGATACCCGGATAAAACAGAGGTATGCGGCAAACTGGATCTGCGCGGCGTGACCGTGTCCGGTGCGATCTCAAGCCAGTTCATAACGGGACTCATGCTCGCCGCGCCGCTGTCGGACAACGACTGTTTTATACACGTAAAACCGCCGTTCGTCAGCCGTCCGTACGTTGACGTCACGGCGGAAGTTATGGCGCAGTTCGGCGTGACGGCGACCGTCGGCGACGACGATACGATATTCATAAAAGGTGATCAGAAATACGCCCCGGCGGAGGTCACGGCGGAAGGCGACTGGTCAGGCGCGGCGTTCTTATACGCGCTCGGACTGATAAACGGCGACGTGAAAGTCGCCGGGCTGAACGAAAACAGCACGCAGGGCGACAGGATAATAATAAAACAGTTTGAACAGCTCAAACAAGGCTGCGCCGATATAGACGTAAGCGACTGTCCGGACAACGCGCCCGTCTTGATGGCGTGCGCCGCGGCGCTGTACGGCGCGACGCTCTACGGAACGTCAAGGCTGAAGATAAAGGAAAGCGACAGAGGCGCCGCAATGGCGGAAGAGCTTTTAAAATTCGGCGTAAAAACGGAAATATACGATAATAAAATAAAAATCCGCGGCGGCATAAAAGCTCCGGTGACGGAAATATACGGCCACGACGATCACAGGATAGTAATGGCGTGCTCCGTCCTGTGTTCGCTCACCGGCGGCACGGTATGCGGCGCGGAAGCCGTAGGTAAAAGCTATCCCGGGTTCTTTGACGATATCTCAAAACTCGGAATAAAGATAAAGGAAATAAAATGAAACTTGATAAAAATACAAATATCTTAATAGTAGGTCTCGGACTTTTAGGCGGAAGCTATGCAAGAGCGCTTACGAAAAAAGGCTTTTCTGTAAAGTGCATAACGCGCTCTCAGTCGTCAGTCGACTACGCGCTGAGCGAGGGGATAATATCGTTCGGAACTACCGTGCCGGAGCCGGAGCTGATAGGCGCGGCGGATCTTGCCGTCTTCGCGCTTTATCCGCACGTTTTCGTTGAATGGATGGAAAAATACGGCAAATATCTGAAAAAAGGCGCCGTTATAACGGACGTCACCGGCGTTAAAAAGTGCATTGTGGAAAAGATACAGGATATGCTGCCGGAAGGCGTTGAATTCATCGCCGCGCACCCGATGGCGGGCCGCGAGGTCTACGGCGTGCAGAACAGCGACGATTCCATTTTCAAAGAAGCGAACTATATAGTAACGCCCACTGAAAAAAATACGCCGGAAGCCGTAAGACTCTGCAAAGACCTGGGACACACGCTCGGATTCGCGCACGTTGCGGAGCTTACGCCCGAGGCGCACGACGATATGATAGCGTATCTTTCACAGCTCACGCACTGCATAGCCGTGGCGCTGATGACGTCAAGCGACGTGCCGAAGCTGAAGGAATACACGGGCGACTCGTTCCGCGACCTTACGAGGATAGCGAGGATAAACGAGGATATGTGGAGCGAGCTGTTTCTGCTGAACAAAAAATCGCTCATATCCATGATAGACGAGTTTTCCGGCGAGTTGTACCGTATGAGAACGTATATAGCGGACGATAACGTGGAAAAATTAAAGGAAATGATGCGTATTTCGACCGAGCGCCGCGCGGCGTTCGATAAAACGAAGATGATAGAGGAGTGACCGGCTATGAATATGATGTTCAAGCGCAAGCTGCCAATACCTCAGGAGATAAAAGGTATGTATCCGGTAACGGATACGCTTGCCGAAATAAAAAAGAAACGCGACGAGCAGATAAAAGCGGTCTTTGCGGGAAAAAGCGATAAATTCCTGCTTGTCATCGGTCCGTGTTCCGCGGACGCGGAGGAGCCGGTGCTTGATTACGTGCACCGCCTTAAAAAAGTGCAGGACAAGGTCGCGGATAAAATAATCATCATACCGCGTATTTATACGAACAAACCGCGCACGGTGGGCGACGGATACAAGGGTATGCTCCACCAGCCCGACCCCACAAAAGGCTCCGATCTGCTCAAAGGCATAATAGCCATACGTCAGATACATATGCACGTGATCTCCGAGACGGGCCTTTCCTCAGCGGACGAGATGCTTTATACGGAAAATCACAGATATCTGTCGGACCTTCTCTCTTACGTCGCCGTCGGCGCGCGCAGCGTTGAGGATCAGCAACACAGACTTACCGCAAGCGGACTTGACATACCGGTCGGCATGAAAAACCCCACGGGCGGCGACCTTTCCGTAATGATGAACTCAATAACCGCCGCGCAGCATCCGCACGCCTTTATATACAGAGGCTGGGAGGTGGAAAGCACCGGCAACGAATACGCGCACGCCATACTGCGCGGGTATATGAACAAGCACGGTCAGTCTTTGCCGAACTATCACTACGAGGATCTTATCCGGGTATATGAAATGTATCAGGAAAAAGGACTTAAAAATCCGGCGGTCATGGTGGATACCAACCACGCAAATTCAAACAAAGATTTTACGCAGCAGAGAAGGATAGCGAAGGAAGTTATCAATTCCTGCAGATATTCAAAGGACGTGGGCGGCCTCGTCAAAGGGCTTATGATAGAAAGCTATATTGAAGAAGGCAGTCAGCACATAGGCGAAGGCGTTTACGGCAAGTCCATAACCGACCCCTGCCTCGGCTGGGCGGATACGGAAAAACTGATTTACGAAATAGCGGATCAGATATAAAAAAACGGGAGCGCGGCTCCCGTTCAAATTGCAAACAATGCATTTATAAGTAAAACTCCTTCCGTCTCGCGCTGAAGCGCGAGCCACCTCCCTCACGAGGGAGGCGAATAAAGGCTCCTCCTTTGGGGGAGCTGTCTGCGTCAGCAGACTGAGGGAGTTTTTCTTGACCCCAAACGGGAGTTGAACTCCCGTTTTTTGTTCTCATTTGTAATAAATTATAACGTTGTCTTGACTTGTTAAAACAGACTTCTGCACCGCGCTCGTATCCGTTGCGACGTAATAATTCACCATGATAAAATCGCCATGAAACTCCACTGTTATAGGATATGTTTTAACAAGTGTGCTGTCCTGAGGTTTGCCCATGCCTAAATAACCGTTATCGTATTCAAACACCGGAAAAATCACATTTCCTTGGTTTCCGACCGAAATGTCAACTTCTGTTATCTCTCTGCCGCTCAACAGCCCTCCGATATTTTCGGCAGGCTCGCCGCCCGGTATATCGTTTGGTCTGTCGTCTGTCCTGAAAGTCGTTGAATCGGCCGCCTGTATGGGCATATCGCACGAGCAAAGCAGACACGCGGTCAAGACCAATACCGCGGACAGTATTATTGCTGTTATTTTCTTCATAATATCTCCTTGTGGTCCGTTTGATACGGGCTTTATTTGCGTAAATTATATCACTTACGAGATGTATTGTCAAGCGTATATGTCAAAATTCGCGGTTTATCATATTATAGTAAGGGCGTTAGATCCCGAATATGACAGAAAGCATAATAAGGTGACTTGTATGTATAACAACAAATATATGCGCAGACGGTGTGCGGGACTGTTCGAGGGGTGCGTCGCGCCGTCCGGCGGCACAGGCGCCGGGCAGGACGATACCGGCGTGCGCGATCAGGTGTACGCAATGGCGTACGTCAGACCGCAGGCATACGGGCAGATAATGACGGACAGCGACGCGCTTTTGTGCGGCACGCTTTTCCCGTCTTTATATCTGCCGTTTGAAGGAGGCGGATGCAGATGAAAAACAACGGCGACAACGGAAACAGTCTTATGCGCAAAATAGCCGAGGTGAGCTTTGCAATGGATGAGCTGCGGCTGTTTTTGGACACACATCCGGACTGCACCGCGGCGCTGGCGGATTTTACCGCGCGCATGGAGCAGAGAGCGGATCTTTTAGCGGAGTATACGGAAAAATACGGTCCGGTAGATTCATATTATCCGGGTACGGATAACGGCTGGGAATGGAACTGTGCGCCCATGCCGTGGAAAAAGGAGGCAAACGTATAATGTGGGGCTATGAAAAAAGACTTCAGTATCCGGTAAACATAAAAAATCCGGACGCCAGAGCGGCAAAAATAATTATCAGCCAGTACGGCGGGCCGGACGGAGAGCTGGGCGCGTCTTTGCGGTATCTTTCCCAGCGCTTCGCAATGCCGAACGACCGCGTTGCAGGTCTGTTGACCGACATAGGCACGGAAGAACTGGCGCACCTTGAGATTATAGGCGCAATGCTGTATCAGCTCACGTCCGCTCTTACAACAGACGAGATAATAAAAGAAGGCTTTGACACGTATTTCGTGGATCATACTCTCGGAGTATATCCGCAGGCGGCTTCCGGGGTGCCTTACACGGCGGCTTTCATGCAGTCAAAGGGCGATCCCATTGCCGATCTTGTTGAAGACATGGCGGCGGAGCAGAAGGCGCGGGTCACGTACGACAACATCCTGAACCTCGTGGACGATCCGGACATAATCGATCCCATACGTTACCTGCGTGAGCGCGAGATCGTCCACTTCCAGCGCTTCGGCGAGGCGCTCGGCATGGTGCGGGACGGACTTGACAGCAAAAACTATTACGCTTTCAACCCGGCGTTTAAAAGAGGATAGTGTAATTTACAGATCACAAAAGGGAGCGGCGGTCCGCTCCCCTAGGGTAACGAGAATTATCCGAACCACGTTTTCGGACGGCATCTCGCCGCTCCTGCTTCGTTAAACCCCTTGCTGTTACGTATAGTAGCACCTGCGGGCTTTGCCTCGCAGGAACAACGATCTGTTCGTCCGAAAATC
>JAFSYU010000047.1 GCA_017443595.1 Clostridia bacterium
GTCCCGATGATGATCTGCGCCGGCGACACCGTTTCCGGCACCAAGAAACGCGAGAGCCAGACCGAGGCGTTCAAGAACGCGCCGTTTACCTACGCGTTCGCGCCCATCCCCGCGACGGCGGACGGCGGGTATTTCATCGACAGCCCGTCGGTCGAGTTCTCGGTCAACAAGGACTGCGAAAACCTGGAAATGACGAACGAGTTTATGCGGTTCCTGATCTCGAAGAAGGAACTGAACCAGATGGCATCGGTGAAGCGCCTCGTGACCCCGACGGCGGACCTGTCCTTCGACACGGTGTACGCCCCGTTCGGCAAGGTTCCGGCAAGCTGCACCATCTCCCCCGAAGTGATCGGGATCACCGATCCGCTTACGGTTCAGATCCGTATCGCGGCGTTCAAGGTCGGTAAAGGCGAGTTGACCGTCGACCAAGCCGTCGCACAGTACGGAATGCTAAAGTAAAACCGCCGGCGTCGCCGGATCTGTGAAATGACAAGGAGAATCGACACATGAACGTCACGATCCCGACAAACGAAATGCAAAAAAAGCCCGGATCCGAACGAAAACGGAAAATACTGATCGTCGAGGACGAGTTCGTCAACCGCGAGATCCTGATCGCCATCCTGGATGCGGAGTACGAGATCATCGCGGTCGGGTCGGGCGCGGAAGCCGAGGCATCGCTTCTTTCGCTGTCGCGAAAGATCAGCCTCGTTCTGCTTGATTTGAACCTGCCCGACCGGCACGGTCTCGACATCCTCCGCGAAATGAAGGAGAATCCGCTGACGGCGAAGATCCCCGTGATCGTTCTGACGTCCGATAAGGAAGCCGAGGTCGAGAGCCTCAACATCGGCGCGATCGACTTCATTCCGAAGCCGTATCCCATTCCGAAGGTCGTACAGGCGCGCGTCAAGCGCACCATCGAGCTCTCGGAGGACCGCGACCTGATCCGCGAGACCGAGTACGACCATCTGACCGGGCTGTATACGCGGGAGTACTTCTACCGTTACGCGGAGCAGTACGACGTCTTTCATCCCGACGTTCCGACCGACGCGCTGGTCCTTGACGTCAATCGCTTCAAGATGATCAACGAACGTTTCGGCAAACAGTACGCCGATCAGGTACTGATCCGGATCGGGCAGGCAATCGTCGCGTCGGTCGGGGAGGCGGGCGGGATCGCCTGTCGCCGCAGTGCCGACACCTTTCTCGTCTACTGTCCGCACCTCACCGATTACCACGCGTTTCTCGACGCGATAATCGCCGCCGCGTGCGGGGACGATAAGGGAAGGATCCGCATTCGCCTCGGCGTCTCGGCAAAGACCGAAAAGACGGTGGAGATGCAGACGCGTTTCGACCGTGCGAAGATCGCCGCCGACACCGTCCGCGGGAGCTTTACCGACTGCATCGCGTTCTACGACAACGCCATGCACGAAAAAGAAATCTACGACGAACGTCTGCTCGACGAGTTCCCGCGCGCGATCGCAGAAAAGCAGTTCGCGGTCTATTTCCAGCCGAAGTTCGACGTCCGCCCCGACACCCCGGTTCTTTGCGGCTCGGAGGCGCTGGTGCGCTGGATCCATCCCGAACTCGGTATGATCTCGCCCGGCGTATTCATCCCGCTATTTGAAAATAACGGCTTGATCCGTATGCTCGACCGCTACGTCTGGCGGGAGACGGTCTCGCAGATCGCCGCGTGGAAGAAGCAGTTCGGCAGAACCGTTCCCGTGTCGGTCAACGTTTCGCGGATCGATATGCTGGACCCCGATCTTGTCGAAACGCTCCGCGACCTCGTTATAAACGGCGGGCTTGACTTTTCCGACCTGCACCTTGAGATCACCGAATCCGCCTACACCGAGAACGCGCGGCAGATCATCGATACGGTGAATCAGTTGCAGAAGATCGGATTCGTGATCGAAATGGACGATTTCGGTTCGGGGTATTCCTCCCTGAATATGATCGCCACCCTGCCGATAGACGTTCTGAAACTCGATATGGTATTCATTCGGAGCGTGTTCCGGGAGAACGGGAACCTTAGAATGCTGAAAGTGATCGTCGAGATCGCCGAAACCCTGTCGGTTCCGATGATCGCGGAGGGCGTCGAGACCGCGGAACAGTTAAACACCCTGCGTGAAATGGGATGCGATATGGTACAGGGGTACTATTTTTCCGCGCCGAAACCGGCGGCGGACTTTGAAAAATTCATTCGCGAATGGCTCCAAATAAAAGAGCCGATGAGCATTTGAAAGGGGGTGGAAGTATGCTGACGCTTGAAAAACTCCGCGCGTTCGGCGCAAACGTTGACGAGGGGATGCAGCGCTGCATCAACAACGAGTCGTTTTACCTGATGCTGACGGAAAAGGCGATCCGCGATCCGGGGTTCGAAAAACTGTTGGAGGCGGCGGAAAACGGGGACCTCGACCGGGGGTTTGAGCTTTCCCACGCCTTGAAAGGCGTGACCGCGAACCTCGCTCTGACCCCGCTGTTCGCCCCGATCGCCGAACTCACCGAACTTTTCCGTAACAAGGCGGACGCCGATTACGTTTCGCTGGTTAAGGCGATCCTTGCAAAACGCGACGAACTGACCGCTTCGGAAGGATAATGCAATCTGTTATACAGTCTTTGAGAGGCACAGCGTATTCTGTTCTTCAAAAAATATAAAAAGATATATCAGTATTAAATATTTGGGCATTTCTATCTTGCTTTTGTATCATTAATTGCTGTCTTATATAAACCGAAAACCCTTGAAACCGCTAAGGTTTCAAGGGCTTTTGATTTTTCTTTCGTATCCGGTTTTTCAGCGGTATTTGACCGCTTTCCCGGCCTTTTTACCCGTTTGACGGTTTTTGACGTATTTTAAAAAAACATACGTTTTTACTTGATTTTTTGCTTATAAAGTGTTATGATAGAGTAGTTACAAAAAGGATTCAATTCTTATCACGTAACGCGATCACAAACAAAACAGAAAGGAAATAACTATGAAAGTAACCGATTTATATCCGATTTTTTATGCGAAAGACCTTGAAGGGACGGTCAAGCGTCTTACCGAGGATTTCGGATTCTCAGCCAAGCATGAACCGAAGATCGAGTTTTTGGATTACGTAGTTCTGGAAAATGAAAAAAACAGACGTATGGATGTAGTGCGTTCCCGTTTCCCGGCGGACTCTTTCAAGGACGGATACCTCGGTATGCGTGTAAACGTTGACAATTTTGAAGAAGGCGTTTCTTACTTTAAAGCTCTGGGATACAATATGTTCGGTGACGTACATGAAAACGGATCGTTGATAACCGCGCTGTTTACAAAAGGCGACGGCTCTTATCTGGTTATTTTCCAGCATAAAAAATAAACAAAAAATCCGTTCCGAACACGGTTTTGAAAATCAGTTGTTTATCATCTGCCGTTTCCGGCGCTGTGAAGAAGAGAAGCGACGCGCTTTATAACTTCACAGCGCTGTTATAATACTTGCGTAAGTTACATTTGCGTCACAAAAAAGTAAAAAAATGCTCTTGATAAATATTTATATTTGAGATATAATCCACTTGATACAAAAGCAAAACTGTCGAAAGACAGCGGCGCAAAGCTAAGAGCCTAATGTGCGTATGCGCTATGGTAGTTCGGTTGCATCATGTGTGTCTGTATTGATACGGGCATATCATCGGTGCATTATTTTTTTGACTGATGGGAGAATGAAGTATGTCTATGAAAAAAATGCTGTCTCTTTTACTTGCCGCGGCAATATCCGTTTCCGTCTTTTGCTTATCGGCAAACGCTCACACCGCACACGTAAACCCGGGTGATACGCTGAAATTCAACGGCGCGTCGTCCGAAAACGCTTTCGGCGATCTGCTTGATTGGAACGGAATCATATTCGGCAACGTAAACAATCTTATAGATCTTGAAGGTACGCTTGCAGTCAGCGGCAACTTCAATTCAACGACCGGATTTTCGGTAAACAGCGGCGCTTACGGTCAGGATCCCGCATCGACGGACGACGTGGCTTTCCTTGCAGGCGGCAACGTCAACATCAGCGGTTACGGCAACGTCTGGGGACAGACCGTTATAGGAAATGAAGAAGGCAACACGTATCATCTCTCAAACGTTACCGCGTCTGAGACGACAAACGGACAGTACACGGCGGCGGATGCAGCACAGTACTTTGCGGACGCGAAGACCACCGCCGACGCGGTCAAAGCAGCTGTCTCGGCTCTTGCTGTAAACGGCGCTTATGAGTCCGCATACGGCACATATACGTTTGCCGGTGATCCTGACGCGGATGTACTGGTATATGAAGTAAGCGACGCCGTCATCAGCTCGTACCTGTTTGATTTCACGATAGCGGACGGACAGACGGTAGTCTTAAATCTTACCGCACCCGAAAAGATAGAGTTTAAATACGGCGCGAATCAGATAAACGGCAGCACCGATCCGGATTATTTAAGAAAATACAACCGCAATATAATAATAAACGTTGAAAACGCAAAAGAAATAGAAATGACGTCTACTGAATTGTACGGCATTCTTCTTGCTCCCGAAGCGGAACTGAAGGGAAGCGGATCAAACGTTTGCGGTACGTCTATCTTAAAAGGTCTTACCGGATCAAACGGTTTTGAGCTTCATATAGGTTATAATAACAGCTTTGTTCCCGCGATCTCAATCCCGACCGATCCCGACGATGAAACGACTGAGGAAAACGGGGAAAACAACAACGTAAACGATCCGGAAACGGTAGGTATAAGAATAGACGTTCCGCTTAAAATGGCTGTAGCTTTCGCGGACGGCACGGTTTACTACGGCGGCGAAATGAAAGACGTTGTTTACGGTCAGGAATATATGTTCCGTATGTGCGCAGTGAACTGGGAAAACGGTCAGTATGACGAAAACGGCAACGGTCTTGCCGGTACGGTAGTTTACAGGATGACAGTCGTTCACCGCGATGAATTCTTTGAGTACGCAGCCGCCGCATCTTCCGATCCGGACAGATACGTCGTAAAAGGTATAGACATCATAGACAATGAAACAAAAACGATAATAATAAACGGCGACGCCGCGGACGCTCATCTTGAAACGGACGTCAACAGCTTCTTTGTTGCTTACAGATTCCATTTTACAAGCTCTGACTACAACAAAAAGACCGGTATAGCAAACGTTATAAACACTCCGCTCGAGAGTCTTTCGGTAAACCTTCCGGTAGGCTCGACCGTTGCGTGCAGCGCTTATAAAGGCGACGAGCTGCTCGGCGCCGAAAACGTTTTCATAACCAGAAACTCCGGTGAAGGCGTTTATGACGACGTTCTTCTCACAAGCGTAAACGATTATACGTGGGCGTACTGATACTGAATATAAAAACAGACAAAAAGCGGAGCTTCGGCTCCGCTTTTATATTTTTTCGGTTGCTTTTAAAACTTTTTCAGCTTCGTTTCCGTATTCGTCCGTTATCTTTATCCTGACGTCGCCTGCCGATACGGGACGTATGACCGCCAGCGCGCGCCCGAGGTGCGTTTTTGCTTTTTTGTATACAAACGGATCGTAAGGCGCCGGGTCCGCGCTGCCGAAACCGAGGATCTTTGCGTTTTCCGCTTCTATATATAACATTCTGTCGGCGTTTGATTCAACGGTGCCGTATCCGTCCGCTATGCATACGTTAAGATACAGCGGCTTCCCTACGTATGCGTTATCTTCCTCGGTTATGTAAATCTCTGTATCGTCGCCTGCGCTTTTAAGGCTGTGCCGCCCAAGCTCTTTTCCGTCTTTATCAAAAACCGCAGCCGTTACGGTGCCCGGTCGGTAAACCGTTTTAAACACGGCTTTTTTGTTTTTGATCTTCTTTTGACCCACAGCCTTCCCGTTGACGTAAAGCTTTGCGCTGTACGCGCATGAATATACCTCAACGGTTACTTTATTTCCGCAGCAGCCGCGCCATGACCAGCTGTCCGTCGCGTCAGTACCGCGCCATATGGCTTTGATGACTTTGTTTTTATTATTGCACGGCCTTACGCCTATATACGGCGTTATACTTTTTGTAAACACGGTTTTTGCGTAATACGCTTCCGCTCCCGGATACCCGGTGATATCAAACGCGCCCGCGCAGGATAAAAGCCACGGATATGAAACGTTTGACGTTTTTGTCCCGTCGTACGTCCACGCGCCTACCGCGCATTCCCCTAAGTAATCCCATCCGGTCCACATAAAATCACCGGTAAGATACGGGTATTTTTCCACCATATCCCAGTTTTTTGATATCATTTGCGGCAGCGTTTCCGTGCCTAAAATTATCCTTTCGGGATGTTTTTTGCCGTCAAGCGGATATCTGCCGGACGCGTAGTTGTAACCGGCTATATCAAGCATATCAAGCAGCGGAGAAGTCACTTTGTCTACCGTGTTCAGCCGCGGAAAATCGTTCATCCCGGAGCCGAGCGCCTGCATGACCATGTTGAAAAACAGACTGCCGGACGCTTTTGCTTTTTTTGAAGATCTTTTGACTTTAAAAACGCCTATCCCCTTGCTTGTCATATAGAAAAGAGAAAGATTTATTCCGGCGGTCACGGGGCGATAAGGATCTGTACCGTGCAAAATATCTATCATTTTTTTTGCTGTGTCAAGCCCTTTTTTGTCTCTCGGCTCGCAGACCTCGTTTCCTATGGAATACATTATGACGCACGGATGATCATAGTCTTTAAGCGCCATCGCGGTCAGATCTTTTTCATACCAACCGTCAAAACAAGAAGCGTAGTCGTATAACAGCTTGTGCTCGTACCACGTGTCAAAAGCCTCGTCAATGACGTATACGCCGAGTCTGTCGCAGGCTTCCGTCAGCTCCCGGCTTGCCGGATTGTGAGCTGAGCGTACGGCGTTGAAGCCGAATTCTTTTAGTTTTCTTATTCGTCTTTCCTCGGCTTCATAAATGCTGCGGGCGCCGATCACGCCGTTGTCCGAATGTATGCAGGCGCCGCGCAGAAGAGTCCGCCTGCCGTTTATGAAAAGACCTTTACCGCTCCATTCTATCTTTCTTATGCCGAAATGTTCCTCCGCAGTATCGCATACGGCGCCGCCGTTATCAAGCGTAACGCGGCAGGTATAGAGCTTTGGCGTATCTTCGCTCCATAAGACCGCGTCCGGCAGGATAAAAGATACCTTCTGCCCGGCAGCGGACGCGATGACGGTATTTTCGTCAAGTATTTCAACAAAAACGGCGCCGGAGCCTGTAAAGTCCGTGTTTATCTCTATCTTCGGCGGATCGTATGAAACCGTATTTATCTTAACGCCGTATATGTTTATATGATCTCTTCCGCCCGTATAAAGTGAAACGGACTGGTATATCCCTCCGCCCGCGTACCAGCGTGAATCCGGGAGCTTGCTGTTGTCCGCCTCGACTCTTAACACGTTTGTTTCGCCGTATTTCAAAGCGCCGTCAAGGGAAACGGCAAAAGACGTGTAGCCGTACGGCTGAAACGCAAGCTTTTTGCCGTTGCAGTACACGGCGGCGTTTCTGTATATACCGCCGAATTCAACGTATACGCTTTTTTCTTTAAAGGATACCGGTACGTCAAAGCATTTCTCATAAACGTAAACTCCGCCTTCAAAGAAGCCGACGTCGCGGCCGCCCGCGCTTTCGGCGCTTCTTTTTGAGTACAGCATGGCGTCGTGGGGAAGAGTAACGTCCTCCCACGTTTTTCCGTTATTGTCTGAGTATCTCCAGCCGGTGTTGAAGTCGGTACGGCGCATTTTTTAAATCTTCCTTTATATCAACTGCTGACAATATACCACAAAATCCGCAAAAAAGTCAATAACAACGCGAAAAAAACGGACTTTTTGCGACAAAAAACGTAAAAAATTAATATTTTTCCATTTGACAGGAATCAAAATAAGTGATATTATAATGATTTGAAAATCAAACGGTCCGTCTGATGACAAAAACACGGACCGTAAACTGACAAGAGAGAAAAATGAAACTTTTAAATCAATACCGCGGACTGCGGCGTGAAATATACATACTCTTTTTCGGCAGGATCGTGACAAATCTCGGCAGTATGATCTGGCCGGTAATGACGATGATACTGAATCAGAAACTTTCGTTTTCCGCGTCGCAGATATCGTATTTCTTCATAGGATCAAGCATACTTATGCTGCCCGCCAACCTTATAGGCGGCAAGCTTGCGGACCGTTTCAATAAGAAAAAGGTCATAGTCATATGCGACTGCGTGAGTATAATCTGCTATTTCATAAGCGCGGCGGTGCCGCTCGGTATAGGAACTATAATACTGTTTATAGCGGCGGGCATATTTCAAAGCATAGAATATCCGTCGTATGACGCGCTGTTCGCCGATCTGTCCGCAACAAAGGACAGAGAACGCGCGTATTCGCTTGAATATCTCGGCGGCAACCTGGGTCTTGTCCTTTCTCCGACGATAGCAGGTCTGCTTTTTAAAGATTATTTGTGGCTCAGCTTTATAATAAGCGGCGTGTCAATAGCCGTTTCAACCGTGCTGATAGCCGTTCTGATAAAGGATATAACGCCTGTCAAGGATGAAGACGAGGAAGCGGCGTACCAGGAGAAAAAAGACGGACAGAGCATTTTCAGAGTTCTTAAAGAAAATCCGCTCATACTGCTATACATATTCTGCAGCGCGTTTTATTTCGCCGCGTACGGACAGTACAACTTTATAATGCCGCTTGATATGGCCGCGGTCCACGGAGAATCCGGCGCCGTAATATTCGGAACGGTATCAAGTCTTAACTGCATAGCGGTCGTGCTGTTTACGCCTTTGATAACAAAAGTGTTTGCAAAAATGAGAGATACGGGCAAAATGCTTACCGGCAGGATCCTCGTTTTTGCGGGATATCTTATATTTCTTCTGCTTCTCGGCTTCGTTCCGGGATACTACGCCGCGATGCTCGTTTTCACCTGGGGCGAGATATTTTCAACGGTCGCGGAAGGTCCGTACGTCACGGTACGCATACCGGCGAGCCACCGCGGACGTATAAACGGTATAATGACAGTTATCTGTACGGCGATCGCGGGCGGGGTAGACTTTTCCGTCGGACAACTGTACGACCGCACCGGCTCAACCTGGACGTGGGTACTTATCCTCTCCGTAACGCTTGTATCAATAATAATATCCGTGATCTTAAAACTGCGCGACAAAAGATCGTACCCAAAACTATATAAAGAAAAAACCGCAGTAAAAAGCGTAAACTAATACAAAAAAACCGCCTGAAAAGGCGAAATCAAATCAAGGCTCCTCCTATGGGGGAGCTGTCGCCGCACGGCGACTGAGGGAGTTTTTCTCCGCTTTGAAAAAACCGCCTGAAAAGGCGGTTCTTTGTATTATTTTCGCGGCTTTATGCACGCTTTTTCCTTGCAATTACAATAATTATAACGACTGTTGCAGCGACAGCCGCGGCGCACAGACAGACGATTAAAATTGTCGCCGTCAGATCGCGTTTTTCCTCGCCCGTGCCGCTGCCGTCTTTCCGTTCGCTTTGCGCGGGCTGATCGTTCTGCGTCTCCGTCTCGTTTGCCGGATCTGTGCTGCCTGCCGTATCCGTATCATTTACATTATCGAGCTTCAGCTCTTTCGCGGCGGTGAAGAATGAAGAAAAACCCGTGGTATAGAAGGAGATCGTCTGGATGCTTCCGTCGTCATACGTGCCGTATTCGGCTTTTCCCAACGATTCTATACTGCCGTCAACAAGCTGATGATAGACGTAAATATCCGTCCCGCCGTTGAGTTCGCCTTTTTCCAAAGTTACCGAAACGCGCACCGGGAAACCGACGTCTGTATGACCTTCAAAATATATCGGATATATCCTGCCGTCTTCGACCGACTCAAAGCCGTTGTCGTGCGCAAGTTTTGTATAAAACTCCATTTCGCCGTCTTCACATCTACCGGGTTGGGCGGCTTGAACAATATCCTTTACGGTGTCAACAATGCCCGTAAGCTCCTGATCGGACAGACCGGCGTAATATTTCTGCTCATCTTCCGTCATACGCGAGATCTCGACAACGGCGCTGCTGCGCTGTTCGACGCCTTCTTCGGCTCTTGGAATTATATCAAAATCGGAATTGCGGTCGTCGGGTATCCCTTCGACGCCGTGATGCTCGCTGATCTGATCTTCCGTCGTTTCCTCCGTTTCCTGCGCTTTGTATTCTATATCGAAACTCAGCACACCGCCCGAGAGTACCGCGTCTTTCGGCTCGTAGATGCCCAAGGCGAATTTATCGTCGCCGGACGGGATCAAAGTGACGCGAAAATCGTTTTTTCCGCACAGATACACGGTCATCGTTTCTCTGTCCAGATTATCAAACGTGATCACGGCGCCTTCTTCGATCTCAACAACACCGGAAACCGGCGCGCCTTCAAGTAATATCGTAACGGTTTTTCCGCCGACGTCCCGGCTTCCGGTACCGAAATCAACAAAATGCTTGGCCTGAAATCCCGATTCGACCGGCGCGCTGCCCTCGATATATTCTATCTCCATTTTGACGTTAAATGGGACTTTGGGAGATTTGGGAGTGCGGTACGCCACGCTGTATTCGCCGCGTCCTGAAAGTTCCGTTTTAAAACCGTCCGCAACAAGATAAATGTGCGTGCTCCAGTCCGTAATACCTTCTAACTTAAACATATCGTTATATTTAACGTCTAATATGCCGGATACGGCGGAGCCGTCTCTTGTAACGACTATATGCTGGCCTTCTATATTCCATACTCCGTCTCCGACGTCAATGAACCAGACGTAATCGCGTCCTGTCGCGGGGTCTCTCCTCTCCGACAAGTCGTCTTCGCCTTCGCTGCCGCCGCCTTCGCCGCCCTGCTTATCTTTATCCGTTTCGCCGGTTCCGTAGTAATAACCGGTCCATGATGCGTGGTCGGTAATTATGTGGTCGCCTTTTTCGGGCACGTTGTGTACGCCGTCGTTCCACTCGGGCGGGAAATCCGGGCCGTCACCCAGATAACCTGTGCCTTTGCAGTACGGGCATTTATAATCTATTTTTCTCGCTTCCTTGCAGTTGCCGTTTGGACATTCGTATTTTCCTTCGCCGTTACATCTGTCGCAGATCAGAATACCAGCGCCGTGACAGTGCCAGCACTCAATTTTGCCGGAACCGCCGCACTGCCCGCAGGGACCCGCGTTGCCGTCGGCGGGGATAGGTCTTGAAAGCCCGTCGCCGTTGCAGCTCGGACAGACGTAGAAGCCGTTATCGCATTTGCCTTTGTCTTCTTCACCGGGACATTCGAACCGGCCCTGACCGTGGCAGCCGTCGCAGACTACCTCGCCTTTGTTTTCGCATTCGGGGCAGTGAAATTCCCCGGTTTTGCTGCAGTGGTAGCACTCCTCCATATCTTTTGCATATGAAGAAAGCGGCAGTAAACAAAACAGCAGCACGGCCGCTGAAATAAAGGCGGCGATCCGCCTGAAACGTGATATCATAACCCGCTCCTTTCGTTGATATAAGTGTTGTTCTGTTTTTATTATAACAGTTAATTGTGAATAATTCAAATATACGTAAATGTGATATTCTTCAAAAACACGCGCCGCCTCCGGGCAGCCTGCAGTACCCGAAAAAATCTGTGGAGACGGATTGGTCGCAGCAAAAAATCCGAGTATTTATTAAAAAATATCTTGATATTTATGCGTTGGTATGATATAATAATTAAAACTACAGGTGAAAGGAAAGGTAATTACTGTGAAAACATTAAATGAATTCATTAAAGAAATCAACGGTTCCAAAGATCTGCAGGAAGAATTAAAAAACACAAATGACATGGATGCCGCAAACGCTTTTCTTAAAAAACATGACTGCGATGCTACCGCAAATGAATTAGCGGAATATATCAGGTCACAGAGAAAAGACGGTGTGCAGGAGCTGTCTGACGATGAAGTCTCCGCAGTAGCAGGCGGCATTTGGGCAGATTTCGGCTACGGTTTGGTTTGGCTGGAAACTGAAGTCAAGATAGAAAGAAAAAAGGAAGAAGTTTTGGAAAAACATATTATCGAGATCATTGATGATGATTAAGGTGAGTTACCACGGCACAGCAAAAGAAGACGCCAACAGGCGTCTTCTTTCGTTATGGAGACAGAGGGATTCTTCTTGATTTTTGCGAAGCATAAGTGCAGATTTCATTCCGTGTGCTTCGCAAAAATTTTCGGTCACCGCTAAAAACGAGCCCCCGGCTCGTTTTCTTAACGCTGCTTCGAATCCCTCTCATATAGTTAAGCATAACGAAAGAAGACGCCAACAGGCGTCTTCTTTCGTTATGGAGACAGAGGGATTCGAACCCTAGACCTTCCGCACGTCAAGCGGATGCTCTAACCAGCTGAGCTATGTCTCCGTTTCGGTTGTGCCTGCAATTATAGCATACGGCAAATTAAAAATCAAGGCATAATATTGAATTTGATGTGTAATTTTGATGAACGCAAATATCAACCGACAACAAAAAAATACTTGATTTTTCAATACGCAAATGGTATAATACAAATATAAATCAACGTGGGAGCAAAAAAATGGAATTTACAGAAAACTGCAAACCTTTATCCGTATTCAGATTTTTTGAAGAGCTGTCGTCCGTACCGCACGGATCGGGCAATACAAGGGCGATAAGCGATATATGCGTGGAATTTGCAAAATGGCGCGGACTTTTATGTTACCGCGACGAATTTAATAACGTAATAATTTATAAAGACGGCTCGGCGGGCAGAGAAAGCGAAGAGCCGGTAATAATCCAGGGTCATCTTGACATGGTCTGCGCCAAGCACCCGGACGATCCGATGGATATGTCGGTCGAGCCTATCAAGCTTGTCATAGACGGCGACTATCTGCGCGCTGAAAAAACGTCGCTCGGAGGCGACGATACGATAGCCGTGGCAATGGCACTGGCGATTCTTGACAGCAAAACCTTGTCACACCCGCCGATAGAAGCGGTATTTACGACGGATGAGGAAACAGGAATGTTCGGCGCCGCGGGACTTGACGCGTCACGCCTGCGCGGAAAAAGAATGCTCAACATAGATTCGGAAGAAGAAGGCGTTTTTACCGTCGGCTGTTCCGGCGGTATGAGAGCGAACTGTGAAATACCCGTCAAACGTGAAAAATACGGCGACGGTCTTGTTTCGTATAACGTGACCGTTTCCGGACTTCTGGGCGGTCATTCCGGGTGTGATATAGACAAAGAACGCGGAAGCTCCACAAAACTCATAAGCAGATTTTTATACAAAGCGTCACAGCTTATGCCGCTGCGGCTGATCGAAATGCAGGGCGGAGATTTTGATAACGTGATACCGTCAAAAACAACGGCGACTGTCGCCGTATCCGGCATAGACTGCGAAAAATTCGAGCAGCTTGCGGAAGAGTATGACAAAATATACAAGCACGAGCTTTCCGTATCCGATCCCGGCGTTTATCTGAGCGTCGTCAAAGCTGACGGCAAAGACGGAACGCTTACAGTAAAAGACAGCGAAAACGTATTGAGAACTTTATATATAATGCCGCAGGGGATACAGAATATGAGCAGCGATATAAAAGGTCTTGTGCAGACGTCGCTCAATATGGGTATTCTGAAGCTTGAAAAAGACTGTTTGAAATACAGCTTTGCCGTAAGATCGTCCGTTTTATCGCAGAAAAAAGAACTGATTGACAGGATAACGGCGATAACGGAGCTTGCCGGCGGCACCGTCGGCACTCACGGCGAATATCCGGGGTGGGAATATAAAAAAGTATCGCCTCTGCGTGACGCCGCGCTTGCCGCTTACCGCGACGTTTACGGCGGCGAGGCGGTGATAACCGCGACTCACGGCGGACTTGAATGCGGTCTGTTTGCGGATAAGATACCGGGTCTTGACTGCATATCGTACGGACCGGAGCTGCACGACATCCATTCCGTGAACGAACGTCTCGGCATAGCGTCCGTAAAAAGAATATACGACCTGACCTGCCGCATACTCGAACTGATTTGAAAACGATTGAATAATAAACCCCGCTTTGAGCATAATCAAAGCGGGGTTTTTATGACGGTAATTTTTTTCAGAACGGTTATTATATATCTTATACTTCTTCTCGTGCTGCGTCTTATGGGAAAACGGCAGATAGGAGAGCTTCAGCCGTCCGAGCTTGTGACTGCGCTCTTATTGTCGCAGATAGCGTCGCAGCCGATACTCGCGCAGAACGTACCTATAGCATACGGCGTTATACCCGTATGCATAGTCGTTTGTCTTGAGGTCATACTGTCGTTTATAATGACGCGCGTCCCGTTTTTAAAGCGTTTGTTCATGGGCAAGCCGAGCATACTGATAGACAAAGGTAAAATGGATACCAAAGAGCTTATGCGCGTACGCGTAACCGTGGAGGAGCTGATGTCGGAGCTTCGATCTCACGGCGTGGGCGATCCGGGCGACGTTTACTATGCTGTAATGGAAGAAAACGGCAGTATCTCCGTTCTGATGAAAGCCGGATCGGACACCGTGTGCCGTAAGGATCTTGATATAAACGCGGAGGAGAGCGGCATATCGCGCCTTATAATTTCGGACGGTGTGATAAACGAGGAAAATCTTAAAAAACTCGGCAAGGACGGTAACTGGCTGCAAAAGCAGTTGCAGCAAAGCAAGCTTAAAGCAAAAGACGTTTTTATGATGACGTGCAGCGATACGTCAAAGATTTATACAGTCAAAAAACAGAAAAAAGGAGGAGGAAAATGAGAGCTTTAATCATATCAGCGGTATTGCTTGCCGCTGTTGTGATATTCGTTTTTTCATCGTCAGCGTGGCTGTCGGGCTTTTTTTCAAAGCTCTATGGTCTTGCAGACGAACTGACCGGTACCGTATCAAAGGATGCGGCAAATAACGTTTATCAGGCATGGAAAAACGGCAAATTCACGGTATTGCTTTTCTTTGACAAGGAAGAAACGGATAACATAGACGCCTCGCTTGAAAAGCTCGTAAACGCGGCTAATGATAAAAATGAAAAAGAATATACCGCGGCGACAAACGAGCTGCGGTATGAGATAAAACGTATGAAAGATATGCTTGATATAAGATTTGAAAACGTTTTCTGATCAGATTGCGTAGACCTTTGAAGAGGTGTGCAGCCTCCATATATACGGATCTCCGCTTTCTCTTTTTACGAAAATGATCTCGTAAACGCCGGCGGACGCGCCGTTCTTGATAAACGATACGGTAAGTCTGTACGTATGCTCAGTCTCTTCCGCTTCGTGTACCGTGCAGTCTATGCTGTATCCCGGGACCTGTCCGACAAGCACAAAAGCGTCTATCTTGTCAAGATAAGAATACATGGCGGTTGATTTGACCGTCGCTTTTCTTTTTCCGCCGAAATACGTGTAAACCGTGTTTTCATAGTCGGAGCAAGGTATAAGCGTGTTTATATTCAGCTCCGGATATTTACTGCTGAACTTTTCCATCATATTTTTATCCGCTGAATATTTGGAATAAAAAGTACCGGTAAGATAATTCAAAACTACGTCAACGTAGTCGCCTGAAACGTCAGAAAAAGAATCAAACGTTATTATATCGTCGCCGAAGCAAACGATCTTAGCGGCGGAAGATAAAAAACGCACGTTTTCGTCATCTATAGGCAAAGCCGCCGTAACGGCTTCGCTTTCGTAATCCGTGTTGTCAATGCCTAAGACGGCGCAGATATTATCATATATACTGCTTTGGCATGAACACAAAAACACAGAACATATTATAAGTACAAATATTATTATTCTTTTCATCTTACATACCCGTCCCGTACGAGTTTTGCGGCGTAGCCTTTGCGGCAGGTGCTTCTGCAGCGGTTTATGACCGCGCATCCGAGAGCGGAGCAGAGACACATATGCGCGTATATTCCTGTTATGACCGTGTCGTAACGCTGCGGCGTCAGTTCCTTTGCGTATTTTTCCGCTTTTTCTTTATCGGCTCTCAAGGTGTTGTAAAAAGCGGATATACGGAATAAGTCTGCCTCGTATCCCGAGCCGCCGGTGACCGCGCTGTACAGCTTGAACATACCGTGCGCCGAGCCGCCGCACGCAAAAAGCTCCGTGTTTTCGTTTTCAAGATCAAATTCTTTTTTATAAGAGGTTATGATATCGGATATACGCTTTTCCTGCTCTTCATCCGGCATTATACCTATATTCATATCGTGACATAAAGAACGCGAACCGAACGGAAGGCTAACGCTTTTTACAAGCTCTCCGTCTTTTATGAAATTAAGCTCCGTAGACCCGCCGCCCAGATCGGATAAAACGCCGTTTTCCGCGCCGCCGTCCGCCTTAAACGATTCAAAGCAGAGCCGAGCTTCTTGCTGCCCGGTTATTATCTTTACGTCAAGTCCTGCGTGCTGTTTTATTTTTTTCAGCACCTCGTCCGCGTTGTTTATGCCGCGCAGGCTTTGCGTTGCGTACGGAAATATTTTTTTCACGCCGTGTCCGGCGCATACTATCCGGAATTTATTCATAATATTTATCAGTATCTGTATACCGGCGTCGTCAAGAAAACCGCCGTCCTTGTGGTCAGCGATCATATCACGCTCGATGTACTTACCGTCTAAATCAAGCCTGCCGTTTTTATATTTATAAATTTCGGCTTTCGCCGTATTTGATCCTATATCTATGACTGCAAATTTCAAAATCATACTCCGTATACTTACTGACTATAATAGTATTCCTTTCGTGTTTAATGCGTAATAACAGAATGTAAATAAATATAAAAAATTGCAAAAAGAAGGTGATTCGGTGCTTGAAAGCATAGCCGCTGTGATCTACGGTTTTCTGTATCTGTTTTTAAAGATCTCGGATTCGGACGCGTTCCCGCCGCCGCTTTCGTCAAAAGAAGAGGAAGAATGCTTCAAACTTATGAAACAGGGAGACAGGGAGGCGCGTCAGAAGCTGATAAAACATAACCTGAGACTGGTCGCTCACATAGTTAAAAAGTATTATTCGACCGCGGATCCGGAAGAGCTGATATCAACGGGAACCGTAGGGCTTATAAAAGCAGTAGATACTTTTGATCCGGCAAACGGCACGCGCTTTGCAACGTACGCCAGCAGATGTTTGCAGAACGAGATACTTATGCAATTTCGTACACAGAAAAAATTCCAGAACGAGGTTTCCGTAAACGACGCGATAGACACGGATAAGGACGGAAATCCGCTGACGTACGGCGATATCATATCAACGGACGAGGATATAGCAGACGCCATCGACTTAAAATACAAAACAAAAAAAGCGCTCGACTACGTTATGAACGGACTGACCGAGAGGGAACGTAAGATAATGATACTGCGCTACGGCATAAACGGCGGCAAAGGACTTACGCAGAAAGAAACGGCCGAGCGGCTCGGCATTTCGCGTTCATACGTTTCACGCATAGAAAAATCGTCGCTTGACAAGCTGCGCGCTCATATGAAAAAGTTCGGCTACGAATAACATAGAGAATAAATGAATATATATAAATAAATAACTGCAGGAGGTCATATATTTTGAACAAGAGCTTTATAAACTGGAAAAGAACGGCGCAGATACCGGCGACCGCCGAGGCGGGCGGTGAATACATACTGCCAAACGACCTGCCGGACGTCAAAAAGATACTTCACGTGTTTACGAACTTGAAGAACAACGGATGCTTTTTTGACGCGCCCGGCGTTACCGCGGACGCGGAGCTGTCGTATCTGATAGTTTACACGGGGGATGACGGCAAGCTTCATTCCGTAAAATATAACGCGCCTGTCACGGCAAAATCGCAGAGCGGAGTATCGGATGAAGCCGAAACCGCGGAAGCTGTTTTTTATACGCCTGATAATCAGATAAGACTGTCAAATCCGAGAAAATTTCAGATAAAAAGCAGGGTTCCCGTGCAGTTTAACGTATACGGAAAAGAAGAAATAACTCCGTATATAGAAGGCGTACAGGATTCGGGGCTGCAGTGCTGCGAAAAAAACGGCGTAACTTATTCCGTTTTATCATCGCGTGAGGATGATATCCCGTATTCGACAGACGTGCAAATACCGGATTCCTGTCCGGAGCCGGAATCGCTTGTCAGCTCATACGCCGTCACGTCTGTTCCGAAAGTGACCGCGGCCGACGGCAAAGCGGAGATCAGTTTTTTCGTCGACCTTATGTTTGTTTATTCATCATCGGAAGGTGAAGCCGTGTCGTATAAAAGTACGGTCGATATCAGCCATGAAATTGCCGCGGACGGTATGACGGAGGATTCAGTATGCCGCGGTATAGTCTGTGCAAACGAACTTAACTGTGAGCTGACGACGGATAAGAGCGGAGAAATGCGAGTGATAGAAGCGGATCTTACGTATAACGCGGAGATACTGTACGAAACGGCGGAAAGAGGCATATACGTTGCCGATATGTATTCAACAGAATATGAAAGTACGGAAACGTACGCCGATATGACTATAAGACGCGCACAGCCCGTATTCAATACTCATTTTACGGTAAGCGGGAGCGCGGACGGCGAATACGCCGGAGACGTACTGTTCGCTACCGCTTCGTGTGACAAATTTGAATTGACGAACGAAGATCAGAGCACGGTTCTGTCGGGCATCATTGAAGTTTATGCTGTAATAAATGAAAACGGAGAATTTGAGGGAGCAACGGCAGCGATACCGTTCAGGTCGGTTCTGCAGTATTCGATGAATGATAATGATGAATATAACGCGGACGTATCCGTAGGTATGCCGACGGTAAGGATCGACGGAAATTCTATATATATGGATGCGGAGCTTTACGTTTCTGTGTACGGCCATGAATATGAAGCGGTAAAGACCGTGTCGGCAATGACGATAAGCGATACGCCGGTTGATAAATCAAAACCGTCGCTGCGCCTATACAGACCTGATCCGGGAGAAACGGATTGGGATACGGCAAAAAGGTTCAAAGTGTCGGCAGAAGCTCTGCAAAAAGCAAATTCGTTAAATAATAAAAAAATATATATTATTCCTTAAATCAATTTACGGATTATCAAGGTAATAAGCACGGCACATCACAATATATGGTATGCCGTTTTCTATATATTCGAGAAACACACGGATACGTGTAAGAAAGGGCTAAATAATGGCAAAAACAGGTTGACAAAGGAAATAAAAAGTGATATATTAGACAGGCGCTCCGGTGGAGAGCAGGGTGAAAGCTGCGCTTGGAAAGGGGCGGGAAAGGCCGCGGGGAATAAAGAGTCAGGTAAAGGACGGAAGCGGGGACGCTGAAGTCTCTTGGAAAAAAAGTGAGAAAAAAATCAAAAAACTTTTTGAAAAGTACTTGACAAACAGAAAACTTTGTGGTATAGTAGAAAAGCTGTCGACAAAAGACGGCGAGCTTGGTCCTTGAAAATTGAACAACAGAAAAGAGAAAGAA
>JAFSYU010000048.1 GCA_017443595.1 Clostridia bacterium
CCGTCTTGTGAAAGTCAGTCAAACCTATTATCCCGATCCGGGGAATAAAGCCGTTTACGAGCGCAACTATAAAGTATTCAAAAATCTTTACAGATCCAACGCCGAAAACTTCAGACGCCTGAACGGTTGACGTCCGGCGGCTTGTTTTCTTTCAGATACCGATAGTGCATCTGACCGTAAACTCCAATTTTGCTGATAAAATCGTCCCTCATTTTGAAACCTCCATAACCTTACAGAAACACCAAAAGGCGAGACAACTACCTCGCTTTAAATAGTGTGTCTATGTAACGGCTCCTGTTAAGAGTCCGGGATCACTTACGACTTGCATCCCCGCCCGTGATCCAAGGCAGATGGGACGTGTGCGGCGATTACGAGTCCGGGGTCCCCGAAAAGTCGTCAGACTTTTTGGGGTGGCTATCTTGCCGCCGCGTTGTCGGGCGTTAAGCCCGCAAATATGTTGACACCGATATTCAGTTTTCGTGCTTTTCCCGCATAAATCGACACGAGTCATTTTTCCTTGTTATTTCACAATAATTTCGCTTTTATGGCTTGCAATTCCGCATATTGTGTGCTATAATAAATTGAATTATAGTATTCGGAAAAACATTACAGAAAGGGGCTTGACAAAAATGAAGAACAGCGCGACAATCTTGTCGGTCAGTCAGTCAAGGGTAACCCTGCCTGCTTCTTTTGTCAATACCTTTTTGAAAAAAATCAATCGGCGCGATGCACTCGCTTGACGCGGGTTTTCATTTAAGATACCTTTATACGGGCTCCGACGTCGAAACACCGTAATACTTCGGGGGCGGACAAGTTCCGCCCCCGTTTGCTTTCTATTGAGGAGGGTTGTAAATTGCTAAAGAGATTTCTGCCTTTGACGTTAGCGGTACTTATGACTTTATCGCTTTGCTCCTGTGATTTCCGGTCATTATTCGGAGTGGAGCAAACGTCGTCCGACAACGTCAAAGATGATCCCATCGTCGGTGAAGGATCTTCTTATTCCGAGTTTATCAACGTGATGAAAGAGATCAAAACGCGCGGCGATAAAACGTCGGAAATGGGGCTTCCGGTCAACAGCGAATACTATTATTCCTTCGCCGGGGCTTCGGTCAGCGCGTTCCGCTACGCCGTGGAATATATTCTCTGGTTAAAGGGCGAGGGGGACACGCTCGATTCCTTCACTTCCGGCAGCAGATACAGCGGCTTTGATACGATTGCCGAAATCAATTGCTCTTCGCCGTATCCGACGTATTTTGAGGGCTTGCTGTATGAAGTGCAAGGAGAAAAAGAAGAGGCGATCGAATCCTATGCGTGGGCATCGATCATGCCGACGTTCCCGGAAGAAGGGCTGGATTTTTACTATCTGAAAAAGATGGAAGTCAATAAGCTGTATGAACTTAGGGATACTCTGCGCGAAGTCGAGGAGTCGATTTATTCCGTTTACGCTCCGGTTCTGACAGGGGCTGAACGGGACAGGACCATATTTGACAGCAAGTCTCTTATAAGTAAATCATCGGAATGTGTAAAGGAGGCCGATTATACGTCGGCGCTCTGTTACGCTAAGCAGGCGCTGAGAGTCGATCCGTTTGACGAACTCGTGTGGCAGAACGCCGCTATTTGTGCAATTTATTCGGAGAATTTCATACTCGCGGGAGAATATATCGACGAAGCGACGGCGATTTTCCCCGAAAACGAGAAACTCACAGAGATCAAGCGTGCTATGCTTGATGCGATAGATAAGGAGGCGCGGTAATGAAAAAGGTAAGAAAATTCCTCGCGGCATTGCTTGCGCTTGTATTTACGGTATTCCCTTTGACTTTTTCTTTTCCCGTTTCAGCGGCAGCCGGAGCGGCATCCGGCGCTGAGATCGTCGGTATCGATTACAGCCGCATCACGCAAAAGGCGGATCATAGCCAAAAGAGCTATCCTGTTGAGATGAAGCTCGGCGACGTTACTTTTAACGGTGAACTCGTCGGCGAAGTCGGGCTTACGATGGAAGAATTGAATGCCGTAATACGGCAGACGCTTGAAGAGAAAGATCTCACGCCGGAGCGCGTCGCGCTCGTTAAAAAAATCGCGGAGCGTGTACAGACCGACGCTAAGCTGTATTGGGGAGATCAGGTAGTTTCGGGACTGCTTTCCTATCTGCCGATCCCCGGCACGATATTCAGCGTCGGCGATTACTATGAATACGTCGTGCACGATGATCTCGGTTCAGCGGCGTTTTCCGCAAAAAAAGAGGCGGCGCAGAATGCTGCCAAGAAAGGACTCGAGACCGCTTTAAAAGCAGGCGGGCGGATCGGGCGCGTCGCAAAAGGCGCCAAGGGTCTCATAAGCGAGGTCCCTTTGCTCGGACAGCTCGCCAACACAGCTGTTGTGGCGGACAGCTGGCTTGACGGCAGCAAACGTTTCGACGCGTATCTGGAGCTTCTGGAGGAAAACCTTGCGATCATCAACGATTTCTATTCGGCGTGCAGCCGCCGTGCAGCAGATCTCGCCGAGAGCAAGGACTTGGAAAACACATGGAAGATAAAGTTTGACAAAAGCAAAAATTACCGCACTTATTACTGCACGTTCTGGGGCATTTCCGGCAACATGATGAGCTGCGAGCTCAGCGGAACGCTCCAAAACATCAGCGGCGGTATGGAGGGCACGTACACCGGTACGCTTTGGCTCGATTTTGAGGCGGTCGATCTTTCACCGGTCGAAAAGAATCTTGAAAACACGCCGGGGCTTGCTGCAGTCAAAAGTCTCATTTACAGCATGGGCGGATACCAAAAAACGTCCGATACAGGTGGTAAGACCGCTCTCAAATGCGAGTCGCAGGGGCAGCTTACCTTCTATGTAAGCGGAACGGAAGGCACGGTTAAGCCCAACGTTGTCGGAAGTCTTTCGGGTGATAAAGAAGTCAGATTTTCATTTGACCGCCATCTGGAATGGCACGACGATACGATGGCAGCGTTAGGGGCGCAGGGCGTCACCGAGGCGACCTTTACTTCCGACGATATCGCGTCGGTCACGATGAAATCTTCATCGCGTGTGACGCAGAACGGCGAAGTCAAAACACAGCAGGATTCTACCGAGGTGTTTTCGCAGGATCCCGGGACGGTTTTCGCGCCGCTCGAAAGTGATCCGGTTATAACGATCCATTTTTCTAAATAAGTACGGAGGCAACTATGAAAAAACAATTATTTGGAATTCTTGCATTGATCGTATCTATTACGCTCTTGATTTCGCTCGTGTCCTGCAGCAACAAGCCGAGCGGCAGCGTTGACGACGATGC
>JAFSYU010000049.1 GCA_017443595.1 Clostridia bacterium
AAAAAATGCACCCTTCGGGGTGCATTTTTTGGAGGCGTTACCTTATACTTCGGATCGGCGCAAGTCCGGTCCGATGACGGGAAGCGCGAAGCGCTTCGGTTCGGTAGTGAATGACGATCCGGTGGATCGTCAGAGCCGAACCGGGACCGAGCCCGCAGGCGAGAGCGCCTCCAGAAAAAACCTCGCAGAAGCGAGGTTTTTTCAACTAAATCCGTCCTTCGGACGGGTCGGCTTATTCACGATTCCGCGCTTTTAATGTGATTTATATAATACAATAAGCAAAATCAGGTACGATTTACTGAAATAGGATTGACAAAAGAGAATAAACATGGTATTCTTATATTGCCAAACAAAAACTAAATAACTTACGGTAAACCTGCGCGCATTTTTTCATTGATAAAAATGCGGATTTTCCACCCGCGCAGTTTTTTTGCTGTAAGTTAGGGTTTTTGTTTGGCGACAATCGGAGTTCGCATTTTTTGTGCGCCAGCTTCGGTTGGCGCGCTTTTTATTTTTACATATGGAAAGGAAGTTATATTATGAGATGTTCAAACTGTAACAGCATCATACCGGACGGCTCTGTGCGGTGCGGAATTTGCGGCGCTGTTTTCTCTCCGCAGAGCTATGATCAGAACTGGCGCAGGGACCTGCGTTCCACCGGAAAATACATTGCGGGAATGATCATAGGGATCATTCTGCTTGCCGCGCTGTTTCCGATTAATGCACTTATCGCTATCGGCGGGTTGGCAGGCACGGAAAAAACGATAGGGAGATTCGAAGTTTTCGTCGCCGCTGCATCGCTGATTGCGGGGTTGATATTGCTGATCCTCAATCTTAAAAAACTAAAAGAAACAAAGCTGCACAACGCCGAGCTTACTGAACGCCACAAAGCGGATATCGAAGCGGAAAAAGCCGAAAGAGAAAGACGGCAGCAGGCGCAGATTCAAGCCCGGACGCAGGTTCAGACACAAACGATGAGCGTTCAGCCGTCTGCTTTCAACGCCGGAACGACCGGAAAGATGCTGTTTGAACTCAACGGTACCGTTTCCACACTGCAGGTGTACGAGGACAGGGTCCTTCATGTAGCTAAAACGACGGCGCGCTCCTATATTGCAGGCAAATTTTTCAACGGTACTAAAGAGTATTTCTACGATGATCTCATAAACGTTCAGTTCAGGGAAGCGACATCGAGGATCAACGGATATCTTCAGTTCGACTACCCCGGCGCCGTGAATATCAGCAATTCCGGTTTCGGCGGGGCAGGGGGCAACTATAACAGCGAAAATTCGTTTATTTTCGATATAAACGTCCGCACGGGCGCGGCTGTACTGCCCGGAGAGGACCCGGTAAAAGCCGCGAATCGTATAGTCAGCGACGCTTACCGATATATTCACGGCAGGATCATGGAAGAGAAGAAAACGAAAAAATCGGGATACTGGCAAGTCGAACCAGCACCTCAGGCGGCGTCAGTTGCGGATGAACTCAAAAAATATAACGAGCTGCTGCAATCCGGTGCAATAACGCAGGAGGAGTACGACGGAATTAAGAAGAAGCTCCTTTAAGAAAGCAAATATAACAATAAAAATCAATTCCGACCGCATGATGCAGAAAAAGCCACGCTCCGGCGTGGTTTTTTCAATGAAGTCGCCCTCTTACGAGGGCTAATGAAGAAATGAAGACGCTTCGCTAATGAAGAAATGAAGACGCTTCGCTAATGAAGAAATGAAGACGCTCACTGCGTTCGCTAATTGAGGAACGGGGGGCGACTTCGCTTCATTAGGTGCGAAGCACCGTCTTCATTATTGAGCGCAGCGAACGACTTCATTAGTCGGCATCTCCGACGTCTTCATTTTCTTCCTTGATATTGACTTTTTCTTTATTTCGTGCTATACTTTATCCGATAAATAAATGATCCTTCCCCTGAACGTAAGGAGAGCATATGAAAAAATTTCTTTGTTATATTCTGATTTTCATGTTCATGATCACTGCCGCGGGGTGCGCGGCGGGGCAGGGAAACGTGACCGGGACCGACGCTGATACGGAGGAAGAGCCCGCCGTAAGCACGCCCGCCGTGGGAGCGAGACCCGGACTCGTGACGTTTTCGTTAAATGCGCCCACCAGTGAAACGTTAAGAAAAGCGTACGCTCTTGCAGCCGACCTCGGAGGCGAGCTCCTGCACTGCGGTTCCCCGTCTTCCGAAACGATCATTGATAAGACGACAACTGTGAATTTTTCCGTCACCGAAGCGAAAGAAGGCGACAATATAGTCGTATATCAGCTTGTGAATGACAAATGGGAACAGCTCACCGTCGTCGCTGTAACAGACCGTCACGTGGCTGTAAACATATCAAAACGCGGAATTCTTGCGTTTATAAGGCTTGCGCCGCCGTCTGTCGGGTCCGGCTCGCTGTTTTTGAATTATAACGGTTTCTCGGTGTCTGCCGTCGGATACGCCGAGCTTGACGGCGATCAGATCTATTCCCCGTTTCTTCTCGAAGCGCCGGACTATACGCTTAATAATGATGCGAAAAGAGTCGTTGCGGGACTGTCCGGCGATATAATTGCCGTTTTTACAATATCCTCTCCCGGCGTGACTTTCAACACGGCAAAAGTGACGTTCAAAGTATCCGGGATCAAAAACGGTGACCGTTTGTACATATTTTCAAAAGCCGGCGGTTCGTGGAACAGAATCGAAGCGTCCGTCGTCGGCGATGAGCACGTCCTCGTGACCTTATCCGGAAACGGTCCTCTGCTGCTTTTCAAGAGAAATAACTGATAAAACGAAAAAAATATGCCCAAAGTCTGCTTTCCGCAGACTTTTTTTCGTTAAGCCGAATTATAAATAACGGCACGTTTTCCGCATCTGCAAACGACTCTAATTTCACAAACCGCTCTTTTACAGGCAGCTCTGCCGGTTCAACGCCGCACTTCAGACCCGAAAATCAACATTCAGATAACGGCGAAGTCACGCTGCCGTAAGAAAAAGATCGCCCCTGCAATGCAGGGTGTCTTTTTTTTGTTGTCTGTACCGAAAAACAGGTTGACAAAAGACAATATAATATGATATACTTATACGGTATATAATGATTATTTGGAGAAATCTGATGAAAAACGTTTTAAAGCGCGCTTTGTCCGCGGCGCTTGCCGCGGTAATATTATCCGCTGTGTTTTCATCCTTTGCCGCGGCGGACGATAACGGATGTCATGTCTGGATAGGGGACGAGTATATCACAAAAGACAACGCCGCAGACGTATTCGGCGACGGGACGGTGAGCTTTGATCCGGACACTAACACTCTGACGCTGAACGGTTTTTCATACAGCGGGGAAGGCGCAGTCTGGACCGTTGACGAAAAAACAAACGCGTCCGCCATAGTTTACGACGGGGACAGGGATCTTACGCTCGTCCTGCTCGGCGATAACAGCATAACGCATCCGGGCGGTCACGATTACAGCTCCTGCGTGTTCAGCTCGTCAAAAATTACGATAAAGGGTACCGGCAGCCTGACCGGTACGAGCGGCAAAGCAAACAACGTCAGTTACGCGGTCTACGGCATGAAAGGTATCATAACAGACGGCGGGACGGTCAAGGCGTACGCGGGAGTTTCAACAGGAGACTCCGTCGGTCTGTACTCCGGTGAGGAGCTTATAATAAACGGCGGAACGGTGACCGCGGAAGGCGGCGCCGAAAGCGACACGTCAATAGGAATATACGGAAAAACCGGCATTACGGTAAACGGCGGAGATATAACCGCGGCGACCAAAGCCGGCAGCAAGTTCTCCGCCGCGATGCTCGGAGGTTCAATTACGGTCAACAACGGGAAAGTGACCGCAAAGGGCGGAGACGGAGAATATTCCGCGGGATCTTACAGCAAAGGCTGTGTTTTGATAACCGGCGGCGATATAACGTCGGTCGGCGGTACGGCAAAAACGTATTCGGACGGCATATACTGCAATGAAGATTTTACGGTCAGCGGCGGCAACGTCGCGGCTGTCGGCGGTACGGCGGAAGAGCTGAGCAGCGGTCTTTTCCTTGCGGGTGAGACGGCGCAGATAAACGGCGGCAGCGTAACGCTTGAAGGCGGCGAAGGAAAAACGAGCCGCGGCATAAACGAAACGTTCTCCGAAAAAAAGGAGATCCGCATAGGGGACGGTATTACGTCAGTAACTATAACAGGCAGAGAGCTGGCGCTCGGCGGAACGCTTATCAGCGCTGTCGGCGGTGTGGGATCCGGAGAAGACGGAGAAGAGAAAGGGTATATCGTACCCGGCACGGACCTGTCCGAACCGCAGTATAAAACCGTGGTATTCCCGCACGCGCACGAAATGACAAAGACGGAAGCGAAAAAACCGTCAACAAGAGAGACGGGAAATATTGAATATTACGCCTGCTCCGGCTGTGACTCGTATTTTGAGGACGCGGACGGCAAAATACTCATACCCGACAAAAATTCCGTTCTGATCCCCGCGCTCGGAGAAGAAGATGTCGTCACAGTACCGGAAAACAAGTTTCCGTGGCTGTGGGTGATAATACCCGCCGTCACGACCGCGGCGGCAGCGGCGGTCATTATAGTGATAATAAAGAAAAAATCAAAAACAGATAAAGCAGTTTGAGTGACGGTACGTTCAATATCATTTTTGCTTCTTGTAAAAGCGGAGACGTTGATTATGAAGCGCTGTTCAAACAGGCCGCGCATATTTACTGCGTGGTTTATCCGTCAGAAGACGGGATCGAAACGGACATAGGCGGCGACGTCCACCCGCTGAACCATTACCGCACCAACGTGAACGTGCAGATGTATGACGAGTTCTACCGGACGTACGACGTCAAAGAGGGCGACGGAATGTATCTGAAGCCGGAATATCGTATAAAATTCTTCGGAATATAAAAACGGAGGTCATGATATGGATTATAAGGGAAAATATTTTTCGGTAGTCGGAGACTCTATAAGCACGCTTCTGGGATATATCCCCGAGGGCTACGCGCTGTATTACGACGAAGAAAAGAAGGGATCCGCAAAAATAGAGCGTATGGAGGACACCTGGTGGGGTCAGATAATATCGCGTCTGGGCGGCAGGCTGCTTAAAAACAACTCGTGGTCAGGCAGCACCGTAAGCTATCATGCGGAATTCACGCCCGGCAGCTTTGCTCATCTTGATTCAAGGATGTCGCAGCTCGGCGACGGCGATATAAAACCGGACGTCATAATGATATATATGGGAGTAAACGACTGGGGCTCCGGCACAAAGATAGACGCCGAGGGCGGAATGGAAGAAAAAGAGTCGTTTACAGGTTCATACCGGATCATGCTCGATCTGATAAAACGGCATTATCCCGAAGCGGAAGTCTGGTGCATAGCTCCCGCCGTCACCGCCTTCAGAGGCGATCCGAACTGGGAATTCCCGTACTGCTTAGGCGGTATACACCTTGACAACTACGTTAACACTGTAAAAAAGGTCGCGGAAGAAAAAGGCTGTATCTTCGTTGACGCGAGCAAGAACGAAACGCCGGTTGAGGCGATAGACGGCATACATCCCTCCAAAACAGGTATGATGACGCTTGCCGACGAGATACTCCGCGCAAGAAATATAAAGATCTAACGCTGCTAAAACACGGTTTTCGGGAGGTCCGTTTGTGAAACGTATATCGGAAATAAACAATAAAAATCAAAGTAAACGGTTTTCGGCGGCAAAAAGAGCCGCGGCGCTGTTTCTTGCATTCTGCGCCTGTATCCTTGCCGGCGTATCCGGAGGGCTCGGCTTTGACGCGCGCGCGGAAAGCGGCGAAAACACCGTTGTTATGCCGTCCTACATATTTGACTTTACCGATTTTGAGACATTTTCACTTGATTATTACGCCAACTGCACGGTCACCACGACAAAAACGGGAATGCGCTGCACGGCGACCGCGGACGACCCCAATCTCAGCATAGGCTCTCCTGCGCAGTCCGGCAAAAACCTCGTCTGGATCGCCGTAAAATACCGCGGAAAAGTAAACGCCGCCGGCCGCGGCGCGGAAATGTATTTTACGACAAACAAAAGATCTTTGTCGGAATCTTCCGTCATACGCTGGCAGTGGAACAATTTAAGCACTTCGTGGAACACAATGATATTCCGCGCGGCTGTATTCAATTCCGTAACGGAGCCGGTACTGTACGTGCGCTACGATCCGCTTGCCGGAAACGGCAGCGCCGTCACGTCGGGAGAATGGCTGGAAACGGCTTATATAGCGTTTTTCAAGACAGAGGCGGACGCAAGAAACTTTGATTACAATAAATATCTGTCAAACAAAGATCAGCCGGCGCAAACGATCATAACGGAAAACTGGGAAAAACCGCCCAAGAGCGCCGGTACCGAGGCTATGAGCAAAGACAACACGACCGGCTCGCTTAAAATAACGGAGTCGGGCGACAGTCTCAGGATCTCATATACCGCCGCGGGCAAAAAATACAGCTACGATCTTAAAAACGACGCGTCCATGAGAAACGGCGTGCTTGCCGGCAAAGACGATCTCGGGCGCAGTCAGCCGGACCAGTTCACCGTTATCGACCCGGATTACGTCGGAAGGCGCTGGGGAGCTCTGCCGACGGACGTGGACAGTCCGGAGCGCATCATCGGCGTCCGCGGAGAAAACGGGCAGAGATACGTAGGTATATTCTATTTTCTGTGGCTCGGCACTCAGGGCGACTGGGGCGAAGACCCGCGCGATATAAGCAAAATACTTGACCGGTACGGCACGGCGGCAAAAGACATGGACGTCTGGGGAAACGTATACAACACGTTTTTCTTTGCGGAACCGCTTTACGGTTATTACAGGTCGACCGACACTTGGGTCATCCGCAAGCATATGGAGCTGTTGACAAACGCCGGCGTTGATTTTCTGTATTTTGACACTACCAACAATTATATATACGAAACAAGCGCGCTGAGCATAATGAAAGTCTGCCACGAGATGAACGAGCAGGGCTATAAAGCGCCGCAGGTAGTTTTCTACACCAACACCAACGCAGAAGAACGCGTCTCGCAGGCTTATTCGGCGATATATAAAAAGAATATGTACCCGGACACGTGGTTTTTGCTTGACGGCAAACCGCTTATAATAGCGCCGGAATCCGCAAACATAAACAACTTCTTCACTACGCGCGCGCCGCAGTGGCCAAACGAATCGCACGGCAGCAACACCTGGCCGTGGATAGACTGGAAATGGCCGCAGGAAACGTACGGAGTAAACAACAGCGAGGCAATAAGCGTATCCGTCGCACAGCACAGCGGAAACGGAGAATTTTCAACGTCCGGTCTTTACGGATATACAAACAACCGCGGCCGCTCGTATAACGGAAGATCCGATTCTCACACGGAAGATTCTTATAAGCTGGGAACAAACCTGCAGCTGCAGTTCAACAGAGCCATAACGTCGGACGTTCCGTACGTTCTCGTCACCGGCTGGAACGAATGGATAGCGGGTCGTCAGGAGCCGAACAATAAATACAATATCAGATTCATAGACACGTTCAACTACGAATACAGCCGCGATATCGAAATGTCAAGAGGCGGATATTTTGACAACTATTATATGCAGCTTGCATCAAATATCGCCGCCGTCAAAGGCAGCGCGCCGATAATCTTAAGAGACGACAGACGTCACATAAACGTCTCCGGCAGCTTCAGCCAGTGGGATAAAGTAGTACATTACTATACTGACCCGCAGGGCGATATGCAGGACAGAAACACCGTGGGATACGGCGGTATAGAGTATAAAAACGACACCGGCAGAAACGATATAACAAAGATAAAAGTCACCGGCGATACAACGTATCTGTACTTTTACGTCGAATGTGACAACGATATAGTTCACGGGACCGGCGGAAGCTGGATGCAGATACTGCTTAACACTGACAACGACGCGACGGGATGGTACGGCTACGACTATATCGTAAACTACACGCGCAAAAACGACTATACGTCAACCGTCGCCGCGTACAGCGGAACAAACGGGGCGTACGGCTTTAAAGCAAAGACGGACGTCACTTATCAGGTGGACGGCAATAAAATGATGGTCGCCGTTCCGCTTGAAGCGCTCGGCATAAACTACTATGACAGGATAGATCTTCAGTTCAAAGTCATAGACAGCGATAAAAGAATAAACACGATGGAACAGTTTTACGAGGACGGAGACGCGGCGCCTCTCGGCAGACTCAACTTTACGTATAAAACGTATCTTTCCGCAGTTCAGAGCGCGGAAGGCAGCGCCGTTGTTCCCGTAAAAGACCGCGTGTTCTTTGAAGACGATCCCGAGACGACGGCGGAAGAGACCGTAACGGAGCCCGAAACGGAAAAGGAAACGCAAACCGCGGAAACAGCGGAAACGACGGCGGAGGAAGGAAGCGTGACCGAGCCCGTAACGGAAGCCGCCTCCGAGACGGACGCAAAGACGGAGACGGACGCGGAAACAGACGAAGAAACAAAACAGGCGATCGGCTTTGTTCCGGGCGACATAAACAAAGACGGCGACGTGAACAACAAGGACGTGGTCGAGCTGTTCAGATACGTCTCCGGCAACACAAAAGCCGAGGACGAGACGCCGTATGATTATAACGGGGACAAAGAGGTAAACAACAAAGACGTTATAGCTCTTTTCAGAGACGTAAGCAACGCTTAAAACAGCATAAAAACGCGGGATCCCGGATCAAAGGGGTCCCGTTTGTTATTAAGTGAGGCGTTTTGCCGGTTTTTGTTCTTTATTCTTTCTTCTTTCTTCTTTATTATTTAAAACGGGCGATCAGCGATCGCCCATTCAAACGGGGCGTCGAGGCGCCGCCCCCTGCATAATTATTATTGCCTCTTCATCTTTACGTTGTATATGAGAATTCCCGCGGTCGTGATGACGACGGTATAGGCAAGGACGATGATAAGCGGCTTTATTATATCGTCAAATACGGCGTCGCTGCCGGAGACGATATGCTGTATGAACTGCGCGGAAGGACGGAACGGCAGGATATTCATTACCGTTATAACGTTTTTGTTTATCCCCTCAAGCGGGAACCACATACCGCTTAAAACAGACTGACCGGATATGACGATAGACGCTATACCGCCTATCGCTTTTTCGTTGCAAAGAGAGCCGAACAAGATCCCGAATCCGATATAAAGCATAGCCGTTATAAGACTGCAAAGCACTCCCCATATCATATTGACGGAGAAGAACGACGGCTCTATTATACCCGCCGTTATAAAGAACAGCACGCTCTGCACAAGGCTGACAGGCAGCATTGCTAACATATATCCGGCAATGAATTCATACGATCCCGCCGGCGTTACGTATAACCGTATCAAAAACGCGGACGCTCTGTCCATACTCATCAGAAGCCCGACGAAAAGCGTTAAAAACGCCTGTGAAAACGCGATTATACCCGGCGCTAAATACTGCATTTCAAACTGCGGCGTCAGGTTATGGAATATATAATAAAACAGAACAAGCAAAAACAGCGGCAGACCTAAAAGGAAAATAAGGCTTACGGGTTCACGCAGGATCTCTTTTAAATTCCTTTTTGTAAGGGCAAAAATCCTTTTTGACGCTTCCTTCATATCAAACGCCCTCCTCCACGGTCTTTATAAACGCGTCTTCAACGGAACTCGTTTTGGTTTTTTCAAACAGCGCGGTTTTGTCTCCGACAAAAAGCAGTTTTCCGTCTTTCATTATGCCTATCCGGTCGGAGAGGGCCTCCGCTTCTTCCATATAATGCGTCGTTAAAACTATAGTCATTTTGCCTTTGAGACTTTCTATCGCGCGCCACAGCTCGCGGCGGGCTATAACGTCAAGTCCGAGCGTCGGCTCGTCAAGGAAAAGCACTTTAGGTTCGCCGGCGAGCGCCAAAGCGATGGACAGCTTTCTCTGCCAGCCGCCCGAGAGCTGTTTTGTGCGTTTTTTCGCCACTTTGTCAAGCCCGAATATCTGATACGTACGCTTTTTTATATTCTCCGTTTCTTCCTTGCTTTTTCCGCGCATCCGGCAGTAAAACTCAAGGTTTTCGTCAACGCTGAGATTACGCGCGACGGCGGTCTGCTGCATTGAGACGTCTATTTGTTCTTTGATCTTTTTCTTGTCTTCTTTTATTGAATGACCGAGTATAAAAGCGTCGCCCGAGGTGGGTTCAGTAAGCGTAGTCAGCATTTTTATCGTCGTGGTCTTGCCCGCGCCGTTTACGCCGAGGAGCGAAAACAGCTCTCCCTCCTCTATTTCAAGGTCGAGACCGTCCACGGCGACCGTGTCCTTATACTCCTTGCGGAGCTTTTCCGTTCTTATTGCCGCCATACCGTCACCCCATAAGTTTATAAAATTCCGTGTCTTTTATAAGAGCGATCCCGCGCGTTTTATCTCCCATTACCATAAGCGTGTCTCCCTCTTTTATATCGAACATCCTGCGCGCCTCTGCAGGTACGGTTATCTGACCTTTCGGTCCGACCTTGACGCTTACTATAAAGCGGTCTTCATTTACTTCTTTCACGGTTGCCTCCTAAATTATTACTTTTCTTACTTTTCCTACTTATTTTACATCAAAAAAATGCGTTTGTCAATATATGCGGAAAAATATACCGTAAAAATTTTACTTTTTTTATAAAACCGGTTGCAAAACGCATCAAAACGTGATATTATTTATATAGTGTTACCGGCAGCGTTATTTTGCCGGCGGCAGAATTTATTGTTAGGAGTTATTATTATGGCAAATATTTTTGACACGAAGGACCACACCGCGGAGTTTGACGGCGAAGATATCAAAAAGAACAAAATAATGGGCATTTTCGCTTATATTTCCTGGCTGGTGCTTATTCCGCTTTTTGCCGCCAAGGATTCAAAATGGGCGCGTTTCCACGCAAATAACGGTCTGATCCTCGCTATACTTGAGATAGGCACGTGGGTCGTTTTCGGACTTCTCGGCATGATCCCGTACGTAGGATTCATATTCTGGATCATAGGCTGGACGGTAAGCGCGGTGCCGATAGTTCTTTCCGTTTTCGGCGTCATAAACGCCGTACAGGGCAAAGCAAAGGATCTTCCCGTAATAGGCGGAAAGATAAAAATACTTAAATAAACCCTCTCTCCTCAGCCTCCGGAAAAAAGCCGGAGGCTTTTTTAACTCTAAACTCTTATCTTTATCCCTCCTTCCGCGCTTGTGAAGCGGGCGTTTTGCGTTTTTATTTATTATTTCAAATCTTACAACGAAAATTCAAGATTTTTTTATATATATATGATATAATATATGCTGAGTTAATATCCGGAAAGGGCGTAAAAATGATAAAAATTGAGCACTTAACAAAATATTACGGAAACAATCCCGCGGTAAACGATATTTCGTTCTCCGTCGGAGAGGGAGAAGTGGTCGGATTTTTGGGACCGAACGGCGCCGGAAAATCCACAACGATGAACATGCTTACGGGCTATCTCTCGTCCACTTCCGGAAAATGCCTGATAAACGGCATAGACATACTTGAAAATCCGTCAGAGGCAAAACGTCTGATAGGATTTCTGCCGGAACAGCCGCCGCTTTATTACGATATGACGACAAGAGAATATCTTGATTTCATTTTCGATCTGAAGCGCTGCACGTTAAACAAACGTGAGCATATAGACGAGATAATAGGCATAATGGGCCTGGGCGAAATGGAAAAGCGCCTCATAGGGCAGCTTTCCAAAGGCTTCAAGCAGCGCGTCGGTATAGCCGGCGCCATAGTATCAAATCCGAAGATACTTATATTCGACGAGCCGACGATAGGGCTTGATCCGCGGCAGATAATAGAGATACGCGAGCTTATACGCACGCTGTCGAAAGATCACACGATAATCCTGTCAACTCACATACTCCCGGAGGTCCAGGCGGTATGCGACAGGATAATAATAATAGATCGCGGCAAGCTCATAGCGGACGAAAAAACGGACAATATAAATTCGTTAGCGGACGAAAACCGCCGCTTTACGGTACAGATACTCGCCCCGAAAGGCGAGGCGCTGACGTTTCTGCGCAAGACCGAGGGCGCGGCAAAAGTCGATTATCTTTCTTCGGCTAAAGACGGATCGTCGCTGTTTATGATACAGTGCAAAAAAGGTTACGATCTGCGGCGCACGCTGTTTTACGCTTTAGCGGAAAAACGCTGGCCGATACTTGAGATGAGCACCGTCGGCGCTTCTCTTGAAGACATCTTCATAGCGCTGACAAAGTAAGGAGGTATAAGGATATGCTTGCAATATATAAGCGTGAGATGAGGGCATATTTCACCACCTTCATCGGTTACGTTTTCATAGCTACGTTTCTTCTCGTTTCAAGCATCATATTCGTTTTGACTACGCTTTCACAGGGAGAAGCCGCGGACGTTACGTCTTACTATACGCTCGTTATGTTCGCGTTCGCTATACTTATACCGCTTCTTACGATGAAGCTGTTTGCGGACGAAAAAAGGTTAAGGACGGAAATACTGCTTCTTACGAGCCCCGTGACGCTTCTCGGCATAATAACGGCAAAATTCCTTGCCGCGCTGACCGTTTTCGCGTCCACGTTCGCGCTTTCCTGCGTAAACCTGATACCGCTTTATATGTACGGCAGTCAGAACACGGCGGTAATTATAGGAAACGTCATATCCGTGCTTCTTGTCGGCTGCGCGTTCATCGCCGTGGGCGTGTTCATGTCTTGCCTTACGGAAAATCAGCTCGTAGCCGCGGTAACGACTATAGCGGCAATAGCGCTTTTCCTCGTTATAGGTATGTATTCAAGCGGCATAGGCTTTGCGCCTTTGCGCGTAGTGCTTGATTTCTTATCCGTATTCAACCGCTTTACGTATTTCACCTACGGCGTTATCGACTGGTCGGCTCTGATATACTACGCCTCCATCTCGTTCGTGTTCCTTTTCCTTACGGTAAGGGTATATGAGCGCAGACGCTGGGCCTGATCCGGAAAGGAGGCAGAAAAATGAAGAACAATACGAACAATACGGAAAACGCGGCGAAAAAAGTTCAGCTTAAACGCCGTCTCAAATACGGCGGCCTGTCCGTGGCGCTGTCCGCTGTCGTCATAGCCGTCGTCATAATGGCAAACGTAATAATAACGTCTTTTATAAGGACAAACAATTTCTATACGGACCTTACCGGCTCCGGACTGTTCACGCTGTCCGACGAAGCAAAGGATTATCTTAAACAGGTAAAGGCGCCTATCACGATCAAATTCGCGGTCCCGCTCGATACCATAAAATCAAATTCACAGCTGTTTATGGTATATCTGACCGCCACGCAGTTCAGCCGCGCGTCAAAGGAAGAGGATAAAAACGGCGAGATACCGGATATAACGGTTGAATACTTTGACTCTTATAAATATCCGGCGCAGTTTGAAAAATACAAACAGCTCACTTCAAGCAGCGAATGGCAGTCTACAAACGTCATAATAGAAAGCACCTACGAGGAAGAAAACGGTGAAGAGGCGGCTCTGCCCGTCGTATATTCCATAAATTCCTTCTTCACCACGTCAGACAGCAAGACCGTGGGCTTCAACGGCGAAAGAAGATTCCTCCTGGCGTTTTTACAGCTTGCCGGAGTAGAGCAGCCCGTCGTCGTGTTCACGACCGGCCACGGCGAGCCGATAGGCACGTCCCCGTCCGATACGGCAAACCAGTACACCGACTTTATGAATATGTTTGAAGAGCTCGGTTTCAAGATAAAGTATTCCGATCTTGCGCACGAGGAGCTTGACAAAGACTGCCGTCTTATAGTCATACTCGATCCGCAGCGCGATTTCATAAGCAAGGATCTTACCTCGCTTGAAAATACGTCCGAGCTTGACAAAGTTGCGGATTTCGTATCAAATCACGGCTCCATAATGGTATTTTTGGGTCCGACCGGCTATGAATACACGAATTTGAGCCACTATCTTGAAGAATGGGGCGTCAAAGTCCATACGACGTACACGATAGAGGACAGCGTCAACACGTTGTCTTCGGACGACAGGAGCTTCTCCGTTGTCTACACGAAAGACGGCTTGGGCGCGTCCGTACAGCAGAATTACAGAAATCTGCGTACAAAATTCCAGCACGCTTCGCCCGTACAGATTCTTTTCTCCGAAAAGAGCGAAACGTCGTCAATGAACATAACAAGCACGTTCCGCACCTCGTCCGCCGCAAAAGCGTACGCTTCCGATACGGACGTCCTCACCCCTTCGGATATAGGCAAAGCGGACGGATTTGATCTGTTTGTCGTATCAAGCAAGCTGAAATACGAAAACAACGAGGATTATTATTCATACGTTCTTACCTGCGGCTGCCCGGAGATGCTCAAATACTGCGGCTCCCAGGCTTACGCAAACAGAGGTATACTGAACGTAATGCTCACAAGGATACCGCTCCTTAAAATGCCGGTGGATATAGACTACAAACGGCTTGAAGATTACGGACTTACCTCCGTTACAAGCAACGCGGTAAGAGGCTGGACCATAGTTCTTGCCATCGTGATGCCGGTCGTAACGCTCGGCATAGGCACCGTGGTAGTCATAAGAAGAAAGAGACGCTGATATGTCAGATAACGAAAAACAAAACGATCTGGAAGAACAAAACGTTTCAAAAGATCCTGAAGAAGAAATAAACGAAGCCGATTCCGAGCTGCACCGCATCATATACGGCGGAGAATACTCGGAATACGGCGACGCGCTCGGCTCCGAAGAGGAGGAGGAAGAGCAGGCTCCCAAAATGAAGCTGCGCACGTTCTCCTCAAAGGAAGCGGCTCCGGGCACAAAAAAAATAAAAACGGAAAGCAAAAAAAAGCTGACGCTGATAATAGTCATATCCGCGGTCATAGTCGCCGCGGTGGCGCTTGTGCTCGTTTTCGCGCCGGGCTGGTTCAAGACAGAGGTCGAGACGCCGCCCACGCTGTACGACGGTGAAGTCTTATCCGGCAGCAAGCGCATCATGATGTTTGAGCAGATACCGCGTGAGCGCATACAGACTATAGAGGTGCATAACCGGTACGGCGATTACACCGCGTACTACAACGCGGAAACGGAGAGCTTCTGCTTTTTAGGACTTGAAGGCACGCCGTATAACGAGGAGCTTTTCTCACAGCTCGTCGTCGCGTCCGGCTTCCCGCTCATTTCCGACAGATTTCTGCCGACGGACGAGCGCGCGCCGCTTGAAGAATACGGCTTGGGAGAAAACGACGAAAAAGCCTACTATATAATAACAACAAGAGCAACGGAAGACGCGCCTTCCGTATCTTATAAGGTATATATCGGAAAGCCGTCGCTTACGGAAAACTACTACTACTGCATGGTGGACGGCAGAGATATAGTATATATCCTTGAGCAGTCTATAAAAACCACGCTTTTATCTGACGTCAAGTCGCTTCTGACGCCTATACTGACGTACCCGATAGAAGACAACTCATATCTTACGAACATATCCGATATAATGATTTTAAGAAACGGCAAGCTGTTTGTAAAGATAAGATATCAGGATACGGAGGCAAACGTGCCCGGCGTTGAACTGTACGGCGTTACCGTTCCGTATATCGTAACGGAGCCCGTGGAATACGACGCGTCCACGCAGATGATGACTTCCATGATAGGTCAGATAGTGAATATGACCGGCTCGGAGCTGCTTGAATACAACATTTACGATACGGTCCTTCTGACAGATGAAAACGGCGATTCGGTCCTTGACGAAAACGGAGAACAGGATCACGACTACGTTATGAAGCCGGAAATCGCTGAAAAATACGGTTTTGTTGATCCGGCGTACGATATTTACTACTGCTACGTCACCCCGGACGGCGCGCCGCTTGACATAATGGTATCCGTATCGGAGCTTCAGCGCGGAGAGGACGGGTCCGAGTTCTACTACGTTGCTTCAATGCTGTTCAACACCATTGCAAAAATGGACGCAAGCTCGCTTTCGTTCCTTAAATGGCCGCTTATGGAATACCTTGACAAGCCGGTTTTCAGCGTTAATATAGACAAGGTAAGCCGCATAAAGATAACCGCCGCGGACAAAAACTACGATTTTGAGCTTACCGGCACGGGCGACGGACTTGTCGCCGTTGAGTCGGCAAACGGACGTACCGTTTTCAAAGGCGACGACAAAGAGGTCGGAACAAACCACGGCATACGCAATTTCAGAAAGTTCTACCAGACTATTTTAAGCATAAACCGCGAGGATTTCACCGAAGAACCGCACGAGGATGAAAGAGCGCTTATTCTGCAGCTTGACGTCACGTTCAGGGACGGCTCCGTAAGGACTTACAAGTTTTACTCGTATTCAGAAAGACGCTGTTTCATGACGGTAAACGACAGGGGTGAATTCTACGTCCTGCGCTCCATGATACGCAAGCTCGTATCCGACGCGGATAAACTGCTGTCGTATCAGACGGTAGATCCCAACGCGGACAACTGATACGCGTTAAAACCCCGAAAGGAAAAGGAAATGAAAAACATTATAAAAATTTTATGCACGGTTCTTTCGGCCTGCGTTGTATTATCCGTGTTTGCAGGCTGTCAGAACAACAAAAAACCGGCGGAAACAGAGGATGAGCAGACTGTTATGGACGCGCTCCCCGTTCTTGTGCCCGCCAACAGTCTTGACTTAAACAGCGACGGAGACGTAAACAACAAGGATGTGGTAATAATTTTCCGCAAGCTTGCCGTAAACGACCCGACGAAAGACGAAAGATACGATCTTAACGGGGACGGAGAGCTGAACAACAAGGACATAGCCTCGCTGTTCCGCCATTTAACTACGCTTAGATAAGTTAACGCTCTTGACAATATAATAAATTGGTGTTATAATAAAATAAATAATTGCGTTACAACGCAAAAGAAAGGATAAAAACATGAAAAACATCGCTAAGATCTTAGCCGCGGTCATGGTTTTGAGCCTCATTGTTGCCGTATGCTCAATATCACCCGCCGCTCTCAACTCAAGTGACTGGGAAATCGTTCATCATCCCACTGGCAACCCCGCCAACGCGGTTGTTGAAACGACTCCGAACAACGGTATAAGACTTTCCCATGAAGGTCATTATCCCTCTTCCAACGCCGGTCTGCTTTATACGCAGCCGCTGAACGTCAAGGAAGGCATAAGTCTTAACGTCACAGTTGAAACAAACAACGGCAATTCAGCCGACACGTGGTACGGCATCTGCCTCATGAACAGACCCGTTTACTTTGACGTTACGAATACGGACGTTGACAGCGGTTTCGGTATAGTTCTTCTTTGCCGTCCGGCTGACCAGTTCCAGTGGTTCACCGTAAGCGAAGCCGGATTTGCTCAGGCTACCACCTGGTCTCCCAGCAGCGATAAAGAATATTACTCCGATGAAGGCGTAACTATCGACTTTGATATCAAATTTGAAGACGGCGCCCTCAACATCTACGTTGACGGAGAAGACGTCGGCTACGACTTTGCGGAAGATCTTCTTCCCTATCTTATAGACGATCAGGCTTATATAGGCTTCTCCATGTCTATGACAGAGCTTGAGCTCCAGAGCTTCGTGATCAACTATCTCAACGGCCAGCAGCCCGCATCCGAAGGCGAAGCCATAACGAAGGCGGAAGGCGGCGAAACTACTGCCGACGCTGACGATATAGATTTTGAAAACGTTGACAAATTCACGCTCAAAGACTTCACACAGCCCGATTCCATAAACGGTATCACCACAAACGACTGCAAAATATCGTTTGATGAAGTGGAAGGCGCGTTAAAGGTAGAAGTTACCGGCGCAGACCCGTTCTTCAACATCCCGATGAAGAAGAAAATGTACTTTGACGGCGATAAATTCTACATGATAAAGATGGAATACAAGACCGAATTTGAAGGCACAAGTGAATTCTTCTATACGACAAAAGAAGTTCCGAGCATGGCGTACTGCAACCTCCAGTACGATCTTGAAGCCACCGGCGGAGAGTACAAAATACTCGAATACGATATGCAGGAATCCGAAAACTGGACCGGTGAAATAAGAAACTTCCGCGTTGACCCGGCTGCCGCAGGCGAAGAAGGCCAGGTATTCTACTACAAGAGCATAAGCTTTGAGGTCGGGGAAGAGCCCGTGACAGAGCCCCCCACAACCACAGCGGCAACGACTACCGAAGCGGAACCGACGACTGACGCCGAGACAGACGCGACGACAGACGCCGCCACCGAAGCTGACGGCAAAACGACCGACGCCGTGACAGACGGCGGCAGCAGCTCCGCACCGGCGACAAGCAATGGCGTACCGTTCTGGGTATGGATAATCATAGGCGCGGTATGCGTTGTTGTGATCGTTGTAATCATAATAGCAGTATCAAAGAAAAAGAAATAATATAATTAAATGACCTGCCGGGAATTATCCCGGCAGGTAACTTTTGCAAAAAGAAAGGAGAATTATCATGGCAGAAGGCAGTGAAATAGTAGAAGCCGCCGACAAAACGGTACAAGGATCATCCTGGGATTGGGGCGCTATCTGGACAAGCCTGGCGGAGAAATTCATGAGTATCGCGGGCAGACTTCTGATCTGCGCGGTAATACTCGTAGCAGGACATTTTATAATCAAATTCGTAACAAAAAAACTCCTGAACTCCAAGCAGATGAACAAGCTTGAACCGGGAGTAAGAGGATTTCTGCGCACGTTCATCAAGGTGCTTTTGAACGCCATACTCATCATATCGGTCGTTGGCGTTTTAGGCATACCCATGGCGTCCGTGGTAGCTGTTCTCGGCGCCGCCGGCGCGGCTATAGCGCTTGCATTGCAGGGCACGCTCGGCAATCTGGCAAGCGGGATCATGCTGGTCGTTCTGCGCCCGTTCCGTACAGGCGACTTTATTGAGGTGGGCGGCAATCTCGGCACCGTGCTTGAAATAGGTCTGTTTGCAACAACCGTCGTAACTGTGGACAACCGCCACGTCGTGATCCCCAACGGCACGCTTACGACGTCTACTATAATAAACTACTCGTCAGAGGAAAAACGCCGCGTTGACATGACCGTTTCCGCCGCGTACGGCTCAGACGTTGAAAAGGTAAAGGAAGTCATACTTGCCTACGCAAAAAGCGACAAGCTGATCTTAGACGATCCGGCGCCGTTTGTAAGAATGACGGACATGACGGACAGCTCAATAGACTTTACCGTGCGTATGTGGGTAAAAAGCAAGGATTACTGGGACGTAAGATTCAATTTGTCCGAGAATATTTATAACGAATTCGGCAAAAACGGCATCAAGATCCCGTTCAAGCAGCTCGACATACACGTCAGGAAATAACTCATAACAAAAAACCCCGAAAGGGGTTTTTTTATGAATTTAGCTCGACGAAGTCGAATTTAGCTTGCCGTAAGGCAAATTTAGCTCGCATAGCGAATTTAGCTAAATTGCCGCAAAAATGCGGCAGCTAAATTGAAAGTCTTCGGACTTTCAGCTAAATAATGCGGCTTTAAGCCGCATAGCTGAATTGTTCCTTACGGAACAGCTTAAAAGCTCCCTATTGACAAAGTTGCGTCGTCCTCGCCTTTCTTTATGGAAAGTACTTTTACCTCGTAGCTGTTTTTCTCGTTTGCCACAACGGTAACGGTCTGACCGGCCTTTGCGCCGAGCAGAGCTTTGCCGAACGGGGATTCCTTTGATATGTTATTTGTAAAAACGTCGTTGCGCAGAGTCGTCACTATGCGCACCTTTTTTGTTTCATCCTTTTTGGGTATGTATACTTCCACCTCGTCAAACAGTCCTACTTCATCCGCGGCGGAATCCGTAGTTATTATCTTTGCGGTCTTTATCATGCCCTCAAGATAGCGCATACGTCTTCTGTTTTCGTTTATCTCGCGCTTTGCGGTCCTGTATTCGTCGTTTTCGGACAGATCGCCTAATTCTCTCGTGCGCTTTACCTCGGCGCGCAGCGCCGGCATCATATCCTCGCGCCGCTTAAGCTCCTCTTTCATTTTTTCAATATCTACTTTTGTCAGCTCGTCGTGCATGATCGTCCTCCGTTACGTTTATTGTGCGACCGTGAGCTTTATCAAAAGCTCCGTATCGTCGTCAGACGCGGCGCGGCACCGCAGTATCGCCCCGCATTTTTTGCATTTGTAGTTTATTATAAAGCCCTTTTTCGCGTCCGGCTCCGCGGACACGGGCACAAGCAGACCTTTGCAGGCGTTTGCGCGGTCCCCGGGATTTATGTCCACGTGAAGCGAGCAAAGACACCGGCTGCAGTGGTCTCTTGACGAATATGACAGCGGCGGTATTTCCGCGCCGCAGTTGGCGCAAATAAAACCGCTGTCGTTTTTTGTAAATCTCTTCTGCTCCATTTTTTTTCGTTACTGTTCGGAATATATGAGCCTGCTGTCAAGCGGCTGTATGTTTTTTAACGAATAGCCTTTCAAATATTCTTCGTTTCTTTGTATCTGCTTGTATTCTTCACCGAAAACCGTAAGCTTCTTCTGTGCTATGATATTCGCGTCCATATCGGAAAAGAACACGGAATTGACCTCGTTTTTCCACAAACCGTCATCAAGCGGATATTTTTTTATAATCATAAGACCGTATGAGGTTTCCGCCAACTGTACGTCGCCCGGCTGCGACGTAAGGACAGCCGTTATATATTTAGTATCATACAAAGAGTCCGCGGATATGAAATATCCGTCCGTATATACGGTCATGCCGCTGTCCTCGTTATATTCTTCAAGAAGCGCCTCAAAATCTTCTCCGTTTTTGCAGCGCTGCAGTATCTGTTCCGCGAGCTTTTGTTTTTCAGCCTTTTCGGCATCCGTCAGCTCTTCCGTCTCGTATCTGCCGGTATATATGTTCATTTTCGGCTCGCCTTTATCGTCAAGCACGTATTTGACGTCGTTTTTTATAAGTATATGCTTTGCTCTGTGGTAATTGCTTTGATAATACTGCTCCCTCTCCGCGTCCGTTACGGCGTGTTCTCCGCCTTCTCCGAACAGTCTGTCGGAAACTACAGAAGCCTTTGCCTCGTATTCAAGAGCGCGGCGCAGCGTGTCCGTGTTCATGCCGTAGGCGCCGAGTATACCGTTAAGCTCCTGGCGGGAACCGGCGGCGTTCATATCCGACTTTATAAGCCCGTCCACCGTATCGCTGATCTGTTTGTTTACTGACGCGTCGCTGTTCAGCCCGAGCCGGTCGAATATCTGCGCGCAGACGAGCATCTCGTTTACAAGAGAATCAACGTGTTCCGTTATCTGCTCCGCAAGCGTCTTCTCGCCGTCAACGGTCTGATCCCATACGGATTCGTCGTATTCGCCGTCAACAAGTCCGTATTCGGCAAAAGACGAATAAAACCGTGCTTTATAGTACGCTGTCCAGTATTCGTACATATTTTGCGATATTTCATATTTGCCGTACGAAGCGTACGCCGGTGACACTACGGTACAGGCGCACAGCGGAAGCGCCATACTTAAAAGCAGTATAGATATAAGAGTTTTTTTCATATCAGAAAATATACTGCCAGGAGAAAGTATACGGCAGCTCCTCCATTTTATATTGATCCGTGACCGTGCGATCCGTCTGCACTTTATCGACGTAAGGCTTTAAATGATCGTCAAATTCTTTTTCCATAACGAGCGTATCAAAGTTATAAAAATCGTTTCCCGCCTCGTTTTCCTCGTTTTTCCACGCGTAAGGGTCAAGCTCTGTCCGCTGTATGACGTATATGCCGAATTTGGTGTCAAGCAATCCCGCCTCGCCGACTTTGAGCTTCATGACCGCGGCGGATATAAGAGAGCCGTATTCGTTTACGCTGCAAAGATAATGGCCGTTTTTATAGTCGTCCTTTTCAAGCTGCTCCGAATACTTTTCTATATATACGTTTATATCTTCTCCGTCTCTTACTTTTGATAAAATATCCTTTGCAAGTCCGAGTTTTTCTTCATATCTTTCGTCTGATATTTCTTTTATCGTCGCGTTTCCGTCGTCGTTATATACGATATTGCCGTCATCGTCCCGCACAAAATCCCCGTCCATAAGATAAAGCAGTCTGAAACGGTAATAATTGTCCTGATAATACGCTTCTTTTGTCTTTTCCGTTATCTTTTTCTCTCCGTCTTCGCCGTATAAATGATCCTGAAGCGCGCCGACTTTTGAATCCATCACGAGTATGCTTTTAAGATCGTCCTCGTTCATGCCGAGAGTCTTGAATATCTCGTCCTCTTCAATGCTTTTTTCGCCGTTTACGGAGGCTTTTATGCCGGATATCATCAGATCTATTGAGTGATATTCCTCGTCCGTGAGCTTCAGATGATACTCGTCAAACAGGTAATTTGCGGCTATACGCTTTTTTATGGCTTCCTCCGATATTTGCGTCAGTCTGTCCGCGTTTTTTATCCCTTCGTTTTCAGTATTCCAGAACTGCGCCGTATCCGTCTGGCCGAGGGCGGTCAGCCAGTACTGCTTGTAACACGCAAGATAATACGCGTAAATACTGCCGGAAACGGACGTGCCGTTCAAGCTCATGGCGGGCTTGCTTTCCGCCGCGCAGGATAAAACGGACGCCGAAATCAAAAGGCACAAAAAGAATATTACTGTATTTTTTACCGTTTTTTTCATATTTTCACCTTTAAAAACAGACCGACGCGGAAAAAATCCGCGCCGGCGGTCACGTTTACGTTATCGGCAGCTGTTTATTCCGCAGCTTCGGCAGTTTCCTCACATTTTTCGCAGAGCTCTTCGCTGTCGTCTTCAAGACCGTCAAACGCGTCGTCAAGACCGTCTAAATCGTCCAGATCGTCAAGAGCCTCCGCTTCTCTTTCTTTTTTATGTTTCTTTATTGCTTTGAATATAAATAATGTGGCGCAGGCAACTCCTATTATCGCAAAAATAACGACGATAACGGCGGCAATGCTGTTTTTGCTGTTCTTCTTATCCATGACGTACACCTCCATTTTTTTTAATGATATAATATAACGAAATTTTATTCAATCCTTTTTTATTAACAAATTAAGAATAATGTGGCTTTATATACCTTTGATACGCTATGTTTTAATATATATTGTTTTTTCTGTAATACTGATCCATAAAATATCTTTCAAAATGCTTTTTCATTCTCAAAAACGGTCTGCCCGTCATATCTATGGATCTAACGAGTATGGATCTTACGCCGGTTCTTTTGGCGCACAGGACGTCCGTGAATATCTGATCGCCTATAAGCGCCGTCTGTTCCGGGCTTATGCGCGTTTGCTTCATCAGTTTTTTCATACCGCCGGTAAAAGGCTTTCCGGCGTTGCTGACGTAAAGATAGCCTAAAACGGAATTGAACGTATAAACGCGCTTTTCACGGTTGTTTGATATGAGCGCAATACGCACGCCGGACGCTTCCACGGTATCGAGCCAGTCCTTCACGTCCTTTTGCGGCAGAGCTTCCTTATACGTTGCAAGCGTGTTGTCAATATCGCAGATAAGACATTTTATATTATTTTCAGCAAAGAATTCCGGCTTTATGCGCACAACGGACGGAAAATAATGATCCGGAATAAAGTAATCTTTCAGTTTCATAATAGACCTTTTTTATTTTTTTGCAGAAAAATCCTGTCTGCGCTGTATATAATATATCATATTATTAAATGCTAAATATAAATATATTATATAAATATAGTAAATTTTATATAATATACTTGATATAAATGCAATTTTGTGGTATAATGCATATGAAGAAATATTCGATTTTTAAACGTTGTATTTGAAAGGATCTTTATGCAGTCATACGAATTTATTTGGGAATCCATACTCGCCAACATGAAGGGTACGTATTCCGAGGTGCGTATCAAAGCGTTTTTTAAAGATATCAAAATAATTGATATAGAATCCCAGTACATACTTTTAATGACGCCCACGACGGAAACGCTTGATTTTGTCCGCGGAGAACAGGCCGTGCTCGAGCGTTACGTAAACGACGCTCTTGGTGAATTCAAAGTAGTTTACATATACGCTTACGACCGCGATATGCCTAACATAGATAAGATAAGAGAAGCCATAAAAAACGATCTTGAAAATCCGGAGCAGGGCAAAATGCCGTACGATCTTACGGACGATCTTGATAAACAGAAGCCCGGCATATCAAATTCCATAATGCCGCAGAAAAAAGCGTATACTTTTGATAACTACGTAGTAGGCAATTCAAACCTTTTCGTTTACAACGCCTGTCTTGCCGTTGCGGAAAATCCGTCTTCGATGTGGAATCCGCTTCTTATATACGGTCCGACGGGCCTGGGCAAAACGCATTTGATGTATGCGACTACGAGAAAAATATCCGAGCTTTATCCGGAAAAGAAGATAATATATATCACAGGCGAACAGTTCGTAAACGATATGGTGGATCATCTGCGCAAAAAGGATACAAAAACAGGCTCCGGATTTGCCGCTTTCCGCGAAAAATACAGAAGCTGCGACGTGCTTTTGATAGACGACATTCAGTTTATAGCAGGCAAAAACAACGTCCAGGAAGAGTTTTTCCACACCTTCAACACACTGTATGAAAGTCAGAAGCAGATAATCATAACGAGCGACAGACCGCTGCGCGAAATAAAACTGTTAGACGAAAGACTGCAGTACAGATTTGAAATGGGTCTTACCGCGGACATACAGCCGCCGGATTATGAATTAAGAGCCGCTATAATAAAAAATAAAGCGGAAGCGCTCCATCTTGATCTAAGCGAATCGTCCGTTATATATTTAGCGGAACATCTTACAAAAAACATCCGTCAGATAGAAGGCGCGTTGACTAAGATATACGCAAAAAAATGCTTATACGGCTTTGCCGTTACGGACGAGCTTGTAATAGAGTCGATATCAGATCTTACAACGGTAAACGTGTCTCCTAAAGACATAGTGGAAAAAGTATTTACCGTGGTTTCAAACAAGTACGGCACCTCAAAAGAAGAGATGTGCAGCAAGACCAAAAAGCGTGAGGTTGCCGAACCCCGTCACGTTTGCGCGTATCTTATATCTGAACTTACCGATTACTCACAGCGTCAGATCGGCACGTTTTTGGGCAGAGACAGAACGACTATAATAAATTCAATAGAAGTAATAAAAAAGATGATAATGAACGATCCGTCTTTTGAAAAAGAGATAAAGGATATAATATCCGAGATAAAAGACTGATCTCCACACGTGTGGATTAAGTAATGCACACAAAAAAGAATTGCACACAAAAAAGTGCATATCGTGTGAAATAAGCGTTTAATGAACGTGCAATATTTTAAAAATCAAAAAACGCTTATGATTTTAAAATTTCAAATCGTTTTTCTTCCACACCTCAAATTTTAATATCAAACGGTTTTATACGTTTTTATCAACGTGTCAAATCCTTTAAAACAAGCCGGATAGTATTAAATTCAACACTTTCCACACCCCTACTACGACTACTACTATTTCATAATACCGTATACGTAGTATAAGCGCGAAGCGCTTTGAAACAAATAAAAAAAATCATCCGCATAATACACGTGTGGATTTCATTTAAGAAAGGAAAAATAAAATGAAAGTCATATTTGATAAGGCAGAACTTATATCGGCAATAACAATAGCTTTGGGCGCCGTATCTTCAAGACACGACAATCCTATACTTGAATGTATCAAAATAACGGCGGAAAAGCCCGATATTTGCCGTATAACAACGTATGATAACGAAAAGGGATTTCACATAGATCTTAACGCAAACGTTATAGAAGACGGCGGATGCCTTATAAACGCGCAGAGACTTATAGGTATGGTAAAAAACATGCCTGCCGATATAACGCTTGAATGCGGTAAAAATATGACGGCGTCTTTGACAAGCGAAAGATCCGTATATGAAATACAGTATCAGGATATAAAATTATATCCTAATATAATGGAGATAAGCGCGCGTCAGAGCTTTACTTTAAAGCAGGGACAGCTGCGCGACGTTATTATACAGACGATATTCGCGGTAGCTGACAATAACGACAGACTGCAGTTGAACGGCGCGTATTTTACGGTAGATAACGGATATATCCACGTCGTGGCGCTTGACGGTCTTAGATTTGCCGAGAGAATGATACGAGACGAAAAAATAATAAAAACAAATATAGAAGTCGCGGCGGATACGGAAGTAAAATTCATTATACCTAAAAAGTCGCTGTTTGAAGTAATAAAACTGCTTGACGAGCCGGATGAGAATATAACCGTAATAAAAGCGAGAAGACACGTTATGTTCAAGATCAAAAACGTTACGTTCCACACCGCTTTGATAGACGGCGATTATATAGAATACAGACGTTTCATACCTAAAAACGAGACGACGAACGCAATAGTCAACACCGCGGAGCTGCGCGACAGTCTTGAAAGAGCTTTGTTTATTACCGAATACAAAGAAGCCGGAAGATTAAAAGCCCCGGTGAAGCTGAATTTCTATGACGGAGTGCTGAATATTTCATCCGTTTCGTCATCAAACAAAAGCACGGATGAAATATACGCGGACAAGACCGGAAACGATCTTGAAATAGGCTTCAACTGCAGGATGCTGCTTGATACTTTCCGCGTGCTTGACTGTGAGAAAATATGTCTTAAGCTAACGACGCCGTTATCGGCAATGGCAATGGTGCCCGTTGATCCGTATGACGATTCATTCTTATATTTCACTTTCCCGACAAGGATCACGGAGAATTTCTGATTGTGAAACTGCTTGAATGCGGCATAAAAAATTTCAGAAACGTATTTGACGCAAATATCTGTTTTACGGACGGCGTAAATCTTATAAAAGGCAATAACGCGCAGGGCAAGACCACCGTGCTTGAGGCGGTGTATATATTTGCAAGAGGCCGTTCTTTCAGGACAAATAAAGAAGCCGAGATAATAAATTTTGAAAGCGGCACGGCGGATATTGAAATACTGTACGAGGACAGACAAAGCAAAAACAAAATGTCCGCGCATTATGACAAAGAAGAAAAAAGAAAACTGTATAAAAACGGTATACAGATAAACCGTATATCCGAGTTTATAGGAAATTTCCGCGCCGTACTTTTTACGCCGGACCATTTATCGCTTATAAAAAGCTCCGCGTCCGACAGAAGACTGTTTCTGGATATAGCTTTATCGCAAATAGACCCGAAATATATAATCTATTCAAAAAAATACAATCTGCTTTTAGCTGAGCGCAACGCGCTGTTAAAGGACAGATACGCGGAAGAAAACACGGTGCTGTTTGAAACGCTGGCGGAGCAGATGGCGCCCGTCGCCGCGGCTATAACCAGAATGAGAAAAGAATACTGCGGCAGGCTTAAAAAATACGTTTCCGAGTATTTTGTTCAGATGACCGCCGGAATCGAAGAAGCCGCGGTCGAATACGAAAGCTGCGCAGCGGACGATACTTCGCTTCTGCTTGACGAAAAGCTCGTTACGGATCTGTACTATAAAAAGTTTACGGAAAACACAGCGCGCGAAATAAATTTCAAAGGCTCGTTATACGGCCCGCAGAAAGACGATATAGATATTAAATTAAACGGCTATTCGTCAAGAAAATACTGCTCGCAGGGGCAGCAGAGAAGTCTTGCCATAGCGCTTAAGTTGGCGGAGGGCGATATTTCCGCGGATATATCCGGTGAATATCCCGTATATCTGCTTGACGATATATCGGGCGAGCTTGACAGCAAAAGAAACGCGTTTTTCATGTCGCAGTTAAAGCAAAGACAGATAATAATAACGTCCTGCAACATCAAAAACACAAAAAAATTCGATAACGTTATAACAATGAAGAACGGAGGCGTGGTCGTATGATGTATTTACACGCCGGAGCCGATACGGTGATACGGACAAGATCCATAGTCGCCGTGTTCGATCTGGATTACGCCTCTCAAAATAAAGACACGCTTGAATTTCTGCGCCTGGCGGAAAAAGAAGGGCGGCTCATAAACGTGACGGAACAGTTACCCAAAGCGTTTATACTTACAAACGACGGAAACGTATATCTGACCCAGCTTTCATCGCAAACGCTGGCAGGAAGAATTTTATAAAGAAACGGAAAAAGAAAATGACGGAACCTAATTTAAACGAGTACAACGAAGAACAAATACAGGTGCTTAAAGGGCTGGAAGCGGTGCGCGTCCGCCCCGGTATGTATATCGGCACCACGTCGACCAACGGTCTGCATCATCTCGTAAACGAAATAGTGGATAACTCCATAGACGAGGCGATGGCGGGCTTCTGCGACACCGTTGAGGTGAATATATATAAGGACGGCTCGCTTTCCGTTCGCGATAACGGACGCGGGATACCGTCCGGTATAAACGCGGATACGGGCAAGCCCACGCTTGAGGTCGTTTTCACGGTGCTGCACGCGGGCGGTAAATTCGGCGGCGGCGGATATAAGATATCCGGCGGTCTGCACGGCGTCGGCGCGTCCGTCGTCAACGCCTTATCCGAATGGATGGAGGTGGAAAACCGCCACGGCGGCAAGCTCAGTACGGAGCGTTTCGAGCGCGGAGAAGTTGCTCGCGAATTCAAGGAGATAGGCGACTGCGGGGAAGAGCACGGTCTTTTCGTCCGTTTCAAGCCTGACGCGACGATTTTCGAGGACGTCGTATTCGATTACGAGAAAATTTTAAAGCGTATGCGCGAGCAGGCGTTTTTGAACGCGGGCATCAAAATAATCGTTACCGACCTGCGCCACGAGGAGCCGTTGACGGAGACGCTTCATTACGAAGGCGGCTTAAAGTCTTACGTAGAATATATTAACAGCAGAAAACACTGCGATATGCTGCATGAGGACATCATATACATCAAAGGCCAGAAGGGCGATATGACGGCTGAGATAGCCATGCAGTACAACACCGCCTACGACGAGATGATAATCAGCTTTGCAAACAACATGGCGACTATAGACGGCGGTATGCACGAAACCGGCTTCAAAACGGCGCTCACCAAAGTCACAACGCAGTACGCGAAAAAAATAAAGGTGTTAAAAGACAACGACAAGGACGTTTTTGACGGTTCCGACGTCCGCTCCGGTCTTACCGCCGTAATTTCCGTAAAGCTGCCGGACGCACAGTTTGAGTCCCAGACGAAAGCAAAGCTCGGCAACTCCGAGGTAAGAACGTTTGTAAACAACATAGTAACGACAAAACTTGAAGAATTCTTTGAAGAAAATCCCGACACGGCGCGGCTTATAATAGATAAGATATATGAGGAAAAATGCGCGTCCGAGAGGGCGAGACAGGCAAGAGACGAAAGCCGCAACAGAAAAGGTGCGCTTGAGAGCTTCTCGCTCCCCGGAAAGCTGGCGGACTGCCACGAACGCTCGGTAGAGTTAACTGAGCTGTTTCTCGTAGAGGGAGACTCCGCAGGCGGCTCCGCAAAAGGCGGCAGAGACAGCAGATTCCAGGCTATACTCCCCTTACGCGGCAAGATCTTAAACGTTGAAAAATCAAGGCTTGACAGAGTTTACGCAAACCAGTCCGTTTTGCCTATAATCCAGGCGCTCGGCTGCGGCATAGGCCCCGATTTTGATATAAACAAATTAAGATACGGAAAAATAATAATAATGGCGGATGCCGACGTTGACGGTTCTCACATAAGGATCCTGCTTTTAACGTTCTTCTACCGCTTCATGCGCGGGCTGATCGAAGAAGGACGCGTTTATTCCGCGATGCCGCCGCTTTACAAGATAGTAAAAGGTAAAAATATATATTACGCCTATAACGACGACGACAGAGACAGGATAATAGAGGAAATAGGCGGCGCCGGACGCGTTGACAGATATAAAGGCTTAGGCGAAATGTCAAACAGCCAGCTCTGGGAAACGACGATGGACCCGGCGAACAGAACGATAGTGAGGATGACGATAGAGGACGCCATGCAGTGCGACGAGATATTCTCCGCATTGATGGGCGACAAAGTCGATCCGAGAAGAGAGTTCATAGAGCAGAACGCGAAGTTTGTGGAAAATATTGACGTCTGATCGTAGGGGCGACCGGTGGTCGTCCGTAAATAAGAAATAATGTAGGGGCGACCAGTGGTCGTCCGTAAAGAAGAAATAATAAAGAATAAATAAGAAAGAATAAAAAAAGGATTCGGCTTCGCCGACGAATTGTTTGGGGGTGCCCACCCCTCAATACCCCCAAACCCCCTGTTCCCCTCCCATCATTTTTCAAATGATGGGGCGGACGAACCCCGCTTGCGGTGCCCGAAGAAATCTGCGCGTCACTATCGTGACTGAGCTTGATTTCTTTCGACCGCTGCGCTTTCCTCGCCTTGCTTATTCCTTCCCCGAAGGCGCAAGGCTCGTCTACCCCCTGTTCCCCTCCCATCATTTTTCAAATGATGGGGCGGACGAACCCCGCTTGCGGTGCCCGAAGAAATCTGCGCGTCACTATCGTGACTTTGCTTGATTTCTTTCGACCGCTGCGCTTTCCTCGCCTTGCTTATTCCTTCCCCGAAGGCGCAAGGCTCGTCTACCCCCTGTTCCCCTCCGCTCAAGTCTTAGACTTGAGGGGACGCGAAGGGCGGCGGGGGCAAGTCCCCACCCTACTGAAATTTTTAAACTTAAAAGGCGGAATAACCGTGAAAAAGAATTACGACAATACGGAAAACATCGAGTTTCCGGATCAGAAAATAGTAGAAACCATAATTGAAAAGGAAGTCAGAAAATCCTTCCTTGAATACGCCATGTCCGTTATTGTGGACAGGGCTTTGCCGGACGTGCGCGACGGTCTTAAACCCGTCCACCGCCGTATCCTATACTCAATGTATGAAAAGAATTATACATACGACAGGCCCACGGTCAAGTCCGCAAAGGTCGTCGGTGACGTGCTCGGCTCATACCATCCGCACGGCGACAGTTCGGTATACGACGCCATGGTGCGTCTCGCCCAGCCGTTTTCGCTGCGCTACCCGCTCGTTTTCGGACAGGGCAACTTCGGCAACGTGGACGGCGACGGCGCCGCCGCTTACCGTTATACGGAGGCGAGGCTCGAAAAGCTCTCAAACGAGATGCTTGCCGATATTGATAAAAACGTAATTGACTTTACGCCTAACTTTGACAATACCTTAAAGGAGCCGACGGTGTTGCCGTCGCGTTTCCCGAATATACTCGTAAACGGCTCCGTCGGTATAGCCGTCGGTATGGCGACGAACATACCGCCGCACAATATGACCGAGGTCATAGACGGCACGGTCTATCTTATAGACAACCCGGACGCGTCGGTTGACGAGCTTATGCAGTTCATCAAAGGTCCGGATTTCCCGACTTACGCGACGATACACGGCACGTCCGGCATCAAACGCGCTTATATGACCGGCAGAGGCAAGATAAGCGTACGCGCAAAATGCGAGATAATAGAGGACAAGCACAGGATAGAAGTCTACGAGATACCGTATCAGGTAAACAAGGCTATGCTCGTGGAAAACATCGCCGAGCACGTCAAAGCAAAACGAATTGAAGGCATAACCGCTCTGCGCGACGAATCCGACGACAGAAAAGGCATGAGGATAGTCATTGAATACCGCCGCGACGTCAACCCCAACGTGCTTTTGAACCAGTTATACAGATACACGCAGCTGCAGGACACGTGCGCGATAAATATGCTCATGCTCGTAAACGGCGAGCCGAAGGTGCTTGGCTTAAAAGACATCCTGTCGTATTACATTGATTATCAGGAAGAGATAATCAGAAGAAGGACGGAATACGAGCTTGACCGCGCAAAGAAGAGAGCGCACATCCTGGAAGGTCTGAAAATAGCCATACTCAATATTGACGAAGTAATAAAGATAATCCGCGGTTCAAAGTCCATCCCCGACGCAAAAGAAGGCCTTATGGCGGCGTTCGGACTTGACGACGTGCAGGCGCAGGCTATAGTCGAGATGCAGCTCGGACGTCTGTCCAACCTTGAAACGATAAAGATAGAAGAAGAGCTTGACAGGCTCATCGCCCGTATTGAAGAGCTTGAAGGCATCTTAGCGGACGAGGGCAAAGTGCTTGAAATTATCAAAAACGAGCTTACCGAGATAAGAGACAAATTCGGCGACGGCAGAAGAACGGCGATAGAAGAGGATGAGGACGAGATACTTGACGAGGATCTTATAGAGCGCAGCACCTGCGTCATAACGATGACTCACGCGGGCTATTTCAAGCGCAGACCCCTGTCCGAATACAACGCGCAGAGACGCGGCGGCAAAGGCAACCGCGGCACCGCTACAAAGGATGAAGATTTTGTTGAGCGCGTAGTCGTGTCCGGCACGCACGATCACATAATGTTTTTCACCAACACCGGTAAGGTTTTCGTTAAAAAGGCGTATAATATAACCGAGGCGGGCGCGAACGCCAAGGGCACGAACGTCATAAATATGCTTGAAATAGAAAAGGACGAAAAGATAACGGCGTTCTTCCCGGTCACGGATTTCTCGCAGGGCGGATATCTGTTCATGGTCACAAAGAACGGAACGGTAAAGAAAACGCCGCTTTCCGAGTTTGAATATCAGAGAAAGATAGGCAAACGCGCGCTTTCGCTTGACGAGGGCAACGAGCTGCTGTCCGTTCATCTGACGACCGGCGACGACCATATAATCGTAGCAAGCAGAAGCGGTCTTTGCGTATGCTTTGACGAAAACAACGTTCGCTCCATGGGAAGGACCGCGGCGGGCGTCCGCGGCATGAGACTTGCCGAAGGCGACGAGATATGCGGTTCGGCAGTCGTGGAAGAGGGCAAGATGCTCGCCACCATGACCGAAAACGGCTTGGGCAAACGCACCCCGTTTGACGAGTATTCCGTACACGGCAGAGGCGGCAAGGGTATGAAGTGCCACAACATAACGGAAAAGACCGGACTTTTAGCGGGCATATCCGCCGTTGCCGAGGACGACGACGTGATGATGATCTCAAACGGCGGCACGGTAATACGCTTCCGCGCGGACGAGATAAGAGTCACGGGCAGATCGGCTTCCGGCGTTAAGGTAATGACGCCCAAGCCCGGCGAGAGAATAGTGAACTTCACCTGCATTAAGCGCGATGAAGAAGAAAACGACACGGAGACTGAAGACGAAAACAGCTGATGAAAAACGTTAAGAAATATATCATAGTTTCTGCGGTACTTGCTTTTGTGATGATCGTATTGGCCGTACTTATGGTAATGTATGACAAGGGAGTATTCGACATTTCGTTTATAACAAGACCGGAACAGACGACGGCCGCGCAGACGGAGACGGAGCCGACCACGGATCCGACGACGGAAAGCACGGATCCGGACAGTACGGACACGTCTGAAACGGAAGCGGAGGAAACGGCGGATCAGAGCGTGTTTGACGATCTGCATGAAATGATACCCGCGGCAGGCGCGGATTTTGCCGGAGCGACAGAAGACGTTTTTGATCCGGATACTATGGCGATATACCGCCTTGACACGCTTGAGCTTCCGGCTTACAACGTTACGGGCGATTATATAACAAGGACGAGGTACGTCGTCAGCCGTGAAAAAGTGCTGCGCAGCTTTACTGAAAGACAGATAGCGGAAATGCGACGCGCGGCGGACGTTTATATGGGCATGCTCGTGATATCCGACGGCAAGAGCCTCACTTTCTATAACGGAAAGGGAGATCAGATATTCAAATACACCGGAGAAGAAGAACTGATCTTCGCGTACGAACGCGACAAAAACGACAGACCGCTGTTTATTTTGGGCGATGAGTATTATTATATCGACCCCGGCGTAAGAACGCTTATAAAATCAGACTTTGACAAAAAGACAGACAGCAGAGGACTTTATTACAATTATCCGAGCGATTTTGCAAAAGACGCCAAAAAAGCCAGCATAAGAGGGTATGAGACCGTGGCGCAAAAGGATGAAAACGGCATAGGCTCCCTCTACTTTGACAGCGGCTACGTTATGATGCGCAACATCAAGCACGAGCAGAACGACGAGGACCGCAAAGTTGTAGAAGATATGGAAGTTCTTGTAAACGAGGACGGAAAGGAATTTCCGCTGCCGGAAGGTTACGCGGCAAAAGCGTATTCAAACCAGCGCATACTCGTCTCATACAAGGGCAAATACGGATTTTACGCTGTAAAAGGCGCGTGGATAGTTGATTCAAAATACTCGTACGCCACGCCGTATTACGAAGGACTTGCGGTAGTAGGCACCACGGCGCAGAAAGGCGTGATAGATCTTGAAGGCAATTTTGTGATACCGCTGTCATACAGCCATATATCAGTCTGCTCCGGCGGCATAATAGTCTGCTGGTCCATGCAGACGGGGTATGAGGTATACGTCAAGGCGGCAAAATAAGACCGTGGATTTGCAGGGTCGGGGTCTTGCGATTTCAGAGTTAAGAGTTGTAGGGCGGGGGCTTGCTCCCGCCGAAAGAATAAAGAATTTCCAAAAATTAAGAATGATAAGCAGAATATCCGAAGAAGAATTACAAAAACAAAGAGAATATGCGGCAAGAGTACGCGCGGCGGTGGAAACCGCCGCTTTTGAGCGCGGCGCGCCGCTTAAATTCTGCGTCGTAACGTACGGCTGTCAGCAGAACGAGGCTGACAGCGAGCGCATCGCGGGTATGCTTTTTGATATGGGATACGAAAAAGCGGATTCCGAGAACGACGCGGATATAATACTCGTGAATACCTGCGCCGTGCGCGAGCACGCGGAAAAGCGCGCGCTGTCCGTCACCGGTCAGTACAAGCATTTAAAAGAAAAAAATCCGGCGCTTATGATAGGCGTCTGCGGCTGTATGGTGTCGCAGGAGCACCGGCTGGACGATATAAAATTCAGATACCCTTACGTTGATTTCGCGTTCGGTACGTCGTATCTGTGGCAGCTGCCGTCAATAATCTACGACCGGATGAAAAAGAAAAAACGTCTTTTTTTGCTTGACACGGAGGAGCACGGCAATATTGCCGAAAACCTGCCCGTTCTGCGCGAGTGCTCCTATCGCGCGTGGCTTTCCGTCATGTACGGCTGCAACAATTTCTGTACTTACTGCGTAGTTCCGCACGTAAGAGGCCGCGAGAGAAGCAGATATAAAGAGGATATTATAAAAGAAGCGGAAGCTCTCGTCAAAGACGGCGTAAAAGACATAACGCTGCTCGGGCAAAACGTCAATTCATACGGGCGCGGTCTTTACGACGATTACGGTTTCCCGGAGCTTTTGAGGGATATAAATAATATTGACGGCGATTTTACGCTGCGCTTCATGACGAGCCACCCGAAAGACGCGACAAAAAAGCTGATAGATACGATGGCGGAGTGCAAAAAGATCGCGCCGCAGCTCCATCTGCCGCTCCAGGCGGGATCTGACCGGGTCTTGCAGCGCATGAACCGCCATTATACGCTTGATTCGTATAAAGAACTCGTTTCATACGCGAGGGAAAAGATACCCGGCATAACGCTGACGTCCGATATAATGGTCGGTTTTCCGGGAGAGACGGAAGAGGACTTTGAGCAGACGCTGAAAGCGTTGACCGATATAAAATACGATATGGTCTATTCTTTTATATATTCGCGCCGAAAAAACACGCCGGCGGCGGAATACGAGGATCAGATACCGGAGGACGTAAAAGGCGAAAGATTCAGGCGTATGCTTGAAGTGCAGAGCGATATAGGGCTGAAAATAAACGAGGGATACATAGGAAAGACCGTCCGCGTGCTCTGCGACGGAGAAAGCAAGACAGACCCGGATACGTTATCCGGCAGGACGGACGGAGGCAAAAACATATGCTTTACGGGCAAGTGCGCCGCCGGTGAATATACAAAAGTTAAAGTAACGGCGGCAAGACCGTTCGTGTTATTGGGAGAAGAAGAATGACGATACTTGAAAAAGCCGCCGAACTCGGCGCCATGATAAGAGAAACGGAAGAAAAAAAGCGCCTTGACAAAGCCACCGAAGCTTACGAAGCGGACGAGGATATGAAGGCGATGATAGAAAAATACAGCGAGTACAGCAGAAAGACCCGCGACGAATTCAAAGACGGCAAGATGACGGAAGCCGTCTACGCGCTGTGCCAGCAGCAGATCGCCGATATGTATAATATGATCATGCAGAGACCGGCTATGGTCGAATACGCCGCGGCTAAAAAGGAATTTGACGATCTTATGCAGGGCGTATACGGCGAGATAACGTATCAGATAACAGGCTCGAGACCCTGCAGCCACGATTGCGGCAGCTGCAGCGCGAAATGCGGTAATAATTAAGAATTAAGAAACAAGGAGTCGGCTGCGCCGACGAATTATGGGAGGTCGCCCACCCGTGAACCCCCAAAAACTCGTTCCTCGTTTTCGGGGAACCCCGGGTCACCCCTCACGGCGCGTACCGCGCCACCCCCCATACCCCCCTGTCCCCTCCGGAACCCCCATTGCTCACTATGTTCGCAATGGGGGACCCCTCGGTCCCTCCCGTCAATCTCCGAAGAGATTGATGGGGCGCGAAAACGGGGCGTCGAGGCGCCGCCCCCTACCGAATTCTGAATTTGAAAACCACCCTATAAATATTGGAGGCTGAATTTTATGACCCCGATGATGCAGCAGTATATGGAGATAAAAAATCAGTACAAGGACCATATCCTTATGTACCGTCTCGGCGATTTTTACGAGATGTTTTTTGACGACGCGAAGAAAGCGTCAAAGATCCTTGAGCTGACGCTCACCGGGCGCGACTGCGGCGAGGAAGAGCGCGCGCCGATGTGCGGCGTTCCGTTCCACAGCGTTGAGCCGTATATCGCAAAGCTCGTTGCAAACGGCTGCAAGGTCGCTATATGCGAGCAGCTTGAAGACCCGGCAACGGCAAAAGGCATTGTCAAGCGCGGTATCATCCGCATAGTGACGCCGGGCACGGTCACCTCCTCCGAGATGCTTACCGAGGACAAAAACAATTACGTTTGCGCCGTATATTCCGGCGGCGACGGCTCCGCCGTCTGCTTCGCCGACGTTTCAACAGGTTACATAGGCGCCTGCACGATAGAAGGCGACGATATACAGCGCAGAGTCATAAACGAGCTTGCAACTTTTTTACCGAAAGAAATAATAACGAATTTCCCGCTGTCCGAAATGCCGGAGTTGTCAGACTACGCAAAAAACCGGCTGAACTGCATGGTGGACGAAAACGAGCCGGAACGCTTCTGGGAGCTTACCGCCGCCGCTTCGTGCAAAAAGCAGTTTCCGGATGAGGATATCCCGTCGCTTCCCACGGCGCTCGTCTGCGCCGTCGGCGCGGCGATAGATTACATAAAAGAAACGCAGAAGACGGATATTTCCTTTATGGACACGCTTTCGCTGTACGAGGGCGACGGAAATCTTGAAATTGACGCCGGCGCGAGAAGAAATTTAGAGCTGTGCGAATCCATGCGGACGGGCGAGAAAAAAGGCTCGCTGCTCTGGGCGCTCGATTACACCAAAACGGCGGGCGGCGCGAGAACTTTGCGTAAATGGGTGGAGCTTCCGCTTTACTCCGTCTCCGAGATCCAGCGCAGACAGGACGCCGTATCCGATCTTTACGGCGATTTTATGGTACGCGAGGAATTATCAGAGGCGCTTAAAGGCGTGCTTGATCTTGAACGCTTGTCGTCAAAGCTCGTGTACGAGACGGCAAACGCCCGCGATATGCGCGCGATAGCGCAGTCCGCTTCCAAACTGCCTTACATAAAAGAGCTCATTTCCGGCTGCGGAAGCGAGCTTATAAAACAGTTGAACGATAACGCCGACAATCTGCACGATCTGTGCGAGCTTATTGATAACGCGATAGTTGAAGAGCCGCCGTTTTCCATACGCGAAGGCGGATTTATAAAAGACGGTTATTCTGCCGACATAGACTATCTGCGCAGCATTATGAAGGACGGCAAACGCTGGATATCCGAGCTTGAGGCGGCGGAGCGCGAAAAAACGGGTATAAAGACCCTGCGCGTTTCCTACAACCGCGTTTTCGGCTATTACATAGAAGTAACAAAATCGCTTATAAATCTCGTTCCGGACAGATACATAAGAAAACAGACGCTTGCAAACTGTGAGCGGTATATAACGCAGGAACTGAAAGAGCTTGAATCGTCCATGCTCGGCGCGTCGGACAAGGTAGTCAAGCTCGAATACGATCTTTTCTGCGAGATAAGAAAACATTTGTGCGATAATATCGCGCGTATAAGAGCGTCCGCGGACAGCGTATCGCGGCTTGACGCGCTGCTCTCACTTGCGGTCGCCGCGGAAAAATACGGTTACGTAAAGCCCGAGGTCAACTACGGCGACGTTATAAATATCAAAAACGGCAGACACCCGGTCGTTGAGCGCGTTGTGGACGAGCCTTTCGTGCCGAACGACACGTATCTTGATACGGACAGGAACAGGATGCTTTTGATAACCGGCCCGAACATGGCGGGTAAATCGACTTATATGCGCCAGGTCGCGCTCATAACAGTAATGGCGCAGATCGGCTCTTTCGTCCCCGCGACGGAAGCCGTTATCGGCGTCGCGGACAGGGTCTTCGCGCGTGTCGGTGCGTCAGACGATCTCGCGTCCGGCACGTCCACATTCATGCTTGAGATGAACGAGGTCTCATACATTTTAAAACGCGCGAGCAAAAAGAGCCTTATAATTTACGACGAAATAGGCAGAGGAACGTCAACTTTTGACGGTATGGCGATAGCCCGCGCGGTAGTTGAATACACGGCGGGCAAAATAGGCTGCAAAACGCTTTTTGCAACGCATTATCACGAATTAACGGAAATGGAAGGCACGGTAGACGGCGTTGTAAACTACAACATAGCCGCCAAAAAGCGCGGAGATACTATAAGTTTCTTACGTAAAATAGTACGCGGCGCGGCAAACGACAGCTACGGCATTGAAGTCGCGGTGCTTGCCGGCGTTCCGACAAAAGTCATAAAGCGCGCACGCGAAGTTTTAGCCGATATTGAAGCAAAAATGCCGGAAAGACAGCGCACAAGAGAAGCGAAAACGCTTGAAGACTTAAACGTTACTATGGAAACGGTAGTGTCCGACGAGATACGCGAGGCGGTGGAGGCGATAGACTTAAACACCACAACGCCGCTTGAAGCGTACGATCTGTTAAGACGACTGAAAGGGCTTTTATAAAAAATGTCTATAATCAACGTTCTTGATTTCAAGACGGCAAACCTTATAGCCGCGGGCGAGGTGGTTGAAAGACCGGCGTCCGTAGTCAAGGAGCTTGTCGAAAATTCAATAGACGCGGGCGCGAAAAAAGTCACCGTGGAGATACGCGGCGGCGGAATTTCTCTGATACGCGTAAGCGACGACGGCTGCGGAATGTCGGAAGACGATCTCCCGCGCTGTATACTGCGACACGCGACGAGCAAAATTGCGACCGGAGACGATCTTGCCGCTATAAGCACGCTCGGCTTTCGAGGCGAAGCTCTGGCGGCGACGGCGGCGGTCAGCCGTATGAAAATAGTATCAAAGAGAAGGACCGACGCGACAGGTCACGGTATAAACGTAACGTACGGAGTCTGCTCAAAGGTAACGGAAGCCGGCTGTCCCGACGGGACGGTCGTCACCGTGTCGGAGCTGTTTTCAAACGTACCGGCAAGACGCAAATTCTTAAAGCAGGACAGAACGGAGGCGGCGGCGGTCGCGTCGGTTTGTGAAAAGCTGGCGCTGTCGTCTCTTGACGTGGCGTTCACGCTTATATCGGACGGCGTAAGAAGGTTCGGTACGTCAGGCGACGGCGAGCTTAAAAACGCGGTCTACGCCGTTTACGGCAGACAGTTTGCCGCGGAATTGATCGAGATAAACGGCGAATCGGACGGCATTTCCGTCACCGGCGCCGTCTGCTCGCCCATAATGAGCCGCACGAACAGAGCTATGGAGCTGTTTTTCATAAACGGCAGAAGCGTGAGGAGCGGCGTGATATCGTCCGCGCTTGAGCAGGCGCTCGTATCGTTTATCCCCGCGGAAAAATTCCCGGCGGCGTTTCTGTTTCTTACGGTACATCCGTCGTCGGTCGACGTTAACGTCCACCCGGCGAAGTCCGAGGTCAAATTCTCATCAGACAGACCGGTGTTTGACGCGGTGTATTACGCGGTAAAAGCGTGCGTTTTCTCCGGTCAGCGACCACAGCTGCAGATAAATGAAAATAAGATCTCACCGTTTTTGCCGGTAACTGACGAATATACAAAAACGGAAGTTAAACAGATAACGGTCTTTGATAATAAACCGGAAATAAAGACGTTCACACCGCCGGTATCGGAGGTGGAGCGCACGGATTTTGTATCCGACGTGCGCGCGCCTTCGTTTGCCGAACACGGCGAACCGGCAGCGGTACATACGTCGGACGCATACGGCGAAGCGCGGCCCGCTGAGCCGGAGGCAAATACGCCCGAGCCGCAGGCGGAATGGAGATATATAGGCGAAGCGTTTGACACGTATCTTTTTGTAGAACAGGGAAGCGACGTGCTTATAATAGACAAACACGCCGCGCACGAGAGGATAAGGTTTGAATCACTCAAAAAAGCTATGAAAGAGCGCTCCGCGTCGTATCAGATGCGTATGCTGCCGATAACCGTACCGGTCACAAGGCAGGAGGCGGATGCAGCCGAGACTTACCGCGAAGAGCTTACGGCGACGGGTTTCGGTTTTGAATTATCCGACGGCGAGATAGATATAGATCAAACTCCGGCAAATCTTGACGACGGCGAAGCAAAGGAGCTTTTCGCCGGGATGCTGGCGGAGTTAGCGGATAACGGCGCCGCGCCGGAACATCAGAGAGAAGCGCTGTTTGAGCGTGCGCTTTATCAGATTTGCTGCAAAGGCGCGATAAAAGGCGGCGACAAAAACGACGAGGAAGCGATAAAAGCGCTTTTGACTGAGCTTTTCGCACACCCCGAAATTACGTACTGCCCGCACGGCAGACCCGTGGCGTTCCGCATGAGCCGCGCGGCGATGGAAAGACGCTTCGGAAGAACGTGACCGCAGGGCGGGGGGCTCCCCTCCCGCTTAAAGAATAAATAATAAAGAATAAAAAAGAGCACGGGTTTGAAAAGAGTCGTAACTTAGGAGTTGATTTCTTTATCATCATGAAATACGTCGATGGGGCGTCTGATAAAAAATTCGAGCTTATCAAACCGTTGTACGATCAGATGGCATTCCATGAAAGCTGCACCGGTATGAGCAATCATGCGCTGTTAATATGCAGAAAAAAATAAAGTAGAAATTAAGAATACGTCATAGCTTATTTCGGACGCAACGAATCCGTACCGCTTGAAACGCTGGAAAAAATCTGCGCGGTGTTGAATTGTACGCTTGACGATATTGTGGAATTTAGTGAGGACGAACTTTGAGATTTGATTGGAAAGACTATATCCCGGATACAATGCCATTTGTTGAGAATTGGCTTGACGAGCACGCCGTCAGAATGGCCGGAATGGACGACGGCTTTCGGGCTTTTCATGAGTATTGGATCAACGACGGCGAAATGACACTCGGTAAGGACTACTGGTGCAAAGTCGTTTATAAAGGTAAAACGCCATTTGCGGTGATTGCTTTGTCTTTGTATGAGGGAAACTTTAACATCATGGAATTCCTTGTTATGCCCGAAATGCGCGGAAAAGGGCTTGGAACGGCGCTTTTGCGTGAGCTGCTTTCGGACGGAGAAATGATTATCGGTCATCAAATAGAAAGAGCAACCGCCGTGATCTTTCCGAACAACATAGCGTCGCAAAAGGCGTTTGAAAAGGTGGGATTTGTGTTTGATCACGCTAACGATGACAAAGATGCGTGGTATTATTGTTATACACCAGATCAGTTGAGTGAATCGATTCAAAAAATGGCTTCTCGTATCGCCGATGTTCTGCATAACAATTTCCCTTCGATATATCTTTACGGTTCCATCGTGTTTGACGATTTCAAGCTCGGCTGGAGTGATATTGATATTCTTGTGCTCACAAGGAAATCGATCACCGAAGAACAAGCGGACAGACTGGTGAATCTGCGCGAAGAACTGCTCTCAGAAGAGCCGGACAACCTATATTACCGTTCCTTTGAGGGCGGGATGCTGACGCTCGACGCATTTATAAACAAAACGCCGGATCGCGTGGTGTATTGGGGCACGAGCGGACAACGGATCACGGAAAGCTATCAATTTGACAGTTTTTCAATGAAAATTCTTCTTGAAAAAGGGCGTTTGCTTTTCGGCGAGGATGTTCGTGAGAAGCTTACCGTGCCGACCTGTGCCGAACTGAAAAAGGATGTCGAAAAGCATTTGGACTCGATACGAAACTGTGCGCATTTGTCCGGCAACAGTCTCTATTCTTTTGGTTGGATGCTGGATATCTCACGCTGCCTTTACACGTTGCACACGGGAAATATCATTGCTAAGACCGCCGCAGGTGAATGGGCGCTGAAAGAAGGCTTGTGTCCAACGCCCGATACGCTTGAATACGCACTCGAAGCGCGCCGGACGCCCCGGTTATACAAAGATGACGAAAAATCGCTTGAATACGCCGGGACAATCAACGGCGATATTCAGCAATATGCAGACATACTGGAAAGAGAACTAAACTTATAATAATTCGCAGCAAAACTCTCACCATTGGTGAGAGAAATTGAAATGCACAGGATTAAGATATAAGAACGGAACCCCTCGCAACTTCCCAAACCCCTCCCTCAGAATTCTCTGAGGGGCGCGAAAAAGAAATAATAAGCGCGCGGGTGTGAGGGGGGGACACCCCGCGCGCGCGGCTAAAGCCGCAAATGTAAGGGTAAATCAAATTCTGAATTCTTAATTCATTCTGAATGATAATTATATAAAGGAGATATACATCAAATGAAACTTGAGCCTATCGTACGATCTTTGCTTGACACGGATCTTTATAAGTTCAACATGGATCAGGTCATATTCCATAAGCACACGGACTTATGCGGTCAGTATTATTTCAAATGCAGGAACAAAGACGTTACGTTTACGCCCGAGATGGCGGCTGAGATAAACGAGCAGATAGATCATCTCTGCTCATTACGCTTCAAAAAAGAGGAGCTTGATTATCTGCGCTCCATACGTTTTATAAAGAACGACTACGTGGAGTTCTTACGTCTGTGGCATCCGATAAGAGACTACGTTACGGTTTCTTTATCGGATGAAGGCGAGCTTTCCGTTGTTGTTGACGGTCCGCTTTTCTCCGCTATGCAGTTTGAGATATATCTGCTTGAAATAATAAACGAGGTATATTTCAGATTCAAGTTTGATTATGACAAACTTGTTCAGTCTGCAAAAGAACGCCTTGACGCGAAGATCAAAGCGTTCAACGACGGGACGTATACGTTCAAATTTGCGGAATTCGGCTGCAGACGCCGTCTGTCGCGTGAGTGGGAGGACGTCGTAGTGCGCCGCTTCTGCACTGAAACGAAAAACTGCGTAGGTACGTCAAACGTGTATCTTGCCATGAAATATAACGTAACGCCGATAGGCACGTACGCGCACGAATTTGTTCAGATGTATCAGGGCATAGATTCCATACCGCTCGCGTATACGAACCACTACGCGATGCAGGACTGGTACGACGAGTACAAGGGTGATAACGGAACGGCGCTGACCGACACGATAACGACCGACCTGTTTTTGCTTGACTTCAATCGCTCAATGGTAAACAACTATACCGGCGTGCGCCACGACAGCGGCGACCCGTACGCGTGGGGCGAAAAGATAATTGAACACTATAAGAGCTACGGCGCAGACCCGAAGACAAAGCTGCTTCTGTTCAGCGACAGCCTTGATTTTGACCGCGCACAGAAGCTGCACGAGTATTTCTGCAACAAAACCAAGGTCTCTTTCGGCATAGGAACCTTCGTATCAAACGACACGTGCGAGAATGCGCTCAATATCGTTATCAAACTGCAGTACGTCAACGGCAGACCCGTTGCAAAACTTTCCGACGACGTCGGCAAAGCCATGTGCAGAGACACGGAGTATCTTGAATATCTGAAGCGTTCGGTCGAATTCAGACTGAAGAGGGAAAAAGAGAGATAAATAAATTAAGCAGGGGCGAGCAATGTCCGACCGGCATAAGGATGTTTTTCACCGCAAGTCCATACGGTGAGTAAGTGCGCACTTAAAAAAAGCAGGCTGAAATCAATATCAGTCTGCTTTTCATATTCATCCGGTTTCATGAAGACGTTCGCTTCGCTCACTAATGAAGACGGGCTGACGCCCTAATGAAGACGTTCACTTCGCTCACTAAGCGAAGACGCCCGCGTTCCTTAATCAGCTCCGAAGGAGCGTCTTCATTAGCGAAGCGTCTTCATTTCTTCGTTAGCCCGCTTGCGGGCGTCTTCATTTTCGGCGCGGCAAAGAAATTCCAAAATACTTCCTTATCACGCCGCGCCGAATGCTCGCCCCTGCGGTTTTTACAAATCTTCTTCATCGTGCGATTTGAAGCCTTCACCGAAAACGGAGGTTGCGCGGGAGACTATCATAAACGCTTTTGCGTCCTCCTCGCGCACTATGTCGCGCGCTTCCGGCAGACTTCTCATGCGCAAAACCACCATCAGAACCTCTTTTTTCTGACCGGTGTAAGCGCCTTTGCCTTCAAGCACCGTGGCGCCGGCGTCAAGCTCGCTTAATATACGCTCCGCTATTTTTTCTTTTGCCGGACTTATTATATATACGAGACGCGCACCGTCTCCGCCGTAGAGCACCGCGTTGAACACCGCCATATAGACCGTCAGCGCGAGCGCGGCGTACAGCGCCACGTTAAGATCCTTGAACACGATACCGGATACGGTTATAATAACGCCGTCGATAAACATGAACAGCGTGCCGGTCTTAAGATAACGGAATTTTAGGCGCAGGACGCGGACGATTATATCCGTGCCGCCCGTCGTCGCTCCGGCTCTGAAAACCATTCCTATGCCGATCGCCTGCAAAGCTCCGCCTGCCACGGCGGCGAGCAGCCTGTCGTCCGTCACGGCGCCGACCGTTCTGCTCAGTATCTCCATCGCGACGCTCGATACGGCGACCGCGTAAATGCTTGACAACAAAAACCTGAAGCCGAATTTTATAACGCCTATTATCATTATGGGTACGTTCAGTATGATGATTATGATACCGACGTTCACCGGCTGCCAGAAATGGCTTATGATTATCGCAATACCGGAAACGCCTCCCGGCGCTAAATCGTTAGGATCGAGAAAAAGCGATATCCCGACGGCGTAAATAAGACTGCCTGCCGTTATGAGGATATAATCGAGCAACCATTTCTTAAATGATTTTTTCTTCATAAACGACGTCCCCTTTCATACGATATAAGTATTGTACCATAATTTTTCCCTTTTTTCAAGTGTCAGAACACCTTAAAAATATAAAAGCTATTGATTTTCTGCCTGAAATATGATAAAATCAGGCAAAAGGAGGGAAGATAATGAAAAGACTTGACGTTATACTCTCTCTTTTGCCGCGCGGCTGCAGACTTGCCGACATAGGCTGTGATCACGCGTACATACCTATTTCGGCACTTCAGTCCGGAAACGCAGCCTTCGCATACGCTTCCGACGTGCGCAAAGGACCGCTTAACAGAGCAGAAAAAAACGTGGAAGCGGCGGGTTTGTCAGACAAAATAGCGCTTCGCCTTGCAAACGGGCTTGACGGAGCGGAGGAATTTCAGCCTGACGCAATAGTCATAGCCGGCATGGGCGGCGAGCTTATAGCGGAGATAATTGACCGCGCGCCGTTCGTCCGCACGAAAAAAATAACGCTGATACTTCAGCCTATGACGTGTGCGGACGAGCTGCGAAAATATCTGATAAACAACGGCTTTGAGATAGAACGCGAGCGGCTGGCGTATGAAGAAAAACACATATACCAGATCATGACCTGCCGCTTTACGAACAGCGCGCAGACGTATACCGCAGCCGAGCTTGAGGTCGGCAGAGATCACGACGACAAAGAGCTTGTCCCGGCGCTTTATGAAAAACATATCGCAAAATACGAAAAAATAATAAGAGGAAAAGCAAAAGCCGGAATAGACGCACAAAAAGAGCGCGCCGTACTTAACGAATTGAGGAACAAATATGAAAACCGCTGAACTTTACAAAAGATTAAATGATATAATATCGCCGGATCTCAGCTGCGAATGGGATAACGACGGCTTATCCGTTTTGCCGTACAAAGAACATGAAAGCAAGCGCATACTTATAGCGCTCGACGTCAGAGCCGAGGTCATAGACTATGCCGAAAAGAACGGGTTTGATACGGTAGTGACGCATCATCCGCTCATATTTTTACCGCTGAAAGAGCTTTCCGGCGACACTGTCGTCTCCGAAAAAGCGCTGCGCCTTGCCCGCGCCGGTATAGCCGCCATGAGTTTCCACACGAGATTTGACGCGCTTGACGGCGGCGTGACCGATACGCTGTGCAAAAAACTCGGCTTTACGCCTTTTGCCAAATTCGGAGAGGGAGACTGCGCCAGACTTTGCAATATAGGCGAGCAGTCTTTTGACAGACTTGCCGCGCGCGTAAAAGAAATATTCGGTCCGGCTCATTTCTTTGCCGAAAAAGCGACGGAAAAAGTACACGTCGCCGCTGTCTGCGGCGGCGCGCCGGACGATGAGATAACGGAGGCAAAGGCGCTCGGCGCGGACGTGTTTATCTGCGGAGAGGTGAAGTATCACAGCGCGATTGACGCGGCCGATAACGGTATGAACGTCATCTGCGTCGGCCATTACGAATCCGAGGAGCCGGCGCTGCAGCGTCTGTACGAAACAGTTTCCGCGCAAAGCGGAGAATATGCCGAAATTTACGGAGTAAAACAGTATGCCGTATGATTCGTTTACCGCCGCTGCGGTCGTATCACAGATAAACAGCGAGCTTTCAGGCGCCAGAGTCGAGCGCGTAAACGCGCCTACCGGGGACGAGATAGTGCTCAATCTTCGCACCGACGATCGGCGCAGCGTAAAACTGTGCCTTTCCGCCTCGTCAAGTATACCCAAAGTCAACATCACGGACGTCGTAAAGGACAATCCCGCGCAGGCAAGCGCGCTTTGTATGCATTTGCGCAAGCACTTAAATTCCGCGCGTCTCGTATCGGCACAGCAGCCGGAGTTCGAGCGCGTTATAAAAATTGAATTCGACGCGACGGACGAGCTCGGTTATCCGAGAAAAGAATACGTTTTCTGTGAGATAATGGGCAAATACAGCAACGTCATAGTGACGGACGCGGACGGAAAGATAATAAACTGTATAAAACCCGTGGACATCACCGTTTCGTCAAAGCGGCAGGTGCTTCCGGGGATGAAATACGAGGCGCCGCCCCCGCAGGATAAGCTGATACCGTTATCCGTTACTGCGGATACGTTTGCGGAGATGTGCGAAAAGTACGCGGAGACGGAGGCGGACGGATTTTTCGTCAAATGCTTCCGCGGTTTCTCCCCGCTTTTGTCGCGTGAAGCCGCGTATCTTGCAGGCGCTTCCGGCAGACCGGTGCGCGAGCGCGGGGTCGCGCTTTACGCCGTGTTCCGCAGTTTTATGCAGCGCATAAAAGACGCGGATTTTGCCCCGTGCATAGTATACGACGGCAAACGCCCGGTGGATTATTCCGTTTTTGAACTCGGTCAGTACGGCGGCGCGGAAGTAAAACGATTTGATTCGATAAGCGAGTGTATAGACGTGTTTTACGCCGAGCGCGAGAGCGTTGAGCGCATAAAACAGCGCGGCGGCGACGTTTTGCGGCTTGTCGGCGCGGCGGAGCTCCATATAAAAAAGAAGCTTGAAAACATTGAAGAAGATTTAAGGAAATGCGAAGACGCGGAAAAATACCGGCTTTACGGCGACCTTTTGACCGCAAACCTTTACAGAGCGGAAAAGGGCGGATCGTCCATAACGGTTGAAAACTATTACGAGGACGGGGCGCCCGATATAAACATACCGCTCGACCCGCGCATAACGCTTTCCGCAAACGCGCAGAAGTATTATAAAAAATACAACAAAGCAAAGACCGCAAAAACGGAAGCCGCAAAACGCGGAGAGCAGGCAAAAGCGGAGCTTGAATATATCCGCACCGTATCTGACGCGCTGAGCCGCTCCGAAACGGAAGACGATCTTGAACAGTTAAGAGCCGAATTATATGAAACGGGCTACGCCAAACGCGCAAAGGACTCAAAAAAAGCGAAAACGGCAAAAACCCGCCCGATGCATTTCAGAACAGACGGCGGTTACGACGTTTATATAGGCAAAAACAATCTGCAAAACGACCGTTTGACGCTTAAGGAAGCGTCGCACATCGACTGGTTTTTCCACGTTAAAGACGCGCCGGGAAGCCACGTTATAATGGTGCAGGACGGCGACGAGCCGCCGGCACAGGACTTCACGCAGGCGGCGCGCCTCGCGGCGTATTATTCTTCAAAACGCGGCGGCGTAAACGTCGAGGTCGATTACACGCAGGTGAAAAACATAAAAAAGCCGGCGGGTTCCGCGCCCGGCTTTGTGATATACCATCAGAATTATTCCGCCGTCGTGACGCCCGATCCGGACGAGGCGGCGAGATTAAAGGTCGATAAATAATGAGAGAAAAAACCGTAGGCATCTGCACGCTCGGCTGCAGGGTAAATCAATATGAAAGCGACGCTCTGGCGCGGCTTCTTTTTGAGCGCGGCTGGGACGTGCGAGGTTTTGACGATAAATGCTCGGTCTATATCATAAACACCTGCACGGTCACGGCGGAATCCGACAGAAAATCGCGCCAGCTCATACGGCGCGCAAAAACAACAAATCCGGACGCTTTCATAATAGCCTGCGGCTGTTATACGCAGGTCAAACCGCAGGACGTAACGGACTTTGCGGATTTTATCTGCGGCACGCGCAACAAGACCGCGGCGGTCGACGCGGCGGAGAAGTATATAAACGGGTTAGATACAAAAAAAAGCGATCTTCCGGCGCCGTCAACTCTCCCGTTTGAGCCGCTGTTCGCCCCGCATACGGAGCGGACGAGAGCTTTTGTAAAGATCGAAGACGGCTGCGACGGCAAATGCGCGTACTGCCTTATACGGCTCGCGCGCGGAAACGTAGTTTCAAGGGCTGAATCGGACATTTTGGCGGAGCTTGAGGCGCTGTACGACGCCGGATACCCCGAAGCGGTGCTGACGGGGATAGAAACGTCCGCGTACGGGCGCGACACCGGCACGGATCTTTTGTCGCTGTTGCTTAAAACAAACGATATTAAATGCCCGCCGCGCATACGGTTAAGCTCTATAGATCCCGCGTATCTTACGCCCGCCGTGTCGGAAGAACTCAGTAAGGTAAAGCGGCTCATGCCGCATCTGCATCTGTCGGTTCAGAGCGGAAGCTCCGCGGTCTTAGCCGCAATGAGGCGCAAATACAACGCGGAAATGTTATACAGAAACGTTGAAGCCTGCCGCAAAAACATACCCGGAATAAGATTTTCCGCCGATATAATAGCCGGATTCCCGGGCGAAACGGAGGAAGATCACAAAAAAACGCTTGAATTTCTTGATTTTGCAAACCTCGTCCACGCGCATATTTTCCCGTTCTCCGAACGGGACGGAACGGAAGCCGCGGCGATGAAAAACCGGCTTGACAAAAGGACGAAAACGCGCCGCGCCGCCGAGCTTGCAGAGCATCAAGAGAAAATAAATAAAGCCGACGCGGAAAAACTCGCCGGAACGGAAGCGGAGGTCCTCTTTGAAGAAACAGATCACGGCTGCGCGTACGGGCATACGAAACATTTTCTGTACGTCAGAGTAAAAGCGGACGATATTCCGAGAGGAGCGGTAAAGACGGTAACGCTCAAGTCGTATGAAAAAGGGGTATTTGAGGCGGAGGCATACGGGAGGGCAGATCATCCCATACACGAATAAACAGATCATCATATACGGTTAAAAGCTTTGCCGCCGGAGAAATTCGACGGCAAAAAAATTTCAGGGCAAACTGAACCTTTCAGGGTTTTTCTCCGACTATATAGGGTAACAAGAGTTATCCGAACCCGCTCAAACGGCGCTATTTCGGCTCTTTTCGGTTTGTCGTCATTGGAATACCGGCGTATTCCTGCTTCCTGTCGCGCCGAAAATATCTCGAAATTTCATCCGTTTGAGTCCTATA
>JAFSYU010000050.1 GCA_017443595.1 Clostridia bacterium
ACGGCATCTCGCCGCTCCTGCTTCGTTAAACCCCTTGCTGTTACGTATAGTAGCACCTGCGGGCTTTGCCTCGCAGGAACAACGATCTGTTCGTCCGAAAATCCTATAGGACTCAAACGGATGAAATTTCGAGATATTTTTCGGCGCGACAGGAAGCAGGAATACGCCGGTATTCCAATGACGACAAACCGAAAAGAGCCGAAATAGCGCCGTTTGAGCGGGTTCGGATAACTCTTGTTACCCTAAACAGAACTTCTGAAACCTTTTCCTATTATCTCGCTTGTTGAGGATATAACGACGAAAGCGCCCCGGTCCGATTCTTTTATATGATTTCTTAACGCTATAGCCTGAGACCGCGTCATTACCGCCATGATGACGGTCTTTTTTTCGTTTGTGTAGGAGCCTTTTGCCTCCCACACCGTCGCGCCTTTGTGCAGGTTTTCGTTTATATATTTGCAGACCTGTTCCGGTCTTGTGGTCACTATGAAGAAATACTTGCTTATATTTATATTCTCTATCACCACGTCAACGACAAGAGCTTTTATCAAAAGTCCCACAAGAGAATACATACCGGTCTTTATACCGTTTATAAAGAAGCCCGCCGCGACGATAGCCGCGTCAACAAAGAACAAAGCCATACCGATATTCAGCGGCGTGTATTTTTTTAAGATCATTGCTATTATATCCGTGCCGCCGGTCGTTCCGCCGAAATTGAAAACCAGAGCCGAACCGACCGCGGGCAGCGCCACCGCGAATACAAGCTCAAGCATGGGCTCGTCCGTCAGCGGTTTGCTCATAGGCACAAGGAATTCCAGAAGCTCAAGCGCGCCGGACAAAAGCAGACTGCAGTATACCGTTCTCGCACTGAAATTTTTACCGAAAACAAAGAAGCCTATGACGATGAGCGCGGCGTTTATTATAAGCATTACAGTCGCCGGCGATATTACGGTCTGCACTCTGCCTATAAGCATCGATATACCGCTCACGCCGCCCATTACGAAATTGTTCGGGAATTTAAAAAAGTATATACCGCACGCCATTATAAGCGTCGCCGCAGTCATTATAAGATATTCTTTTATAACTTTTTTTGCGTTTATTTCTTTTTTCATTATCACAAAGTCCGTTCTTTATTTGTTACGGTAAGACAATTATACATCTCATTTTTGTTTTAGTCAATACCAATCGGTATAAAATTACGTTTTTCGCGTCAATAATACCGCTTAGGATCACTTTTTTCCGGAGGGACGATGGCAAAATATACTTTAAAGAAAGAATGTTTACGTCTTATACGCAGGATAAGAGCGGATAAGGACGGGGTAATGCGCGATAACGCTTATTATCTTATACCGAAGCTGAAGTACGCGGCGGATACGCTTTCGGATCAGCCTGACGAAAAACTGTGCGATGCGCTCGGACAGTATCTGAAGCTGACCGGCGGCGTGCCGGACGAATACGGGCTTTGCGCGTTTTTGCGTAAATACGGCGTATCCGACCGTGACGTAAGGCGGCTTTCATCATATCTTACGCTGATATACTGCCGTCTTATATGCGACGGGGATAATAACGCCGTTTCTCTGCTCCGCAAAGCTGAGCGGCTCGATTATAAAAACATAATCAAAGAGTGTTCTCCGCTTGAAAAAAAGCTGATATTATACAGCGATTACGCGATAAGCGACGAAAAAACAAAAGAGCAGTACAGAATACGCCTGCGCGCTCTTGCCCGCCGCAAAAAATACGGCGCGATCAAAGCGCTTTCAGAGATACCGGATCACAAGCTGACAAAAACGCTTTTTAAACCGGATAAGCGCAAAGGCGCTCTTCATATTATTCTGCTTTTGTGCTTTTTTATCCTGTTCTGTTCCGCTTTGTATCTGTTTTGCGGCGATATTTTCGCCGTTTTGTTTGCCGCTTTGCCTTTTTACAGATTATCGGAATTCGCGGCGGACAAGCTGCTTTTCAGACTTCTGCCTTCCTACGTGCCTGCAAGGGTGAGTGAGGAAGCGGAGTTGCCCGGCTGTCTTATAGTCATCACCTCCGTCCTTGACGGCGGCTTTGACGGCCTGTGCCTTGCTATGAAGCATATGTATTTCACGGAAGGCAGGCGCGATAACGTTTATTTCGGCGTACTAGCCGATCTGCCGGACAGCAAAACGAAATACGGCAAAAACGATAAAGAGCTTATATCTGACGCTGAAAAACGGATAAATGAGCTTAATAAAAAATACGGCGGCAGATTTTTTCTGTTTTTGCGGCAGAGAAAATACTCTTTGTCAGAGGACAAATTCATCGCTCCGGACAGGAAGAGGGGCGCCGTATGCGAGCTTGTAAGACACATCAAGACCGGCAGTTCTTCACTTGAAATATACGGCGCCGAGTCCGATAAGCTTTCCGGAATACCTTACGTCATAACGCTTGACAGCGATACTTTACTGTATCCCGGCAGCTGCAAAGATCTTCTGCGCTGCGCGTGTCATCCGGCAAACAGACCTGTCATCAACAAAAAACGCCGCGTGGTAGTATCCGGCCACGGTATTTATCAGCCGAGGATAAAACCTAAACTGAAAAGCAGCGCGGACACGACTTTCTGCTCCGTTTATTCCGCGGATTCCGGCATAGACGTTTACTGCGGCGCGGATTTTGACACGCTTTCCGCCGCACACGGCAAAGGCTCCTTCTGCGGCAAGGGGCTTATAGACGTTTCCGCTTTCTACGAGTGCTGTGTTGACGTTTTCCCGTCCGAACGCATACTGTCTCACGACGCGATAGAGGGCTGCCGTCTCAACTGCTGCGCGGTGACGGACACGGTGATGTATGAAAATACGCCGAAAAACGCGCTGTCTTATTTCAGGCGGCTTGACAGATGGATAAGAGGCGACGTGCAGACGCTGCCTTTCACGCGCGGAAAAGCCGCTGACGCGGATCTTAAAAAGCAGAAAAACGGGCTTGGACCGTTTGAAAGATGCTTACTGAAAAACAGCGTAATACACGCGCTTACGCCCGTTTTTGCCGTTTTGTGTATATTATACGGGGTGATATCCGGTCTTTTGCCGCTTATGTCCTTATGCGGCGTTTGCTATATCGTCGTCCCGTCCTTATTCGGTATTTTTTATAACAGATATGACAGCTACGGCATGGGCAGATGCGCCGCGCATTTAACAATGCAGTTAAGCTTTTTGTTTTACGAGGCGCAGACTGCTTTTTTCGCCGCGCTCAAAGCCTGTGTTCGACTTTTCACACATAAGCATATGCTGAAGTGGACCACGGCGTCCGCCGCGGACAGACAAAAAAACAACTCGTTTTCATATATAAAAGCGTTTCTGCCGTCGTTTATCTTCGGTTTCGTGCTTACGGTAACGTCGCTCGGCGCGGCGGTCGTCACCGGTTCTTTATTCATGCTCTCACCTCTTATTGCGTATCTTTCTTCAAAAGAACCGGGCAAAAAGAACGTTATCAGCTCTGACGGGGAGTTTTTGAAAGCCTGCGCGGCCGATCATATGAAATATTTTGAAAAACTCGTAACGGCGGAGCATAATTATCTGCCGCCGGATAATTACCAGGTATTTTTTGATATAGGCGCCGCTCCGCGTACGTCGCCTACGAATATAGGACTGTATCTTTTGTCCGTTATCGCCGCCGCGGATCTCGGGATCTACGGCGCGGATTCCATATACGGAAAGCTGTACGAAACGCTTGTAACACTTACCAAAATGCCTAAAAAAGACGGACTTTTATACAACTGGTACGATACGCGCACGCTCAGTATAATAAACGACTTTGTATCCACGGTCGACTGCGGGAATTATTTCTGCGCTCTTATAACGCTTAAAAGCGCGCTTGCCGAGTACGCGGAAAAAGACGACCGTCTTAACGAACTTATCGCCGTGACCGATTCTCTTATAGACGAGTGCGACATGAGCAGACTGTACGATAAAGGAACGGGGTTGTTTTATATAGGAGAGGGCAGCGGCGCGGACAATAAATACGATCTTTATGAATCGGAAATGCATACCACGGACATAGCCGCGATAGCTTACGGATACGCGCCGCCCGGGCATTTGAACGCTCTGTCGCGCCCGGTTATCGGACGCGGAGAATACCGCGGCATAGCGTCATGGAGCGGCACGGCGTTTGAATATTTTATGCCGGCTCTGTTTCTGCCGTCGCCGGAGGGCTCGCTCAACCGCCGCGCTCTGCGTTACGCGGCGTATATGCAGAAAAAGAACTGCTTTGATCTTGACGGCGCGCGCGTCCACGGCGTAAGCGAATCATGTTATTACAGTTTTGACAGCGATATGAACTATCAGTACAAAGCGCACGGCGTAAACGGACTTTCGCTTTGTCCCGATACAAAAGAGCGCGTAATAAGCCCGTATTCGCTTTTTCTTATGCTCGGATACGACAGAGACGCGGTCAAAACGCTTAAAGCGCTTAAAAAGCGCGGTGTATACGGCAAATACGGATTTTATGAAGCCGTTGATTTAACGCGGCAAAGAGTGGGCGAAGGTCACGCTGTTATAAAATGCTTTATGGCTCATCACATAGGTATGAGCGTTATAGCCGCCGCGAACAGAATTAAAGACGGAGTTTTCATAAAACGCTTCTGCCGTGACACGCGTATCGGCTCCGTCCTTCCTCTGTTATACGAAAAATTTCCGTGCTCACGCGGTGTTAAGATCAAAAACCGGCTGTCAAAACAGGCTGTGACGTACCCGGTATCCGAATGTGAGGCGGACTGCGCGCTTATCACAAACACGGTATGTACCGTCTTATCGGACAAATACGGAACGGGGCTGTATTATAAAAATATCTGTATTTGTGACCCGTGCGCTCCGGCTCTGCGCGGTCTGTCTCTTCTCTACCGCGGCAAAGACGTATTTGATCTGATAAAGCATCCCGTTTCTTTTTCGGACGGTGAAGTAAGATACGGGTATGAAAACAGCCGCGCCTCGCTTTCGGTCTGCGGCGGCAGCACGGCTTTTAAGCTGGAGGTGCAGAGCGAGGGCGGATCCGCGCTCTGCTTTGAGCCGGTATTGACGCAAACAGATAAATACAAACGTCACACCGCGTATTCTTCTCTGTTCATCGTCGCAGAAAACGACGGCGGTATAATAAGATTCATCAAGCGCGGCAAAGACGGTTTCTGTATAAGCGTCGCCGCTTATACGGACAGAATAATACCGCTTTCCGTTTACACCCGTGCGGACGAAATGTACGCATACAAAACCAACAAAGCTCTTTTTTCATCATCCGCTCACACGGTTTACGGCGCGTGCGTTTTTCCGCGTCTGTTTGCCAAAACAGAGCTGCCTGCCGTGTCCTTTTATATCGGCGCGGGAAAGGACAAAGTCTTATCGGACAAAGCCTTGTTTTCCGCGATAAATGAAAAAAGCGCGATACCGCTTCAGCTTCCGTCAACGGACAGCGCCCTGCTCTGCCGCGTACTGCGCTGTATAATGCGGCCGATGCCGAAAGTATCTACCGTCCGCACACCGCTGTCATATAAAAACGTGCTTTACAAGCACGGCATATCCGGCGACAAGCCGATAATACTGCTTGACGGCACGGGCGAGGACGGCATAGCGCAGCTGCGGACCGTTTTTCCGGGCTACGCGCAGACCGCCGTGCGTCTGCTTATCGCCGGTGTCGAGGCGGACACGGTGATAATATACGACAACGACGACGGTTATTACAACAAAAAGAAAACGGAGCTTTACAGAATGGCGGGAGCCTGCGGCTTATCCGCGCTGATAGGCGACAGAGTTTTTATAGCGGAAGTGAATGATGAAGAAAAAGCCGTGTTCAAAAGCATATGCGCGTACGGCATAACCGGCGCGGACAAAAGCGGCAGCGCGCCGTATATACCGGTTGAAAAAGAATACGAGCCTAAGAGCAGAATATCGGACAAAGCGCCGTATTTTGAAGAAGACTGCGCCGTAATCCCTTCGGGTCTGTCGTATTCTCCCATGAGTTTTATATATGCAAATCCCGTTTTCGGCACGCTCGTTACCGACAGAAGCGGCGGCTTTTGCTGGTATGTAAACAGCCGTATGTTCGCGCTTACCGGACACGATACCGTGCCGGAGGGCGCAGCCGAAGAGCTTTTGTTTTATCATAACGGCAAAGTATACGAGCTGTTTTCGCACAGCAGCGAATGCCGCTTCCGTCCGTCTTACGCGCAGTGGTACGGCGAGACAGACGGTATTCCGTATACGTTATCCGTCTGCGTTGACAGCCGTATGCCGTATAAAGTCATAAAACTCGACACGGTGTGCGAGGGCGAGGCGGAGTTCCGCGCGGAACCGGTTTTGGGCGAGCGCGCCGTAAACGGCTCTCTGCGCTTTGCGTTCAATTCCGACACGGCGTTTATAACAAACGCGTTTGAATCAAATAAACCGTCATTTTTTATAAACTGTCCCGGCTCCGCGGCGGATTTTGACGGTAAGACGGTTACGGTCAGATGCGCTCATAAAAAAAGCTCCGTCTTCACAGTCGGCGCGGCTTTTTCTCACACCGCGCTTGAATACGCCGTTAAAACCGCAAAAGGAGCCGCGCAAAGATACGAAAGCAGGATTAAAAAGTATTTATCGTCTTTCACGCTGCACGGCACCGACGCTCAGCTTGATATGTTTTTCAATATTTACAGCAGATATCAGGCGCTTGTCTGCCGCCAGTTTGCACGGTGCGGCTTTTCGCAGACGGGCGGCGCTTACGGCTTCCGCGATCAGCTGCAGGACTGCCTCTGCACCGTTTACGGGGAGCCGACGCTTGCAAAAGCGCATATCCTGCGCTGCGCCGCGCATCAGTATGAGGAAGGCGACGTTATGCACTGGTTCCATCCGCTTGCCGGAACCGGCATACGTTCGCGCTGCTCCGACGATATGCTCTGGCTTCCTTACGCGGTCTATAAATATATATCAGTTACAGGCGACAAAGAAATACTTGATATAAACGTCCGTTATATATATTCAAAACCGCTTTCGGATAACGAGCGCGACAGATATGAAAAAGCCGTGCCGTCAAGCAAAAAAGAGCCGCTTATACTGCACTGCATAAGAGCAGCCTCACGTATAAAGACAGGAGAACACGGGCTTTGCCTTATGGGCGGCGGCGACTGGAACGACGGCATGAACGAGGCGGGGATAAAAGGCCGCGGAGAAAGCGTATGGCTTTCGCTTTTTGCCGCTGACGTGCTTTCAAAACTCGCGGTTCTTTGTGATATTAAAGGTATAAACGGCGAAAAATACCGCGCTTTATCCTCCGCTCTGCTTTTAGCCGTTGAAGAACACGGATATTATAAAGACCATTATATACGGGGTTATCTTGACGACGGCACGCCTTTCGGCAAAAGCGGCGACAGCGTGTGCGAAACGGATATTCTTCCGCAGGCTTTCGCCGCTTTGCTCGGACTTGACAAAGACCGCGTAAACAGTTCTCTGCGGATTGTATATCAAAATCTGTTTGACGGAAAAAACGGTATAATCAAACTGTTTTCCCCGCCGTTTGACGGGCAGGATAACGTAGGTTATATCACGTCATATCCGCCCGGCGTGCGTGAAAACGGCGGGCAGTACACCCACGGCGCGCTGTGGGGAACAGCCGCGCTTTTCAAAACCGGAACGGCGCATAAAGGCTATGAGATGCTGAAGGCGATAAACCCGGCAAATCACTGCACGGACAGGGGATCTTTTATAAAATACGGACGCGAACCGTACGCGCTCTGCGGCGACGTCTACACAGCGGACGGTCTGTACGGACGCGGCGGCTGGTCCTGGTATACCGGCGCGGCGGGCTGGTATTTCAACGTCGTGCTTGAATATCTGTTGGGCTATGAAGAGCATGACGGCGGCTTTACTATACGCCCGTCATTCTGCTCCGAATTTTCGCGCTTCACGCTTGTGATAGACCGCCGTAACACGCGTTATACCGTTACCGCGGAAAACGCGGAAAGACAAACGCTGTTAGACGGTATTCCTACGGACAAAACGTTTTTCTCGTTTGACGGCAAAGACCATACGCTTGATATAGGAAAATAAATTCAGAACGAGCGAAGGCGATGACCCGTAGGTCGACCCCACCGCTATTCGCGGCGGGGAAACACTTGCTCCCGCCGCAGCATAAATATCATGCCAAATTAAAATCGGCGGGGCGCAAGACCTCACTCTGCAACAGCGTCACATCGCCTCGCGGTAAAGTTTTGTCTGCAAAGGGGGTTCCCCGCCCGTGAACCCCCGAAAACTCGACAAGCTCGTTTTCGGGGAACCCCGGTCGCCCCCCTATCCACCCCCTTTACCCCCGCCATCCCCCCAACTACGTCGGGGCTTTTCATGAGGCTGCTGCCCGCCGTCCCGCACCCCCTCGGATTTCTAATCCGAGGGAGGGGTAAGGGGGTTTGGGGGTTGGCGCGGAACGCGCCGGAGGGGTGGGAAACCCCCAACAAAATTAGCACGGCACAAAGTTTCACACCGCCAACCTTGTATGGGCGATCACCGTTCGGGAACCCCTCTGATTGTCCGCTGAAATCTGCTCAAATTTAAAATCACTAATTAAGAATTCAGCACCCCGCCCTTCCGTTTCTGAACAGAAAAACCTCCGCCAACGGCGGAGGTATGTTTTTCAGCTATTTTTGATCATTTGTTTATTTCGGGCAAGCCGCCTTCGGGGAACGCGGGAAGCTCCTGCATCCTGAATTCCGCGCTGATCGTATAATTGCCCGGTTCAAGCGTATCAACGGCGCCGAACAGATCAGCAGTACGGTACAGATCGTGCTGTATCTCAAAAATGTAAACGTCTTCACGTTCCCAGTTGCATACAAATTCCGAGGCGCAGCGCACGGTTTTTCCCGGCTCTACCGCGTCATTGAACGCCGAAGCTTCTTCGGAGTTATAGTTTTTGCAGTGCGCAACGTCGTAAATATCCCAGGTAAGATACGTTATTATCTCATTTGATACGATCTTGCTCTCGCTTGACGTGTTTTCAACGTCGTAATACACGCGTATCGCCTCACCGTGCTCGTCGTCTCTGAAAAGCTCCGCGCCGAGTACGGTTATTTTGAAACCGCCGTAAAGTTCTACGGTTATCGGCTCAAATACAACCGGATTATAAGGCGGCTCGGAATACGTCGGCTCCGTTACGACAGACGGATCTGCGGAGAATTTCATATGATCCGTATACTTCCACAGACCGGAAAGCTCCGTGTTCGCTTTCACGAGAGAACCGGAAAAAGCGTGGTCACCGTTGTCCCATATAACGAATTCGCCCTCGTTGATTATCCAGAACGCCTCATATTCAACGCCGTTTTCGGCAATAACGCCCGTTCCGCCGTCGCCGACGGTGATCATTACGCCGTTTTCTCCGTAATACGTGCCTAAATAATCCTCGGGCTTGACCTCGACGGGAAACGTATCTTCACTCCGTTCCGTTTCAGTTTCGCTCTCCGTCTCAGTCTCCGTTTCAGTCTCAGTCTCAGACTCCGTTTCTTCTTTTTCATTCACCGTTTCGCTCTGCGCCGGCACATTTGTCGTCTCCTGTTCCCGCGTCGTTTCATCAGAACTGCTGCAGGCGGAAAAAACGGAGAGTATCATTATTACCGATATAATTAAGGATATGATCTTTTTCATTTTTCTCCTCCGGACCGTAAAAGCCGCTTTGTTTCTTTGTTTATGATTTTAACACATCATATGCTTGTATTCAAGATTAAAAAGATGAATAATTCGAAAACCGCGTATTTTGATACACAGGACTTTTCATATCTTGACACGGAAAGAAAAAGATGATAAAATAAGAAAAAAATGCCGGGAGTTTGTTATGTATAAAGAATATAGACCCATGTTTTACGTCAGCCTGAACGCGGAAGACAACCACTATTATTTCTCCGGCGACGGGAATTACGGCGGCTGCCGTCAGTTATCGCCCGGTTCGTTTGAGATACGCGGCGGCGCGGCAAAAGTTGATATAGAATACAAAGCCTGCGGCAAAAGCGGCGCGGTAAGACAGCGCACGGTGCTTACGAACGCGGGGAAAGATACGCTTGACGTGGACGTTTTAAGCTCCGCGTTTTTGTCCGGGATAGGTGAAGGCGGGACAAAGCCGTGGAACAAAAACAGATTTATAATACACTATACGGACAGCTGCTGGACCGGCGAGGCGCAGTGGCGGCACGTTTACGCGGAAGACGCCGGACTTTACCGCACGTACAATCACAACTCCCAGTCGTCTTTCAGGCTTATGAGCCAGAGCAGCTGGAGCACTTGTTATCACGAGCCTGTTGTAATAATAGAAGATACTGAACTTAAAAAGGCGTGGTACGCGCAGATCGACTGCGGTCACGGCTGGTGCATAGATTTAGGCATAAGCGGCTACCGCGACGATATTTCGATATCCGTTCTGTTATCCGACTGTTTTGAGCGCAACGACGGCTGGCATAAAGCGCTTGGACCGGGACAGAGCGTCAGCACCTGTTATTCCGTCACCGGCTGCGTTGACGGCGGATTTGAAGAAGCCGTCGCGGATCTGACTGAAGCGCGCCGTTCTTACTGTGAAGCGTTTTTGCCGCCGCTGTGCTATAACGACTATATGAACGCGCTCTGGGCGCTGCCGACAAAAGAAAAAACGCTTCCGCTTGTTAAAGCGGCGGCTGAAGCAGGATGTGAATACTACGTGATGGACGCCGGCTGGTATTCCGTAAATCATAACGAAGAAAAAGACCTCGGGATGTGGGAGATAAACGACGAACTTTTCGGTGAAGGCGGTTTACAAAGCATATTTGACGAAATAATATCTGCCGGGATGAAGCCGGGCATATGGTTTGAGTTCGAGTCCGCCGGGGTTGAGTCAAAAACAGTTAAAGAACATCCGGAATACGTGCTGCACCGCCGCGGAAATATGATAGGCGGGCGTCGCGTATTGCTTGATTTCAGAGCAGCGGGCGTGCGGGAACATATCAGATCGCGGATAAAAGCGCTTTATGATATGGGTGTGCGGTTTATAAAAAACGATTATAACGCAAACACCGGCGCGGGCATAGACCCGGACGGAGCGCAGTCCGTTCACGATCATGCAAAAGCGTTTTATGAGTTTATTGACAGCATAAAAGCGGAATTTCCCGATCTTTTAATTGAAAACTGCGGCTCGGGCGCCATGAGATCGGATATGGAGACTCTGTCGCATTTTGATCTGCAGTCCGTATCGGATCAGGAGGACTATTTCAGACTGCCGTCTATAGTATCCGGCTCCGAGGCGTGCTATCCGCCGGAGCGCTGCGGGATATGGGCTTACCCGTACCCGACTAAGATAGATCTCCGGCAGACTTTTGTTCCCACAAAGGAATTTGCGGATCGTTTCAAAGACGGCAAAGTCACGGTATACAACATGGTGACCGGGCTTATGGGACTTTTGTATCTGTCCGGAAGGATAGAATGCGCGGATACGTTCAATATGTCTTTGATAAAAGAAGCGGCGGAGATATATAAAGAAAACCGCAAATATACCGTCTGCTCAACGCCGGTCTATCCCACGGGAACTTTCCGTATAGATACTGATACAACCGACAGCTTCGGTCTTTTGGACAAGCAACACCGCGTCCTTACCTTAGCGGTCTGGAACAATTCGGACAAGCCCGCTGTAAAAGATATAGATCTGAAAAAATACACGGGCAAAAACGCCGTGCTTGACAAGGTCTACCCGCGTATAGACGGATATTCCGCCGCGCTCTCCGGCGCCTCTCTTCACGTGTCTTTACCCGAAAACAAAACCGCGATTTACGCGGTGATAAGATTCTGAGCAGAAGCAGCTCCCTCCGGGAGAGAGACTCAGAGTGAAGACAAAGCAGTTTTTGTTTTACCTTCTCCTTTGGAGAAGGTGTCACGAAGTGACGGAAGAGGCTATAAAATGATTTTTGCAGTTTGAAAAGCCCCTTTCGTCACAACGTCCCGTTGTGCCACCTTCCCCAA
>JAFSYU010000051.1 GCA_017443595.1 Clostridia bacterium
GGAGAAGGTGTCACGAAGTGACGGAAGAGGCTATAAAATGATTTTTGCAGTTTGAAAAGCCCCTTTCGTCACAACGTCCCGTTGTGCCACCTTCCCCAAGGGGGAAGGTATTTTTCTGAAAAATACTTTGTCAACAAATTGGGACGGCGGGAATTTTCCCGCCGTCTTGTTTTTTATATCCTGTCCGTTATTTCTTCCGTTTTTTTGCGGCGCGTCCTTTTTTGCGGTTTTGCCGCGCACTGTTCTTTGTACGGCTCGTATCTGAATATCACGGCGGAAAGCGGCGGAAGATCAACGGCTATGCTGTTGTCAAATCCGTCGCAGGGTACGTTCTCGCTTTGCGCGTCGGGCCTGCCGTACGGCGCGGAAGCGAAAGCCTCTTTGTATACGCCCGGCTTCGGCACGCCGAAGCGGTAGTAATTATGCGATGCTGCCGAGAAGTTGAACGCGCAGACGAGAAAATCTCCTTTGCCGGACATACGCATAAATACCGCGGTATTGCCGTCTTTATCATCCGCTTTTATCCATTTGAAGCCGTCCCAGGACAGATCTCTTTCCCACAGCTGAGGGGAGGACAGATAAAAGTGATTGAGCGCTTTTGTGTAATTCTGCAGATCTCTGTGCCTGTCAAAATCCGTCATGAACCATTCAAGAGATTTGTTGTTGTTCCATTCGCTGAACTGACCGTATTCCGAGCCCATGAAAAGCAGTTTTTTGCCCGGATGACACATCATGTAAGCCAGAAAACAGCGCATACCGTCAAATTTCTGATCGTAGCTGCCGAACATTTTGTTTATCAGCGATCCTTTGCCGTGCACCACCTCGTCGTGCGATATTGAAAGAATATAATTTTCCGAAAACGCGTACATTAAAGAAAACGTGATGCAGTTATGCTCGTATCTTCTGAAAAGCGGGTCTGTATTCACGTATTTGATCATATCGTTCATCCAGCCCATATTCCACTTGAAATTAAAGCCGATCCCGCCCATGTAAACGGGTTTTGTCAGCATCGGCCAGTCCGACGATTCCTCGGCGATCATGAACACGTCGCCGTACTGACGGAAAATCTCGGTGTTGAGCTTTTTGAAAAACGCTATAGCCTCGTAGTTTTTGTTCGAACCGTCAGGCGCGGGCAGCCATTCTCCGGGCGCTCTGTCAAAATCAAGGTAAAGCATTGCGGCGACGGCGTCCACGCGCAGTCCGTCTATATGATATTCGTTCAACCAGTAAAGCGCGTTGGATATAAGAAAACTCTGCACCTCTTCGCGTCCCACGTCAAAAAACCGCGTTCCCCAGACCTTGTGCTCTTTTCTGTCTTCTCCCTGATATTCGTAGCACATACCGCCGTCAAAATCCGCTAAACCGTGCGCGTCCTTTGAAAAATGAGCCGGGACCCAGTCGAGCAGTACGCCTATGCCGGCTTTATGGAATTCGTTTACGAAATACATAAAGTCGCACGGCTCTCCGAAGCGGGACGTGGGCGCGTAAAAGCCGCATATCTGATATCCCCAGCTGTCGTCAAGCGGATGCTCCGCTACAGGCAGAAGCTCTATATGCGTGTATCCCATATTCTTTACGTAGGGAACGAGAAGATCCGCAAGCTCGCGGTATGTGCAGTACGTCCCGTCTTCGTGACGTATTACGGAGCCGAGATGCACCTCGTATATGTTTACCGGCGCGGAATACGGCGGCTTGTCTTCGGCGGCGTACATCGCCTCTCCGCGCGCCTTCATCCAGCCGTCGTCCTCCCAGTCAAAATCCGGCAGCTCGTACAGATAGGAAGCCGTTTCCTTATGCGTTCCGTCAAAAACGGCGTAGGGATCGGCTTTGTAAACGGCTCTGCCGCCCTTTACGAGCATATATTTATATCTTATCCTGTCGCTGTTGTTGAAATCAAGCGGCGTGTAAAGCTCCCATACGCCGCGGTCGGAGACTTTTTGCATGGGCATATCTGCGCGCCAGCCGTTAAAATCGCCGGCTACGTATACGGCGTCGGCGTTGGGCGCCCAGGTGCGAAAAACCGTGCCGGTATTTCCGTTTTCGTCTTTTGTTCTGTGCACGCCGAGATATTCGTAGGCTTTAAAATACGTACCCTGATGAAACAGATACAGTTCATTGCTGTGATCGTATGACATAATTATCTCCTTTATGATCGGTATTCTCATTATATCGTATAATTGCACTAAAAAACTCATTTTATTAATAACAAATTTGTGAATTTTTCAGTATTTTACCTTGACAAAATTAAAAGATGGTGTATAATAACAATTACGGCAGGGCAAGCGATTATTTAAGCGTTTGCCGCGCCGGTAAAACAAAAAAACTATCTTGCGTGAAAGACAACGTGAGATCAAGAAAGAAGGAGAAAAAAACATGAAAAAAGTATTAGTAATGCTGCTTGCCGTAGTATTGGTCGCTTCATTTGCGGCGTGTACTGCAAAACAGGCTGAACCGCTTGAAGACAAAGACCACGCGCTGTGGGCGGCTCACGGTCAGTATCTGCTTGCCGACGGCACGCAGAACGACTGGGGCGGCAAGTCCTCGGAACTGTATGAGAAATCCGCTCTTAAAGCCATCGCGCTTGACGACGTAAAGGCTATAAGCGCAGATTTGTACGACGCGCTTTCCAAGAAGGAAGTCAAGTATCTGTATACGATCGACCTTATATTCGGTACCAACGACGCCGGCTGGGATTGCAAATTCGTTAAAGACGGCAAGATCTACAAAGCAAACGGCTCATATGCTGTCAAGGTAGCACAGTGCAACGTTGACGTTGACGGTGAAACGAAAGTTTACTCCGAAGCTCAGTGGATCTCCGACCCGAAGACCGCTTACGTTGAGTCTCTGACTCCCGCTACGGTATTCTATCCGACCTGGCAGGAAGAGAAAGATGAAAACGGATTCAGCTGGGCGGATAACCCCGTTGTTATCGGCGGCGCAGGTCTGTACACTCTCGTTATAGCTCAGTACAAGAACGCTTCCGCGGCCGGACAGCCCGGATACGGCGTAGGCCTTGTTCTGAAAGAAGCTAAAGACGGTAAAGCTTACGAAGAAGTAAAGACGTTCGTAGCTGCCGATCACACCTACGGTATCGTAGGAAGCTTTGCTGCCAGCAACTGGGGCAATGACGGCGCTGACGTCGCCATGACTGCCGACGGTGACAAGTGGGTAGGCGAAGTTGAACTTAAAGCGGGCGAAGAATTCAAAGTAAGAGCCGACGGCGCATGGGATTACAGCTGGGGCAACGGCGCAGACAACTTTAAGGCTGACGCAGACGGCACATACGTTGTAACGCTCACATTTGATGCCGAGGGCAACGGAACCGCAACTGCGGCTGTAAAATAATAGTCTTTTATAACTGCAAGGGGGCTTTATGTTCAAAGCCTCCTTGCTTTAACTGAAATACGGGGAGGACGTCCGGATCATGCAAAAAAAACTGATATGCGCGGTGCTTTGCGCGGCTTTTTTGCTTACACTGCTTCCGAATTTGTTTTCGTGCGGCGCAAAGCTGCCGGAATTTGAAGATTTTGCGGATAATTACGTTGACGCTCTGCCCGAAAACGCGGAAGACGGGCTGACGCTTCACGCATTCAACTGGACTTATAAACAAATAACGGCAAATCTGCAGAGCATAAAAAACGCCGGTTTTAAAAACGTGCTTACCATGCCGGTACAGCAGCCTAAAAGCGGCGGCGCGTCATGGTGGGCGTTTTATCAGCCTTTGAGCATGTCGGTGGGAGACGCGTCAAGCCTCGGAACTAAAGAAGATCTGAAAGAGCTGTGCGATAAAGCGGAAGCGCTCGGCATCTGCATCCTTGCAGATATCGTGGCAAACCACATGGCAACAACGGACGACGAGGGAAAAGAACCGGACGGCACGCCTGCCGTATCTCCTTTTGTAGAGGCGTACGAGCCGGTATTATACAACAACAGAAACACCGATACGGACGGTAACGGCGTAACGTTTCACCACAACAAAAACGCAGCCGGCTCCGGATCCGAAACGCAGTATTACGCGTACGGCAATCTGCCGGATCTTAACACGTCAAACAAATACGTGCAGGACAGAGTATTGAGCCTGCTCAAAGAATGTATCGATATAGGTATAGACGGTTTCAGATTCGACGCAGCAAAACATATAGAAACGTCATCCGACCCGAACTACCCCAGCGATTTCTGGGAAAACACGCTTGATATGGCAAAAGACTACTATAAAGAAAAAACCGGAAAAAATCTTTACGCGTACGGGGAGATACTCGGATCTCCCTCCGGAAGAGATCTGTCGTGCTATACCTGCCGTATGCTCGTAACGGACGACGGTTACGGCGGCCGGATCAAAAACGCGCTGACGTCCAAAGATCCGCAGTTGTTTATTGACGCGGAACTTAAAACAAACGACCCGAAGACGCTTATCGCGTGGGTGGAAAGCCATGACGAATACGTTACGTCAAACACTCATTATTCCGATATCAGAATTGCAAAGATCTGGTCGGTCATTGCCGCAAAGAAAGGGCTCGGCGGGCTGTATCTTGCAAGGCCGACAGACGAGCTTACCGTCGGACAGATAGGCAGCTACGCATACGAGAGCGAATACGCGGCCGTATCAAACCGTTTTCACAACAGGTTTTATGACGCGGAGTCTTTTGAGTCCGCGGACGGCGACTGCTACATAAATGAAAAAATAAAAGATAACGATCAAGGCGCGCTCATACTTAACGTCGGTACCGTAGATACGGAAAAGACGGTGTCCGTGTCCGTCCCTCATCTTGACGACGGAAATTATTACGACGCGCTTACCGGAAACAAAGCCGTGGTTTATAACCGCAAAGCTTATATCAAGTTTGAAGCAAACGGACTTGCGATCCTCACACGGTCAAAAAGCCTTCATCCGCAGATAGAGATATCTGACCGCGACTGCTCGTTCGCAGGCGAAAAGACCGTTACGGTAAGCGTGAAAAACGCGCAGGAAGCGTATTACATATTCAATAACGAAGACGCAAAAACACAAATAGAAGGCAAAGCGGACGTGACCGTTTCCGACCACGTTGAAAACGGCGTGTGCCTACTTAAAATATATCTTAAAAACGGAAACAACGTGTACGAACGCACGTTTACATATAAAAAAACAGAGCTTAAAGGCGATCTGTTCAACGTCATAAACCTGGACGGCAAATATTTATCCGACTATGAGGTTTATATCTGGAGCTGGTCTCCGGGACGCTGGAGCAAAGATTACACGGTGCAGGACGGGGTTTTACTCGTTGATACAGAAGGAATGACGGGCTTTCTCATAGCCGTATTTGAAAAAGGCTACGAGGTGACCGATATAAACAACTGGGATAAAAACGTTATAAAACAAAGCACGGATATAAAAGGCGACGCTCTTAAAGCCGGCTTTGCCGATATGTCGGGATTTTGATAAGGAAAAAAATAATGAAAACTAAAAAATCGATCAGTATTTTACTTTGCTGTCTGTTTGTTTTGACGTTCATACTCGGCGGATGCGGCAATTCCGACGAGGGACCGGACGATAAAGCTCTGGAGCTCATCCCCGCGGGCGACGTTATAAGCAAATATTCAAAAGACGGTAAAGATTACGCGTCGCTTCCGGCGGAGGCGACTAAGACCGTGCGCCTGCATTACAGAAGGAATGACGACAGCAATAACGACAGAAGCAGTTATCAGGCGTGGAACGTCTGGGCGTGGGATATGACAAACGGCGGAAACGGCGCCGCGTACGAGTTTACCGGTTACGACGACTACGGCGTTTACGCAGATCTTGATCTTAACGTCATAGCGGACGGAAAGCCGATAGATAAGCTCGGATTCATAGTCAGAACGGACACCTGGTCAAAGGATCCGGACGGCGACCGCTCGATCGATATAAACGAGACGTCGCCCGGCGGCTTGCAGAACGTCTACGTAAGAACGGCGGAATCCACGGTGTTTGACACTGCCGAAAACGCCTGTAAATCCATAGTCAGCTACGCAATGCTGAAAAGCTCAAATACGGTAAGCGTATATTTCAAGCCGTTGTCAAACGAGTTCAAATCATATAAACCGAGATTTACCGTAAATATAAACGGGGAAGATTATACCAAGTTTTCAATGGGCGAATACGACGCTTCGCTTAAAAAAGTAGAATTGACACTTGACAAAGAAATAGATATTTCCGACGTGGTGACGGTCAGCTACCGTTTTGATCCCGCATGGATAAACAAAGTTGATCTTATGTTTACTAATTATTTTGATACGGAAGAATTTGTGCAGAAATATTCATATGACGGCGACGATTTAGGTGCAACGTTTGACGACGAGAAAAACGTGACGAAGACCACGTTCAAGGTATGGGCGCCTACAAGTACGAAGCTTGTCGTAAACCTCTATAATACCGGCGATTATATGACGGAAACGTCGCCTTACGCTTCATATGAGATGAGCAAAGGCGAAAAAGGCGTGTTCTCATATACCGCAAACGAAGATCTTGACGGAAAATATTACACGTATACCGTCACGAATTCAAAGGGAACGAACGAGGTAGTCGACCCGTACGCGAAGAGCGCGGGCATAAACGGCAGACGCGGTATGATAGTCAACTTCAGCAAGCTCAATTCGGAGCTTTCCGGCTGGAATACGGATACAAGACCGTTTGAAGGCAATAACGTTGACGCCTCGATCTACGAGATACACGTCCGCGATATGACGATAAGTCCGTCAAGCGGAGTAACGGAGCAGTACCGCGGCAAATTCATGGGGCTGGCGGAAGAGGGCACGACGTATACCGAAAACGGCGTAACGGTGTCCACGGGTCTCGACCATTTGAAGGAACTCGGCGTTACGCACGTGCAGATACAGCCGTTTTACGATTACGTATCCGTTGACGAAACGAAGACGACCGCGGAAATGTCGGCGGACAATTACAACTGGGGTTACGATCCGCTCAATTACAACGTTCTTGAGGGCAGCTACAGCACCGATCCTTACGACGGATACAACAGAATTAAAGAATTCAAAACTATGGTAATGGCGATGCACAAAGCGGGCATATCCATAAACATGGACGTCGTTTACAACCACACCGGTCCGTCGGAGAATTCCAATTTCAACCTGCTCGTACCGTATTACTATTACAGAACAAAGGCGAACGGCACGTTCTATAACGGCTCCGGCTGCGGCAACGAGCTTGCGTCCGATCGCTGTATGGTGAACAAGTTCTTCAGAGAATCCTGCAAATTCTGGGTAGATGAATATCATCTCTCCGGCTTCAGATTTGACCTTATGGGCTTGATCGACAATCAGACCATGATAGATATCTATAAGGATTGTTCGGCGATATATCCGAGCGTCATGGTCTACGGCGAGCCGTGGGCGGGCGGCGCAACGGAGCTGAAATCCGGCAACAGCGAAAATAAATTAAAAGAGCAGATGACCGTGCAGGAGTCGCTTGCGCAGGATTATTTCTCCGGTTCCGGCGTTCTCGTTGGCGCGTTCAACGACGTTATAAGAAACGCGATAAGAGGCGACAACAGCCCCGGCAAAGGCTACGTTCAGGGAGATACCTCAAACGCTTCCATCATAGCCATGTGCGTTGAAGGCAGATTCTCAAAAGGCACGGTAAAAACGGAGGCGATAGATCCCGATCTTGTCATAAATTACGCGTCCTGCCACGATAACTACACGTTATACGACCAGCTTATACAAACTATGAGCGAGGAAAGACTGCCCGCGGCCTATACGCAGGCGGAGTCAATCGTATTTCTGAGTGAAGGCGTGCCGTTCATCCAGGAGGGCGAGGACTTCATGCGGAGCAAATACAACGAGTCTACGGGCAAATACGACGGCAACTCGTATATTTCAGGCGACTTTGTAAACGCCGTTGACTATTCTCTTAAAGTCAAAAATATTGAAGTGTTTGAAAAGATAAAAGAGCTTGTTGAGCTCCGCAAAACAGTGGACGCTTTCCGTATAGCGGACAGAGCCGGGATCAAAGAAAGAGTATCAGACGTTTCGTTTGAAAATGGAATGATAAAATATAGGATAGACGACCTTTTGATTGCACACACGGTAAACGGCGGAACCCTGGAAATAGACGGAGGATACGAGGCGATATATTCAAGCGCGTGCGGTCCCGCGTACGGCGAATTCGGTACGGACAGAACGCTTGCGGTCAACGAATCCGTAGTTTTGAAAAAGGTAGACTGATATGTTTAAAAAAGGGCAGGTCAGCACCGAGGTGGACAAAGGACCGTTCATATTCACGCTCGTCGCGCTCGTCGCGGGGCTTACCGTCACGGTACTGCTGTTCGTCTTAGGCAAAGGAAACGGACTTTCCGTTTTTGCCGGCATACTGTTTGCCGTCGTAACGCTTGCCGCCGCGGCGGTGATGTTCGCGCTTCTTACGGATAAGGCGTATATAGACGACGGCGTGCTTTACATGTCTTATATGTTCAAAAAAAGATCCATTCCTTTAAAAGAGATAGGCAAAATAAAGTTTGCGGACGACGTGTATACCGTTTTTGACAAAAAAGGCGTGAAAACGGGCACTGTAAACGCAAAACTTACATCAATAGGAGACGTGATATTTACGCTTGACAAAGCCGGCGTAAATTTTGAATAAAAATTATAATATTGTTTGGAGGACAATATGGCAAACCTTAAGCTTTCCCATATCTACAAGGTCTATGATAACGGGCACAAGGCTGTGAACGATTTTTCAATAGACATCGCTGATCGGGAATTCATTGTTTTTGTCGGCCCGTCCGGATGCGGTAAATCCACGACGCTCCGTATGATAGCCGGACTGGAAACAATAACCGCGGGAGATCTGTTTATCGGCGACACGTTAGTCAATGATATGGAACCGAAGGACCGCGATATTGCTATGGTGTTCCAGAGCTACGCTCTTTATCCGCATATGTCGGTATACGAGAACATGGCTTTCGGACTCAGGAACCGCAAAATGCCCGAGGCGGAAATAAAAGAACGGGTAATGAAAGCGGCAAAAATGCTTGATATCGTGGACTATCTTGACAGAAAGCCCAAGCAGATGAGCGGCGGTCAGCGTCAGCGTGTCGCTCTCGGACGCGCGCTCGTGCGCGACCCTAAAGTATTTTTGCTTGACGAACCGCTGTCAAACCTTGACGCCAAGCTGCGCGCAACGATGCGTGCGGAGATAACGGCGCTGCACAAGAGCTTGAACACCACGTTCATCTACGTAACGCACGACCAGGTGGAAGCCATGACGATGGGCACGAGGATCGTCGTTATGAAATTAGGCTACGTCCAGCAGATAGACACGCCTATGAACCTCTATAATTCACCGTACAATAAATTCGTCGCGGGATTTATAGGAACGCCGCAGATGAACTTCTTTGACGCGACGCTCAAAAGAAATAACGATAAAGTGACCGTCGCGTTTTCAAACGGCGACAGCATAGACGTTCCGTACGAGGCGGTCTCGAAAATTGACAAGAATTATCTTGACGGCGAAAAGCCCGTTACCTTCGGTATACGTCCGGAGCATATAGATATAAACAAGGACGGAGAAGGCTTGAAATTCATCGTCACCGGCGTTGAACGCCTGGGAAACGAGACTATAATTTACGGCAAGTTAGGCGATCACTTAGGCGAATTTACGATGAAGGACGAGGGCAACGCCATAGTCGTAAAACTGGTAGATCGCGACGATCTTGCGGTGGGAGACGTTGTTTACGCACAGCCCAAACAAAACAAGCTGCATTTCTTTGACGCGGAGACGGAGATAACTCTCATACATAAAATACCGCTTTACAATACGGTCGCCGCGCAGATCGGCGCGGATACGCTGGTTGCTCTCGGTTCACAGACGGCTTTACCGGAGGCGATCGGCAAAGCGATCTCAAAGAAAGATAAAATTGAGCTTGCAATACCGCCGCAGGCTATCGTAAAGGGCAACGATTTCCGCCTGAGGGTCGCGCGTATAGAAAAAACGGACGGCAAAAACCTTGCGTATCTGCAGGACGGCGAAAACTATCTGTTTGCGATAGCGGACGACGACGTGTCGGAAGGCGACGATTACGGATTCTCCCTGCTTTACGATAAGATAACCGTCAAAGCCGGCGGTGAAACGATAGTTGAACCGATAGGCGACGAGGTCTCGCTTGAAGGCCGCTTCTCCAAGAAGGAAGCGCGCGAAAACGGCGAAAGAGTGCTTCATTTCTATTACGATATAGGAAAATATTCAATAGAAGCCGAAAAAGAAAACGGATATAAGATAAATTCCATAGACAAAGACCACTGCTACGTTTATACGTACCGCTACGCGGTAGACAGAGATAAAATACGTACCGTAAGCGCAGGCGAAGACGGACTTGACGTTACCGTTATTGAAAGGCTTGATTACAAAAACGTCTGCTTTGCAAAAGTCAGAACGGAAGACGGTCAGGAGTTTTTGATCAAAACGGACAAAAACAGTACGGACAGTATATTGAGAATTGCCTTTGACGGAGCCGACGTATCCGTATACTCCACAAGGATAGACATGAAGCTCTGCTGATGAAATACGGTGAAAACGGCGTAAAGTTAGACCTGGAGCCGAATTCAAAGCCATATCTGCTCAAAAGAATAATATCAGACGGGTTTGATACGGTTTTGATATTCGTGCTGTTTATGATCTTATCATCTTTGATATTCTCGTCTCCGTTGGCAAACGTATATAACACGCATTATGAGAACTTTACAAAGATACAGAAAAGCGTGGCGGAAGAATACGGCGGCGACGCGGAGGCGATCACGCAAGCGCTTAATAACGACGCGTACTACCGTGACGAGCGGTTTGCGGCAAACCTGCACGCATATCTGTTAAAGCTGCTTGCCGGATTTGCAGCAGAAGCCGCGGTGCTTCTCATCGTTCCGCTGATATCAAAGCTGAGAGGGACGCCGGGAAAATTGCTTACGGGTATAATACCGTTTAACGAAAAAAGGCAGACAAAAGCTTCGCGCCTTGCCATAGCGGCAAGATTTATATACGTTTTTGTGTTGGACAGCGCGTTTTTGTATCTGTTTACGGGAATATTCACGTTTTTGCTCGTGCCCGTTCTCAGATTTGTGGAAATGCTTGTCAATAAAAAGAACAAAACGATCTGTGATGCCGTAACAGGCATTATGATCATAGAAAAATTATCATATAACGGAATAGATATGGAGGAAAAACCATGAAAAAGTTTATTGCATTATTACTTGTATTGATCATGACGGCGGCGGTCTTCGCAAGCTGCGGCGGATCCGGCGGAGACAAAAACATCCGCGTATGGGTCGGTGAAGAGTCCGTTGAGTTTTATCAGACCGTCTGCGACGAATATATCGCCGCGCATCCGGATTTCGGATACACCGTTGAGGTAAAAGGAATGGATACCGGCGCGGTAGCCGGAACGATATCCACAGACCCGAAAGCCGCGGCTGACATTTACACCGTTGCGCACGACAACATAGGCAAACTCGCCTCCACCCAGTGCGCAAAGCCGATAGGCGACGAATCGCTTATCGCTCAGGTCCTGGCGGACAATCCCGAGTCGTTCCAGAACGTTATTTATTCAACTTTGAACGGCCAGAAATATCTGTACGGCGTTCCGTACATCTCCCAGGCGCTTTTCCTCTACTATAACAAAGCGCTCGTAACGGATGAACAGGCAAAAACGTTTGAAGGATTAAGAGAAGCTGCCGTCGCGGCCGGAACAAAAGCAATTACGGTAACGGGCGACGACGGATTCAATATGTCTTTTGCGCTTCTTGCAACAAAAGTATCTGATCACAGCACGACGGTAAAGATATATGAAGGCGCGGAATCCGTATCCGGCGGCTCAAAGGGCGCAAGCAACTGCCAGGGTGACGATACCGTTGCCATATACAGATGGCTGCAGGAATACGCCGCTGACGAAAACGGTTTCAAATGGGCGTCACCGGACGGTTGGGACGCCGACCTTGATAAATCCAACAAAGGCGTTCTTGCCGTTATAGGCGGCGCATGGCATTACAACACCGCGAAAGCCGCGCTCGGCGAGACCAATCTCGGCATAGCTCTCATCCCGACGTTCACGCTTACAGAAAAGTCCGTTGAGGGACTTTCCTCTGTATCCGCCGGCGACGTTTACAGAGGCGGTACGTTTGCGGACTGCAAGTGCTTTATGATAAACGCGAACTCCTCAAAGGATAAGTACGCGGCGGAGCAGGAGCTTATTAAATTCATGTCAAGCAAAGAGATACAGAATCGCTCTTATCTTGCCTGCCTTAACGTTCCCGCGTACGTCGGCGCTTCCTCTTTCATAGAGCAGTGCTACAATGAAGGCAAAGTTACGGAAAGCCAGTACAACCTGGCGGCTATGCAGGTAAGCATGGCGGAGTGGGGCATACCGCAGCCGTTCATCACCGGTACGCTCAACTCCTACTACTATTCAAAGAACGCTCCTCAGGTATTACGCGCTATAGTAGACAAGACCGCGTATCCGACGACGGGCGACACGATCTTATCCGAGACCGAATCGCTTGAAGGCATACGCAAAGCCCTGTATCTTATAGAATATCTGTGGATGCACGGAACAACGCCGAAGGATTTCCCGGCGTCTCTTCCTACTCCCGCTTAAAACAGGCGTGACTTTACCTTATTTTTCAAATTTATTTGGAGGAAATCATGGGTACTGATTCAAAACGCGGCAAAAAAGCCGGGCGGTCAAACCCTTTCCGGAAGCTCGGAAACGCTTTTTCCGAATTCGGAAAGAGATTCACGGACGGATCGGTAGGTACCAAGCTTTCACATTTTATATTCGGAGCGGGCAGCATTTATCACGGACAGATAATCAAGGGCATAATCTTCTTTCTGATACAGGCGGGAATATTAGCCGTAATGATCTTATGCCCTTCGATTAACGGCACTCCGTACGGCTGGAAAGCGCTTGTAAACCTGTCATTGACCAACGTTTCGGAAGGCGGCGTGTTCGATCCCGCCACCGGAGAAATGACGGTTGGATCGGACTGCAAGCTGATGATCCTGTTCGGATTCGTCACGATCGCGCTGATATTTATATACTTTATAGTTTGGAACCTCAATATCGCGTCCTCATACAAAGCGGACAACGATAAAAAAGTCGGCAAAAAACCGACTACTTTCAGAGAAGATCTAAAAGAGCTGCTGGACGGGAAATTCCACGTGCTCATGCTCACGCCCACGTGTATAGCGGCGACGGTGTTCACGGTGCTGCCCACCGTATTCATGATAGCGCTCGCCTTTACCACGTACAACCAGGAGGATATGCACAAGCTCGGCACAAACCTGTTCGGCTGGAACGGGCTGCAGAACTTTGCCGCGGTCTTCACCGGCGAAGGCTCGCTCGGTTTTGAGATCAAAAACCGCTTTCTGCCGGTTTTAGGCTGGACGTTCATCTGGGCGATATTCGCAACGCTCACCTGCTATTTCGGCGGCATAATCTTAGCTCTTCTCATAAACAAAAAAGGGCTTAAAGGCAAAAAGATATTCCGTACGCTGTTCATTCTGACAATCGCGGTACCGCAGTTCATTTCGCTGTTGGCAGTCAGAAACCTTCTCGGCGAATACGGCCCCATCAACTCGCTTTTGCAGAGTATCGGGTGGATACAGGAGCCTATAGGATTTTTAGGGCTGAAAGCGGGAGACAGCGAGATCTTAGCCAAAGTAATGGTCATAGTCGTAAATATGTGGGTAGGTATACCGTATACCATGCTTATGACGTCCGGTATACTTATGAACATACCGTCTGACCTGTACGAGGCGGCGAGGGTCGACGGCACGTCTACCGTAAAGATGTTTTTCAAGATCACGCTGCCGTACGTCATCTTCATTACCACGCCGTATCTTATATCGAGTTTTGTAGGAAACATAAATTCCTTCAATACCATATATCTGCTGACGGGAGGCGGACCGACTTACACCGGCTATCAGGCGGGCGGCACCGACCTGCTCGTCACGTGGCTGTATAAGGTCACCATAGACAAAGGCATGTATAACACCGGCGCGGTAATAGGTATCTTCACGTTTATTATCACCGCCACAATAACGCTTATAACGTACAGGCGAAGCAAGGCGTACAATGAGGAGGATACTTTCCAATGAGCAATACTGCAAAGAAAAAATTCAGCAGCCAGAGCAGAAACCGCCGTATCAGCCTTGCCGTTACTTATACGATACTGGTTGTTATGGCAGTCATCTGGCTCATACCGCTGGTTTGGATATTCATTTCGGCTTTCCGCTGCGAGTATCAGCCGGACGGCACTTTCATCGGACGCGTAACGAGCAATTTCTTCCCGCGCGCGGTAGGCTTTGAAAATTTCAGGCTGCTGTTTACGGAGAAATATTACGGCGTTGATCACGCGTTTATAAGATGGATCGCAAACACGCTGATAATCTCGGTAATAGACTGTATAATCTCAACGTTTCTGGTCCTGTCCGTTGCTTACTGTATAGCAAAGCTGAAATTCAAATTAAGAAAAGCTTTCATGAATATAACCATGATCTTAGGACTTTTCCCGGGATTCATGAGCATGATAGCGATATACTTCTTGCTTAAATCAATAGGATTGTCTGGCAACCCGGACCATCCGGAGCTGTCGCTCGTCGGCCTTGTCCTGGCGTACAGCGCGGGCGCGGGTCTCGGGTTCCAGATAGCAAAAGGATTCTTTGACGTTATACCAAATGCCCTGGTAGAGTCGGCAAAGCTTGACGGATGCACGAATTTCAAGGTGTTCTGGAAAATAATACTGCCCTTAGCAAAGCCGATAATCATATATCAGGCGCTTATGAGCTTCACGGGACCGTGGATGGACTTCATATTCGCAAAGGTAATTATAGGCGCGGATAACGCAAAGTACTGGACGGTGTCCGTCGGACTTTACTCAATGCTTTTCGGAACACACCCGGATACGAACCTGTTCACACAGTTTGCCGCCGGATGCGTGATAGTTGCTATCCCGATAGTCACACTGTTCATGTTCTTGCAGAAGTATTACGTGGAGGGCGTCACCGCAGGCGCGGTAAAAGGATAAAAAAGAAAAACAAAAAAAGCTGCTGCGGCAGCTTTTTTTGAATGGCGTTTTCCTTACGGAAAGTTAAGAGTGCTCCGCATTATTATTAATAAACATTTTTGCGCTTTTAGAAAAAACACTTGACAGATAAGCTTTAAAAATATATAATAAATCAAAATAATACGAATACTATGATCATATGCTCGTTCAGGAGGAAGACATGAAAGAATTTTTCAAAAAGCATAAGATTGTTATAACAATATTGCTGGCGATGGCTGTCTCAGCCGCTATATCGGTTTCACTTGATGCGGCGTACACAGATATTTATAACAAAGGTGTAAAAACTCTGTTTACGCCGGGAGATATTAACGGCAACGGGGGAGTGGACAATAAAGACGTTGCGGCATTGTTCAGATACGTATCGGGCGGAAATGTAAGCGTAAACGAAACTGCTCTTGACGTAAACGGAGACGGTGCCGTCAACAACAAAGACGTAACGATCCTGTTCAGATATGTAAGCGGATTGCCCGTGACTATTGCTGACTATTTCAAGGAAAGCCACATTGAGATTGTGGAACCGGACACATTCAAAGTTGCAGATCTGACCCTCCTTGACGACGGTTATGATATTTACCAGCTTCCCGGCAGCGGCAACGGCGGTTGGCGGTACGGCCCTTCTTACATCTATTACGGCGACGGACGCGTTGACGCTTACTTCGCTTCGGGCGGTGACAGCGGCGAGTGGGATCGTATCACACACAGAAGCTCCGCCGATGACGGTAAGACCTGGTCTGCCGAAAAAATCGTGGTCTACCCCACGCCCGACAGCATGGACGATCATTCCTGCTGCGACCCCGGTGCGGTCTATTTCAACGGTTACTACTATATCGGCTATACCTCGACCTTAAACAACGGCGGCTACTGTAACAATATTTTCGTAGCTCGCTCCAAAAACCCCGACGGTCCCTTTGAAAAATGGAACGGCTCGGGTTGGGGCGGCGCACCTGCCCCTTTGATATATTTTGAGCAATCATATGGCTACTGGGGTATCGGTGAACCCTCTTTTGTCGAGCTCAACGGTACTCTGTATATATACTATACCTATTCCACTCCCATGAAAGTATATCTGATGCTGGCAACAGCTGATGCCAGAGATACGAACTGGCCGGCTGATCTGCAATATCACGGCGCGCTTATGGAGCGTCCTACCGATTCTATGGATATCAAGTACGTGGAAGACTGGGGCAAGTTCATCGGTGTAGCAAAAGCCAACGGTGGCTGGATCGCCGTCTATGAGTCTGTTGACGGTAAGAAATTTGATCTGGTAGATGCTGTCAGCGAACATACCTGCAATTCTCCTTTCGCACTGGGACTTTCCTCCCGTTCAAACGGTCATATCCGGTTGTCCGAGGATAAAGAGCATCTGCGTCTCCTTTACGCCTACGGGGATGAGGGCTGGGCGGCGTGGAATACCCGTATCCATACCATCACCCTGACGTACTCCGACGGCAACGACCTGGATGCCGAGCGAGCCAAACCCGGATCAGGCATAGGCATCACCCGCGAAAAAGAAACGTTTGGCTGGCAGGAGTGGACCATGATCCGCACCTATAAAGATCTGTTCGTCATGGCCGTGGGAGAAAAAGAGACCATGAACTTTTTCCTCCGCGACCGTTACGTCAACGGTAAGGATATTTCTCTGCGAGATAATGACGTCACCGTGACCGGCTATAACGCAAGTGTCGTGACCTTCGAAGACGGCCGCATGACAGCAAAGGGAGCCGGAGAAACCAACGTCACCGTATGCTACAAGGATCTGAAGCACGTGTTCCGTGTGATCGTCAAAGAAACTGCGAATGAGAAAAAATCCGTTCTCTCAAAAACAACTGTGGCTCCCGCCATCGATGCCTTTACCATCTATCTTGGTGAGAGAAGCGTCTACCGGCCTCAGATCCGCGTGCGGATCACCAAGGGCGACGGCTCCGTAAATGAACTCTACGTCAACGACGGGCCTAATGAAATCACCTATACGAACTACGATGAGGATATCATCGCCGTCAGCGAGAAGGGCGTGATCACTGCCCGTGCCGCAGGAAAAACAACGGTCACGGTGAAGTACGGTACCTACTCCATGAAAGTGACGGTCAAGGTGTCTGATGACCCGGCTGACGCATTCTTCAAACTGGGAGACATGGAAGATATGAACTACGTATCCCTGGATTTTTCCAAGGATATAGACCGCGCCGCGCTGTCACACTTCAACAGCTGTGAGATGACTGAGGGCGAGGACAGTATTCGTGTTACGGTGAAGTCCAAAAATACAGATCCCAACATGACGGACCCCAGCTTCAAAGTCGTCTATCAAGGCGCCCTGGAGCCTGTCATGACTGAAAAATACAATGCGGTGGAGATCGTATACCGTGTGCCTGTCAATAATTCTTCCTATGCGAAATCTTTTGAGATTTTCATAGGCGCCGATTCGGTAATGGACGCTCAGGCAGGCTATTCCACATCTGCCGGCCTCACTTGCGACGGCGAATACCACACTCTCCGTATCCCCGTGTCTCATCTGAAATACTGGAAAGGACAGCTGAATGTCATCCGCTTTGACTTCTTCAGGTCAGCACTTGACGGAGACACTATGGATATACGTTCCATATCCCTGGTACAGTGATGCATAAGATTAAATTGGTCGGTCGTCCGCTTTAGATAATAAATAAGAAAGAAAAACAAGGCTGTCGGTGCGGCAGCCTTGTTTGGTTTTTGTTATCAGAAGAATTTTCCTCTGTTGCTTTGGATGTTTAACATACGGACTTTTTCGGCGACTTTGGCGTAGTCAACGGGGAGCATTCTCCACATCCAGTTGCAGCCCACCGTACCGGGCACGTTCATCCTGCATTCTTCGCCTAAGTTCAACAGATCCTGCATAGGAACGACAGCCGTGTCGGCTTCCGATGTAAACGCCGCTTCAAGCATATGATCCACTATACCGTCGTCCTCGTCTTTCATGCCGAGAACTTTTACCGCTTTTGCCTTTACTTCCGGCTCCGCGCCGTTCCACCAGCCGAGCGTCGTGTTGTTGTCGTGCGTGCCGGTGTATATAAAGCAGTTTTTCGTATGGGTCTCCGGCAGCTCACCGTTTATTTCGCCGTCAAACGCGAACTGCAGGACCTTCATTCCGGGATAGCCGCAGTATGAAAGCAGATCTTTTACGGTCTGGTTTATGACGCCTAAGTCTTCCGCAACGATCTGTAAACCCGGCAGCTTTTCTTTTATCTTATCAAACAGCTTTTTGCCGGGGCCGATCTCGTATTTGCCTCTCAGAGCCGTCGGCTCACTTGACGGTATGGCGTAGTAGTTTGCAAAACCGATAAAATGGTCTATCCTTAAAATATCAAACATTTCGCCTAAGGCTCTTAATCTGCTTATCCACCACGAATATCCGTCGGCTTCGTGCTTATCCCAGGCGTAAAGCGGATTTCCCCATCTTTGACCTGTCGCGGAAAAATAATCCGGCGGCACGCCCGCGATCCTTACAGGCCTGCACTCTTCGTCAAGCTCGAACATTTCCGGATTCAGCCATACGTCCGCAGAGTCTTCCGATACGTATATAGGCAGATCGCCCATGAGCATAACGCCCTTGCTCTTTGCGTACTCGTGAAGCCTGGACCACTGTGTAAAGAACAGATACTGCTCGTAGACGTAAAAATCAATTTGCCGCGCAAGATCTTTTTTGTATTTTTCTATTGTCGCCGGGCATCTTAAGCGCGCTTTCTGATCCGGCCATTCCATCCACGATATTTCGTTAAAACTCGCTTTGATCGCTCTGAACAGGCCGTAATCCCGCGCCCACGGATGAGTTTTTTCAAACTCTTTTATCTCATCCCGAAGCTTATCATGAGAGCAGTCGAACGACAGCTTCATAAGTCTTCCGTGCTGTTCCTTTACGGCTTCAAAATCCACGTTTAAAACGACGGGGAGCGGCTCGTACGCGCCTTTCGGGAGCAGTCCGTCCGCTTCAAGCATCTCAAAGTCGACGACAAGCTGGTTGCCCGCGAAGGTCGAGGTGCTTTGATAAGGTGATTCCGCGTAACCCGTGGGACCGAGCGGCAGCATCTGCCATATGCTCATACCGGAATCTTTTATAAAATCCACAAATTCATACGCCGCTTCACCAAGCGTTCCTATACCGCCGTTTGACGGCAGAGAAGTAATGTGTAAAAGTACGCCGCTTTGCCTCATTTTTGCCTCCGAAAAATAAATATCTGTCTGTCCTTTATCATTTTAGCATAAACGGTCAAATAAGTCAACCGTTTTGCAACAGATAATAAAACTGATATGCAATAAACCCACAGATCCCGGCCGGCTTTATATAAAAAACAGTCGTTATTATAAACTCTGTCAAGCCCGAATTGCTTTTGCCCGTGAAAAATTTTTAAAACGATTGACAAAAGCAAATGCAGAATGGTATAATAAAACAAAAAAACAAGAGGGAATATGAAAAAAACAGTTATAACAATTTTAGTCTTATCGCTTCTGCTCGCCGTTTCCGCGTTTGCACGGACGTCGGAATATGAGCTGAAAACGGCGCCGGACAGCGTGGTGATAGACGGTGTGCTGTCCGATAACGAATGGGATAACGCGGTAAAGATCTCGCTTGAAAAAGAAAACACGGGTATGTGGGCAAATTTCTATGACGAAAACAGCCGCCTGCCGCTTTACGCTTATTTTTATTACGGAGAAGACGGTATTTACGTCGGCGCCGATATTTACGATAACGACGTTGATACGGTCAATATGCACGACTGCTTTGAGGTCGCGTTCAATCCCGGCGGGCTGATACCGGACGGCGATAAGCTTGAGGGACTTTTCTTCACTTTCTGGCTTGACGGCGACGGCGTTCTGATGAAACGCCACAACAGATACGACGGCGACCAGACCGGAGAGTTTGAAGACGGCGCCGTGTGCAAATACGCATTGACGGATCACGGATACACGGTAGAGGCGCTTATAAAGTGGGAGTGGCTTACGATGTCCGACCGGCCGGTACTGAATACCGGCTCCGGAGAATATGAAACAGGCATGCTTGATAAATTTGATTACAGCTCCGACGGCGCGTTCACGTACGCGATAGTCTGCTATCTTAACGGCAACGGTGAAGACAGCGCGGCGTACAGATGCGTTTACAGGACCGTGACCGACCCGTCGCTTGCCGGCAATTTCTCAACCGCCACCTACGATATAAAATTCACGTTTGCAAGGCAGGAAGAGCAGACGACGGAACAAATAACGGAAACGGAGACTGAAACCGACACGGAGCAAATAACCGAAACGGACGCTGTAACGGAAGAAACGGCACAAGCGCCTGCCGGACCGAATAATATAACAGTCTGGATAATCATCTGCGCCGCGGTCGCCGCCGCTGTTGCTGCCGTCACAGTCGTATTGATAAAACGGAAGAAATAACCGAAAGGAATTGTAAAAAAATGAAAAAAGCAAACGTCATATTGCTTGCGGGGCAGTCAAACGCGGTAGGCTGCGCGGAGGTCAGATTCCTGCCGGATCATTTCCCGGCGCAGCGCATAAAAAAATGGCGCGACGGATTTGAAAATATAAAAATAAACTATTATTCACACGACAAAAAAAGCAACGGCTTTGAAAAAACGACTTTCAACTGCACAGTTTTGGAAGACGATACGTTCGGGCTTGAGGTCGGCATAGCCGAGGCGCTTGACGAAAAGTATCCGGGGCAGGAGTTTTTTGTTGTAAAATGCGCTTTCGGCGGCGTAACGCTCTATAACGATTTTATTTCTCCCTCCGCGGATAAAAAATATGATCCGTTATCGTACGCGGATCAGAAAGAAGACGCGGCAAAAGCTTTGATGGCGGGCGAATCCTTCCGGGCAGGCTGGTGCTATAACGAGTTTGTAAAGATAATATCCGAAAGTATACGGATACTTGAAGGCAAAGGATATTTGCCTGAAATAAAGGCGCTTTGCTGGATGCAGGGAGAAAGCGACGCGAACAACGAAGACGCGACGGTAAGCTACGCGTATAATTACGACGCGTTTCTGCGCGATATAAAAGCCGCTTTTGCAAAATATATTGACGGGTGCGTTTTTATTGACGCCGGTATCAGTACCGTTTGGGAAAGATACGAAAGGATGAACGAGATAAAGCGCAAGTACGCGGAGAAGAGAAGCGACTGCGTTTTTATAGATACGATAGGCGCGGGTCTTTCAACGATGAAAGAGCCGCCGGAAGAGCCCGATATAGGTCACTACGATTCCGACAGCCTTATAAAACTCGGCCGTATGTTTGCCGATAATATATAAAGTGAAGACCGGGCTGCCGTTGATTCGGCAGCCCGGAGCTGTTTTGATCTCAAACCGTTTCGCCTTTCAGCATACGTTTGTTTATGTACATCGCTTTATCTGCTTTTTCAAAAACTTCGGAAACGTTTCTTTCGTTTGTATACCTTGCCATACCGCACGCTACCACGGTGCCGCCCGTTTCCTTGTTTTTGCGGTTTTCTTCCGCTATATTGGCAATAAGCTCGTCTATATTCCTGTAATCGGATTCCTGCGCTATTACGGCAAATTCATCCCCGCCCACGCGGAATACCGGGCTGTGCTTGAACTGCTGGCAGATTATGTTGCAGGCGCTGCGTATAAGCGCGTCGCCCGCGCGGTGTCCCTGCGTGTCGTTCACTATCTTTAAGCCGTTCACGTCAAATACAATTACGGCAAATTCCGCGGGCTCTCCGTCTTCTATCATCTCGTTCAGCGCCGCTTCCGCGTCTATGTAAGCGTGTTTGTTCTTAACGCCGGTCAGCGCGTCTATGTTGGCTTTGCTGCGCGCGACGGAAAGGTTGTAGTCGTATTCTTTCTCGCGTTTTACCTGCGCGTCGATGTTGCTGACACCTATGATAAGCTGCGGTCCGTCTTTTTCTTCGACCATTGCCGCTTTGAGCATAACGTACATGGGCTGGCCGCTTATGGTAAGGCGGTAAGTCATTGTGAACAGGCCGTGTTCTTTTATCTCTTTAAGGACGTTTTCTTTTGTAAGCATGGAAAGATATAAGTCCCTGTCCTCCGCCCAGATCACTCTTGCGTTTTCACCTCTTGATCTTTCAAAGAACCTGTCGCCTTCTTTTTCTATGCCGAGGCCGGCGTACGCGCTTTTTACGCTGTATTCCGCAAAATGCTCCGTCTGAGGATCAACAGTGTATATGCAGATGAAATCCCCGGATAACGCCGTGATACGCGAATAAGTCGTCTGCTCTTCCTGCAGTCTTTCAAGCGTTTCTTTGTATTTCATCTGAGTATCAACGCTGTATATACCGACTATTATGTGCTGCGGATCGTCTTTTATACGCGTGGCTTTCATATTGACGTATACGGGCGTATCGCCGAATATCTGACGGTACGTGGCGGTAAACGCACCGGATTCGTCAATATTTTTAAGTACGTTTTCTTTTGTGAAAGAGGCGATAAACGTCTGGTTGTCGTCCTTGTGGATGAGCGTCAGGGCTCTTGTCCTCGCCTCGCCGAAGAAGTCTGTTCCGTGACGCGTCAGCATGAGGGATTCCTCAACGTTCTGGGTCTGATATTCAGCAAATTCATCCGTGTCGATGTTCACGTAATAGATATACGAATAGTCTGTTGAAAGTGCACGCGCTATTGCGGAGTACGTAAGGCTCGTGCTCATGGCTTCCTCGTATGCTTCCTGCGCTTTTTCCGACTCGCGTCTCATGTTTGCCATTTCGGTAAGGTCAACGCACATACCAAGCAGCCTGTACTCGCCGGACGCGTCCTTGAATTTGAGCTTTGTGGTCTGGAACGTCTTCATCTCGCCGTTCGCGTTCGGCACGGTCTCAAGCAGCATGTAAGGACGGTCAAGCGATACGGCTTTTTTGTCGTCTTCCGAAAAATGCGTCGCAGTATCTTTGTCAAATATCTCAAAGTCCGTAAGTCCCACAACGTCGTGCGCGGATCTTTTGCAGGCGTATTCAGCAAACGCCTGGTTGCAGGCTAAATATCTTCCGCTTTCTATATCCTTGCAGAACGTCAGCGCGGGCATATTGTTCAACAGATCCGCAACGGACTGTGAAAGTTCCGCTATTTTTGCGGCGGACGCGGCTTTTTCCGCAAGCAGTTTGTTTTCTTCTTCAGCTATGCGTATTTTTATATCCGCTTCCTCACGTTCTTTGATATATGCGTCTATCTCCGCCGTCATCTTTTTGATAGCGACCGCAAGCGAGCCGACTTCGTTATCTGAATTGATGCCCGGGTCGTTGTATTTAAGCTCGCCTTCGTTATTTTCTGACGCGAATTTGTACGCGCTTTCCTCAAGCTGGCCCAAAGGCTTTGTTACGTTTTTATACATCCATATTCCGAGCGATACTCCGAACAGCGCGAAAACGATCGCAACTATTACTATGCTCCAGATTACGGTGCTTATTACCATGGAGTGAAGCTCTGTGCTTACCAGGTCTACGCAGATAAGCGCTATTGTCTCCCCGTTTGAGTCGCGCAGAGGCTTGCAGCCTACGTAGCGCGTCTCAGCCACGCCCTCATACATATCCGTTTCTTCAAAGAAACTGACTCCCTCGGCGTCCCAGTAAGCGGCGTATTTTGCAAGCTCTTCGGAAGTGTACCAGTCTCCCTTTTCAAGAAGCGGTATATTATCCGCGCCCGCGGCGAATTCTTCCGCGCTTGTCGCGGAGATAAGGTTCACCATGTACGGATCTTCGGGAATGACGATATAAATATATTTAAATCCGAGATCGTCTATCATGTTGTTTAAAAACAACTGCGTTTCGTTATACTTCTCGGAAGGTACGCCCGTTTTCAGGCAGGTTTTCATATCATCTGCGTCAATGTTGTTTTCAATATACGTAATAACGCCTATGAGCTTCGCGTCAAACTGCGCGTAAAGAGAGCGCGAAAAGAAAACTGACGCAATAACGGACATTATCACGCACAAGACCGCAAACATGACTATCATCATGATAAGCAGGCTTTTACGTATGGGGCTTTTGACGTGTCTTTTTTGCTTTTGTTCTTTGTTCATTATAAGTCTGTCCCTTGAAATAAGTGGTCGTTTAATAAAGGCCGTATAAACACAAAATACCGCAGGGCGCAACTTACCCAGCGGCACAAAAAAACGATCGTCGGTGCGCAGAAATACTGAATAACCGATAAAAGTGCAACTGGCTGCCATTTGAGGCCCTATAGCTTTGCGTCGCCGGATTTCTCCGGTTTTGCCAAATATTACATTGTAATCAGTATATCATGGAAGCCGCACCTTGTCAATACGATTTTACGTTTTTCAAAAAGTTTGTGTAATATGCACAAATCTCGGGGGGGGGTAATAATTGCTTTTATATAGACGATTTGTGCTTTATGCACATAACGGCTGTCTTGACAATCTCTTATACAAGTGGTACAATGTAAAAAAAACACAGAGGTGTCATTATGGAAAAAAGGTATAACAGCATCCGTCCCGGGCAGATATGGCTTGATACAAAAGGTGAACGCATACAGGCGCACGGCGGCTCTTTGACGTATCTTGACGGCGCGTATTACTGGTACGGAGAAAACAAAGAATTTACCGACCCGGAAAAAAATATATGGCACTGGGGCGTGCGCTGCTACCGCTCGGATGATCTGTATAACTGGGAGGATCTCGGGCTTATCATACCGCCGGAGCCGGACGATCCGGAGTCGAGCATACACCCGTCGTCCTATATGGACAGGCCTCACATCATATATAATAAGAAAACAAAAAAATTCGTCTGCTGGCTGAAGATCATGCACAGAGACGGCACGCAGAGCGAGACCGTTCTGACCGCCGACAAGCTGACCGGACCTTATACGAAGGTAAGAGAGGGATTATACCCGCTTGATATGAGCGCGGGCGATTTTGACCTTGCCGTAGCTGACGACGGAAAAGCGTATTATTATTTTGAGCGCGTCCATTCCGAGACTATATGCGCGGATCTTACCGCGGATTATACGGACGTTACCGGTTATTATTCAACGCATTTCCCGCACAGCCATCCGCCGTACGTGCGCGAGGCGACGGCGCACTTCTTACGCAAAGGCAAACATTATCTCATAACGTCCGGCACGTCGGGCTATCTGCCCAATCCGTCCGAGGTCGCGGTCGCGGACACCTGGCACGGACCGTATACTGTGCAGGGCGATCCGCATCCGGGCGATAAAAGCCGCACGTCGTATCACAGTCAGATATCAAGCGTTTTCAAAGTGCCGGGCAAAAAGGACCTGTATATAGCCTGCGCGGACCGCTGGATGCCGAACGCCATGGACGTGCCGTACGAACTGTACGAAAGATTTTTTAACGTTATGTTCGATCCGGATTCCACGGAGGAGCAGAGGGCGGCGGTACAAAAAGAATACGCGACGATCCCCAAAGAAAAAACAAAAGAGGCGGATTACGTATGGCTGCCGCTGCGGTTTAACGGCGAAAAAGTCATAATAGACTGGCTTGACGAGTGGAAAACAGAAGATTACGAATAGTCCGGACTTGACAAATTAAAATTTTCGTGTATAATATAGCGCGATATTATAATAAAGGAGACGTAAAATGAATATAGTATGCTTAGACCTTGAGGGCGTTTTAGTCCCGGAGATATGGATAGAGTTTTCAAAAGCGAGCGGCGTGCCTGAGCTCAAGCGCACCACGCGTGACGAGCCGGATTACGACAAGCTCATGAAATACCGCATAGCGATATTGAAAGAGCACGGGCTCGGATTAAAAGAAATAAAAAAAGTTATAGAAACCATAGATCCCATGCCCGGCGCGCGTGAATTCCTTGACAGCCTGCGCGAGCTGACGCAGGTGGTCATCCTGTCCGATACGTTCACGCAGTTTGCGGACCCGCTTATGAAAAAGCTCGGCAGACCCACGATCTTCTGCAATACGCTTGAAGCCGCGGAGAACGGCGAGATAACCGGTTACAGATTAAGAGTTGAAAAATCAAAGCTCACGACCGTCAGGGCGTTCCAAGCCATAGGCTTTGACACGATAGCCGCCGGAGACAGCTATAACGACCTGGGCATGATACAGGCGAGCAAAGCCGGATTCCTTTTCAGAAGCACGGAGCAGATAAAAAAAGATCATCCCGAGCTTCCCGCGTACGAGGAATACGACGAGCTGCTTGCGGCAATTAAAGAAGTTTTATAATATAAAAAGCTGCCTTAAACGGCAGCTCTTCAGAGTGAAGACAAAGCAGTTTTTGTTTTACCTTCTCCTTTGGAGAAGGTGTCACGAAGTGACGGAAGAGGCTATAAAATGATTTTTGCAGTTTGAAAAGCCCCTTTCGTCACAACGTCCCGTTGTGCCACCTTCCCCAA
>JAFSYU010000052.1 GCA_017443595.1 Clostridia bacterium
CGGCATCTCGCCGCTCCTGCTTCGTTAAACCCCTTGCTGTTACGTATAGTAGCACCTGCGGGCTTTGCCTCGCAGGAACAACGATCTGTTCGTCCGAAAATCCTATAGGACTCAAACGGATGAAATTTCGAGATATTTTCAGTGCGGAGGAAGCAGGAATACGCCGGTATTCCAATGACGACAAACCGAAAAGAGCCGAAATAGCGCCGTTTGAGCGGGTTCGGATAACTCTTGTTACCCTACGCTATATGAATCATTTCTCCTTGAAAGTTGATATCACGGTATCGTTTACCGTGTCGTTTTTGTCGTAGCTGCCGGCGGTTATAATATACGTCCCTCTGTCGGCGTCTATATAGTAAAGTGAAATATATATACCGTTTTTTTCGTACGTATACGTGTAAGCGGTTCTGCCGCCTATACTCGTTTTTACAATACCGGACACAAGCTCGCCGCCCTGCGATGATACGTTTTTTATAACGTTTTCTTCGCCCGCTGCGGCGGAGGAAAACGCCGTGTCAACGTGTTTTATGCTGATCGTGCGCGGCTTGTCTACACCGGAGGATAACGTAAGTATCCCGTTTTCATATTCTTTGGAAAACTGATACGTATATTTTATTTCATATTGATCGTTTTCGTATATACGGTATCCGTTCTCCGTGCCCGACTCGTCGGCCGGATCGCTGTTCGTTTCATGTCCGTAAGGCTTGCCGAACGCGGCGTCGTACAGATCGAGCACAAGTTTCATTTCCTCGCGCTCTTTTTGCGTAATATCGCGTTTACCGACAGTGCAGTCGCCGCCGTCCGCAACGCTGCGCAGAACTGTTAACAATTCTTCGTTTGCGTATACGTCTTTGTCTTTGATCTCATAAGTTTTGCCGCTGTGGCTGATCTCGTCGCCGTCCGTGCATATTACTCTTAAAGAAACGTCGCCGCCGTCGTAAGCGAGTATGCGCAGAAACAGCCCTTCGTCCGTTTTCGGCAGACAGATCCACGTTGCGCGCAGATCTTCGTCGTAAACGCGCTCAAATCCCGCGGCGGAAAACAGTACAGCCGTATCCGCGGCGTCAGCTTCGGTAACGGCTTCGGTCTCATCCGGAGCGGTACCGCAGGAGCAGAGGAGCAGAAGAGTCAAAATAAATATGACCGTTAGCTTCTTCATACAAGTTTCCTTTCAACGCGCTTTGAAACAAGGCACGTCACCTCGTAATTTATCGTATTTGCCGCGTCGGCAAGCTCGTCCGCGGATATTCCGCCGCCGCCCATCATGACGGCTTCGTCACCGCATTTTACGTTTTCTATCCCGGTCACGTCAACCATGAGCTGATCCATACATATCCTGCCTGCTATCGGCGCGCGTTTGCCGTGTATCAGGGCGTAGCCGTGTTTATACGCTCTTATATAACCGTCCGCGTAGCCTATGGGGAGCGTGGCGAGCGTCCTGTCGCTGTCCGCTTCGTACTCCCAGCCGTATGAAACGCGTTCTCCCGCTTTAAGTTCATGTACCTGAGCGACGCACGTTTTGAGCGTCATAACGGGGATAAGCCCGTTAATTTTGCAGCAGTCAGACGGCTGCATCCCGTATAAAACTATGCCGGAGCGCACCGCGTCATATTTCGGTGCGAAGCGAATGCTCGCGGCGCTGTTGTAAGCGTGTATAAGACTGAACTTAACACCGTTTTCCTTAAGAAAAGAAACGGCTTTGTCAAATCTGTCTGTCTGTAAAAGCGTCGGCTCATCCGACTCACCGTCTGCGCACGCAAAATGGGTAAATATTCCCTCGCAGTCTATCTGCGGCAGTTTTGCGGAAAAAAGCGCCTCGTCAAGCTGATCCGGACCGAAGCCGATGCGGTTCATACCGCTGTTTATTTTTATATGCGCTCTCAGTTTTTTGCCGTCCGGTACGTTCTTTGCGCAAAGCTCTGCAAACTGACGGCTGAATACGGCGCAGATGATATCGTTTTCAATAATCTCCGGTATATCTTCCGGGTTGACGTAGCCGAATATGAGTATGTCGGGATGAACGCCGTCTTTATCAAAAAACGCGCGCAGCTCAAGCGCCTCGTCCGTGCCGGAAACGGCAAAGACGCGGCAGCCGCACTCGTAAAATACGCCGGCACATTCTATGCCGTGACCGTAGCAGTCAGCTTTAACGACGCAGATCTGATCCATGCCGGTGTGTTTTTTTATTATTTCGTAATTGTTTTCGAGCGCCGCCTTTGATATTTCGGCAAGCACTTTAGGGTGTCTTATCATTTTTTACCTTGAAATTTGTGAAAGTTATCGTTATATTACCGCTTTTGATATAAAGCGGCAGTTTTGTTTCCTTATCAAAACGGTATTCCGTCTTGCCGTCGGTCACAACGTACTGATCGGCAGAGCGGCGCGCCGTGTATTCTTTATTTGCGGAAAGCAGTTTTTTCCATACAAGAACGCCGCCGGATACCGTATCATCCGCGCCGTCAGCTTCAAACGGAATACTTTGACCGTTATAAACAATATAGCTGTTTTCCTTATCAAATCCGTAGCTTACGCCGCATAAAAGCTCGGGTGCGGATAATTTGAACAAGAGCGCGTTGCTGTCAAACAGGACCGTCGCCGTGTAAACGCTGTCTTTGTCGGATATTGCCGTTTCCGCTTCGTACGGATCTTTTAAAACGCTTAACAAAGTCTCCGCGTCGGGCGCGGCGCCGCAGGAACAGAGTATAACGGAAAACAGGACCGCAACGGCGGTAATGATTTTTTTCATAACGGATCTCCCATACGTTTTTTATAAACGTATGAAAGCAAAAGCCGTTTAATGCTTGAGATCGTTATTAACTACTACGTTTTTGTTATAATAATTCATTATTTTGAGCGCTTTTTTGCTGCCCTCAAAATACAAAAGTACCTTTTTGCCTTTTTTGTCTGTAAAAGACGTTACGTAAAGGTCCGGGCTCACATCGCTTACACAGCAGTATACGACGGTGTCGTAAGCGGATCTGTCGATATCGGACGACGCGGGCTTTGCAAAGTCCATATCCTTGACGTCCGTTTCATAAAGCAGTTTCGGCTTAGCTTTGCCGTGGATTATCTCCATTTTGAAATTGCTTCTGTCAACGGTGTATTTAAACTCGTTCTGCAGGTATCTGTATAAGAATTTAGCAAGCGGAACGCCTAAAATAAGAAACAGAGGCATTATGTAAATGAGAAAATAAATGTGGAAGATCACCGCTATGAGAACGGGCAGCATCATAAAAAGGACAACGCCGGCAACGTATAAAAACCGGTGCATTTTGTCTTTTGGCGTTATTGCCTTCTCATAAGAATACTCCGCAAAATTTGTTGACTGTTCAGAATCTGTCATAAAACCGGTATGCTCCTTATAAAATTATTATCCATCATACCACAAAAACAAGAAAAAGTCAATGACAAATAGCTTGAAATGTTCATTTAATTATGGTATAATATTATAAATTTTATTGAAACGGAGCAGTATATGAAAGCTGTAATTACTGTTGTTGGACGCGACAGCGTCGGTATAATCGCAAAGGTGAGCGCGGTGTGCAGTGAATATCACGCAAATATAGTTGATATTTCGCAAAGCGTTTTATCCGAATATTTTGCCATGATAATGGTCGTGGATATAGACGGGCTCACCGTTCCGTTCACGTCTTTCGTGGACGTTTTATCGGATCTCGGTAAAGAAAACGGTCTTGACGTGCGTACTATGCACGAGGACGTATTTGATTCTATGCACAGGATTTAAATTATGATCAACACAAAAGATATTCTTGAAACAATAAGCATGGTCAAGGAGGAAAACCTTGACATAAGAACGGTCACAATGGGTATATCCCTGCTTGACTGCGCCTCCGACGACCCGAAAAAAGCCGCTGCCAACGTATATGATAAAATAACGAAAAAAGCGGAAAGACTTGTTCCCGTTGCGGAGCAGATAGAAAAGGAATACGGCATACCGATAATAAACAAGCGCGTGTCCGTTACTCCCGTATCGCTCATAGGCGGCAGATACAGTGAAGAGGATTACATAAACTTTGCAAAAGCGCTTGACCGCGCGGCGGATACGCTCGGTATAAATTTCATAGGCGGTTACGGCGCGCTCGTTCAGAAAGGCTTTACGGAAGCCGATAAAAAACTCATAGCGTCTATTCCCGAAGCGCTTGCGCAGACGGGAAAAGTCTGCTCGTCCGTTAACGTCGCGTCCACCAAAGCCGGTATAAACATGGACGCCGTTGCGATGATGGGCAAGATAATAAAAAAAGCCGCGTATCTTACGCGTGATAACGACTGCATAGGCTGCGCCAAATTCGTGGTATTCGCAAACGTACCGGAGGACAACCCCTTTATGGCGGGCGCGTTCCACGGCACGGGCGAGGCGGAATGCGTTATAAACGTCGGCGTATCCGGTCCCGGCGTCGTCTCGTCCGCTATTGAAAGAGCGGGGGACTGCGATTTTTCAACGCTTGCGGAAACCATAAAACGCACGTCGTTCAAGATAACGCGTATGGGCCAGCTCGTTGCACGCGAAGCGTCAAAACGCCTTGACGTACCGTTCGGTATAGTCGACCTGTCGCTCGCGCCTACGCCTGCCGTCGGAGACTCGGTCGCGCGTATTTTGGAAGACATGGGACTTGAAGTTTGCGGCGCCTGCGGCACAACGGCGGCTTTGGCGTTGCTGAACGACGCGGTAAAGAAAGGCGGCGTTATGGCGTCGTCACACGTCGGCGGTCTGTCCGGCGCGTTCATACCGGTATCCGAAGACGCGGGAATGATAGACGCTGTATCAGCCGGCGCGTTAAGTATAGAAAAACTTGAAGCGATGACCGCGGTCTGTTCCGTCGGACTTGATATGATAGCCGTCCCGGGCGACACGTCGGAGGACGTTATAAGCGCGCTCATCGCGGATGAAATATCAATAGGCGTCGCCAACACCAAGACGACGGCGGTAAGAGTCATACCCGCTTACGGAAAGAAAGCGGGCGACAGCGTTTCATTCGGCGGTCTGCTCGGCGCGGCGCCGGTAATGAAGATAAGCACGATCTCCCCTGCGAGATTCATATCGCGCGGAGGACGCATCCCCGCGCCGATACATTCGTTAAAGAACTGAGAATGGGGGTCCCCACCCCTCAACACCCCCAAACCCCCTCTTACCCCTCCCGGGAACCCCCAACGCTCTCCAGTTCGCGTCGGGGAACCCCGGCTCCCATCATTCTACGAATGAGGGGGCGGCGCCTCGACATCCCGCTTGTAGAGGCGATCATTGATCGCCCGTCTTAAAGAATAAGAATCGGTGTCCCTACGGGAACCCCCAACGCTCTCAAGTTCGCGTCGGGGAACCCCTTCTGCGGGACGAATATGGGTGGCCACCCACCCGTGAACCCCCAAAAACTCGTACCTCGTTTTCGGGGAACCCCGGGCCACCCCTCACGGCGCTACGCGCCACCCCCCATACCCCCCTGTCCCCTCCCCTCATTCGACGAATGAGGGGGCGTGGCGGAAAATGAAATCCGCCCCGTGCCGGAGCGGATGAAATCGGCTTCACCGATGAAATCACTGCGTGATGAAATCCGCCTTGCGGCGGGTTGATTGTAGGGGCGACCATCGGTCGTCCGTTCTTCACCCGCAAAAAAGCCCCGATAATGGATCGGGGGGATGGTGGGGTTTGGGGCGGTAATAGGGGTTCCCCGTTGCGAACACAGTGAGCAATGGGGGTTCCCGTAAGGGGGGCGGGGAGCCCCAAGGGCGCCGTCTACGGCGTACACAAATCGTCGGCGCAGCCGACACCTAGAATATTAAAACGTTCCGCCAACACCCTGTTTCGGGCGAAACGTCGCGCAGACGGTGTCTGACGTGGAGCTTGCGTACGTCGGCCCGACGGCAATCCTGTCCGCCGTGCAGTACGCGTCTCCGTCGTGATACACGCAGTTTTTTACGTCGCAGATTATACCTTTGATGTGTTTACCGCTTACCGGTTTTTTCTCATCGTTAAACAGTGCCATAATAACCTCCTTTTTTAATTATTTTTGGCACTTTATAAAGCGTTTATTCAAATAAATACAGGTGAACAGATGTCGGTTTATTATATCGCGGACCTTCATCTTTCCGAAAACGATCCGAAAAAGAAAATGGACGTTTTCGGCGGGAGATGGAAAGATTATACAAATAAAATAGTACGAAACTGGTCGGATACCGTGACCGATGAAGACACGGTCGTCATAGGCGGCGATTTTTCGTGGGGGATGGATCTTAAACAGGCGTATCCCGATCTTGCTCTGATAAACAAACTGCCCGGCAGAAAAATAATGCTTGAGGGCAACCACGATTTTTACTGGCAGAGCCTTAAAAAAATGACGCAGTTCTGCGCTGAAAACGATTTCAGATACGAATTTCTGCGCAACAACGCCTATCAGTGCGGCGACATAGTTATCTGCGGCAGCCGCGGCTGGTACACCGACGAGCGCGAGATACCGGAAACGCTTGCGGACAGCACGAAACTTATCGCGCGCGAGGCCGCGAGACTCAAAGCGTCGCTTGCCGCGGGGGCAAAGTTTGACGGCGAAAAAGTCGTTTTTATGCATTTTCCGCCCGTGTTCGGCGCGTACAAATGCGAGCAGTTCGTTGACGTTATGCTTTCGTACGGCGTGCGCCGCTGTTATTTCGGTCACATACACGGAAAATACGACGCGCCGCCGAAAGTGAACTACAAAGGCATAGATTTTTACTTCGGCGCGGCTGATTATCTGTTTTTTAAACCGCTTCTTGTTTGAATGTTTTACAAATATTTACTATTTGGTATTGATAAAATATATTATCTGTGTAAAATAGATACGATACGATAAAAATAATATGTATACATATGAAAGGAAAAATAAATATGAGTTTTAAATCAGTATCAGAGCCGGAGAAGAACGTAAGAGTTATAGAGTTCGGCTGCGACAGAAAAACGTTTGATGAGGCGGTCACCGCGGTTTATCGCCGCAAGGTTTCCAAACTGTCGGTCCCGGGCTTCCGTCCCGGCAAGGCTCCGCAGCACTTTGTTGAAAAGATGTACGGATCCGGCATTTTCTACGAGGACGCCGTAAACGACATGATCCCGGCGCTTTATCCCGACGCGCTTAAGGAATCCGGACTTGAGCCGGTATCACAGCCCGAGTTCGATCTCGTTGAATTAAACGAAGAGGGACTTACCTTATCCGCAAAATTCTATATCAAACCCGAAGTAAATATCGAAGGCTACAAGGGCATATCCGTAAAGAAAGTCATAAACGAAGTAACGGACGAAGCCGTTATGTCCGAGATCAAAACGGTTCAGGAGCGCAACGCCCGCTCCGTTGAGATAACCGACAGACCCGCGAAGATCGGCGACACCGTAACGCTTGATTATTCCGGCTCCGTTGACGGAGAGCTGTTTGAAGGCGGCACGGCTGAGAATCAGCCGCTTGAGCTCGGCTCCGGTCATTTCATCCCCGGATTTGAAGATCAGGTAGCGGGCCACAGCATAGACGAGGAATTTGACGTAAACGTCACGTTCCCTGAAGATTACGGCGCAAAAGAGCTTGCAGGCAAAGCCGCGGTCTTTAAATGCAAGATCCACGCCATAAACGAAAAAGAGCTCCCCGAGCTTGACGACGAATTTGCGGCGGACGTATCGGAATTCAACACCGTTGATGAATATAAAGCCGACGTACGTGCAAAACTTGAAAAGAGAGAAGCGGACAGAGCCGATAACGAAGCGAAGGACGCTATCATAGACAAGCTTGTTGAAAAGCTCGAGGCCGATATCCCCGAGGTAATGTTTGAAAACGAGGTCAACGCGGAGCTCCAGAGCTATGACAACAGATTGAGAGCTCAGGGACTTAATCTTGACATTTACACAAAGTACACGGGCATGACGCTTGACAAGCTGAAAGAGCAGTTCAGACCGAGCGCAGAAAGACAGGTAAAACTCCGTCTTGCGCTTGAAAAAATAGCCGAGCTTGAAAACGTGGAAGTTACCGAAGAAGAAACTGAAGCGGAATATGCCGATATAGCAAAGACATATAATATGGAAGCGGAAGAAGTCAAAGCAAGGATACTTGCCGAGGACTTGAACGCCGATCTTAAAGTCAAAAAAGCAATGGAGCTTGTAGAGAAGGCAGCGAAATACAGAAAATCCAAATAATACGAGGTATAAAAATGGATAAATTCGAAAAAAGCACGCTTATACCGTACGTTGTAGAACAGACGAGCAGAGGCGAACGCTCGTACGATATATTCTCCCGTCTTTTGATAGACAGGATAGTATACCTGGGCGAAGAAGTAAATAACACCACCGCTTCCGTCGTTATAGCGCAGCTTCTGTTCCTTGAGGCGCAGGATCCGGATAAGGATATATATTTCTATATCAATTCCCCCGGCGGCTCTGTTTCGGACGGTCTTGCGATATACGATACGATGAATTATATAAAGTGCGACGTCAGCACCATCTGCGTAGGCATGGCGGCGAGCATGGGAGCGTTCTTGCTTTCATCCGGCGCAAAGGGCAAGAGATTTGCTCTGCCTAACAGCACGATTATGATACATCAGCCGTCCGCGGGAACGCAGGGACAGATAACCGATATGAAGCTGCACCTTGACTATTATTTGAAAAACAAGGAAAGGCTCAATCATATACTTGCCGCCAACACCGGCAAAAGCTACGAGCAGATCTGCATAGACACGGAGCGCGACAATTTCATGTTTGCGGAAGAGGCGCTCGCATACGGTCTGTTTGATGAAATAGTTAAAAACAAAAAGGAAAAATAAATGGCCACAAAAAATGTACCGCACGTATGCTCGTTCTGCGGAAGAAGCGAGGATCAGGTCGCGTTTCTGATACCGTCCCCGGTATCAAACGCCATGATATGCAATAACTGTATTGACGCGTGTACCGAGCTGATAGACGACGCATATGACAAAAAAGCTCCGGCGGAGCCGGGAGAGTTGTCGTTTGACACGCTTCCGAAGCCTAAGGAGCTGAAAGCCACGCTTGACGAATACGTCATAGGGCAGGACGAAGCGAAAAAAGTGCTGTCCGTAGCGGTCTACAACCACTACAAGCGCATACTGTCAAAACAGGACAACAGACCCGGTCGCGGCAGAAAGAAAAAAACAGCGGAGCAGGATCCTGATAAGGTAGAGATACAGAAAAGCAACGTTCTGCTGCTCGGACCTACCGGCGTCGGCAAAACTTATATAGCGCAGACGCTTGCAAAAACGATGAAAGTGCCGTTTGCAATAGCTGATGCGACGACGCTGACGGAAGCCGGCTACGTAGGAGAAGACGTTGAAAACATACTTCTGCGTCTTATACAGGCGGCTGACTACGATATAGAGCTTGCCGAGCGCGGCATAATATATATTGACGAGATTGATAAAATATCGCGCAAGAGCGAAAACCGCTCCATAACGCGTGACGTCTCCGGAGAGGGCGTGCAGCAGGCGCTGTTAAAAATTCTTGAAGGGACGGTATCAAACGTTCCCCCGCAGGGCGGACGCAAACACCCCAACCAGGATTTCATCCAGATAAATACGGAGAATATACTGTTTATATGCGGCGGCGCGTTTGACGGCTTATCTCAGATAATCGAGGCGCGTCTCGGAAGACAGGCGGTAGGCTTCGGCGCCGAAAAGTTGACGAAGGAAGAAAGAGCGGAGAAGGGAGTATTCTCAAACGTAGAAGCTCAGGACATAGTCAAATACGGACTTATTCCGGAGCTTGTAGGCAGACTTCCCGTTATAACTACGCTCGGCTCGCTTGATGTGGAAGCGCTCAAGCGCATACTGCGCGAGCCGAAAAATTCGCTCACGAAGCAGTATACGGAGCTGTTGAAGCTGGACGGCATAGATTTACAGTTTGACGATTCCGCGTGTGAAGCCGTTGCCGAACTTGCGATAAAGCGCAACACCGGCGCGCGCGGACTTCGCTCGATCGTTGAAAAGCTGATGCTGGATATTATGTACGAAGCGCCGTCGGACGCGGAGAAAAAGGCGATAACCATAACGGCGGAAGACGTAAAAAAGCATTGCGGACAGTGAGAATTGTAGGGGCGACCATTGGTCGCCCATTTCATATGCAAAAAAAACTCCCGGCGGGATCACCGCCGGGAGCATTTTGTTTAATCGTAGAAAACCTCGTATTCAGGCAGCGTTTGCCATTGTTTTGTGTTTGTGAGCATATCTTCTATCTGCTTTTCGATTTGCAAAAACTTATTTGCCGCGTCGTCATATCCACCGGTCACACCGTAACAGATATCCTTGCACGTTATCGTTTTTTCTATACCGTCTGACGTGAATTTTATTATCACCGTCCTGTTCGGTTCAGAGCAGGTCTGTATTTCGGAGGCCGGATCGTTATACGGGTCGTAATTATCCGGATAGTCCTTTAACTGTATAAGCAGGTTATAAACGGCGGAAAGCTCTCTGTCGTTCATTTTATAAGCCGTCGTGTATTTGCTTACGTCTGTCGCGTCGCTTGTTTTTATAAGCGTTCCGGTCTTGCTGTCGTACGAGCTTATTCCGTACGTGTTCCAGACTAACGAGAAGCTGAAATCGGCGGGCATATTAGTTTCAACTATGAGCTTTACGCCCATCGTTGTGTACCGGCTGCCTTTATACTGTTCTGCGGTGATGTAATACTGACCGGGGTTTGCGTCAAGATATTTATACAGATCGCCGCCGAAATCAATAGTGTTGTACGCGTTTACATACCAAAGCTGAAAGCCGCCGAAGGACAGTGCGGGATCGATTATATAATCTATCGTATCGCCCGTTTTATAGTGCAGCGTGGGCGGGTTTTCCATACTTTTCAGTTCTTCTGATATACCGGACCCGTCTGCTTCGATATGCTGACCGCTTATCGGATCGTCATATGAATCGCATACGAACCCTTCAAGCCCTTTTATCTTCTGATCGCCGCATATGAAACAGCCGTAATCATCCTCGCCGACTTTTACCGTTTTGCCGTTGTTTTTGTAATAGCTGCCTTCAAACCAGGTATAGCTTTTTCCCCACGTTCTTGACGCTGCCGGATCAAGGTTTACCGTTACGGTCAGGTAACCTGAAACGTCGTGCACTCTCTGAACAAAATCGCTTTTCATATTCGCTTTTACTCCGTCTGTATACGTCAGAAGCTCTTCATACGATCCGCCGGGCTTTAGCTTTACCGTGTCTGCTTTTGTGTCTCCGTTGTACACTAACGTCTGTTCGTATTCCGCGTTTTTAAGGTCGTTTTCAATATAGAAGAATGAATTACGATCCGCTATTCTGTGCAGCTCTATCTCATTTCCGGATCTGTTTATGACCTTTGCATAACACTTAAAGAAGAAATGCTCGTCTGACGGCAAAAACAGCTTCAGCTCGTATTCAAGCATTCCGTCGTCTGTGGTAAAGCCTATATTATGCTCCCAGAACTTTTTAAAATCGTCTTCATAAAGCAGTTTTTCGCCCGATTCATTATTTCCGCTTGAGGCTGAAATATTGGGATCCTTATGTGCGTAGTGAGATAACACCACGGCGAATATCGCTATTGCTATTATCGCCGCGACGGAGCCTATTTTTCCGAACAGACCGGAAAGGTTCCGTTTTTCCGCCTGCCTTGCATACGCGGTCTCTATCATTTTGTCGTCGATATTGTTCAGCGCTTCATTTAATTTTTCTTTATTTTTCATATACTGTAACCGTTCCTTTCAAGATACTGTGCCAGCTTGTCACGGCACCGTTTGAGCGTCATTTTTATGCGGGACTGCGTAAAACCGTATTTTTTTGCTATATCGGATACCGGCGTGCAGCCGTAATAACGGAGAATGAATATGTCGCGCTCATCCTGATTGCACGATCTTAAAAAGCTGTTTATCAAATCGGACAGCTCGTATACGGCAATGTTGTCAAACACGTTTTCGTTATCCGGTAAGACGTCCGCTAATTCGTCGATGCATACCGTCACAGCCCTGCCGCGCTTCTGCGCCGTGCTGTCGCGCAGTTTTGTAAGCGCCGCGTTTCGTACGATCTTTGATATGTATGCGAAAAGCGATACCGGTCTTTCCGGCGGTATATTGTTCCAGGCTGCCAGATATGTGTCGTTTACACATTCCTCCGCGTCCTCTTTGCTGCCGAGCATATTCTTTGCAATGCCCAAAAGCCTGCCGCCGTATTTGGCGCCGGTCTCGGACAGGGCTTTTTCGTCCCGGTCAAAGAATAATTCGATTATTTCGTTATCCTGCATATTTTTCTCCTATTTAAAGGCCTTCATCTGTTAAGTAACGGTTTCTATGCCATGCGTCACATATTTTTAAAGACAAAATGTAATTTTAACATTTTTGTGTAGAAGTGTATGGAAAAATATATTATAATTATAAAAAAATAAAAAGGAGATATAAAAAATGAATTTCCCGAACGCACACAAAGGTGTAAAAAAGATATTTGTTGCAGAAATATTTGCAATAGCCGCCGTTATATTCTTACTGTGCGGCGCAGTGTTTGCTCTGGCGCTTGCAAAACTGAGCGCGGAAGATGAATTCGCCGTATCAGCTATAATAGCGCTGACAACTCTTTTAGCGGGACTCGGTTTCGGCGTTGCATCGTTCGTTATCAACCTTGTGGGTATCTTACAGGCAAAAAAGGATGAAAACTACTTTTATTACGCGTTCGTATTCGTTATCATACCGATCATAGCGTCCGCTTTTGCGGCGATATTCAGCAAAAACGCGTACGTTCAGAGCATATCGGACACCGTAAGGAATATTTGTGAAGTAGTTGTGATGATATTCATCATAGGCGGCGTAAAAGAGCTTGCTAAAAAGCTTGGCAGGGAAGACATGGTAAATTCCGCAAACCTTGCGTACCGCATTATAACCGCTGTTTACGTACTGCTTATGATCGCACGCGTTACGGAAGTCGTATTTGACTTTTTGCCCATGATGGTAACGGCGGCGGGCATCCTTTCGATCGTTGCCGGCGTAATAAACGTTGTGGCGCACGTATACTATTTCGTCTTCCTCGGACGTTCAGTGAAGATGCTGAAGCAGTAAAATTAAGAATTAGAAATCAAGAATTAAGAACAGGCGCGGATCTTTCCGCGCCTGTTTTTTATGAATCGTAGAAATCGCGTCCGTCGTCTGTTGTAAGCCTGTTTGTTTTGGGATATTCAAATATTTCGTCTTTGCCGGCGTTTGCTTTCAGATACCTGACGAATTCCGCCGCGTAATATTTTGCCATTTCAAGATTATGCATACGGTAATATCCGCAGTTTTCCGGCGCGGTGCCGGGTACTTCTTTTGCGTTTGCCACGGCTTTGAACGCGTTTAATATCAGGCCGTATATTTCACGGCTGGGACGGTCGTTTTTCAGTATCAGATAAAACCCCGTCATACATCCCATCGGTCCCCAGTAGATGACCTCGTCTTTCCATTCCGGATCGTTTCTAAGCGTCGTGGCTATAAGATGCTCAAGCGAATGCATCGCCGACGCGTCTATAACGGGCTCTACGTTCGGTCTTTTTAAGCGTATATCGTACGTCGTTACCTTTTTATCGCCCACGGTATCCACTCGGCTTGTAAAAATGCCGGGAACGATCTTTGTATGGTCAACGGAAAAGCTTTGTATCAGTTCCATAGCCGTATCACTCAAATGATTTCAAGCAGTCGTAGCAGATCTGCGCTTCATCCGGACCTGACGGATCGCACGTTTCGCTTTCAACTATCATGGGGACGTTAAGCTCTATTGCTTTTCTGTAAACCGCCTCTACGGGAGCCTCGCCTTTGCCGAGCGGCATTCCGCGGCCGCCCTTGAAACCGTCTTTTATATGGATAGACATAAGTCTGTCTTTGTACTGCTCCATAAGCGCAACGGGATCGGCTCCGGCGTTGAACGCCCAGAAAGTGTCTATTTCAAAATTGATGTTCGTTCTTTTCAGCAGTTCGGGATGAGATATTATCCCCTCATCGTTCGGCAGCCATTCCATGCTGTGATTGTGGTAACCGAGCTTTATGCCTTCCGCTTCAAGCATGGGCTGATACTTGTTTACCAAATCGACGAATTCGTCTATTTCCGCTTTGTTTCTTAAATTGTGATGTGATATGATGAAATTCTTGTTGCCGATAGCCTTGTGGAACGCGAGCGTGCCCTCGTAATCGTTTACAAGGTCGTACATTCCGCAGTGCGTACCGAAAAGCTCAATACCGTTTTTCTTCAAAAGCGCGTTTACCTGCTCGGCAGACCTGCCGAAAAAGCCGGCGAATTCTATGCAAGAATAGCCGATTTCCGCAGCTTTAGCAACCGCCGCGTCAAAATCACGCTCGGCAAGGTCTCTCATGCTGTAAAGCTGTATGCCGTATTTCATTTTGCTTACTCCTTTATATATACTCTTTTCATTATCTGCGGATATCTCGGCACGTCGCGGAAACCGGTTCTCGTCGTTGCTATTTCGTCTAAAACGTCAAAACCGTTTACCAGCTTGCCGAACGCCGCGTACTGTCCGTCAAGATGCGGCGCGTCAGCGTGCATTATAAAGAACTGGGAGCCGGCGGAATCCGGGTCTGCTGATCTTGCCATAGATATTACGCCGCGCGTGTGTTTAAGATCGTTTTTTACGCCGTTTGACAAAAATTCGCCTTTTATCTCCCAGCCGGGACCGCCGGTGCCGTTGCCCTTCGGGTCGCCGCCCTGGATCATAAAGCCTTCTATTATCCTGTGGAATCCGAGTCCGTCATAAAATCCGCTTTTTACGAGTTTTTCAAAGTTGGATACCGTTATAGGCGCTTTTTCGGGATAAAGCTCAAGCTCCATTATCCCGCCGTTTTCCATCTCAATAACTACCATTTTGACTACCCCTTTCAATCAACTACTCTTATATATTTTATTGTAATATCTTCAAGCGGTTTGTCGTTTGAATCCGTTTCAACGGCTTCAAGCTGTGCAAGTACGTTGTAACCGGAGGTCAGTTTGCCGAAAGCCGCGTATTTACCGTCAAGGTTTGCGACGCTTGAATTACTGGACGGACCCGATACTATAAAGAACTGAGACGTTGCCGTGTCATAATTCATATTGCCGCTCGAATCTTTTCCGCGCCTTGCCATTGAAAGCACGCCCTTTGTATGCTTAAGATCGTTTTGCACGCCGTTGTCGGAGAATTCGCCTTTTATCTGCTTGCCGGAGCCGCCCGTGCCGTTGCCTTTCGGGTCTCCGCCCTGGATCATAAAGCCCTTTATGACGCGGTGGAACGTTAGCCCGTCATAAAATCCTGAGGTGCAGAGATCAACGAAATTCTGCACGGTTATAGGCGCTATATCCGGATAAAGCTCCGCTTCCATAACGCGACCGTCCGTAAGTTCTATTTTCATATTTATTTTGTCTTTTGTCGTTACGTCAAAGGTTTGCTGTGTTTCCGGGACCGTATCCTTCTGATCGGACACGTAAGTCACCGTACATGAAACGAGTGCGTATACCATAACCAACGATAATAATAACGCTGTCAGTTTTTTCATATGCTTACTCCTTATATAAATAGTTGAATCTGCCCAAAGGCGCGGCGCAGCCGTTTTCATAAAAGTCCATAACGTCCGGGTTTTGCATATTGTCGGATACCTTGAATTCAAATTCAAGCCTCTTTTCGCAGATCAGTTTACGCGGTACTTTTATCATGATACGGTTTTTATCTGCCGTTACGGTCGCTTCGCCTATCTTTTCCCAGGTGAAAGAGTTCGGCTCGGCGGTCCTTACGTATCTTTCAACGCTCGTGACGCCGTTTTCCGGCTTTGTGCGGTTAACGGCTATGTCATAGCCTTCCCAGCCCGTGTTTTTGTCTCTGTCAACGTCTATATAAAACGTCATCCAGTTGTCCGTCGGCTCGGTTATATCGTTTGAACATTCAGCGTAAAGCCATATATATTCTTTGTCGCGCGCAATTTTTGCACCGATTATATCGTTTCTGCCGCTGTCGTTTTTGTAATGGCATCCGGCAAAACCGGGCCAGTCGCGGTGTATCGTCATACCCTTGTCCGCGCGGTAGTACGGTGAAACGTCTGAAAAACAGTTGAAACAGCCTATCGTCTTTTCGGGCGAGGTCTTCTGTCTTTGCTTACAGCCTTTGAAACGGCGGATGTTTGACGCTAACTGCAGATAATACGTGTCAAGATAACCGTCCTTGTCCGGCTCTATATCGCGGCTGTGCTCGCGGTCGTACTGGTCCACCATTGCAAGCTGCGTTGAGTTCGGATCTTTTATCCACGGCTCGTGCCACAGACCCATCATCCACTCGTTCCATCCGGTGACGAACACGTTGTCCGGGCTTATATCAAGCGCGCGTTCCCACTGTTCCTGAACGTTGTAGCCGTATTTATACGAATCTGCGTCGAGCAGAGCGTGTCCGTATTCTTTCGTGTACGATCTGCCGTACGTGTCCTTGTCGTTGAAACAGGTGCATATACGCTCGTCGTTTGCGTTCTGACCGACGCCGACCGTCATCATCTCGCACGAGCCGTCCTCACGCACACCGTATTTGTTCTGCGGGAATACTTCAAGCCAGCCCCAGTGATCCGGACGCTTCGGTCCGCCCGCCTTGGTTCCGTAAAGAGGCTGTCCGGCGCGGAAAGAGAAGAAATCTTTTATCTCATCAAGCTGTTTTGTTTCAAAATCGGTCCTGCCTTTTTCCGGCAGGGATTCTTTATAAGCCATTATCATCGGCTTGCCGTCGAGCATGAACCACAGATCGGAATATCTGCCGGGCTTGTATAAGTCCTGATAAATTGCGCGTATCATGAATTCCGAAGTCTCGCACGGGCAGAAATTAAGCATGAACGCAACTTTAGGCGCGTTTATGCCGTCTTCACGCGCGGCGCGAAAGCCTTCAAGCAGCGGCTCGTACGCGTCGCGCCATAAAAGCGCGCCGTTTGTGCAGTCAAAGAGCAGAAAATCAACGCCGGCGTCGGCAAGCATAGCCGCGTGATGACGTATCACGTACGGGTCGGAGTTGCGGTAAAAACCGAAGCGCGGCTCGTTCCAGTGCGGCTGTATGCTCTTTCCGCACCAGCCGGGATGATCGCGATTGTATTCAGCGCCCGGAAATTCTTCAAGCAGTTTTGAAACGTTTACCGGCGTTAAACCTACGGCGTGTTCGCGCCACGTCCAGTAGAAAATACCTACTTTTTTGTCCGGTTTGAAAGCGCCCACGTCCTCAACGGAGAATACTTTTCTGCCGAGCATATCCGTGGCTTCCCAGGCGTCGTGTCCGTTGTCCGTTATTTTTTCCTCCGGCACGGGCGTATAAGGCGCGGTGTCGGCTGTATCGGTAAGCGTCATATCGGTTATAACGCCCGGACCTTTCACTTTTACGTATATGTCGTGTACGCCGCTTCTTTCGTCTATCCCGGCGCGGGACGTATTTTCGTCCTTGCCGTTTGAGAGCATTAGCGTGCCTATATAATCCCCGTCGGGCGTATCAAGATAAATATCCGCCTTGGAAGTGTCAAGCGAGTGAGAAAACGTCGCTTCAAAACCCTTTTTGCCGTCAAGCGATACCTGTTTTAAAACATAGCATTTTTTATCATTTAAAAAATCCGGTGCCGGCATAATAGTATTCCTTTCTTATTTATAGTTTTTGTTATATTTTAGCAGATATAAACGCCGTTGTCAATGATTTGATGAAATTTAACAGACGGGTAAGATTATAATGCGTAAATAACGGCAACAATATCCGAAAAAGAGAAAGGGAGAAAAAAGATATGAACGTAAGAAGAAGAGCAGTGCTATTGTCAATGGTGATCTCGGCTTTTTTAACGTATGCCGCCGCTACCGGCGTAAGAGCGTCGGACGACACTGAGAAAAACGTATCGCCGAAAGACGCTTCGGTAAAAGTGGTAATGCCGGTAAAGCAGGAAAACGAAAAAGATGAAGAAGCGATAAAACACTCCTCCGATCTGTCATACGGTATGCAGATAATAAAGCGCGCAAAAAAACTGAAAAAAACGTCGTTAAGAGCAAGCATAGGCTTTGAAAGCTCTGATTTTGCGGAATTTACGGATTCAGGGCGTGTCGTAACGCTTACGATCCGCAGTCTGCCAAGTGAAAGCGAAGGCGTGCTGAAGCTCGGCGCGCTTGACGTTTTTGCGGGGCAGAATATAGCGGAAGCGCTTATAAACAAGCTGAAATTCATTCCGTCCCACGCCGGGGCAGAGGCCGTTTTCACGTTTTCGGTAAACGGAGGCGAAGATATAAGAGAATGTGTTTTATGCTCTCTTAAAAAAGAAAATTACGCCCCGCAAGCACAGCCGTTGAGCGTTTATACAAAGCAGAACGTTGCGGCGTACGCCGGGATAAACGCATCCGATCCGGACGGAGACGAAATAAGCTGTACCGTTATATCACAGCCGTCTCACGGACTGCTTAAAATAAACGGCGACGGAGAGTTTTCATATTCACCGGATAAAAACTATACGGGTACGGACAGCTTCGTATGCTGTTTTGAAGACAAGTACGGAAACAAAAGCGAACCCGTTACGGTAAAGCTCAGAACGGAAAGAAACACAAGCGGCATAGTCTACTCCGATATGAGCGGAAACAAGGCGGAATACGGCGCGTATCTTTTGGCGGAGAAGGGGATACTGACCGGGCAGATAATTGGTGATACGGCGTTCTTTGAGCCGGAAAAGACCGTAACGCGCGCGGATTTCATCGTAATGGCGATGAAAGCGGCGGGATATTCTCCTAACGTTTACAGCTCTTTGCGCCAAGGCTTTACGGACGCGGATCAGCTCACGCAGCAGCAGCGCGGATACGTCGTCACGGCAATGTCCGCTAAAGTTATAGAAGCGGAAGAAAACGACGGTTCACTTTCTATACGTCCTGCGGATAATATAACAAAAAAAGAGGCGAATGCGATAATATCGTCGCTGTGCGATAAGACCGTACCTGTCGCCTCTGTTAAGGATGATAACAAACCGCTTACACGCGCGGAAGCCGCGGTAATGTTAGCCGCCGTTATCGACGGAAGAAGATAAACCGTCTTTTAAAAGCTCGTATTTGCGTTTTGTAGCCTCGCCGCCGCGCAGATGGCGTTCAGCTTTGTTTTTGTGCAGCACCGACAAAACGCTTTTGTATAAGCCCGGAGATTCTTTCAAAAGCTTTTCGGTAACGTCCTTGTGCACCGTGGATTTTGAAATGCCGAAAACCGCCGCGGCCTCTCTTACCGTACAGCCGTTTTCCGCTATGTACTGACCTAATAAAACGCATCTGCTTTTATAATCGGATAACAAAAAAAATCACCTCCGCGTGTATTGCTATGAACAATATATGCGGAGGTTGTCCTCTGTATTACATTCTTTTTGCGGGTTTAAAATATGAAAAGTACAGACATAAAGTACAGCACAAAACAAAGCCTACAGCGCAGAAAGGAAGCATCAGCGCGTAGCCGGATAAAAGCGCCGCGTAGTCAAGCCCGGTCTCCGGTAAGCCGTCCGTAATGAGCTGAAACAGCGTGACGGAGAAGAAGTTTGAAAGTATTTCGTATACAAGCTCAACGCCCGCCGCAAACAGACAAAAAACGAAAAACGGGTCGGTCCTTTTAAGCGCGGACGGGATAAGCTTTATAAAATTCAGTTTCTCCGGTTTTGCAGAACAGTCCGGCAGTCCCTGCTCCCTCGCTTTTTTTGCAGATCTGCAGCAGATCATTACGAGCGCCGCGTTTTTCAGCATATCGAATACGGCAAGGAAAAGATAGTTGAAAATTATAGCCGCCGCGTTCGTCACCTCGGCAGAGTATATGAATCCGTGCTCGTAGCAGAAAACGTATGAGCCGAACTGCGCAAAAATATACTTGACGATACTGCCCGCAATAAGTATTACCGACGGAGTTTTAAACGTTTTGTATCCGTAATGGAATATGCCGGTAAATACCGCGGCAAACGATACGAAAACACAGATATAACGCAAAGTCACAACGGTGTAGCGCAATATGTAATTGAGCCACAGCACCGCTATGTCAGCCGACGTGTATTCAACGAGCGTATATATCACACCGTCATTTATAAGCGGCACGATAACGGCGGAAAAAAGCGCCGTAAGCGTAAGTATACGGCGCAGACGGGCGTCTTTTTCAAAATCTTCTTTACTGTTTAAAACAAAGCGCTTTTTCAGTTTCATAAATTATGAGATAAAACAAGACAAACGCACGCCGTAACGTGCGGTAAGTCTTTATGTATTTGTTTTGGATTACAGTTCCAGAGTGTTTAACAGATCGCGGAGCTTTTTGAGCTCATCGTCGGATAAGGTTATGCCCTTGCCCATTTTTTCGTGAGAATCATCCCAGGATCTTATATCGTATTTGGGATCGTTGCCGTTCCAGCTTACGATGTTGAGTTCCTTTGCCCAGCCGCCCTTTTCATCCGAAATGCAGCCCAAGCTCTTTTTGATCTCAAATCTGAGTTCTGCCATGGTATCCTCCGTATATTATAATATTTTTCTTTATTATAACATATATAAAATAAAATTCGTTATTTATTTGTAAAATAATTATTACATAATAATTAACTCGGAAGGATACGACGAGTTTATGCAAAAGTTATTTGACGTTTTGCGCTTTTCTGCGTTTTTTGACAGACGCACGCACCGGCAGGAAGATGCAGAGGAATATTATTACGGAAACAACGGCAAGCGTGATAAGCGTCGGCAGCGCGCGGACAAGACCAACTGTAAAGTCTTTGAAGTTTTCCGCAAATCTTTCCCAGCTTTCAGTAAACGCGGCGGATATTCTTGAGCCGTATTTTTCTTTTTCGGGCTCCGTGTACTCTTTTACCTCTGCCAGATCGAGATTGAAAGTTGAGTATGAGATGAGGTTGTCGTAGTTTCTCAGCTTTGCTTTGAGAGCGGCGATATCCTGTTCCTTATCTGACAGTTCGCGGTGGAGCGTGAGCCAGAATTCGTAATCCTTTGCGTTGTCAACGGAACTTATCATATTCAAAAGCCCCTCGCGTTCCGCTTCAAGCGTCTGAAGTCTTGCCGTAGAATCAACGTACGCTTCCGTAACGTTGTCCGCTGTCTTCGTAAACGATTTTACGTTAGCGGCGCCTTTTATACCGAAAAGAAAACTCTCCGCTTTGTCCTCCGGTATCCTTATTACGGCGTTTAACATCCTCGCGTCATATTTGCCGTAAGCGTTGTTTTCCGTGCGTTTTTCAAAATAACCGCCGAGATCGGATACGGTTTTGTCTATCAGCGTAAGCGTCTCGTCAAATACCTTTGTTTCAGCGGATACGTTGTAGCGTTTTATAAGCTTCTGCTGTGACGGGGCGCTTTCCTGTTCGGCCTGTTTATCCGTCAGCCCGTCGTATTCCGCCGGAGCGTCGCCCGCGTCTGAATAAGAATAATTGTCTGCCTCCGCCAAACTTCCGCTTTTTGCGGCGCACGACGCGAGTATCGGCAAAGCTAAAATTGCGGCAAGTGCGATAAGTAAAATTTTCTTCTTCATAATTATAACCCTCCCACGTGTTTTTTCACGTTTTTTGCCTTTCACACAATAAGTCGAAAAAAAAGCGCGGAAGGTCACATCCGTATGAAAAAGATTTTTTAAACAGCCTTGACAACGGTTTTTTTATAGTTTATAATTATGATATCTCTTGTTATCCTAACCGGGAGGACGCGGTATGATCTATTTGAAAAGATTTATATTGCCGGGAGAAGAAAAGGAGACTGACTACAAGCTGGACGGAATGAGGCCCGAGCTTGATTTCAGCTGTTATTCGGGCAGCGGTTATCCTTTCGGCATATTTATACGTAAATATCTGAACGACATTGAGTTTTCCTCGTCCGTCGTAATAATATCCGGCGAAAACGGCAGCGGAAAATCAACGCTTTTGAACGTTATTGCGGAAAAACTTAGGCTGATACGCAAAACGCCTTTCAACAGATCTCCGTGTTTTTCCGATTTCGTCGGTCTGTGCCGCGCGGAATTTCAAAACGATCTGCCGGATAGAAGCGAAATGATAACGAGTGACGGCGTTTTTGACTTTCTGCTCGATATGCGCGCGGTAAACGACGGGATAGACGCGAGCAGAAATGCGATCTTCAAGTCTTACAGAGAAGACAAGGCGCGCCTGCAGAACGAAGGATACCGCTTAAGCAGCCTTGACGACTATGAAGAGCTGAAAAAGTACAACGAGATAAGACGTAAAACCATGCCGGAATACGCGCGGAAACGTATGCCGGGACGCGATATCCCGCTTCATTCAAACGGCGAAAGCGCGCTTGATATATTTGAATCGGCTATAAAAGACAACGCTTTGTACCTGCTTGATGAGCCGGAGAACAGTCTGTCCGCCGCGCATCAGAAGGAACTTGCCGATTTTATATCTGATTCAGCGCGGTTCTACGGCTGCCAGTTTATAATCTCGTCCCACTCTCCGTTTATTTTGTCGATCAAAGGAGCGGTCGTATACGATCTTGACGCGACGCCCGTGACAGTCAGAAAATGGAGCGAGCTTGAATCAATTAAGGAATATTACGGGCTTTTCAAGGATAGAGAGAATGAATTTAAGAATTAAGAATTCATAATTAAAAATTCAGAGGGCGGCGTCTCGACGCACCGCTTGTAGGGGCGACCATTGGTCGCCCGCATAAATCAAATCAATATAGGGGCGACCATTGGTCGTCCGCATAAATTAAATCAATGTAGGGGCGACCATTGGTCGCCCGCATAAATTAAATCAATGTAGGGGCGACCATTGGTCGCCCGCATAAATCAAATCAATATAGGGGCGACCATTGGTCGTCCGCATAAATTAAATCAATGTAGGGGCGACCATTGGTCGTCCGTTTTTTGACCGCAAAAAAACCCCGATGATACATCGGGGGGTAGGGGGCGGATACGAGGGGTTCCCCGTTGCGAACGTCGTGAGCAATGAGGGTTCACGGGATGGGGTTAGGAAGCCTGCTTCATTTATTTGCCCATACGCTTTTTTATATAATCAAGTATCAGCTCCGCCGTCTTTTGTTTGCCCAGCACGGAGGAATCTATACACAATTCGTAGTTATTTATACTGCCCCATTCTCTGTTAGTGTAGAAATTATAATAATTCGCGCGTTTTTTATCCGTTTTTATTATCCTTGACTCGGCGGAAACGGCGTTTAAGTTTTCCTTTTCCATTATGCGCTGCACGCGCGCTTTCAGCGGCGCGTGGATAAATATGCTTACGCAGCGCGGATCGTCCTTTAATATATAATCGGCGCATCTGCCTACTATCACGCACGCTCCGTTTTCTTTTACTATGTCTTTTATAAGGTTCGTCTGTATGATATACAGCTTGTCGTTCAACGGCAGGTCGTTTACCGTCGTAAAGTGGTTTGATAACGTGTACGCGCCGGTCGACAGCGCGTATAAAAGACTGTTCGTCGCCGTTTCGTCAATATGTGAGTATATGTCTTTTGAAACGCCGCTTTTTTCCGCGGCTATCGCAACAAGCTCGCGGTCAAAAAACGGTATGCCCATCATATCGGATAAAAGCTCGCCTATTTCCCGTCCGCCGCTGCCGTACTGACGTCCTATAGCAATCACAGTGTTGTAACCCATTTTTTTGACCGCCCTTTTTTTTCATTCTATCATAAAAATATACAAATGTCAAGCGTATATAAAAAAAGAAATAAGCAAAATATACAAAAATCAAATACAAACATATTGACAACCGAGTCGGGTTTTGATATAATTATTATAACAAAACAAAGGAGGCAAACAATGAAGTTTTTTATCAGGACCATCGCGTTGGCGCTTGCTGTCATATTGGCGGTATCGCTGTTTTCCGCGTGTGCAAAAGAGCCTGCAAAACCCGCGGGGACCGAAACCGAAAAGACGGCGGATGCTGCGACAGCGGAGCAGACCGGGGAGTTGACGGAAGAGCAGACGGAAGAGCAGACGACGGAAGCTGCAGTTACAACGGAGGAAGTGACCGAGACTGAAACGGAAGAAGCGCAAAAAACGCTTTACGACGTTTACAGATGGGATTTTGACGACGCGTCGAACATAGGCTGGATATCTTCAAACAAGACCGATATAATAGCGGAAGAAGACGGCACGATGCATCTGACGGTCAAAGGCGGCGACCCGAATATCACTACAAAAAAGATAAGCATGACGATAGACTGCGATAACGTTGAATACATAGTTATGCGTATAAAAAACAAGACTGACGCGTACACCGGTCAGCTCTTTATATCCACCACGGACAGCCCCGGCCCGAACGAAGCGTATTCTTATAAATACGATTATGAGTACGCGGACGAGGACGACGAATGGGAGATAATAGAAATAGACACGCTTGATATAGACGGCTGGTCCGGCACTCTGCGCTCTCTGCGTCTTGACTACACGGACGGTTCCGAAGGCGACTGTTATATAGATTACATAGCTTTGCAGACCACGGACGAAAAGAAAGCCGGAACGGGTGAGACGGAAGAATACGTCGATCCGCGCGCCGGCAAGCAGGTGCTTTACAAGTGGGATTTCACAAAGCTGACGGCTGAGGATATTTATCTGTCTTCCAAGCCTGAGGAAACAGAGGCGGAGACCGAGGAAGGCGATGAAGATACGCCGGATCCGCGCTGGAGATTTTCAAAAGGCGTTGAAGACGCGTACGTTGAAGGCGGACACCTTGTTATAAAGATAAACGGACAGGATCCGTTTATGGCGTCGCCTGAGATGGATACTCCGTTTGACTGCGAAGCGGTATCCGCCGTAGTCATAAAAGCGTGCAATAAAACTGATATGAATCTTGCTCAGTTCTTCTTCACGTCGGACGGCTCCTCATATTCCGAGGCCGCGTCCGTAAGATTCACGTTTGAGAATAAAGGCGCGGATAACGACGTATGGGAAGAAATAGTCATCAACCCGAAGGATTCGACTCTCTGGACCGGACAGCTTGAGACGATAAGGATAGACCCGTCCGAATCGTGGGAAGGCATGATCTTGATAGATTACTGCGAGCTTTACGGCTGATATATAATAATACAGCAACCCGGGGCTGTCGTTTTTCGGCAGCCCCGCCTGTTTAAGATAGTTTTTTGTTTGTTTACAAAATATGTGAATTTTTAAGACCGTTTTTTCCGTTTAATATGTAAAGACAGTAAAGGAGGTATTATATGCTCTTGTTCATGGCTGACACGCTCAGCCCGAAAAATAAGAAAAAGATAGAAATACTGTATGAGCGCTACAGCAAAAAAATGTTTGCCGTTATAAACAAGACCTTGAATAACAAAAGTCTTTCGGAAGACGCGCTGCAAAACAGTTTTTTGTCTATAGTAAAGCATATTGAGCGGATAAACGTATTTGATAACGAAGGGCTTGAAGGCTACGTTATAGCTATCGCTAAAAACGAAGCCTACAATATTTTAAGAAACAACAAGCCCGTGTCCGATATTGAAGAAGTATGTGAGGGCGACGTCTGGGCAAACGCCGAGGAAAAGGTGCTTCTGCGCGATGAATTTGACAAAGCCGTGTCCATAATGCGTGAAATGGACGATAAATATCGCGCGCCGCTTTACTTATACTGCGTTATGGGTCATTCTGTGTCAGAGATCTCGTCATTGCTTCACAGAAACGAAAAAACCGTAAAAACGCAGATATTCCGCGCCAAGAAAATTCTTGCTGACAAACTGAGGGAGGCGGGTTATGAACGTTAAATATTCATTAAAAGACGTTTTGATTGAAGCCGGCGTGATTGACTATGATAATATAGTAACGGATGAAGCGTGGATCCCGTCTGCCGCTCACACGCGCAGGATGAAAAAGATATATAAAAAGGAAAAAGACAGCAAATCCGGCGCGCTTGTAAAAGCGCTTTACGGCGTTGCCGCCGCGGTTCTGCTGTTTATCGTCATTGTTTCCGTCAAGCCTTTGCGTGAGGGAGCCGCGTCGTTATTTTCCGGTCTGTTCGGCAACGAAGACTCTGATACCGTCACGGCGGATATAACGTCAGAGCCGGATATGACCGATAACGAAGATATTATATCAAAGGCAGAAGATAATTCCGGAGTATCAGAGCCGCAGACCGAAAGCGAAGATACGGAAACGGAAGCTGAAACCGAAGCGCCGACCGATGAGGAAGCTGCGGCAAATATCATAGAAGATATAGTAAATAACGGCTTTACGAAAGAAAAATGGTATGAGCTTAAGTCTTACGATAAAACGGCGTATTTATACTGTATTGATACGTATTTCAATAAGAAGTGCGATCAGAGCCACAGGACCGTTTACAGCGTGTTCTGCATTGAACTTGCCGCGCCGGAAATAAGGATAAATATGCCGGAAGTCGCAGAAAGATACGAAAAAATACTGTCCCTTACGTCTGACGTACTGCATAACAAGCCGTATTACGGTTATCACAATGAACTGCAGAAGTTCAGGGATGCTATGGAAGAGACGGTATCCCCGCAACTGAGAAAAAGCGATACGTATAAACATCTGTACTATACCGGTCTTATGCTTGAATACCTTGATTACAGCTATTACCGCGCCGGCTCTCCCGACACGCCGCCGGAGGAGTATAAACCGGGGACAAAGCTTTTAGCCGAGAACGTCGCGTATCTTAAAGTCCACGGCCTGCAGGCTTACAGCCATAAGTTTTCGTATGCGGTCGGCCGGTACGACGAAGGGATAGGCGAGCTGCTCGATATGTATTACGCGTCGTCCGACACAAAGGAAAAAGCCGTTTTAAGCGTCATGCTCGCTCTATGTATACAGTACAATGACAACGAGTACGTATCGCAGATGCAAACCACTCCGTTTTCCGTGTTTTTCGGAGAAGAAGCCTGCGCGTGTCTGTTGTCCGTGGATATTGATGAGATAAAAGGTTATGACGCAAATACGGATATAAGCAAATACGCGGACTGGATAGACAGATTTACAGTGTATTTAAAAGAAACGGCGTCCCGATATCCGGAGCAAACTGTAAAGCAAGACAGGAGTACGTGTTATAAAATACTTCAGTATCTTGGATTTGATGATTACTATGTCTGCAGCGAATATGAAAGCAGAATAGAGGCGGTATTAAGCGAATTTATCGAACTGTATGACGGCGTCACGGTCGGTTCAGTCAGCGTTGACAAAAGAGACGAATATTTTTCAAATCAGCCCGGTGACGGAAATCCTTTGCCCGACGCGCTTGTGAAGAAAATAAAAGAGTACGTCCCGGATTACTACCCGGGCTCGGATGGCGACGGATACCCTCCGTACGAGTTCACGTACAGCACGTTAAAGGGCGATATCGGAACGGCGGACGGCTTGCGCAATAAGTTCAATGAGCTGCTTGACGACGCGGAGCTCGCCCGGTATATGTCCTTGCATGAAAACGAAAACTGTTTGATCGTTGACGGCGTTGTGTATATGATATGCGATCCGCGTGAGGGCGGTTACCGCGTATACGCGATCATACAGCCCGGCTCGGTCAGAGTGGTTGAGGAGGGCGACGGATATACGGTCGTCACCGCGGACGTCCGCTGGACGAAAAGCCGCTCGGAGATCCATACGTTTTATATAAACAAAAACTCTGACAAGATACGTATCAAAAACGACGGCTCGTTCTTTGACGAATATATAAAAACACTCTGAAATGTAAATTTCGCGTATTATTACATTATCACGGTTGACAAATATAAGAATTAAGGGTATAATTATGTAAAATCCAAACAAAAAGGTTGTTTATGCGAAAAAGGGATCTTATAGCGGACGCGTTTTTTGAGGGCGTTTCCGCGTTTTCGGAAAAGAGCGGGGCAAGAGGCTTTGACAGCCGCGCGGAATATTCCGGACCGAGAAAAAAAGGCGATCTTACAAAAATGATATGTATCGCCTCATATGCGGATTACGATATTGAATACGTTTATACAGCCGTCGGCGGTATAAGCTTTTGCAGCGTTTTCAGCTTCAGGATAATTTTTGACCGCAGTATGCCGTACGTAAAATATTCCCCGTACGATATAATGTATAAGATCGACGATACGAATTTCCGCTGTTACACGTTTTCTTATATTGAATCACCGGAAAAAATGAAGCAGGTCATAACGGCGCTTGAGCCGGAGCTTTCGGATCTGTTGCCGAAGCTTAACGCTCTGTGCCAGAGAAAAGCCGATATGTCCGATATTTTCGATAAATTTTCGGACGGCGTGAACGCTCATTACGGCAGAGATATATTCCGCGCCGCGGACGCGGACGACGAGGATTTTGAGCATTTTATAGAATCGTATTACGTTGTTGACGATGCTTTCTACGTGTCAAAGCCGTACGCGCAGTTTTTGCGCGGAGATTATAACTCTGCTTATAACGGTATGCGACGGATAAAAAACAAGTCTTATTATCAGATACGACTCATGTCGTTTATAGCGTCGCTCGATCACAGGTACGAAGCCGTACCTGAGGACTGTGACACGACGGGAGAAGCCGTTTTCTCAAATAAAACGCAGGTGGTACGCACGGTTATCGCGGCGCTTCTGCTTCTGTTGCCGTGCGCGGCGGCGCTTGCCGGAATACATTATCTGTCTTCCGCGCTCATTTACAGAGGCGCTTTGTGGTCGGACGCGTGGTTTTTCCTACAGGCTTTGAGGTACGTTTCTTCTTCCGTGATACCCGCTTTCGTTTTCAGCTGGTACTGCAGAGGCGTGACTCTTATATTTTTCAAGCCTGAGCGGCGCAAATATCTTTCCGCGCTTGACCGTATAACCGTTAACAAGCGCAGGACCGGCTGTCTGTCTGTCGCCGCGGGCGCGATAACGGCAATGCTCGTCATATCCGTCGTTATCACCGCCAACTCATACGCCGCGTTTTATGACGACGGGCTGCGCCTGCCGTCCGAGACTTCGCTTTTTTCAAGCGACAATTACGCTTATTCCGACGTTGAAAAACTCGTCTGCGCGGAAGGCTCGTATAATATTTACGGCATATACGTTCCCGGTGAACAGTATATAATAGAGCTTAAAAACGGCAAACAGTATATTCTTTCGTACGAGGTTACGGGCAGCATAGTAAAAGAGAAAATAATACCGGTCTTGGAAGAAAAAGGCGTGCCGACAGTCACCGTGCACGACGCGGACGATATTGATTTTATACCGTAAAAAACGGCTTTCCGCAATCGGAAAGCCGGATTTTTTATTCCATTACCGCGTTTATAAGCTGGCAGTACATATTCTTGCCTTCAAAATAAGTATCGAACACGCCCGTCACGGTTATCTCCGTATCCAATTCCGGATATTCGTCCGGAAATTTTTTTTCGTCAGCCAAAACGAATTCTATACCCTGCGAACAGCACGCCGTCGCGTCCGCTATGATACAGGCAAAATAGTATCTGTCGTCTCCTTTTGCGTACGCAAAGCTGCCGCGCATTTTTACCGTTTTTCCCAAATATTCATCCGGGTAAACGGTCATATTGTAAACCTCGGAATATACCATGGTTGAGCTGAGCACGGTAAGATCCACGTCAACGCCGGATACCGCGCCGGTTTCCGCTTCCGTATCCGATCCGGCGTACGCCGCCGTATCTGCCGGCTGATCCGCAGTCTTTGACGTATCGCCTGTCTTTGTTACCGTACAGCCGAATACGGACAGGCATATTGAAAGTATTATAAATATACACAGCGCTCTTTTCATTTTGCACCTCTTTTTATAAGACTTATTACGGAAAATACCGCGAACGTAACTATATCGACCGCAACGATTGTGGAGCCGACCGGCGTTCCGGCTAAAACGGATATAAGCATTCCCGTAAGCGCGCAGAACACGGAAAGGACCGCCGAGCATATCGTGACCGACCTGAAGCTCTTGAACACCCTCATGGCTGATAAAGCCGGGAATATGACGAGAGCGGAGATGAGCAGAGAACCGACAAGATTCATTGCCAAAACGATTATCACCGCTGTCACCACCGCTATTATAAGGTTGTATACGCCCGCTTTTGTCCCGGCGGATCTTGCAAACGTCTCGTCAAACGTCACGCAAAAGATCTTGTTGTAAAACAGTATGAATATTATTATAACCGCGGCGGAAAGCGCGCAGCAGAGGATCACGTCCGTTTTGCCGAGAGTCAGAATCGAAGTCGAACCGAAAAGCGTTGAGCATACGTCGCCCGACAGATTGCTTGATTTTGCAAAAATGTTCATCAACAGATATCCTACGGCAAGCGCGCCGACGGATATCATGGCGACCGCAGCGTCGCCTTTTATTTTTGCGTTGGCGCCCGTACGCAGCAAAAGCACCGCGCAGATAACCGTCACCGCCAAAACGAGCGGCATATTGTTTGTCAGATTGAGCACCGCGGCTATCGCCATTGCTCCGAAAGCAACGTGAGACAGCCCGTCGCCGATAAACGAAAAGCGTTTAAGCACGAGCGTGACGCCGAGAAGGGAAGAACACAAAGCGATAAGCGTACCTACTATCAGCGCGTATCTCACGAACGGATACTGCAGATAAAGGGAGAGCTTGGATAAGATCTCAGTCATTGCCGCCTCCCGGCATAAAGCCCTTTGATAAGACGTTTTTAACGTATTCGTCTCTATTGCCGAAAAATACCGTCTCGCCTATATGAAGCAGTTTGTCCGCGTACTTTAAAGCTGACGCAACGTCGTGAGACACCATCAAAACCGTTATCTTATCCTCTTTGTTTATTTTGTTTATAAGCCCGTACATCTCGGCAGACGCCATGGGGTCAAGAGCCGCGGCGGGCTCGTCAAGCAAAATCATTTTTCTTGCCGCGCAAAGCGCTCTTGCAAGAAGAACGCGCTGCTGCTGACCGCCGGACAGCTCTCTGTAGCATCTTTTTTTAAGTGCGGATAATCCCGTTTTTTCAATGTTCGATTCAGCCGTCTGTTTTTCTTCTCTGTTGTAAAACGGGCGCATTCCGGCTCTGCTCTGACAGCCGGATAAAACAATTTCCCATACGGACGCGGGAAAATCGCGCTGTATATCCGTCTGCTGCGGCAGATAGCCTATTTCCGTGTGCTTAACGCCGTCGCCCTCCGTTATAGTTCCCGCGGCGTGCGGCAAAAGTCCCAGTATCGCTTTTATAAGCGTGCTTTTGCCGGAGCCGTTTTCGCCGGTTATACAGACGTAATCTCCCTGTTCTATGTCAAAATTTATGTTTTCCGCTATTATTCTGCCTTCGTAGCCGAGGCTGACGCCGCGGCAGCTCAAAACCGACATTTTTTATCTCCTATTCAAGCGCCGTTTTAAGCGCCGTAAGATTTTTTTCCATAACGGACAGATACGTTACGCCCGCGGCAACGTCGGATGACGTCGTTGACTGCATTGAATCAAACGTGACCACGTTTATATTCTCCGACTTTGCGGCGGTTTTTATCGTATCCGCAATTTTTCCGTCCGAGCTTTCAATTTTGCATATGGTTTTAAGTGAAAGCTCGTCTACCTTGCCGGATAGGAACGTTATAGTCTCAAAGCTCGCTTCGCTTTCCGCGGAGCAGCCGATGAACGCGGCGTAATAGTCAAGTCCGTAGTCTTTTATCATATATACAAACGGGAACCTGTCGCCGAACAGAAGCGTTTTTACGCTTGAGCCGTCGACCGCTTTTTTGTATTCGGTATCAAGCGAATTCAGCTTGCTTACGTAAGCGGCGGCGTTTTCCTCATAAACCTTTTTATTGTCTTTGTCAAGCTCGCATAACGTCTTGCATATGGTATCACACAGCTTGGCGGCGTTTTTTAAGGAGAGCCAGATATGCTCGTCATATTCTTCTTCCTCTTCTTCCTCCTCTTCGCCTTCTTCCTCTTCTTCAGCCTGCATACCTTCTTTGATCTCTTCCTTCAATACGTCGTCTCCCAGCGCTTCAAGCAGGTTCAGGGCTTTTATATCCTTGTTTTCCTCTTTTGAAAGCAGCTTTTGCAGCCACACGTCGGATTCGCCGCCGGTGTATATCAGAAGATCGCAGTCGGATATTTTTATAATATCGTCCGCGGCGGGCTGATAGCTGTGAAGGTCCACGCCGTTGTCAAGCAGAAGCGTAAGATCGTAGTTATTCTTAAGCTTTTCGCCTATTATCTGCCTTGTCCAGTCATACTGCGGGAATATGGTAACTACTACTTTTATTTTGCCGTTTTGCGCCGTATTTATAACACAGCCGGTCAGCATGACCGCTGAAAGCACGGCGCATAAAAGAATTGAAATTATTTTTTTCATAACAAAAAACCTCCGAAATTAAATAAGAATACCAAAAATATGCGCGAAAAAAGCGCAGGAAAATATTATTTGTGATCCTTATTCAATTCAGAAGTTTAACGCGTAAAGATACCGGTGTTGATATACCGGAAAAAATATGAAAAGCGCGGATAATACGTGAAAAAGTACCGCGCATCAAAAAGCAGACGGATAAAACGGCGGTAAGGCACAGCGTTCCTATAAACGTGCGGCAAACCGCTATAGCCGCGCATACGGGGCAGTGTTCGCCCGTGCAGTGATGGTCCGCTTCGTGGACAATAAACGAAACGGAGGCGAAAAACGTGCATAAAACGGCAAGCGCCAAAAAAGCGGAAAGCAATTTTCTGCCTTTATGCATGTTTATCACCTCTTTTCTTAATTTATGTAAAGATATCAGTTGAATCCGTTGTCTTTAAGCAGAGCGTCGGCTTTTTTCGGATCGTCAACGCGTAAAACAACGCTTGCAAGATCCTTTGACTGCGGCGTGGAAAAGCCGTAAACGTATTCAACGGAAATGCCGTTCAAATAAAGCACCTTTAATACCTCGGTAAGGCCGCCCGGTCTGTCCTCAAGATTGATGCAGATAACGTCGCCTATAGATACGGTCATGCGGCTGTTGCGCAGCTCGTCCGCGACGGTCTCCGCGTCGTCAACGATTATACGCAAGATGCCGAAATCCGTAGCGTCAGCGATAGACAATGCGTAAATGTTTACGCCCAGGTCCGCTATCGTTTCCGTAACGTGCGCCAATTTGCCCGTCTTGTTTTCAACAAAGATTGATAGTTGTTTTGCGATCATAATGTATTACCTCATTTAACGTATTCATATTCAAAGCCGTACAGGCTTACCACGTCTCCGTCGCAGACGCCCTGCGCCTCCATCTGATCGTAAATGCCGTATTTACGCAGCATTTTATCAAAGTAGGCCATGGACTCCCTGTCGTCAAAGTTTATCCTGCCCATAAGCTTGTACAGCCACGCGCCTTCCACGTTCCAGACGCCTTCGTCCTTTGTGACGGTGACCTCCGGCGTATCCTCCGGTTTTATATCGTCCTCTTCCGTGTATTCTGCTTCGTATACGGTGAGCGGCGGCAGCTTGTCAAGCTCCGTTTTTACAAATCTTATGAGTTCTTTTATGCCTTCTCCGGTAGCTGCCGATATATATAACAGCGATCTGCCGGTCCCGGCAACGTATTTTTCAAAAGCATCCACGTCCACCGAGTTTTTATCAAGCGCGTCCGCTTTGTTGGCGACTACTATCTGCGGACGCGACGCGAGCTCGGGCGAATATTTATAAAGCTCATCGTCTATGGCTTTCAGATCGTCTATGACGTTTCTGCCCTCGGACTGGGAAATATCAACTAAGTGTAAAAGCAGTCTGCAGCGGTCTATATGACGCAGAAAATCGTGCCCGAGCCCCGCGCCGTCCGACGCGCCTTCTATAAGCCCGGGTATGTCCGCGCAGACAAACGCGCTTTCATCCACGGGTACGACGCCCAGATTCGGCGAGAGGGTAGTGAAGTGATAATCCGCTATCTTCGGTCTTGCCGCCGATATCTGCGAGAGAAGCGATGATTTTCCGACGCTCGGCATTCCGATAAGGCCTACGTCCGCTATCATTTTAAGCTCGAGTATTACCTCTTTTTCCGGGCCGTCTATGCCGTTTTTGGCAAAACGCGGTATTTGTCTTGTCGGTGTGGCAAAATGCTTGTTGCCCCAGCCGCCTTTCCCGCCGCGCAGGCATATGAACGGCTCGTCGTCGGATAAGTCTTTTATTACTTTTCCCGTAGCCGCGTCGCGAATTACCGTGCCTTTGGGAACTTTAATTATAAGATCCGCTCCGTTTTTGCCGTGAAATTTCGCGCCGGCGCCGTTGCCGCCGTTTTCTGCCACGTATTTTCTTTTGTATCTGAAATCAATAAGCGTGTCCTTGCCGACCTCGGCTTGAAAGACAATATTGCCGCCGCGGCCTCCGTCGCCGCCGTCCGGTCCGCCCTTGGCGACGTATTTTTCGCGTCTGAAAGATACGCAGCCGTTGCCGCCGTTTCCGGCTTTTATATAGATCTTAACGTAATCTGAAAACATTATAACTCACACATTCTTAAAAATTCTTCTTCGTCTATTATCTTAACGCCCAAGCTCTGCGCTTTTGTAAGCTTTGACCCGGCTTTCTCACCTGCTAAAACGTACGAAGTGTTTTTTGATACGGAAGAGGACGCTTTGCCGCCTCTTTCAACTATCATAGCCTCCGCTTCGTCGCGCGTCATTGTCGGAAGCGTTCCGGTTAAAACGAAAGTAAGATTTGCAAATTTATCGCTTTTTGCCTTTCTTTCATACTCCGTCACCACTCCGGCGGCTTTCAGCTCGTCTATAAGCGTTTTTGTCTGCGGATGAGAGAAGAAGTTTATAACGGACTCCGCCATGACTTTGCCGAAATCCTGTATAGCGCACAGCTCATCCTCTTCCGCGGTAAACAGCGCGTCTATATTTCCGAAGCTCTCCGCCAAAGATACGGCGGCTTTCTGACCTATGTTTCTTATGCCAAGCGCGTATATAAGTCTGTCAAGCCCGGCGGTTTTTGAATTCCGTACAGCGGATATGAGATTCTCCGCGGATTTGTCGCCCATGCGCTCAAGCGGGGCGATCTGATCTGCGCTCAGTTTGTAAATATCCGCAGCGTCGTGTATCAGACCGTTTTCAATAAACAGCTTTACGACCGCCGGTCCCATACCGTCAATATTCATCGCGTCACGACTTGCAAAGTGGATCAGATTGCGTTCAAGCTGCGCCGGACACGCGGAGTTGGTGCAGCGCACAGCCGCCTCGTCGTCTCTGTAAACCGGCTCGCCGCAGGACGGACAGAACGCGGGCATATCGTATTCTACCGTTCCCTCGGGGCGCTTTGAAAACTCAACCCGTCTGACCTCGGGGATTATGTCGCCGGCTTTGGATACTTCGACCGTGTCGCCTATACGTATGTCTTTAGAGCGGATAAAATCTATATTGTGCAGCGTGGCCGCGCGTACCGTCGTTCCGGCAAGGCGTACCGGTTCAAGCACTGCAAGCGGCGTAAGCACGCCGGTGCGTCCGACCTGCACCGTGATATCTGTAAGCTTCGTCAGCTTTGCTTCCGGCGGGAATTTGTAAGCGACAGCCCATTTCGGTCTGCCGGAATTTTCACCGATCTCTGGACGCATCGCAAGCTCGTTTACTTTTATGACCACGCCGTCTATATCAAACGGCAGATCGCCGCGCTGCTCGCCTATATATTTTATGTGTTTTGTTATTTCGTCCGCTTCGTGCGCTTCTTTTATATAAGGTATCACGCGGAAGCCGAGCTCGCTCATCGCTTTGATGGAACCCGTGTGCGTTTCAAACGTGAGTCCGTCCGCTTCCTGTACGTTGAATATGAATATATCGAGCTTTCTCTCGGCGGTTATTTTACTGTCAAGCTGGCGTAAAGAACCTGCCGCCGCGTTTCTCGGATTGGCGAACAAAGTCTCGCCGGAGAGCTCGCGCGCCGCATTCAGCGCCTCAAAGCTCTTTTTAGGCATATATACCTCGCCTCTTACTTCAAGAAGCGGGACGTTTTTTGACAAATGAAGCGGGATCGAACCTACGGTCTTGAGATTTTCCGTCACGTTTTCGCCTACCAGGCCGTCGCCGCGCGTCGCGCCCTGTGTGAAAACGCCGTTTTCATAATGCAGGCAAACCGACAGACCGTCTATCTTCGGCTCAACGGAGAACGTAACGTCGCCGTAAGCCTTCATATCGGAGACGAAATCAGCTACGGCTTCGTACGAGAACACGTCGTCAAGACTGCCCATGCGGTTTCTGTGGGTTACTTTTTCAAACTTGTCTAACACAGCGCCGCCCACGCGCTTTGTGGGAGAAGTTGGACTGTCGTATTCCGGATGCGCTTCCTCGAGTTTTTTAAGCTCGTCAAACATCGCGTCATATTCAAAATCCGATATTTCCGGCGCGTCGTAAACGTAGTATTTGATCGAGTGGTAGTGCAGCTTTTGCCGCAGTTCTTCTATTCTTTGTTTTATATCCATATTATTTTTCTATGACCAGACCGTCATAGCTCATTATAAAGCCGTGCGGTTTTGCCATTTCCATAAAGTTTTCGTACGTCCAGTCAACTTCACCGGGATTATCGGCTCTTAATCCGTTGTGGCTGAAATGGTGGCTTACGAAAACCGTGTCGTCTTTTACGCAGCCGTTTTCGACAAGTATTTCTTTGACTTTCAGGTTTGCGGAAAAGCCCATATGTCCGGTCGCGTGAGGACTGTGACCGAGCGTGCAGTCAAGCGATATTATATCCAGCTTTATGCCTTTTAAATACTCAAACGTTTTTTCGGGGAACATCCCGCTGTCGTTTGCGTAAAGCAGCTTAACGCCGCCTTTTTCAATAAGGTATATGTACGCGTCCTCCGGCGGGTTGTGTATAACGGAAAGCGGAGTTACCGTATAATCACCGAAGTGAAACGGAACGTACGGGAAAACGAAGCTGAACTCAAACCCCTGCTGCGAAAGATCGTCGCCGAAGACGTTTTTAAGCCCGGATTCTATATTGCGGTTGCCATAGACCTTCAGTTTTTCGCGGTCCTCCGGCAACACGCAGAATACGGGCGTGCGCCTGTATTCAAGCTCGTGTACGCAGAAGTGATCCGCGTGTGAATGGGTGAAGAGAAGATAACGCAGCTCGTTCAACCTTATGCCGAGTGAGAGCGTACCGGTATAAGCGTCCGGTGAAAAGTCTATCATAAGGTCGTTGTCTATCACCGCGCCTGATCTTCTGCGCAGCTCACGCCCTTTTACTCTTCTTGCGTTTTCACAGAAAGAACATTCACAGAACAGTCCGGGTATTGCTTCTGCCGCGGCGGTACCGATATACGTCAGCTTCATATTTTTTCTCCTATTATCCCTATTTTACGCTATTATATTATAAATTTATGCAGAATTCAAGTATCTGCTTAAAAAAATTATGAAAAGTATTGACAAATAATATGCCTTGTGGTATCATTGTATTAACATAGCAACACAACAAAGGAGGAGACGTTATGTATATCCCGGACAGCCGCCCTGTATACGTTCAGCTTATAGACAGGATATATACAATGGTTTTATCCGGTCAGTATCCGCCGGGCGCCAAACTGCCGACGGTGCGGGAGCTTGCGGAGCTGATGCAGGCAAATCCGAACACGGTGCAGAAAGCGTTATACTATCTTGAAGAGCAGAAGCTCATCTACACTCAGCGCACGGTCGGCAAATTCATAACGGAAGACAAAGACGTGATAGAACGGGCAAGAGGATCGCTGGCGCGTGCATATATTATTGAATTTTTTCAAAAAATGTATATGATAGGCATTGACGTGCCGGAAGCAAAAAAAATGATCAGCGAAAAGGAGGATTAAGAACTTGGCGCTTATAGAATACAGAAAACTTACAAAACTGTACAAAAACGTCCCGGCGTTGAACGGTATAGATCTCGATATACCCGCCGGACGCATCGTCGGGCTGCTCGGACCTAACGGATCCGGCAAAACCACGCTCATAAAACTGACGGTCGGGCTGCTCACGCCCACCGCGGGAACGGTAATGATCGACGGCTTCGCCCCGGGACCGCAGACAAAGGCGATAACGGCGTATTTGCCGGAGCGCTCTTATATGAGCGAATGGATGACGGTATCCGCTTTCGTTTCATATTTTGCGGATTTTTACTCGGATTTTGATAAAAACAAAGCTTACGAAATGTTATCAAGGCTCGGTATAGACCCCAAAAGAACGCTCAAAACGTTATCAAAGGGAACAAAGGAAAAAGTGCAGCTCGTGCTTGTTATGAGCCGCGCGGCAAAGGTGTATTTCCTTGACGAGCCGATAGCCGGCGTCGATCCCGCGGCGCGCGATTATATACTGAATACGATAATAAGAAATTATTCTGAAAACGCGTCCGTCGTCATATCAACGCATCTTATATCGGATATAGAAAACGTGCTTGACGACGCGGTGTTTTTAAGGAACGGTCAGGTGATATTAGCGGATTCCGCGGATAATATCAGAGAAAAAAGCGGCAAATCCGTTGATATGCTTTTCAGGGAGGTGTTCAGATGTTAGGCAAACTCATGAAATACGATATGAAATATATGGCGCGTATACTTCCGTGGCTGTACGTCGGCGGTCTTGCGTTTTCCGCGCTTATGACGGCTTTCATACTCGTTATCAAAGACGCGACTCTTCTGTTTTTGGGCATATACGCATCTTATTTTATGTTTATCATCGCCGTTGAAGCGATCTCCGTTTGTTCATCCGTATTCATGATGGTAAGGATATATAAAAATATGTTCTCAGACGAGGGATATCTGACGTTCACGCTGCCGGTCAAAAACGGCGACGTTCTTAACAGCAAGATTTTTACCGGCGCGATATGGACGTTTATAAGCGGCACGGTGGCCGTTGTAATGATCGCCATGCCGATCGCCGCGGCTTCGTATAAGCTGCCTAAAATGTCCGCGGACGGCATGGGATTCGGTCTGTTGATCGAATCGATAATTAAACAGTTCAGCGTGGGTCTTGCCGGAAACGAGGCAAAACTCATAATATTCATCCTGCTCGTTATCGCTCTCATAGCCGTATCCGCGTTTTTCGCGCCGGCGTTTTACTCGTTCTGCTGTGCGGTAACCCATAAAGTAAAAAGGGCAAGAGCGTTTGCGTCCGTCGGTATCTTTATCGGCGTCTCGTACGGAATAGGTCTTCTTATGAGCATAATCACGGTCATTGTGGAGATCTTCGGAGAATACGTGTCCGACACGACCGGCGTTAATACAATAACGCCCACGGCGCTCATATATGATACGTCGGAACTTTCCGCTTATTTCGGCTCAAGACTGAATATCATGACGGTCGAGCTGTTGATAGTAGGCACGGTAATGCTGACGATAACCGTCGTATCGTGGATCGTGGCGAACCGGATAGTGAATAAGAAGCTGAATCTGCTGTGATGTAGGGGAGGGGTCACCCCTCCCGAGTGAATATTGAATAGGTAAGGTGTCGCTACGGGAACCCCTTCTTCGCGACGAATCGTTTGGGGAAGTGCCCACCCCTCAAAACTCCCCAAACCCCTCTTACCCCCTCCCTCAACCTCTTATGAGATTGAGGGGGCTGCGAGTCTGTCGTAGGGGTCGGCGCCTCGACGACCCGATCGTAGGGGCGACCATTGGTCGTCCGTCAGAATAATTCAGAAAAAACAAGAGAGAATAAAAATATGAAAAACAGAAAAAACAAGCTGATCGTAATATTATTGCTTGCTATAACTATGATATTTAATTTTTCCGGCTGTCTGTTCTTTTCAAGCAGCAGGCGGTATTTGAAAATGTCGGTATCAGATCTTTCAAAGCTCAGTGACGGCGCATTGTTTGAAGCTCTTTTATACCGCACCGAAGCAAAGGTCGTTGATATCGACGATACGAAAGAAGATTTGAGCGCATTGTCTGATGCGGAAAAAGTATTCTATGTGGTTTCATATTACGATATTGAATGGCAAAACGGCGGATTGTGCCAGTATTTTTCAAATTCAAGCCGTAAGACCGCGTATCTTTTAGCGGACTGCCTTGAAAAGATCGGCGCGGATGAGCATAAAGAAATGTATCTGAAATTCATTGAAGACAACAATATAGACGTAAACGATCTTTCGTCATTTATGATCGAGGACGTCAATGATTATATAGCGCAGTCTAAACGGTATCCGTTTGATGATTACGACAACGCGTTTGCACAGCTAAAACCGGTACAAGAGCCTTTGATGAAATACGTAAGAGAACATATAAATGAATTCTGAGAAAAGTAAGCGCGTCGGGCGGTGGGCCGGGCCGCCGACGCGCGCGGCTGACGCCGCATAAGCCTGATACTATATGATAAATCTGAATTCTGAATTTCCGACCCCTACCGGATAAAATTTTTATTAAAACTGTAAGAAAATGAAATAAACACCCGTCTAATAGAGTGAAAGAACTGCAGATTTCTTTTGGGAGCCAATATGGATAACGGTGCTTTAAGCTACGAAAAATACAAAAACGGCGACGATGAAGGCTTTTACGAGATAGTCAGAGAATACTTTGACGGTCTTGCCGCATATATAAACGGCATAGTCGGCGACTTTTGGCGCGCGGAAGAGCTGGCGGACGACACGCTTCTGAAGCTTGCTCTGAAACGCCCGAAGTTCGATAACAGATCGTCCTTTAAAACGTGGCTTTTCAGCATCGGCAGAAACGCCGCGTACGACAGCTTGAGAAAAAAAGTGCCGCAGCACGTAGGTCTTGACGAGACAAACGAGGTATCCGACGGACCGGAGCAGTCGTACATAAAGGATGAAAGAAATAAAAAGCTGTATCAGGCACTTGACGGGCTTAAGCCGGAATACAGAGAAGTTTTGTGGCTGACGTTTTTTGAAGATATGGACGCAAATCAGATATCACGCGTTCTGCGCAAAAGCAAAGCGGCGGTCTACACGCTTCTCAGCCGCGCAAAAAGCTCACTCAAAGAAAAACTGCAAAGCGAGGGGTTTGATTATGAGATCGTATGATGAAAGAGCAAAAGACATTCTTGCAAAAAGAGACGAAAAGGTAAAAGAAAATTTGATAAAACGCAGAAGAGCCGCAAGACTCGGCGTTATAGCGGCGGTTATCGCGCTTGCCGTTGCGGCGTCCGTGATAGCCGTTGTGGCAAGCAGAGCGGCGAACAGCAAGCCGGTCGATCCGGGCGTTGTCGGGACCGAAACGACAGATACTTCAAATACCACCGAAAATACGGAGACCTCCGGGACGGCTGAAACAGAGGCAAAAGAGTATAACGACGGCGTTATAGGCGAAAGAAAAACGTCTGATACCTCGTCTCCGGCAGGCGATATAGTTGATGACGGCGCATATTATTGGAAATCGGACGGCAGAAAAACAAGCCCTGAGCCGTCATACGGTTTGCCGGAGGCGGAGGCAGACGCCGAATACGAAAAGGGTCTGATCGAATATCCCGACGCGATCAACGCTGTGGACGCGGTTGCCGGCACTCTTTCCGCGGGCGAATGGAAAGACGCCGTAAATATATCTGACTGGAAAAAGCTTTTGTCAAGCGAAAACTGGAGCCGTTACGTAGGAGCAAGAAAGCTTGACACGTCAAATATCATAACCGTCAAAGTATCTGACGGTGAAAACGCCTGTTACAACGTACCCGTGAAGCTTGTCGCGGCTCAGGAAGTGATATATACCGCAAAGACCGATATAAGCGGCTGCGCGTATCTGTTTTATAATATAGCCGGCGAAAACAAAACGCCCGACTCGGTAGTTGTAGGAGAGGAAACGATAGAACTTGACGGAAAGACCGAACTTGAAGTAAACGCGGCGGACGCCGGCATAGAAGTCACGGCGCTTGACCTTATGCTTATGATAGACACGACGGGAAGCATGGGTGACGAGCTTGAATATATCAAAGCGGAGCTGTACGACGTGGTACAGCGCGTATCCGAAGCGGATAAGAGCATATCTATCCGCGTGAGCGTCAACTTCTACCGCGATAAAGGCGACGATTACGTAGTTAAATATTACGATTTCAGGACCAATATAAACGAGTGCATAGAACAGCTTAAGGAACAGCACGCGGACGGCGGCGGAGATACTCCGGAAGCCGTACACACCGCGCTTGAAAATGCCGTATCAGGTCACGACTGGCGCGATAACGCCGTAAAGATCTGTTTCATAGTGCTTGACGCGCCGCCTCATTCCGAATCAGAGATACAGGGCATAAACAGCGGGATTTTAAAAACCGTAAAAGCCGCGGCGGAGCAGGGCATAAGAATAATACCTGTCGCATCCTCCGGCGTTGACGGCGAGACCGAATTTCTGCTCAGAAGCTACGCTGTGATGACCGGCGGTACGTACGTCTTCATCACAAACGATTCCGGCGTAGGTTTCAACCATAAGGAAGCCGAGGTAGGCGAGCATACCGTTGAATATCTCAATAACTGCATGGTCCGCGTTGTATGCGAATACTGCGGCATCTACACTGGAGAAAAAGTCCCGTATACGCCTCCGGCGTCACAGAACGATATAGATCAATTTGACGATTAAAAAACAAGAAAACAAGCCGGAGCTTCCGGCTTGTTTTTATATGATCCGTCCCGAAGGGACCTGAATTCTTAATTCTTCGAAAAATCCGGGAAATCCACGGTGCGTCTTTCTTTGATGGATATCGCCGAAAGCGGCGTTACCGCCATCCAGCACGCCGCGTCAACGGGCGTTATCGGGAAATCCTTGCCGTTTAAGATACATTCCGCAAATTCGTTGTAAACAAGATAATCCATACCGCCGTGACCGCCGCGCACGCCGTCCGACAAAAACTTTTTCCACGTGGGATGATCGTACTGCTCAAAATACGTATCGGCGTTGTGCCAGCGCTTCAGCGCCCAGTCAAAGTGCATCGTCTCGTCATGGTCGCGGTCGAGGTATATGTAGTTGCCGTCCTCGCAGTACATACCGCGCGTGCCCTGTACCGTAAAGTTGCGGCTGTAGGGACGCGGCAGAGTAGTGTCGAGCGTAAGCGTTATAAGCTCGCCTCTCTGGCATTCTATAACGGTCTTTATAATGTCGCCCTGTTTGAATTTGACTTTGGTAAGATCTCTGTCAACGGTCTCGTGCAGCTCCGCGTAGTCGTGAAGTCCGGCGGCTTTGGAAGCAAAGCTCGTAAGCGTCATAAACTTGTTGCCGCGGTTTATATCAAGCACCTGCGCTATAGGACCCAGGTCGTGCGTCGGGTAGTTTTCGCAGTTTCTGTTCATGTAGTTATTGAGTCTGTAATGGTGCTTTTCGCGTCCGTAAAGCACTTCGGTGCGCAGGTCGTGTCTGTAACCGCCCTCGCAGCTTACTATCTCGCCGAAAAGACCCTGCTTTACCATGTTCATAACGAGCATCTCGTATCTGCCGTAGCAGCAGTTTTCAAGGAAGCAGAACGGAGTGCCCGTCTCACGCTGAACTTTCAGAAGCTCGTAGCAGTCTTCAAGAGAATAGGCGCCGCCTACCTCGCAGCCTACGGGGATGCCGGCTCTCATCGCCTCAAAAGCGATCTTCAAATGATCCTCCCAGCCGGTGATTATCAGAACGGCGTCGGGTTTTGACTCTATGACTTTGTGCCAGTCGGTATATGCCGCGGGAGTCTTGCCCGTTTTTTCGGATATCAGACTCAATTCTCTCTGTACCCGCTCTTCCAGCACGTCGCAAACGGAAACGATATTTATATTATCCATGGAGCAGAACAGCGGAGTCAGATCGTATCCTCTTTGACCGAGACCTACAATACCTACGTTAAGCTTTTTCATTTTTCCTCCAGTCTGACTTTGCCGGAAACGCTTTCAAACGTCACGTTGCCCGCGCCGTCACCAAATTTATAATTTTTTTCGCTTGTTTTTTCAAAACTTATACCGTCTGCTTCAAGTTTTGTCGAAACGCCGGAGAGTTTAAGGTCAAAGTCAAATACTTCAAGCGTCAGCTCGGCGTTGGCTGATACGCTGTCCATATCAAGTTTTTCTATTGATTTTGCGTTTATTTTAAGATTTCCGGAAACGGCGTTCATATCAATATCTTCAAGCGCTTCGTCCGTTGTTACATTCAGATCTCCGGACACCGTGTCGCATTTTATTTTATCGGTTTTGCAGTCAACGAGCTTCATATCGGCTGAAACGCTGTTGAGCTCTATCTTATCCGCGCCCGTATAAGCAATATATATGTCGGAAGAAACGACGTCCGCCTTTATTTCGGTAAATTCCCTGTTGTTCGGAACGTATATTGTAAGGTCTTTTTTCAGATCTTTGACAACGGCGGCGCGTATGCGCAGAGCGGATTTGCAGAACTGGATCGTCAGCCTGCCGCCGTCTGTCTTGTAGCGCATTTTAAGACTTTCGTTAAGCTCTTTGTTTTCCGTGGCTTCGCCAATGCTGTCCTTGCCGGAATCAAGGCTTGACACCTCGGAAAAAGTGATCTTATCCGTATCGGATCCTTCTATCTTCACGCTTCCGTATACCCAGTTGACGCATATTTCGTTTATATCGTCGGCGGAAACGGAGCCGCCGCCCGTTGTGTACGAGTTTGCGTCTGCATACGATGAAAAATCCGTGATCAGATTGCCGCAGCCGCAAAGAGAAAACAAAAACATTGACAATAACAAAACCAAAATTATGATTTTTTTCACGGTGTTCCTCCCATATTTTTTAATACGTTTTCCCATCTTTGTTTGTGTTCTTCGTTTATAATATCGGGAACGAATCCCGCTTTGAGATAGCTTTTTATCGCGGGTATCCGGAAATCGTCAGTCGTAAGATACGCGGACTCCATCCCGGCGGACATATACGTTATCACCGCCTGGATCGCAAGCTTGTTTCCTATGCCGAGCCCGCGGAATTCCGGTTTACAGCCGACCATGTGGATATAACCCTGCTTTTTTTCATAGTCGCATATAACGGCAAGCGTCGCCGCGGGCACGCCGCCGCATTCAACAATAAAGAATTTGTCGTATTCAAGCTCGCCGTGGCTGTACATACATTCACGGAAAAACGCTTTGTCTTCCCGCTTTTCGGTAAGTCCGTACTGCACTATATCGAGCCACGCTTCGATATCTTGCTCAGAACCTGTAAAAGTGCGGCAGACAAGACCGCTCCAGTCCGGAGCGTCCGGTATTTTTTTATCATTTCTTATCATTCTTAACTGTTCCATACCGACCTCTTTGCGGCATTATAACATTATTAGTTACAAAAATCAAGTACAAATCGTAAAAACCCGAATAAAATTTTTAAAGGTATTGATTTTTAAAAAATTATGTGATATACTTGTAATCACACAGAATATATCGGGAAATTTGTAATAATGGCGAAAACAAAAAACAAACGTAAAAAACTGAAGATCAAATACAGGCCTGTAAAACTCAAAGGACCGAAGAAATACAGGATAAAAAACACCAAAGCAAAGCAAAAAAAGTACGGCGCAAAGTATTTTGCGGGATTTTTTCTGCGTGTTTTATACCGCACGTTCTTGATTATAGTAACGCTTTTGCTGCTTGCGGTGTTCGGCGTTTATTATACGCTCAACACGGTCGCTCACGGCCCGTCGGAGACGGTGCGCAACGCTCTTGTCCTTTCGGCAATGCAGGCTTCCGCTACAAAATGGGTGCCCGGACTTTTCCTTGACGCTGAAACGGTTGATAAAATAGTCAATTCAAGTATGGAAAAAACGGTTGAGGAAGTTGACGTTATAACCCCGGACGAAAGCGGAGAAGCCGGACCCGTATACATACCGGAAGACGACAACGGTGAACAGGAAATACCGGATATATCGGACGGAATAGAATTCCATCTTGATTCCGCGGGAACTTTCCGCGCCTATGTTATGATCATACACGACCCGTCAAAGGTCTTTGTAGGCGTATCGAGCAACGATTTCAAAAACGCCGTCAGAGGTCAGCGTATTTATGACGCGGCGAAGAAATACGGCGCCATAGTCGCAATGAACGGCGGTGAATTCCATGATCCCGGCGGAGAGGGACTCGGCGGACAGCCCATGGGACTTACGTACTCTCAGGGTAAATGCGTCTGGCCCGCGGGAAGTTCAAAGCGCACGTTCATAGGTATCGACAATAACAATAAGCTCATAGTGGCGGAGAGCATGACTCAGGATGAGGCCGACGCTCTCGGCATACGCGACGCCGTGTCTTTCCAGACCGGAAACGTGCTTATAGAAACGAAAGACGGCTCGACCTACTGCTATTACGCGCCCGACAACAACGGCAAGGCGCAGCGCACGGCGATAGGTCAGAGAGCGGACGGCAAATTCATATTCATAGTAACGGACGGCAGATCAGCTTCGTCACTCGGCGCGGATTACGACGATATTATAAATATGATGCTCAAATACGGCGCCATAAACGCCGGTATGCTTGACGGCGGATCATCCGCAATGATGTATTACGCAAACTATATCACAAAATACAACGTGGACGAAAACGAACTTGACGAATATCAGAAACTCGGACTTGTAAACAAATACAAAGCTTTTACAAGACCCAGATATCTTCCCACGTTTTTTATGGTGATGCCATGAAAAAAGAACGCGCATTCAAATTCAGATGGACCTCGCTTCTGTTCTATATAGCCCTGTGCGCTATTATAACGGCGGGACTTACAGCTATTATCGCTCTGCAAAAACCGATAAAGGAATGGCTTGCGGATTTTGAGAGCACGTACGAGGAATATAAACCCAAAAACCAGATCCAGCGTATTTTTGACGAGTATTTTGCACAGCCTGACGCTGAAACGCTCATAGCGTTAGCGGAAGATAAGCCGGAATATCACGTGCCGGATACGTATGAGGACGCCGTGGAAAAATACGCGGCAAAACTCAGAGGCAAAACGATGAGCTACGGCTATCTTGCCGGCACGGATCAGAAAGTAATAAACGTAAAAGCGGACGGAGCGCTCGTGGCGCGGTTCTTCGTCAGAGAAAAAGAAGAGAAGAATAAGTACGATCAGCCTATATATGAGCTTGATAAAATAGTTCTGTTTTACGAAAAGCCGCTTGATTCAATAAACGTACTGTTTCCTGAAAGATACAAAGCCTACGCGGACGGCGTTGAGATCGCCGAAGAATACGTGACCGCGTCCGGCATAAAGGAAGACGAAAGAGAAGCAGTGCCGGAAGGCGCGTTCCTGTTCACTTACAAAGTCTGCTCAATGACCGGACTTTATAAGACGCCCAAAATAAAAGTCCTTGACGATAAAGGAAACGAAGTACAGCTTGAGTTTGACGAGGAGAAAAATCTGTATTCGTGCAAATACGAATACAGCGAAGAGCTGAAAGAACAGTTTTCCGATTACGTCATAGAAGCGGCGACGAAGTACGCGATATATATGCAGAACGACTCGGATTTCGCGTACGTCAAAAAGTATTTTGATCCGGATACGGTGCTGTATGACGACGTGCGCAAAAACCCAGGCATATTCGTCTGGGAGCACGACGGATACAGAGTTGAAAACGCGGAAGCGTCCGAATTCTTTGATTACGGCAACGGCGTTTTCTCCTGCCGCGTAAAATTCGACCATTATCTTACAAAGAGCGGAAAAGAAGACTATCTTGACCGCTGCGACGTGACGTGGTATCTGCACAAGGCAGACGATGAATATAAGATCTATTATATGCAGAGCCATTAAAAGCATCATAGACCGATAATCAAAACGGACGAGATTTTTTCTCGTCCGTTTTTAATTCTTAATTTATACCAAGCAGTTGCAACGATAATTCAGCGGTCTCATACGCGTTTTCCGCCAATGCGTCGGCTGATGAAAGTTCTTCGCGGCTTCCGTAGCCGTACAGCGCACCCACGGTTTTCAAACCGAGCTTTTTGCCGCTTTCCACGTCGTAGCTTCTGTCGCCTACCATAACGGCGTTCTCCGGCGTTACGCCGGCAAGATTCTGCAGCGCACGCTCTATTATATCCGCTTTGTCGTCACGGCTGCCGTCCAGCGCCGCGCCCGATAAAAACGACAGATATTTGTCAAATCCGAATTTCTTTGCTATCTGCTCCGCAAATATATCCGGTTTTGCCGTTGCAAGCGCGACGGCGGCTCCTTCTTTTTTTATCAACTCAAAAGCGTCTATAATACCGTCGTACAGAGAACACTCAAAAATGCCGGTCGGTCTGTAATATTCGCGGTAGTATCCTACCGCTTTTTCCGCATCATCTGCCGACAGACCGAAATATTTTGAAAACGATCCGCGCAAAGGCGGACCTATAAAGCAGTACAGCTCTTCCCGCGGCGGCGGCTCGATCCCGAATTTCCGCACCGCGTACATAACGGAATTGGTTATACCTGCTCCGGGATCGGTCACGGTCCCGTCAAGGTCGAATAGAACGGCTTTCATAGCGCCTCAACTATTACCTTTTCAAACTCACGCGCCGTGTCCGCTCCCGCGCCGCCGCCGTCAAGCAGGTTTTTGATATAAACGGCGTAAACCTCGTTTGTCCAGTCTATAAAGAAATGTGTTCCGTAAGCGCCGGACCAGCCGAAGCAGCCGGGAGACAAAAGCTGATGCTCCGTTTTCTTATTTATAACGCGCATGGATAAGCCCCACGTCTCCACGTCCGTTTCCGGGTTGAAGAAGGGCAGTGACGGCGTAGCCATAAGCTCCACGGTTTCCGGCTTTAATATCCTTGTACCGTTGTATTCGCCTTTGTTGTAAAGCATGGCGGCGAATTTCATATAATCGTCAAGCGTGCCTATCATTCCGGCGCCGGCGGCGTAATACGTAAGCGGCACGTCGCCGAAAACGACGTCGCCCATGTTTATTTCCGTTATTTTTCCGTCGCGCGCGTCGTACATCTTCATAAGGCGCGCCCACTGATCTTCGTTCGGAGTGTATACCGTATCGTAGCATCCGAGCGGATGAAGGATGTTGTCAAGTACGAACTGCTGATAATCCATGCCGGACGTCAGCTCAACTATGTATGCGATAGTATCAAACGCCTGCGTCCATGAGTATATCGCGTTCTTTCTCGGCTCGAAATCAAGCAGCTGATCGCCGAATTTAGGCACCGTGGAGGCGAGCGTATCGCCGTTTTTGATGTGGTAATCCTTCCACGCGCGGTTTCCCGCCTCGCCTTCACCGAGTCCCGACGCCTGATTGAGCAGATCGCGTATTTCTATTTCATTCCCCGACGGATACTGACCCGTTATCTTGCCGTGCTCGTCCACTATGGCAACGTTCATATTCTTAAACGACGGTATGAATTTGCTCACCTTGTCGTCAAGCGAGAAAGCGCCGCGTTCAAGCATGATCATGGCCGCAACGCCGGTTATCGGTTTTGTCATGGAAGCGAGCCTTACCGGTGTTTTTGACGTAAGCGGTATTTTATTTTCTATATCCGCGTAACCTATCGCGTTCTGAAACACCACCTCGTTTTTATACGCTACGGCGTAAGCCGCGGAAACAAGGCGCTTGTCCGCTATACGCTGTTCTGTTATCTTATCAAGTTCTTTTAGTTTTTCAATATTCATTTTATTTCCCCTTTGTTGTAAACGATATATTCGTACCGTCGATTTTCATTATTATATCCCCGTCGGTGTCGGTGTTGTAAACTTTCATACCGTAAGACGCTATTGACCTCAGCGTTACGTCCGCCGCCGGCTCTTCGTCACCGGTGGTTATAACGGCGTACTTTGCGTTGGTTTTGGATAAAAATACCTGGGAGCTGGCTTTGGATGAGCCGTGATGGCCTATCTTTATCACGTCACAGGAAAGCTCTTTGGTATAGTATTTCATAATGACTTCTTCTGATTTTATCTGCGCGTCGCCCATGAACAGCACGCTGTTTTTGCCGTACTGCATTTTAAGCACGACAGAAGATTCGTTTTCGTTTTTTAACGCAAGCAGACTGTCGTCAGGAGATAAAACGTCAAACGACGCGCCGCAGAACGTAAATTTATCGCCTTTTTTCAGTTTTTTGACCGTTGTGCCTTTCAAAGACGCGGCTTCCAGCATATTTTTATACTGTTTTTCCTCGCTTACAAGCGGCGTGATATACAGCGTTTCCGGATCGTATTTTTCAATGATGTGAGCCATGCCGCCTATGTGGTCTTTATCGTTGTGCGTTGCAAGCGCAAACTGCAGCGTTTTTACGCCGTACTGCTCCATTATTTCATCCGCTTTGTCGCGGTTTGATTTGTAACCGGCGTCAATGAGCCCGTATTTGTCCCCGCATTTTATAAGGATCAGATCCGCTTTGCCCACGTCCGCAAAATACACGGTCATCTCTTCTTTTTCGGTGCCCGGCGTCGTACAGGAGCAGAGAACGAGCGGTATTAACATAAGTAAAAGAATAAATTTTTTCATCACTTTAAATCTTTGAATATATTGAGATCCGACCCTTTCATCACTTTGGAATAAAGAGCGTTGGATCTGACCGGTGCAACGGAGGACATTGCCGTCATAAGACGTGAATCGTTGCCGCAGACTATCAGTTTTTTACCGCAAGATACGCCTTCCGCTATCTCCTCCGCGATCTCATCCTTATCCGTACCCAAGGTGCTTATAAAGTCAAAGTCGTCTTCGTTCAGACCGTTGTCCCTGAAAAGATCCGTTTTTGAAAATCCGGGACAAACGACCCCCACGTATATGCTGTTTTCAAGCTCTTCAGAAAGAGACAGCGAAAAATTCCTCACCGCGCCTTTACTGGCGGAATAAACGGCCGCGCCGACTATGGGAGAAACCGCGGCGGAGCTGGCAATATTCACTATGCCGCCCTGTTTTGATCTTTTGAGAAGCGGGAGCATAGCTTTGCAGCCGTATACGACGGACATGAAATTCACGTTCATAACGCGCTCCGCCGTCTCCTCGTCCTCGGTATCAAACCGCTCAAACGGCGGCATTATGCCGGCGTTGTTTATCAAAAGATCCGGTATAACGCCTTTGCTTTCAAGCATGGCGGCGAATTTATGCCAGTTTTCTTTGTCGGATACGTCAAACAAGAAGTATTTGAATTTGTTTTTGTCACATCCTAAAGATAAAGAAAGCGCGTTCATTTTTTCTTTTGATCTGCCTATGCCTATGACGCGGCAGCCGTATTTTTTTATAAACAGCTTAGTAAGCTCTGAACCGAATCCGCCGGACGCCCCGGTTATGATAACGGTCCTTTTCTTTAAATCAAACGATCTCATACATTTCTCCGTGCAATAACGTTAAATTGAATATTACCATAAATTTTTATATAAATCAAGGGGTAATATGGAAAAATATAACCGTATTGCATCATCAAATTTTAAATAAATATACTTGACTTTAAACATTTGACATTATATAATAATATGAAGTAATTTATATAAAGGAGATATTGCCGTGAGAAAGATATACGTCGTTTTGTCCTGTGGGAACAGTTTTTCAAAAAGAGCGTTCCGTATGCTTACGGACTGCGATTACGACCACGTTTCCGTCAGCTTCAATGAAAATCTTTCCGTTATGTATTCCTTTGCAAAACATCATCTTGACGTTCCGCTCGTAGGCGGCTTCGTTGCCGAATATCCGTCAAGATATATAGCGGAGGGCGGAGATATTCCCGTTAAGATATTCGCATACGAAGTGCCGGAGGAGGAGTATATACGCGTGCGCGACGTTATACGCCGCATGATGACGCATCCGCAGATATATTCCTACAATATTTACGATAAGGCGGCTTCCGTCGTGGGCGGCTCTTTCAATCTGCGCCGCAGCTACACGGATCTGTCCTTTGTCTGCCGGCTTCTGCATTTCGGCAATATACGCAGTATAAAAGAACTGAATTTCGTGCTTGATCCGTATCTTGTATACGACGGCGTGCTCAACGACGTCGTGGTCAGCGTTGACGAGCGTCACGGCGCGGAATTCTTCAAAAAAATACAGCCGGCAAAGGCATTTTCAAAGGCGGCTCTGTATCCGCTGAAGCTCCTCGGAAGAAAGGTATATGAGATCCTATGAACGATGAAATAAAAACGAAAGCATTGCTTGATCTGTCTCACAGTATGGCGGGGCGGTATCTGAAAAAATATGAATATCCGTATCTTGCCATACCCGATATAAAAGAGATGATACTCGATATCCAAAGCAAGCTTTCCGATGAATTTATAAGGATAAAAGAAGGCGTTTTCGTACATAAAACGGCGGTCGTAGCGCCAACGGCTTATATTGGCGCGCCGACGGTCATCTGCGCCGGTACGGAGGTAAGGCACTGCGCGTTTATCAGAGGCTCGGCGCTTATCGGCGAAAACTGCGTTATAGGCAATTCAACGGAAGTGAAAAACGCCGTTATTTTCGATAACGTCCAGGTGCCGCATTTCAATTACGTGGGCGACTCCATACTCGGATACAAGAGCCACATGGGCGCCGGCTCTGTAACGTCAAACGTAAAGAGCGACAAAACGAACGTGGTGCTTAAGATCGGCGACGAGCGGATAGAGACCGGCATGCGTAAATTCGGCGCCGTGCTCGGTGATCACGTTGAGGTGGGCTGCAACAGCACGCTCAACCCCGGCACTATAATAGGAAGACACACAAACGTGTATCCAAACAGCTGCGTACGCGGAATAATACCCGCGGAACATATATACAAAAACAAAGAAAACATAGTTATGAAAATCAAAGGAGACAATGACTGATGGGAAGACTTTTCGGAACAGACGGCGTTCGCGGCGTCGCAAACGTTGAACTGACGTGTGAGCTTGCGCTCAATATAGGACGCGCGGCGGCGACGGTGCTTTCAAGAGGTATGCGCAGAAGACCTATTTTCGTAGTGGGAACGGATACGCGTATTTCTTCTGATATGCTTGCGGCGTCAGTGACCGCGGGCTTATGCTCGCTCGGCGCGGACGTAATATCGCTTGACGTCGTACCTACGCCGGCTGTTGCGTATCTGGTAGGCAAATATAAAGCGGACGCGGGTATAATGATCTCAGCGTCGCACAATCCGTCCGAATACAACGGTATCAAGATCTTTTCGGGCGACGGTTACAAACTGCCGGACGCTCTGGAGGAACAGATAGAAACAATGGTGCTCGACAATAAAGGCGGTTTTGATTTCAAACCCGGTACGAGCGTGGGAAAAAGAACGTTCAAGGCGGACGCCGTAAAGGATTACGTGGATCATCTGCGTTCTTCCGTGCCTAATTCGCTTGACGGACTTAAAATAGGCGTTGACTGCGCCAACGGCTCGGCTTCCGTCACGGCGGCGGAGCTGTTCAAAGCGCTGGGAGCCGAAGCGCATATAATCAACGCTTCACCCGACGGTGAGAATATAAACGTCAACTGCGGCTCCACTCATATAGAAGGACTCGCCGCATACGTAAAGGAAAACGGACTTGACGCGGGCGTCGCATTTGACGGCGACGCCGACAGATGCCTCTGCGTTGACGAAAAAGGCAACGTGATAGACGGCGACGAGATAATGGCTATCTGCGCAACGGATCTTGCGGAGCGCGGAAAACTGAGAAACAGAACGGTAGTCGGCACTATTTTAACGAATTTCGGCTTCGGCAAATTCTGTGAGGAAAACGATCTGAGATTCGTTGCTACAAAAGTCGGCGACAGATTCGTTCTTGAAGAAATGCTGTTAAACGAATACGATTTCGGCGGCGAGCAGTCCGGTCATATCATTTTCAGAGATTTTGCCACCACCGGCGACGGTCAGTTGACTGCCATACAGCTTTTGTCTTTGATGAAACGCAAGGAAAAGAAGCTGTCCGAGATGGCTGTGATGAAGAAATATCCGCAGGTAATGAGGAATATCCGCGTATCAAACGACGCAAAGGTGCTTTACTACACTAACAAGAGGATAAAAGACGCCGTGGACGCGGGCAAACGCACGCTCGGAAACGACGGCAGAGTTGTCGTCCGTCCGTCAGGAACGGAGCCTTTGATAAGAGTCATGACGGAAGGCGCGGATATCATTACGATAGACAGAGTTGCGGATGAGATCGCTGAAGTGATCACGGCGGAGCTCGGCTGATATGCTCTGGCTGTATATCCTTTTGGGCGTTATCGCTCTGTTTATCCTGGCCGAATGCGGCATAGCGGTGTATTTTTTCAATCTTGCAATAAAGCGCCACCCGTACGATCCGTATAAAAAAGCGGAAAAGTATCCGGATGAGATGAAAGAGGAACTTGCCGTATACGACGCGGCAAAAAAAGGCTTGTCGGAATACGAGTCTGATACGGTAGAGCTTTTGTCGCGCGATGGTTTGAAACTCAAAGCAAGGTATTATCACGCAAAAGCCTCGCGCAAAATAACCGTCATAATGATGCACGGTTACAACAACTGCTGGTTTTATCAGTTCGGTTACGACGCGCTGTTTTATCTTTCACACGGCTGTGACGTGCTTTTGCCGGATCAGCGTGCGTGCGGGGAGAGCGAAGGGAAATACATAACTTTCGGCGTCTATGAAAGCGAGGATTGCGCTGACTGGTGTTACCGCGTCAATGAGGAATACAAGCCGGATCACATCATTCTGCACGGCATTTCTTTAGGCGGTGCGACGGTATGCTGTGCGACCGGCGAAAAACTGCCGGATAACGTCAAAGGGATCGTTGAGGACTGCGGTTTTACCGCTCCCTACGATCAGTTCAAACATAATCTTAAACCAATGAAAATACCGGCTTTTCTCGTTTTGCCGGTCACGGATCTGTACTGTAAGTTGAAAGCCGGATACGGTTTCCGCCAGAAATGCGCGGTGGACGTTATTAAGGAAAACAGGCTGCCGCTGCTTGTCATTCACGGAGATACGGACACTTTCGTTCCCACGTGGATGGGCAAGAAGATCTATGAGGCGGCGACTTGTGATAAGGAGCTTCTGCTCGTTGAAGGAGCGGAGCACGCCATGGCTTATCGCGTTGACGGCGAAAAATGTCAGAACGCGGCGGCGAGGCTGATATATAAGGCGACCGGAATAGATATAACGAATTGAATTCGTAGTGGAGGGGTCTGCCCTCCCGCTTAAAGAATAAAGAATAAAAAGCGGTGTCGCTTCGCGACGAATTGTGCGCCGCGAAACGCGTCGCTCTTGGGGTTCCCCTCCCCCCTATCCACCCCAAACCCCGCCATCCCCCCGAGATTCGGGGCTTTTCAGCAACGGGCCGTCGAGGCGCCGCCCCCCTACCGCTTTCAAAACGTTCGCGTAAGCGAACTCATAACTTTCGGCGAATCCGAAATCATAACTGTAAACTCTTAACTTTAACCGGCAGGTAGCGTATGGATATAAAAAGATTGAGTTCGGGTACGGACTCCGTGTATCAGCTTTTCTGTGAATACGCGGAAGGCGAACAGCTTTACAAAAGACTTGACAGAGCCGAATTTGAAGAGAAGTTCTTTTCATTTGCCACGGGATATGAAAAGGTTTTTCTGTGCGCTGAAAACGGAGACGCCGCCGCGGGTTTTGCCGCCGGCCTTATCTGCTTATCCGGCAAAGTGTCTTACGTGACCGCCGTACTTGTCGCATCCGAATACAGAAGGATGGGACTGGGTACGGCGCTTTTATCTGCGCTTGAAGCCGCGATGAAGACGCCTGATACGGAAAAATACGAATTTTCGTTTTACAATCCGCAGTCTTTGCCGTGGATAGTTCCCGGCACGCCGCGCCACGACCACCCGGGTTATCCGGGCGTGGATATGATAAACACGGGCTACGTGTTTATGAAAAACATGGGCTACCGCGACTACGCGTATCAGAATTCATATTATCATAAACTTGAAAATTACGTGATGCCCGCGGATATAGAAAGCATAGAGGAAGAGGCGGCGAAGCAGGGATACGCCGTTACTTATTACGATAAAAACCGCCATTACGGAGCAGAGGAGTGCATGGACGCAATAGGCTCGGCGGGTTGGAAAAAAACGGTGCTGAATAACATAAACACGGAAGGCGCGCCGCCGCTTTTGATAGCGGAGCATATAGAAGCGGACAACGGCATGGCGCGTATGGTCGGCTTTACCGGTCCCGTTTACGTTCAGGAAAGCGGCAGAGGGTATCTTGCCGGGATCGCCGTAGCTCCCGATCACAGAGGACACGGGTTAGGCAAACTGCTGTTCTGCAAGCTCTGCGGCGCGTTAAAAGACGGGGGCGCGCAGTTCATGACGCTTTTCACGGGCGAGACCAACAAAGCGCGCAACATATACGAGGCGGCGGGGATGAAGATAGTGCGCTGTTTTTCGTGCATGAGAAAAGAGATAAAATGAGCGCTTATATCTGTCCGGTCTGCGGGGTACCGCTTGTTAAAACAGATAAAGTCATGCGCTGTGAAAATAATCACAGCTATGATATATCATCTAAAGGCTACGTAAATCTGCTCGGTCCCGGTAAAAGCGTCCGCGGAGACGACGCGGATATGGTGGCGGCGCGCAGAAGGTTTTTAAATTCCGGCAGCTACGACGCTCTGCGCGGCGGTATATGTAAAGTTTTAGAAAAAATACCGTTTGAGTTGTTGCTCGACGCGGGCTGCGGAGAGGGCTATTATACAAAACAGATATGCGAAAAATTTGAAAAAGCGGAAATATACGGGCTTGATATATCAAAAAAAGCGGCGGAAAAAGCGTCCTCGCTTTGTAAAAACGCAAATATATGCGTTGCAAGCGCGTACCGTATGCCTTATGCCGATCACAGCTTTGACTGTGTACTTAATATATTTTCACCGCTTGCCGCGGATGAATATAAAAGAGTATTAAAGGCCGGCGGACGTCTTGTCATGGCGGTCCCGCTCCCCGAACACCTGTCGGAGCTGAAACGGATAGTTTACGACAGCGTGAATATAAAAGAAATGAAAGATACGGATATACCTGGTTTTTCTCTTGTATCAAAAGAGAATATCGTATATCAAATGAAGCTTGACACGGCTTTGCTGAAAGACTTGTTTACAATGACGCCGTATTACCACAAAACGTCGTATGAAGATAAAATGAAGCTTGATTCCGTCGCTTCGCTTACCGTTACCGCGGCGTTTTCCGTGTTTGAATATATAAAATCTTAAAGCACCCACAGTCCCGGAGGATCAAATGAAAAAGACCATAGCGTTGTTTTTGGCATTCGTTTTAATGACCGCATCTTTTACTTATATCATAGCAAATGCGGAAAGTACAGATACGGAAACCGTCATATCCGGTAATTCGGAAACAGATCCATTTGACGTATCCGGATCTGAATACGATACGGAGCCGGAGGAAGATCCTACGGAACAGGAAGAATCAGAACCGGAGGACGACTGCGAATCCGAGATAGATACGGAAACGGATCAGGAATCGACAGAAGAGCAGACGACAGAGCCGGAAGAGGATACCGCCGCCGAAACCGATACCGAACTGGAAGAAGATACGGAAACGGAGACAGAAACGGAAACGGAAAAAGAAAGCGAGACGGAAGAGGCGGTATCAGAAGAAGACGAGTCGTCCGAAGAAGGATCGGAAGAGGTGTCCGAGGCGCCGCACGAGCATAAGATCGTTTTCGTTTATGAAATACCGCCTACGTGTACGGAGACCGGTGTTGCATCGCATTACGAATGTGAGGAGTGCGGAGCGCGTTTCTACGATGAAGAAGGTCTGACGGAAATAACGGACGACAGCGAACTTGAAATAGAAGCAACGGGGCATAAATGGGGAGAGTGGAAAACCGTTATCGAGCCGGGAACGCTGACGCCCGGAATGCAGCGCAGGCTCTGCGAAAACACTCCGGGTGAAACCGTACTTACGATCACGCTTGACGCCGGTCACGGAAAATACGATAACAAAGGCGTCGTGGACGGTTTTTATGAAGGCCGTATGACGTTTAAGCTTATGACGTATCTTAAAGAGGAACTTGAAAAATACGGCGGAGTTGTCGTTTATACCACAAGGCAGAAGATGGAAGACGAGACGCCGCTTGCCGAAAGAGGAAAGATGGCGGCTGAGAACGGAAGCGATCTGTTTATTTCGATCCATTCAAACTGGTTCTCAAATGAAGAGTCGTGCGGCGTGTCAGTTTACCGCAGTTTTTTCCGCCCGGAGAGCGAGGAACTCGGCGCGCTTTTGGGAGCCGCGGTAACAAGAGTTATAAATAAAGTCACGGGCATAACGTACATGAGAAACGACGGCGTCCCCATGACGAGGACGGAAAAGGCGCAAAGCCCGGAAAACGGAGACGGCGTCACTCAGGACTATTACAACGTTACGCGCAATTCCGTTAAAAGCGAAAAATGCAGATATTCTTATATAATTGAGCACGGTTTCCATTCAAACAGGGCTGAGTGTTCGTTCCTTATGGATGAGGACAACCTTCAGGACCTTGCAAAAGCGGAAGCTAAAGTAATAGCTTCTTATTTCCGGCTTAATTTAAAGAGCGAAGGTTCTCTTAACGGCAGACACGCCGATTACAGAGAAATAGCGCCAACAGGCTCGGAATACTACCCGTATAATTACGATCTGCCGGCCGGCTACTGCGTGGACGCGTCAAAAGCGTATCCCGGCGGAACGACCGTGACGGTAAAAGAGCTTAAAGGCGAAGAGTATGACAGCGTCGCAGAGGCGCTTCCCAGATACAAATGCGCATCAGCTTTTGAAATAAAAACAACGATGCTTTTGTGGGAGATATTCCCGAGCGGAAAGATATTTGTATCATTCCCGTATCCGGACGGTAAAGGAAACAAAAGCATAGGAGTTATATCTGAAGACGGCAAAACGCGTGTAATGGTCACGGAAAATGACAAGACCGGTGCCGCTTCAATAAAATTAAAGGAAACGGGAGTTTACGTTATTTATTTTTATGACGTCACGGACGTTCTTGAAAACGACGTAAACTGCGACGGAAGCGTTGACAACAAGGACGTTGTCACTTTGTTCAGGTTTGTCTCCGGCGGCGACGAATTTGTTGAAAAACTGGTATCAGACTTAGACGACGACGGAGAGATAAACAACAAAGACGTCGTCTGGCTGTTTCGAGCCATGTCCGTATTGAAAAAACAGACTTAAAAGAGGCCGCGTATGGTAAAACTTATAACGCTTAAAAAAGGATATTACGACGTAAACGGGTATTTTTACATAAATGAAGATACCGGATCCGGATTTCTCTTCGATCCCGGCGCGCAGGGAAAGCTCTTAGCCGATATAATAGATGAAAAGGGCTGGAATATTGAAAAAATAATCATAACGCACGGCCATTTTGACCATATAGACGGAATAAAGGAACTGCGCGAGTATAAGAATATTCCGATTTTCATACACGAAAACGGAAAACAGTTTTTAACCGATCCGTATTTCAATCTGTCCGCAATGGCGGGCGTCGGCGAAATAAGACTTGAAGCGGACGGATATTTCAAGGACGGAGACGTTATTGAAACGGTTGATAAAGGTCTGTCTCTGCGCGTCATACATACGCCGGGTCACACGGACGATTCCTGCGTGTTCTATTCTGAAAAGGACGGGCTTGCGTTTACCGGAGATACGATTTTTAAAGGTACGTACGGCAATTACCGCTTCCCGACCGGAGATCATAAGCTGCTATTAAAAACGATACGTGAAAAAGTGTTGACTTTACCGCCGGAAACCGTTTTGTATTCCGGCCATACCGGACCTACTACAGTCGAAGCGGAGAGGGAATTGTATATTTAAAATGGTTTTGCCTTTCCCTTTTTGGGAAGGGGGTCCGCGTCAGCGGTGGATGAGGCTTGTAGGGGAGGGGTCTCCCCTCCCGAATTAAGAATTAAGAGGCTGCAGGGGCGATCATTGATCGCCTTTTTATCTTCCCGTCCCCTTTCACGATCTCTTTTGAGATTGAGGGACTTTTTTATGTTCCGCCATAGCGGAACATCACATTCGGCGCCGTGGGGGGGTGGCGCCCGAATGTGCATGGCGGGGATGCAAAAAATTTGACAAATATATTTATATTAAGATATTTACATTTTTTTCTTTCTGTGATATAATCGAGTTAAACGAACGGTATGTAAGATAACGGCGGGAGCAAGCCCCCGCCCTACGAGCGGGTCGTCGAGGCGTCGACCCCTAACGTCTTAATTCTGAATTCTTAATTTTTTCACTTGGAGATGATACAATGCCATTATTTGAAGTTACCGAAAACGACAAAAGGATATACGAGAAAGAGCTGAAAGATTTTCTGCCCGACAAAATTCTTGACGTTCACACGCACGTCTGGCTTGATAAATATACGGAACCGCTGCCCGAGGACGAGGAACTGCGTATGGTGCTGTGGCCGAAACTCGTTGCAAAAGACAACAGTTTAGAGGACTTACAGGAGACGTACCGCTTGCTTTTCCCGGACAAAGACGTGTCCGCTTTGATGTTTACAAGCGAGGTACACAGTATTGAAAGCGGCGTAAAAAACAACGAATACGTGTCCGAGTGTTCCAAAAGATCCGGCTGGCCGGCGCTTTATTACAGCCACCCGAAGCAGAGCGCGGATGAAGTAGAGCAAAAAATACGGGAAGGCGGATTCTTAGGCATAAAATCATATCTTAGTCTGTCTCCCTCATACATTCCCGAGCCGGAGATACGCATTTTCGACTTTTTCCCGAAAGAACAGCTCAAGCGCATGGACGAGATGGGCGCGATAGTAATGCTGCACATCCCGCGCAACGGGAGACTGAAAGATCCGGTAAATCTTAATCAGATACTTGAGCTGAAAGCCGAATTTCCGCACGTGCGCGTCATAATCGCCCACGTCGGACGCGCTTACGTCAAAGAAGACGTGGGTAACGCTTTTACGGAATATCTATATAAAGTTCCGGATCTTATGTACGATTTTACGGCTAACTGCTGTGAATACGCGATAACGGAAGTCATACGCCACGCGGGCCCGAAACACGTTATGTACGGCACGGATATGCCTATACTGCGTATGAGAACGCACAGGATAGAAGAAAACGGAACGTATATAAACCTCGTGCCGCCCGGACTTTACGGCGACCCGAAGCAGGACAGGCATCTGCGCGAGGTAAGCAAAGAGGAAGCGGAAAAAATAACGTTTTTCGTATATGAAGAGCTGCTCGCGTTCAAACGCGCCTGCAAAACGCTTAACTGCAGCAAAGAAGACGTGGAAGATATGATGTATAACAACGCCAAAAATTTGATAGACGGCGCGAAAGCCGATATTTACGGAGAATAGGAGAAGAACATGAAAAAAATAAAAGTCGGTTATCTGCCGTTATATATAAAACTGTACGACGACAGCAATATAAAATGGCGCGATCCGGTCGTCGCTTACATGAACAAGCTTATACAAATGATAGAAGAGCAGGGGATAGAAGTCGTAGTCGCGGATGAGATCTGCCGCGTAAAACCGGAATTTGAGCGCGCCGCCGCGAAATTCAACGCAGACGGCGATATCTGCGCCGTTATAACACAGCACCTTGCGTATTCACCCTCGCTTGAAAGTATAGAGGCGTTGAAGAGTTTGAAAGCTCCTATAATAGTATTCGACACGACGCCGGACTTTGAGCTTATTAAATACGCCGAGACGGAAGACCGTATAATGAACAACCACGGCATACACGGCGTTCAGGATATGTGCAATATGTTGAAGCGTAACGGCGTGCCGTATGAGCTTTGCGTCGGTCACGCGTCGACTCCAGGCGTGCTTGAAGAACTGTGCGGCTGTGTTCGTGCCGCGTACGCCGCAAAATGCTTTAAAACCGCGCGCATAGGTATGGTAGGCGGCGAGTTTGAGGGAATGGGAGATTTTCGCATAACCGACAAGGAATACATAGAAAAGATCGGCGTAAAAACCGTAAGAATGACAAAAGCGGATGCTGAAAAATATCTGTCAAAAATTACGGACGATGAAGTAAACGCCGAACTTGAATACGACAATAAAAACTACAACGTACAGGTAAATAACAAAGAAAATTACGTATCTGCGATAAGATCCGGTCTCGCCGTGCGCAAATGGATGGAAGCCGAGCGCTTAGACGGTGTGACGGTCAACTTTTTGCACACGGACGATTGCGGTTTACCCAAAATGCCGTTTGTCGAATGCTGTAAAGTCATGGAGCGCGGTCAGGGCTACGCCGGAGAGGGCGACAATCTGACCGCGGGCTTGGTCGGCTCGCTTATAAAAGCGTTTCCCGACACGACTTTTACCGAGATGTTCTGCCCGGACTGGAAAGAAAACACGGTACTGCTCAGCCATATGGGCGAGATGAACCCGCGCCTGACAGAGAACAAACCGCGCATAACGGATAAATCATTCAACTACAATTCCTGCGGCGACACGGTATCGCTTAACGGCTGTTTCAAATCAGGCTCTGCGGTGCTCGTCAACCTCGCGCCCGCCGAGAACGGATTTTCGCTCATACTCGCCGAGGTACAGCTCGTGCAGAGCGGCAAGTCAGATAAAGCGTATGCAAACGAGGTCCGCGGCTGGATGAAGCACGCGTACTTAACGCTGCCGGAATTCTTAAAAGAGTATTCTTTGGCGGGCGGCACGCACCATTCCGCGCTCGTTTACGGAGCGGACGTGACAGCGCTTGCGGCTTTCGGTGAATTTATGGGATTTGACGTTGAAATAATTTGAGGAGACGGATATGAAACAAAAGATCAGAACACCTTATTTTGAAATAGGAACGAAAAACTACATATACGGCGACACAGTGCTTGAATATGCAAAAGCCGCGGACAAAGCCGCCGAAAAGTACGATATAGACGTGCTTTTCATAACTCCGGCGGTCGAGATACGCCGCGTTGTTGAAAACACAAAGCATCTGATAGTGCTTGCGCCTTACATGGACACGCTCCGCCCCGGACGCGGGATGGCTGACATCCTGCCTGAAGCGCTGAAAGCCGCCGGAGCGAAAGGCGTTGTAATAAACCACTGCGAAAAGCCTATGAGCCTGCCGCAGATGAAAAAGACGATAGACCGTGCGCGCGAGCTTGATTTCCTTGTTTTCGCGTGCGCCGATACGTTAGAGGAGGCGAAAGCGATAGCTCAGCTTCACCCGGATATAATAAACCCCGAGCCGTCGCAGATAATAGGCGGCGGAAACGGCGTTTCACCTATGGATTACGTAAAGGATTCCATAAAAGTCATAAAGGAAATTTACCCGGATATTTTAGTCGAGCAGGCGGCGGGCATTACCAACGGTCAGCAGGTCTACGACTTTATAATGGCGGGATCCGAGGCGGCGGGCGCCGCGTCCGGCATTATGAACGCAGCCGATCCGATAGCTATGATAGACGAAATGATAGCCGCGACAAGACGCGCCGCGGACGATTTAAAGAAGATGTGAGGGCAGGGAAATGGTATTCAAAAAGAAATTCAAAGTACAGTCAAACCACCGCGCCGTGAGTTTTCACGATATAACGGAGCAGGTAAAAGAAGCCGTTGCGGAATCAAAAATAAAAGACGGAATCGTCGTTGTGTACTCGCACCATACGACTTGCTCGGTCATAACGCAGGAATGTGCTTTTGATATGTCCATGACCGGACTTGAAACGCTGCAGCAGGACCTTGTAAACGTGTTTGAAGAATGGATACCGACGTGCAGAACGGAGGGAATGTATCTGCATCCCGGGCAGAAAGCGCTTGACTACGCGCTCGAGCACGGCGAGGACAATTTCGGCTGTCACAATACCGACGCTCATCTGCGCTCGTCCATAATCGGCAGAAGCGTGAATATAGTGATAGATGACGGCGTCGCAGACTTAGGCGAATTCGGTCGCGTCCACTTCATAGACTGGGACCAGACCCGCGGCCGCGAGCGCACCGTTCAGATAATGATAATAGGAGAATGACACAAAAAAATGCCCACGAGGGCATTTTTTAGTTATGAGCGGCTTACGCCGCGTTATGATTTCGGCTTGTGCCGAAAACTATGAATTGCTGTCGCAATGCTATGAGTTCGCTTGCGTGAACATTATATGAATCTGAATTCTTAATTCTTAATTTTTCTTCTTTAATCGCCTATTTATCGGTTCTTATCCACTCTACCCACACGTCCGGGCAGTAGCCGAGCGTCGCGGCTCTGCCGTTTCTTACGACGGGCGTTTTTATTAAACCCGGTTCGTCAAACAGGGCGTCTATCTTGTTTTCGTCATACGCGTATGCTTTAACGATTTCCGCGTCTTTGTGTTTTTCGTTTATCAGTTTGTCAAGCCCGATAGCAGCAATAACGCTTTTCAGCTCTCCGCGGCTCATGCCGTATCTGTATAGGTCTATATACTGATATTTTATCCGTCTTTCTTTAAAAAATCTTTCCGCTTTTTTGCTGTCAAAGCATTTTCCGGCGCCGAATATCTGTATGTTCATCATTTTCACCTCATCTTTATTATAACAGAAAAAAACGGGATTTGCAATACAAAAGCATAAATTTCTGCTTTTTGCACAGACTTTTGTTGGGTCAACTGATCCGGAGGTATATTATGAAAAAAATCACAACTGTTATTATTGTAATAACGTTAGCGTTATCGCTTGCAAGCCCGGCGTTTGCAATGATAGAGCACAGAGTCATAAAAGGAGATACGATGTGGAAGCTTTCGCGCGCATACGGTATCACTTTACAGTCTGTCATAAACGCAAACCCGCAGGTGCAAGATCCGAACCTTATTTATCCGGATGAGATACTGTATATCCCGGCGGATGAAACAGACAGTCTGTCGGAGTACGAGGCGGAAGTCGTGCGGCTCGTAAACGTGTATAGGGAAAGCGCGGGATTGAAACCGCTTATGACAGACGCGAAGCTGTCATATATCGCGCGTCTCAAATCACAGGATATGTGCGACAAAAAGTATTTTTCTCACACGTCCCCGACTTACGGCTCGCCGTTTCAGATGATGAAGGATTTCGGCGTAAACTACAGAACGGCGGGAGAAAATATCGCCATGGGGCAGAGAACTCCGTCAGAGGTCGTTAACGCCTGGATGAATTCGCCCGGGCACAGAGCAAATATTTTAAACGCTTCCTATACGCGTATAGGCGTGGGTCACGTTTCGGCGGGCAATTACTGGACGCAGATGTTTATCGGATAAATAACCAAAACGGCGGGGTTTAAAAGCCCCGCCGCATTATGATAACGTTTTATTTGTTTTCTTTGCCGCAGCAGCACATACCGCAAGTCGCGCAATTACCGGTACAGCCGGTCTTTTTTCTTTTTTGTTTAACAAGATATATCACGGCCGCGGTGACCGCTGCCAGAATAACGGCTATCGCTACTATAGTTACCGCGTTTTCCGTAAGCCATGTAAACATAGTATCACGCTCCTTTTAAACTTTTACGTTTTTGGTAAGCTTTGTCGCTTCTTTATATTTCTTAAAGAACAGCATGTAGATCATAAGTCCGAGCAGTGCGAAAGCAACTGCAAGACTGATAATATTTACAACGAGTCCCGCGCCGGTCGCCAGATTGCCGGTGAACAGGTTGCCGAACTGGTTGATCATAAGAGCGATCACGTAAGCGAAGCCGCACTGATAACCTATGGCGAACCAGGTCCATTTTGCGCTGTTCATCTCACGCTTGATAGCGCCGATAGCCGCGAAGCACGGAGCGCAGAGCAGGTTGAACACGAGGAACGAGAAGCCGGCTACGTGCGGGACCGCAAACGATTCTCTGATGCCTGCCCAGTCGCCGTAGAGTATGCCCATCGTACCGACGATGTTCTCTTTAGCCACAAGTCCGGTGACGGATGCGACGGCGGCTTTCCAGTCGCCCCAGCCGAGAGGAGCGAAGATCCAAGCTATACCTTTTCCGACGTAAGCGAGGATGGAATTTCCCATCTCTTCCTCGGCAAGCATCCTAAATGATCCTTCCACCCATCCGAAGTATGAAGTGAACCATACGACTATCGTAGAGAGGAGGATTATCGTTCCGGCTTTCTTAATGAACGACCATCCGCGTTCCCATGTGGATCTGAGTACGTTTTTGACCGTGGGCAGGTGATATGCGGGAAGCTCCATAACGAACGGAGCGGGATCGCCCGCGAATCTCTTTGTCTTCTTCAGCATGATACCGGAAACTATTATCGCCGCCATACCTATGAAGTACGCGGAAACGGCTACCCAGGCTGAACCGCCGAACAGAGCGCCGGCGACCATGGCGATGAACGGGAGCTTTGCGCCGCACGGAATGAAGGTGGTGGTCATTATCGTCATACGGCGGTCACGCTCGTTTTCTATCGTTCTGCTCGCCATGATTCCGGGAACGCCGCAGCCTGTACCTACGAGCATCGGTATAAACGATTTGCCGGAAAGTCCGAATTTTCTGAAAATACGGTCAAGTACGAACGCTATACGCGCCATATAACCGCAGCCCTCGAGGATCGCAAGGAGCAGGAACAGAACGAGCATCTGAGGTACGAAGCCGAGCACCGCGCCGACGCCCGCCACGATACCGTTCTGTATAAGACCGTAAAGCCACTCGGGCACTTTTGCGTTTCCGTCCGCGTCAAGCAGAGCCTTGTCAAGCAGCGCGGGGATACCGGGCACCCATACGCCGTCGTCAGCCGGATCGGGCTCTTCAAAGCCTTTTTCTTCAAAGTACGCGACGGCTTCCTTGAACGTCATGCCGTTCGTTTCGTCTTCATTTGCATCGTCAGGCACTTTATCGAAATATACTGTGATCGTTGTTACCTCCAGCGTTTCGTCGTCGGTCACGTCGACCGTTGCCGACGTTTTATCGGAAGTAAACGCTTTAAGAGATTCCTTGAACTGATCAGGATCGAATTCTTCGGCGCCCGCGTCGAACTCTATACCGTAAGCCGCAAGAGCGTTAACCGCCGCCTCATAGTCGCCGGCTTTTTCCTCGTACGCCTTGCTGCCTATACCGAACAGATGATAGCCGTCTCCGAACAGACCGTCGTTAGCCCAGTCTGTCGCTATCGTTCCGGGAGCGCCCGGAGCCATTGCCAGAAAATAAACGAGGAACATAACAACGGCAAAGATGGGAAGTCCGAGCCATCTGTTTGTGACGATCTTATCTATTTTATCGCTCTTTGTCAGCTTCTTTATTTCTTTCTTTTTGTAACAAGCCTTGATAACTCCGGCTATGTAAACGTATCTTTCGTTTGTTATAATGCTTTCCGCGTCGTCGTCAAGCTCTTTTTCGGCTGCTTTGATATCCTCTTCGATATGATCGAGAACGTCCTTGTCGAGCTTGAGAGCTTCAAGCACTTTTTCGTCACGTTCAAATATCTTTACCGCGTACCATCTCTGCTGTTCCTCGGGAAGATCGTGAACGACCGCCTCCTCGATATGCGCGAGCGCGTGCTCGACGGGGCCGGAAAAACTGTGCTGGGGAATGGTCTTTCCGCTCTTTGCGGCGTTGATCGCCGCTTCAGCCGCTTCCGTTATGCCGGTTTCCTTAAGAGCGGATATTTCGATCACCGGACAGCCTATCTGGCGGGAGAGCTCCGTTAAGTTTATCTTGTCGCCTTCTTTTTTTACGAGGTCTATCATGTTTATGGCGACGACGACCGGGATGCCGAGCTCCGTCAGCTGTGTGGTAAGATAAAGGTTTCTTTCAAGGTTCGTACCGTCTACTATATTCAATATCGCGTCGGGACGCTCGCCTATCAGATAATTTCTTGCAACTACCTCTTCAAGAGTGTAGGGAGAAAGGGAATAGATACCGGGAAGGTCCGTTACTATCACTCCGTCGTGCTTTTTCAGTTTGCCTTCCTTTTTTTCGACCGTGACGCCGGGCCAGTTTCCCACAAACTGGTTTGAACCGGTCAAAGCGTTGAAAAGCGTTGTTTTACCGCTGTTAGGGTTGCCCGCCAAGGCTATTCTGATGTCCATAATATATGCTTCCTTTCTGCTCGGATGAGCTTTGAGCGGTTAGTCTACGCTAACCGTTGCCTGAAAAAATATAAAGTCTTTATTCAACTTCTATCATTTCCGCATCTGCTTTGCGGATAGACAGCTCGTAGTTTCTTACGGTGATCTCAATGGGATCGCCGAGCGGAGCTACTTTGCGTACGTAAACGGGAGTATGCTTTGTTATACCCATATCCATTATCCTTCTTTTGACGGCGCCTTCACCGTGGAGCTTGACGACCGTTGCGGTTTGCCCGATCTTTACGTCTTTTAACGTTTTCACCTTATATGCCTCCTTAATAAATATTATACCATTATTTTTCTTGCAAGCTCGTCGCTCAGGGCAACGCGCGCTTCTTTTACCTTGACTATTATGTTTTCGCCAAGCGTATTCACGATCATTACTTCACCGCCGACGTTAAAGCCGAGGTTTTCAAGATGCTGCCTGACTTCAGGTGTGCCGCCTATTCTTTTTATGATCAGCGGCTCTCCTATATCCGATAAACAAAGCGGTATCATACAGTCCTCCGTTCCGCACAGCCGGCGTGGACCGACCTGCGATATTGTATCGGTTAGCATAAACTAACCGAATTGCTTAAAAATACGGTTAGCATTCTCTAACCGATGTATATTATAGTTAGCATACGCTAATTTGTCAAGAGGTTTTTTGAAAAAAATTGATTTTCTTAAAAAAATTTTCGCTTTTGTATTGAAAAACGGTGAGCTGCAGTATATAATAGTAAGCAATAACTAACCGCAGAGGAGAAATTAAATGAAGATCGGCGATAAATATGAAGTAAACGACGTTGTTTCAGAGAAAAATACGGCTGCGAGTCTCGGCAGCGGCGCGCTTGAAGTATTCGGCACACCGTTCCTTGCCGCGATGATGGAAAACGCTGCGTTCAAGCTGATGCAGAATGATCTGCCGGAAGGCAAAAGCAGCGTCGGCATAAAGCTCGATATATCCCACGTTTCTCCGTCTCCCGTCGGAATTCACGTTCGCGCGGTTGCGGAAGTCACTAACATATCGGAAAACGGCAGGATCGCGGATTTTAAAGTGACCGGTTATGATGACGCGGGACTTATCGGTGAAGGCACGCATCAGCGCGCCGTAATAACGGTCGACCGTTTTATGGACAAATGCAGAGGAAAATTAACAAAGTAAGGAGGTAATATTATGACGATACGTGAATCCGGAGAGATGTACCTTGAAACGATATACGTTTTATCACAGAAATCACCGGACGTACGCAGTATTGACGTCGGAGCATATATGGGATATTCAAAACCGTCGGTGAGCCGTGCGATAGGACTGCTCAAAAACGACGGACTTGTCAGAACGGATGAAAAGGGTTACCTGAAGCTGACCACGCTTGGAGAAGAGAGAGCAAAAATGATCTACGAAAGGCACAGTCTGCTCAGCCGGCTTCTTATCAATATCGGCGTGGACGAGCAGACCGCGGAGGAAGACGCCTGCCGCATTGAGCACTATATAAGTGAAAAGACTTTTGAAGCAATAAAAGCCCACGTCAATAAATACGGATCAAAGCGGTGATATGACCGCGTTTTTCCGTGACTGTTTTATTTTCTGTGTAAGTATATGAAAACCGGTATATTAAACAAAGTCAGAATACCCGCGTCGTTTATTTTACTTTATAACGCAATTCTCAACGCCATATTTGCGGATAACGTATATTTTAAAATATTCGTTATCGCTGCTATGGCGTTTTCCGCTTTTCTTCTTTTTTGCTGTATAAAACAAAAAGAAAACCGTGTATATATTATTATTTTTTCCGTAGTTTACTCAGCCGCGGTGTTGACCGGAGCCGCGGGCGTTTTCGGCAGCGTTGTTTTTTACAGGGCAGGCGCCGCGCTTTTTCTTATCATCTCCGTATCTGAGATAGTCAGAATGCAGTATAGAGAAGGGAAACGCGTATTTACTCATATATCCGCCGTGATTTTTGCATATATACCGCTCACGCTCGCGCTTTGTTTCATCGTCTGTGACGTCAAGCCGGAGCTTTGCGGAAACGGCACGGTCGCCGTTTCTTATAACGGAGGATACGGCACGGTAAGCAAACGCACGTATATAACGAACAGAGGCTACAGCGTGATTTATTATCCGGAAACGGAAGAAGAAACGGAGCTGCCGGTAATAGCTTACTTACACGGATTTTATATTTTCAACAACAGCGATACGTACGAGGAAACGTATTATTATCTCGCGTCCTGCGGATATATAGTAATTGCGCCCAATTACGAAAGTATGTTTTTAAACCCGGCAAATTATACCGCCTGCGCTTCAAAACAGATAAACGACGGTATAAGATTTGCCGAAAACGAGCTCAAAACAAAACCGGCAAAGCGGGACGGGGAATATCTTATAGGGCTTGCCGGCCATTCCGTCGGCGCTGTCACGGCGCTTAATATCTGTGCTGAAAATAAACTGCCGGTAAAATTCGCGGTCGCTTTTGACGCAAGCGACGGCGGCGCGGATATCATACCGAAGGACGATCTCTGCACAGTCAATAATAACATAAATATTTTAATGGCGATAGGCGAAGATGATACGGAAAACGCCTTCCGCACAAGCGCGTATTACTATAACAGTCTGTCTGATCATCCGGAGGAGAAAAAAGCGTTTTATATACTCTACAGCGAAGAACACGGAGAAGAGCGCGTCACAGCGGATCACAAATGGATGAAGAAAAACGAAAGCACGGTCGATAATCTTATTAAATACGGCGCGTTAAAATGGTGCAAAGCCATAGCGGACTGGTCGTTTAACGGTGAGGATTATGATAACTGGCACGGTGAAAACGCGCTTTATATGGGTCGGTGGAGCGACGGGACGGAATTGAAACGAGCCGGGCAGGGGATAGATCAGTTAAAATAAAAAACGGAGCTGCTTTTCGGCGCGGCGTGATAAGGAAGTATTATGATATTTCTTTACCGCGCCGAAAATGAAGTCGCCCTTCGGGCTAATGAAGACGCTTCGCTAATGAAAGAATGAAGTCGCTCACTACGTTCGCTAATTAAGGAACGAGGGCGACTTCGCTTCATTAGTGAGCGCCGGGGTGCGAACGTCTTCATTAGGGCGTTAGCCCGTCTTCATTAGTGAGCGAAGCGAACGTCTTCATTAAACCGACTGAATATGAAAAGCAGACTGATTTTAATTTCAGCCTGCTTTTGTTAAGTGCGCACCTACTCACCACGTTTATGCGCAGTGAAAAAACTTCCTTATCGGGCTTTTCCCTTAGGACAGCGCCCTATATTTGATTTCAGTGCAGCGATCTGTACAGCGTGTCAAGTACTGCTTCGTCCGTTACTTTTTCGTTTGCTATTATAATCAGGCCGTCCGTTGTGATCGTTACTGCTTTGCCGCTCTTTTCCACCGGACCGTTTGCTTTTACGTATTTAACGCCGTAATGGTCGTATACCGTCTCGCCGTCGCATGATATACCGAGGATATCCGTAAGCAGCGCTTCAGGTAAGTAGAATTCTTTTCCGGACGCCAGAAGCGTCGTCTTTGTGCTTTCGCCTATGCGGTACTCTTTGCCTCTTATAAACGCGTTGTATCCGTTGACTTTGAACACCGCCATATCGGAGCTGAGACATTCCGGAGCTGATTTTTCGGCTTTTTCGGTCGTATAGCGGAAACAGAAGCGTCCGTCCGGCGCCGCGTCGCCGTTGTCTAAGAAGCCCATGATCTCGCCGTCGGTTACGGAATTGTCCGCCCACTTGAAATCAAGGCTCTTGCCGTCGCAGCCTATATCCGTTCTTTTTACCTTTATTACAAGCGTTTTGCCGTCAAGCGCGTACTCGGCTTCGCCCGTTTTTTCAAAAGCCCAGCCGTCTTTGAAGCGCTCGATGCTCGCTTTTCCGTTTTCTTCGCTGCGGTTTATTATATAATCAAATCCGTACCATCCGGTTTTTTCGTTTCCGTCGGACTTGATAAAGAGGTTCATCCAGTTTTCGCCTTCGCGCGCGGTTATGTTTTCCGCACACTCAACAAAGAAATACAGATATTCGCCGTCGTCCGATACCTTTGACGTTAAAATATCGTTTCTTCCGGTATCGTTTGTATATCTCAGCCCTCCGGCGTACGATACGTGATCGCGCTTTGCGGTATCTCCGTAAACATCACGGAATTCCGGACCCACGGTGAACCACTGCGTCGCGTCGCCGCCGAGGTCTATACTCTTCTGACCGAACGCCGCCTCAACGTTTCTTGCGCCTTTGTAGTTTCTGACGTTTATGACCGTCTGATAGTAGTAGTTGTCGCCGAATCCGCCTTTCATCGGCTCTATATCGCGTGAGAATTCCGGGTCGAAATTGTCAACGTACATAGATTTATTCGTGTCGTTGCTCGTATATTCCAAAGCGAGCATCTGCCCGAGAACGTCCCAGCGACCTGCCCACCATTCGTTCCAGCCGGTTATCATTATTATTTCAGGCGATTTTTTGATAGCGTAATCAAAACATTCCTGATAAGCAAGCCCCAGACCGCTCGTCTGCGGATAAAGACCGAAACCGTAGTCCCAGGCGCCTTCCGCTTTGTCCATAGGCTCGCCGGTCGCTTTCGTATAGCTTCTTCCGGCGTTTGTGCCGAAGCTGCCGTTAGACCAGAAACCGCACATTACAGCCATTTGCTCTATAACGCGCTTGGATCCGTCTTTTCTTATACCGGGTTTCTGCTTATACATGGAAGCCCACGGCCAGCAGCCGATGCCGCCTTCATCCGTATACCAGTCGCCGGATTCCGTAGCCCACGATATGCGTACAGTAAAGAATTCTTTTTGTTCTTCGGTAAGCTTATAGCCTCTTCCGGTAAACATTATTACCGGCTTGCCCTCCCACGTAAACCACAGATCTTCGTAAAGACCGCAGCTGTAAAGGTCGCGCCAGATTGACCCTAACTCATTTGCGTCGTCGTTCTTTAAAATGAAACATACGTCCGGAGTTTTAAGTCCTTCCTGCCTCATCTTTGACCATACCTTCATTACCGCTTCGTAATTTCTTTTGTAAAGCGGACCGTTTGTCGCGTCAAAGAATACAAAGTCCACGCCCGCCTCGGACAACATTGCGCCGTGCTTGCGTATGACCCATTCGTCGTTAGAGCAGTAATAACCGAAATAAGGCTCGCCCCAGTAATGAGCGTATCCTATATTGCCTTGTTTCAATACTTTTTCAAGCTCTTTTCTGCCGCCTTTTTCGTATGCGGCGGTGTGATCGTAAAGCGGGTTTTTATTGTTGTTGTCCTCGTGCCATAAAAAGTAGAACATACCCACTTTTTTGCCGTTGGGAGCTGTATCCGTGTTTGCGGCGGTCCTGCCGACGTCGTCGTATGCCGTGTACGTATCGGAGAAAATATCCGTCGTATTCGGTCTTATACCGTTTATATCCTCTTTTACATACGTTTTTTCAATAAGAGTCGCGGAAACGTTTTTAAGCGTTACGTCGCAGTCTGTTATGTGGTTCCAGAGATGAGCGTAGCCGCCTCTTATAATTGTGCTGACAGTCGTGTCGGTTATGGACGCTTTGTCCTTGCCGGGAGCGTACATAGCGGTCTTCGCGCCGTCGATCCTGACGGTCGCCAGCTCGTGATCTTCATCGCCTGCGTATATTTTTATCTCGTTTGCTTCCGGATCGTCTACTACTATGACAGTGCCGCCGGACGAGAAATCGTAACCGCAGCTGAAATACGAGGTGTTCGGCCAATCGCCTACCCTCATGCCTATCTGTCCGCTGCGCATGGCTATCCAAACGCCGGAATGCTGCGTGCAGTCCTGTCCTTCACTTTCAAGCCTTAATCCCACGTAGAACGTGAACCATGAATAATCCTTTTCAGGCGCAGCGCAGTTCAGATCAAATTTATATACGGTTTTTTCCGTTTCAGACGCGGCAAGTCTCGGGAAAAGACCCGCGACTTCTCCCTTCGGGAGCGTCACCGTGCCGCCGCTTGATTTTGCTTCGCGGTGAAATCCAAACGCGTCGGATGATGAATCCTTATCCTTGAATTCAACAGTCTTGTTCACGTATGAAACGGTCCCCTCCGGATCGTAGTCGGCAAGAACTATATCGGAGCCGAGACGGTAAGCGTCCGGTGAAGGAGTGACCGCCTCAACGGATTCGTCAAAAGTTACGTCCGCTTCCGTTTCGCTTTCTTTCGTCGTGTCGGACTCAGCCGACGTGCTTTCTGTGACCGGACCGTTGTCGCATCCCGCTAAAACGGACGCGGCAAAAAGCACAGCCAGAAATAAGCATAAAACTCTTTTTTTCATTTTTCCCTCCGGGTATAAGGCTGATATATAGAAAAAATCAAATTGAAATCATTTAAAAAATATAAAATATTATTCTAAAGCGGCTGAACGTTGCCCTTGAGCATCGCGTATTCGTAAAAACCCGTTATAGAGGCAAGCGCCGCGCCTACGCAGGTGATAAGGTACGTACGCATACCCGCCGTCTGCTTTTGGCGTGACCTGCCGAAACCTATAATAGCTCCGACCAAAGCAGCCGGAACAAGTCTGACGCAGACGGAGACTATATTGAATTCTTTCAAACTCTGAAGCATTGATCCAAGCTCCTGCTTTTTAAATCGGAAAAATTATAACATATATTTTCAGATAAGTCAATAATTTTTATAAAACACCTTAAATATCATTTTTTCGATAATTTAAAAAAATGTAAAATTGAAAAAAGGGCTTGACAAATAGAGCATTGAGTGATATAATAAGCAAGTCAGGAAAAAAAGGTATGCCGGAGTGGCGAAATTGGCAGACGCCCGGGACTTAAAATCCCGTGGGACCTAAATCCCGTACCGGTTCGAGCCCGGTTTCCGGCACCAACATATCGCGGGGTGGAGCAGCTGGCAGCTCGTCGGGCTCATAACCCGGAGGTCGTAGGTTCGAATCCTTCCCCCGCAACCATTTAGAGAGTTCATAACGGATTTGAGTTATGGACTCTCTCATTTTTTGTCTTCCATCTTTATTTTTTCATAAATTCATGCTATACTGTTTTCAAAGATCGGAGGTGATATTGTGTTCGGTGCGATTTACGGCGACGTGATCGGGTCATATTATGAAGTCCACTGCACGAAAAACTATGATTTTCCGTTTGAGAACG
>JAFSYU010000053.1 GCA_017443595.1 Clostridia bacterium
ATGCTGCTGCTGCTACCGCTGCTCTCGCGGCTGGTCAGAACGTAGTTCTCGGCGGAGATATAGCTGTAAGCGGTCCTCAGGCTATAGACGGTGCTGTTCTTGACGGTAACGGCAAAACAATAACAGTTTCCAACACAGGCTCTGACTGCGGTCTTAACGCAAAGAGTGGTGAGATAAAGAATGTTACTGTTGTTGGTTCAGGTCGTGGTATCGGCACTGGTTCTTCCGGCACATACGGAATGAACGGTGATCTTTACATAGATAATGTTACTGTTAATGGACCTACTTATGGTATTAACATAGGTAAAGGTAATGGCAACAAAGTTATCGTAACTGATTCAACCATTAACGGTTGGAACAGCATTGCCGGTGCAGAAGCAACATTTACAAACTGCACTTTTGGTAAAGCAACTCAGGGCAATGGGGCTAACTACAACACATGGGCTATATACAACACAATTACATTCAAAGATTGTGCGTTTGATGCTGGATATTCATTCTTTGGAAGATCATCTTCTACCGGCATAATTACTCTCACAAACTGCACGCATGGCGGCACTGCCGTAACAGCTGCAAACTTTGCAACACTGTTTGATACTCCTCACGATACTGACTTTGATTACATTGCAAACCAGATGACCGTTATTGTTGACGGTACTCAGGTTCAGTTCAACTAATCTGAAAGTATTTTAAACCTAATTTCCCCCCGCCTGTCCATGGGCGGGCGGGGGGAATATCTGCTTGTATGAAAGCGCTAATACAGGCGACCCCAATAAAATAATAATCAGCTCCGGCGGGGGCGCCCTCGCCGGAGCCGTAACCAAAGGGCATAAGCTCACGTTTGCGCCTTTCGGTTACGCAGATCTTAAAGAAAGGAAGCATTTTTATGCGCAGCTGTCAAAACTCCGCGCAACAAACGCGATTCAATGGAAAAAAATGCATGACACGCATCATACTGTCGATAATTTCAATTATCCTCTGTACTGCCGCGCTGTCTGCTTCTACATACGCATGGTACCTTCTCTCCATAACCTCCGGTACAAACACCGTCAGAACGGGGGACTATAAACTGACGGGATCGTTTAATGTTAATTATCCCGTAAACGCGCAGATGTCAACCAATACAGTAAAAAATATATCAAGTGTTGCAAACGGTACATATCCATTGCATTTAGAGCCGGACAGCGGGTCTTACACCACAGGTTATGCGATACTGACTTTTACAGATACATCGGAAACGCCGAAAACGTCGGTCTACTACGTTTCCGTAGGGACAGGTATAGATTTGAATATTACGACCCCGGATTTGTCAAACCTTGAGATCAAGGCTCATTGGGGAGTTCCGACCAATTACAACGTAACCGAAGCACAGATCGTGTCAGGAACGACGCTGACGGTAGTTTTTAACTGAATATAAAACACAGAGCGGCAGTATGCCGTTCTTTTTTATGCGGGTGATCGGTGACCGCCTCTACCGCACGAGTCGTCAAGGCGCCGACCCCTACCGGATCCGTATCTTTCGGCGGGAGCAAGCCCCCGCCCTACCGGTAGGCGTAATCCGTAATTGCGTGACACCTTCTCCAAAGGAGAAGGTAAAACAAAAACTGCTTTGTCTTCACTCTGAGAGCGGCAGTTTGCCGCTCTTTTTTATGCGGGCGATCGGTGACCGCCTCTACCGCACGGGTCGTCGAGGCGCCGACCCCTACCGGATCCATATCTTTCGGCGGGAGCAAGCCCCCGCCCTACCGGTAGGCGTAATCCGTAATTGCGTGACACCTTCTCCAAAGGAGAAGGTAAAACAAAAACTGCTTTTTTGTCTTCACTCTGAGAGCGGCAGTTTGCCGCTCTTTTTTATGCGGGTGATCGGTGACCGCCTCTACCGCACGGGTCGTCGAGGCGCCGACCCCTACCGGATCCGTATCTTTCGGCGGGAGCAAGCCCCCGCCCTACCGGTAGGCGTAATCCGTAATTGCGTGACACCTTATCCCAAAGGAGAATGCAAATAAAAACCTTGCGATATTCAGACCGCAAGGCTTTTTATTATAATCAAATCAATAAAGTTCGCGCCGGCGGATCGTCATAAAACGATCAGGCTGCAGCTTTCACACCGTATTTTGATATAAGCTTGTCATACTCCGATATAGAGCTGTCAAATCTGCCTTTGATATCAGATATCGAATACAGACCGTCTTCGTTTTTGTTAAGTCCGCTCAAAGTGATCGGGAAAACCACGGGTGAGTGTTCGAGATCGAGCATATAAAGATCACGAAGCTGTTCTACGCTTTGATACACAAGATCTACTGAAATAAACTTCCCACCGCTTGCGTTGCTCCATTTTGAGAAAACGAGTTTGCAGCCGATAGGAGTTTTCTTTTCAATGGCTTGCGGCAGATCGTATTCTTCGACGCCGAGCGCGGCAAGCACGCTTCCGACGTTGGAATCATGACCGCACAGGAATGTAAACCTGCGTTCTTCTGTGTTCAGCTCTTTATCTATTTCCAAAAGAAGCGGGTGCGCAACGTTTACGGATACCAGCGGCGCTGTAAACAGAACGTCGCCGTATACGTCTTTGATCTCGCTTATCTCTTTCCACTGTTTTTCCGTAAGCGTTTTTCCGAAAGCGGCTTTTATATCGTCGCTTTCTTCATAGTATTGAAGAACAAGCGCGTCGCTGATCGAGCAGGCGGTCTTGAGAGAGCCGCTCATACCCGGTTCCGCGTTTGCTTCAAGCTTCAAAGTAAGATCGTCCGTTACGAGTTTTGTTACCGTGCCGTCTTTCCACGCTTTTGATTTTTCTATATCTATAACGTCGGACACAAGCGAATAGTTATCTTCAAGCCCTTTTATCGTACCGTCAAACAGCTGACGTATCTGTGCCTCGGCGTCCTTTTTATATTCGTCTGACACAAAAGTAAGCTGAGGCGTGAACACCGGATCCATTTTATCAAATTCCATGTGATATTCTACGTCGATATTGGACGTCGGAAGCAGACCGGCGCTGAAATATTCGGCGGTAGCGATCGTACGCTGTTTTGAATTCGCATATATGCGTACTTCCTCGCCTTCGGGTCTGTAATTAGACTGGATAAGCCCTTCTTTTTCCATCCATTTGTGGAAATACTGCCCCATAAGCGTTTCGGACGCGCCGCCGCGGAGAGAGAGTTCACTCGGGTCGGACGACCAGTTGAACCATTCGTAAGGCGTGACCGTTCCGAGAAGCGAATCGCCGCCGCTGAGCGGAGAACGGATATTGTGTCTGCTAAGTACGACGACCTGTTCAAGCGTGTATCCGTCGTGCGAAAGCGAGTAAGTATTTGACTTTGTTTTTGCGGCGTTTTGTTCTTCTTTTTTGCCCAAAGCTCCTGCCCAGAACAGGCACTGTATGAAAAGCACCGCGACAAGTACGATCGAAACGGCAATAAATAAAGCTTTGTACGTTTTTGTTGATAGTTTTGTTGTTTCAGTCATATTCCTGATCCTTTTCGATTTATTCCGGAACGTGAAATTAGTCAAAAATCAATACAATTTAGCGCCGGCGGGGATGTGCGGGTCTACCTGAAGCAGATGCAGTTTTTCTTCGTCGCCTTCTTTATGGACGGCGGAGATTAGCATACCGCAGGATTCTATTCCCATCATCGCGCGCGGCGGCAGATTGGTTATCGCTATGCAGGTCTTGCCTATAAGCTGTTCCGGCTCGTAGAAAGCGTGAATACCGCTTAAAATGGTGCGATTCGTGCCTGTTCCGTCGTCGAGAGTGAACTTCAGGAGTTTCTTTGACTTCGGTACGGCCTCGCACGCGAGGACTTTGACCGCTCTGAAATCGGACTTCTGGAAAGTCTCGAAATCAACGTAATCGGAAAACAGCGGCTCGATCTGGACGTTAGAAAAATCGGGTTTTTCGCTCGATATTATCGGCGCGCCTTCTATCGCGGGCGCGGCTTCCTGCGCTGCCTTGCAAGCCTCCTGAGAGGAGCAGGTAAAGCAGGCGCAGTTAAAATCGGAAGTCTGCGGGTCGTCGAGGGCGCCGTTCGGGTCGTCGTGGGCGCCGACCCCTACCGACTCGGAGCCGGTTTTCTGAGATTTCATCGTCGGGAAGAGAAGTACGTCGCGGATCGCGGCGGAATTTGTGAAGAGCATACAGAGTCTGTCTATACCGTAGCCGATACCGCCTGTGGGAGGCATACCGATCTCAAGGGCGTTTAAGAAATCTTCGTCCGTGTGGTTTGCTTCCTCGTCGCCTGCCGCGGCTAAAGCGTCCTGCTCGGCAAAGCGGGCGCGCTGATCTATCGGGTCGTTTAACTCGGAATATGCGTTGCACATTTCCCAGCCGTTCATAAACATCTCAAAACGCTCAACGTAATCGGGATCTTCGGGTTTGCGCTTTGTCAGAGGTGAAATTTCTATCGGGTGATCCATTACGAACGTCGGCTGTATAAGATGCTCTTCAACGTATTCTTCAAAGAACAGATTGAGTATATCGCCTTTTTTGTGGCGCTCTTCATACGCTATGTTATGCGCTTTTGCAAGCTCTCTTGCCTGCGTTAGCGTCTTTACTTCTCTGAAATCAACGCCGGAATACTGCTTTACCGCGTCAAGCATCGTGATTCTTGCAAACGGTTTGTCAAGATCCATTTCAATGCCGTTGTACGTGACTGTGCCTGTGCCCAATACCTCGTGCGCTATATGGCGGAACAGATTTTCCGTAAGGTCCATCATTCCGTGATAATCCGTGTACGCCTGGTATAATTCCATCAGTGTAAATTCGGGATTGTGACGTGTGTCTATACCTTCGTTTCTGAAAACTCTGCCTATTTCATATACCTTTTCAAGGCCGCCGACGATAAGGCGCTTTAAGTAAAGTTCAAGCGATATACGGAGTTTGAAATCTTCATCCAGGGCGTTGAAATGCGTTTCAAACGGTCTTGCGGCGGCGCCGCCGGCGTTAGAAACGAGCATAGGCGTTTCCACCTCTATAAATCCCTGACCGTTAAGATAATTTCTTATGCTGCTTATGATACGGGATCTGTTTATGAGCGTTTCCTTTGATTCGCCGTTCATTATAAGATCGACGTAGCGCTGACGGTAGCGCATATCCGTGTTTGTGAGCCCGTGGAATTTTTCGGGCAGCGGACGCAGGCTCTTAGATAAGAGAACTACCTTTGTCGCGTGGATGGACGGCTCGCCCATTTTGGTGACGAAAGGCGTGCCTTCAATACCGACTATGTCGCCTATATCGAGCTTTTTGAATTCCGCGTAAGGTTCCTCGCCCACGTTGTCGCGCGCGACGTACGCCTGTATCTCACCCTTTAAGTCCTGTATATGGCAGAAAGAGGCTTTGCCCATAACGCGCTTTGACATAAGTCTTCCGGCAACGGATACGGTTTCAGAACCGGTAAAGGTCTTGTAAGTATGCGTTTCCGGATCGCAGTCGCCCGTTATATCCGCGCTGTGATGCGTTACGTTGTATTTTGTTATTGTAAACGGATCCTTTCCCGCCGCCTGCATATCCGCCAGCTTCTGACGGCGAACGGCAAGTATATCGGAAAGCTCCTCTGTGTTATTTACGTTGTTCTGGTTATCGCTCATTTTATTCTTTGCTCTTTTCTATTTTTTCAATTATTATGGTAAGATCACGTCTGGGAAGATGAACTGTCACTTTGTCTCCCGTTTTTGCGCCGATTATGGCTTTGCCTATGGGAGAAGTGTCTGATATTTTATTTGCAAACGGGTCAGCTTCAGTTGAGCCGACAAGCATATAATCCGTTTTAGTGCCTTTGTCAACGTCTTTTACGGTAACTGTGACGCCTACGCTTACTCTGTCCTGAGTCACGTCCTCGCTCGATACGACGCGGATGTGTTTGAGCATCTGCTCAAGCTCGGTAATTCTGCCTTCTACCTGCGCCTGTTCCGTTCTTGCAGCCTCGTATTCGCTGTTTTCGGATAAGTCACCGAATTCTTTTGCCGTTTTTATAGCGTCTTTGACTTCCTGTTTTTTTACGGTTTTAAGATAATTGAGCTCATCCTCAAGTTTTTTAAGTCCTTCTTCTGTTACGGTTATCTGTTCGTGCATGGTTATATGCTCCTCTTATTATTTTTCTTTTATTATCTCAATAGCTCTTCTGAGCTGATTGTCTGTTTCGTATGTCAATTTGTAGAAACTGATCTTCTTTGCTTCGGCGTCAAGTTCCACTATCTCGTCCGGGGTTATGCCTACGCCTTCAAAGTTATCGGATTTGGGCGGGTAGTAATGCTCCATTGAAATATAAACTACGGAGCCGTCGCTCAACTGATACGGCAGCGTTACCGTGCCTTTGCCGTACGTTTGCGTTCCTATTATTGTTGCGTAATCAAAATCCTTAAGAGCTGAAGTAAACAGCTCCGCGGCTGACGCGGTTTGACCGTTTACCAAAACTACCATAGGCATTTGCAGACAGGAAGCGTCAGACACGTATTCATCCCATACGCCCTGCGCGTTGACTCTTCTGACGACAACGCCTTCCGGCAAGATATAATCGAGCACCGCCTGGACCGACGTGAGCAGTCCGCCTGGATTGTTTCTTAAATCAAATACTATGCGGTCGCATCCGGCTTCCGCCGCTTCCATAACGACGGCTTTAAGTTCCGTCGGGGTGGTGGAGTAGAAGTTCGTTATGCCTATGACCGCTACCTCGCCGTAAGCTTTGAACGTTACCGTCCTGACTTTGAATTCGCGGCGTTCCGATTCTATTTGAAGCGTCTGCTCGTAATTGTCTCCGCGTTTTACCGTCAGCTTTGCTTTCGTTCCCGCTTCGCCCTTGACGGCGGATACTCCGGCGTTATATCCAAGCTCGGATACGGCTTTTCCGTCTACCTCGACTATAAGGTCGCCGATCTCTATTCCGGCTTCCTCGGCGGGCGAGCCCTCGTAAACATATACGATCTCTATCGCCTGCATTGCCGAGTTCCATATAACGGTCGCTCCAATGCCTTTTGTATCAGCGTTAAGACTGCTTGTATATTCCGCGTACTCTTCCGGCGTCATATACGAGCCGTATTTGTCTCCCGCGCCGTATATATAGCCTTCTATAAGTCCGTTTATGAGATCGGTCTCGTCTATATCGTTAATATAGTAAGTGCGGTACAGCGTGTCCAGCTCCGTAAGCTTGCTGTCGGAGAAGCGTTCTTTTTCTATAGTAGCGAGTTTTTTATGATAGCTTTGACGCACGGAAAGGAACGTTATCTGCGACGTCAGGACCGCGACAGCCAGAACTGCTATCACCGCCGCGAAAAGCGGTACTTTGAACGGCTTTTTGGGCGGCTTTTCGTCTTTTTCCTCCGCTTCCGGCTTATCTTCGGATTCTGTTTGTATAACGCTGTCGTTATAAGCATCCTGATCTTCTGTTTCCTTTTGCGTTATGACGTTTTCTTCCTCCGGACGGTTGTTTAACGTTTGATCCGTCCTAATATCATCAACATCCGACATATAATACCTTTCTGATTTTAATAAAATAATGAATTGACGGACGCGGATTGTATGCCGCGCCCGTTTGACCGTGATCGACCGGTGTTTATAAAATATATCTGCCGTAAAAGATAAAACTTTTCTGTTACGGCGTATATTCGGTCTTTCTCGGATTGTTCAAATAATCATATCTGCTGCTGTCGTTTTTATGCAGCTCGTACATCTTCGGGAAATACTGTATCGGATCTACTCTCGTTTTGCCGTTGGGTTTGATTATCTCAAAGTGCAGATGGTTGCCGGTGGAATATCCGGTCGTTCCGACGTATGCGATGACCTGCCCCTGCTTAACGACGTCTCCTTCACGCGCGATCAGTTTTGACGCGTGTGCGTAAAGCGTTGAATAACCGTTTGAGTGGAGTATGACCACGTGATTTCCGTAAGATGAGGAATATTTAGCCTCAATGACTTTGCCGGCGGCTGCCGCGTATATGTCCGTTCCCCTGTTTGCTGCCAGGTCAAGAGCCTTGTGGAATCTGATGCCGGAGCCTATGGGGTTAGGCTCGTAACCGAACCAGCCGGATACTATGAACCACTGATCTACCGGAAGAGGCCACATATAGCCGTCTCCGTAAGCCGCGGCGCTTGCTTCTGCCAATCTTGCTCTTTCTATGTCGTCGCTTTTGGCAGACTGTTTGGCGCGCTCAGCCGCTCTTTTTGCAGCTTCCTCAGCCTCACGCTTTTTTCTTTCTTCTTCCTCTTTGCGCTTTCTTTCTTCCTCGCGCTTGCGCTCATCCTCAATGAGTTTTGCTTCTTCAGCGCGGGCTTTTTCTATCTTGGCGGTCAGTTCTTTTTCAGCTTCCTCACTTGACTGGAGCGTGGCTTCATAATCAAGCTGGTCCGCTTCAAGCTTTACTATGTATTCCATAGCCTCCGCTTTCAGTCTTTCGGACTCTTCAAGCTGGACGTTGAGCGCCGCCGCGTATTCTTCCTGTTCCTTTTTTGCTTCAGAGAGGTCGTATTTCTGTCCCTCGTATTTTGTTGACGTGTTTTCAAGATTCTGTATAAGGTGATCCTGATAATCCATCAGCGTGCCTATATACTGTATGTTTGACAGAAAATCCGATAAAGAAGCGGAATCAAGCAGAAATTCTATTGTTTTAAGTGCGGAAGAGCCGGATTCATAGTCGTAACGCAGAAATTCTATAAGAGAAGCTTCCTGAGACGCAAGATCATCCTCCGTCTCTTTTATTTCTTCTTCTTTTAATTCAATATATTCTCCGTAGGTGGCTATCAGCTTTTCCGTCGTAGTTATATCGTCGTTCAGAGTGGCGATCTTTTCTATGAGCTCCGTTTTTTTCTCTTCCGTCTGCTCAATATCGTTTTTTATCTCTTCTATCCTGTCGCGCGCCTGCTTTGAAGCTGCTTCCTGATCTTTCAGAAGAGACTGAAGACCGCTTATTTCATTCTGTTTTGCTTTTATCTCATCGTTTGTGATAACGGCTGAAGGGACCGCAACAAAAACGGAGGAGACGAATATTATAACTAAAACAAAAGAAAACAGTTTAATAATCTTTTTCATTTTACAAATTATACTTTTATGTATTTAGAAAGCGAGATCTTTGAGCCTATGTAGCAGGTGATGAAACTCAAAGCCAGAAATCCCAGAGCCACAAAATACCACAACTGTGAAAACGGCGCTATCTGTATGAGATTTGACGCGGAAGAATTCTTTGTAAGCAAACTGAACAGATAGTTATAAGTCAAAAACTGCAGGAAAAACGCTATGACAGCGGAAATGAAGCCGGTGAACAGGGATTCTATCATAAACGGGAAGGAGATGAACCAGCCGGTCGCGCCTATGTAGCGCATTATCTCTATTTCCTCGCTTCTGCTGCTTATCGCCATTCTTACCGTGTTCATTATGATTATTATGGATATGAACACTAAAACTATCATAAACGCGCCGAATATCCATAAAATCGTGTTTTTCAGTTTTTCAAGCGTGTTTGCCGTCTCTAATTTATCCTCGACCGTGCGGAATTCCGGAAATTCCGATTTGTTCCGCAAGGTGAAAAGCAGATTTGTGGCATCCTGATCCGAGCCCGAATACGTTATTGTGTAAATTTCAAAAAACGGGTTGTTTTCCTCACTGAAACGGCTTAATACCTGCGGATGCTGAGCGTATTTTTCACGCATATTCGCAAGCGCTTCTTCACGCGAGGTGAATTTTACGCTTTCCACGTGGGGCAGAGCTGTGAGCCTGTTGTAAAGATCGTCAAGCTGCTCGTCCGGTATCTTTTCGTAATTGCACATACAAACTATCTCGTTCAATTCGTTTAGTGAATTGAGGTTGACGTACAGATTGTATATGATAAGACCGAAGCTTCCGGAAACGAGCATACAGGAAGTAAGTATAAGTATTGACGCCAAAGACATGAGACTGTTTCTTGAAAAGCCTTTGAAGCTCCTTGACATCAGATAAGAAAAACTGTATCTACGCATTGGCAGCCTCCGTATTCTTTGAATCGTACACTATCTTTCCGTGCTCGAACTTGACAACGCGTATATTATTGTAATTCTGTATGAGTTTGACGTCGTGCGTTATTATAAGGACCGTGCGTTTTCCGTTTTCTCCGAGCGATACGAGCAGGTCCATTACCTCACGGCTCATGGACGGGGAAAGGTTTGCCGTCGGCTCGTCCGCTATCAGTATCTTCGGGTTGTTTACCAGAGCGCGCGCAAGCGCGGTACGCTGCTGTTCGCCGCCGGATATCTCCATGGGAAAATGGTTTGCACGCGCGGAAATATCAAGCATTGATAAAACGAGCGGCACGGTGGTCTTTATGGCTTTTGAAGACTTGCCTAAAACGCGCATTGCAAACGCAACGTTTTCATACACCGTGTATTTGGGAAACAGCTTGAAATCCTGGAAATCCATGCCTATCTGGCTTCTGTATTCCGGGATCTTTCTTTTTCTTATTTTTCTTAAATCGTATTTGTTTACGATAAGCGAACCGGAAGTCGGCGTTTCCATTCTTGTAAGAAGCCGCATAAGCGTGGTTTTGCCGGCGCCGTTGCTTCCGACGAGAAAGACTACTTCACCGTCGTCTATTTTGAGGTTTATATCGTTAAGCGCGGTGACCGTGGTCTCGCGCGTTGCCGATCTGTATGTTTTTGTAACGTGTTTGAATTCGATCATTTTAAGCTGTTTTATCAGAATTTTACGGGTTTGCTTGACAGGTATTTTTTGACCATAAGAGCCACTTTGAAGGTTATGGCGTCGTCAAATTCACGAAGATCGAGCCCCGTCATTTTCTTTATTTTTTCAAGTCTGTAAACCAAGGTATTTCTGTGTACGAAAAGCTTGCGCGACGTTTCGGACACGTTCAGGTTGTTTTCAAAGAAGCACTGTATGGTCTGAAGAGTCTCGCGGTCAAGCTGGTCAAGAGATTCCTTTTTGAATATCTCGTGCAAAAACATTTCGCACAGCGTTGTGGGAAGCTGATATATAAGTCTGCCTATGCCGAGGTTTTCGTATGCTACTATGTCCTTTTCGGTATCGAACACCTTGCCTACCTCAAGCGCGACCTGCGCTTCCTTGAATGAACGCGCAAGATCCTTAACGCCCTCCGCCGCGGTGCCTATACCGATGGATACCTTGGCGTAGAACTCTGACTGAAGCGTATCGGATATCTGCTTTGCTATGTTGTAAAGCTCCTGCGGATCGTATCCGGATCTTACCTCTTTAACTAAAACCACGTCCTGTTCGCCCACGCTTATGACGTAATCCTTGTTTTTGTCCGGGAACATACCGGATATCATATCAAACGGTATGGAATCCGAACGGGAATTGAATTTAATGAGCATTACAACGCGCAGCACGTCCGTGCTGAAGTGAAGCTCTTTGGATTTTATATAAATGTCGGAGGGCAGGATATTGTCAAGAATGATGTTTTTGATAAATGAGCTTTTATCGTATTTTTCGTCATACAGATTCTTGATGTTGTTGAGCGATACGGCAAGTATGCCGCAGATCTTTTCCGCCGTTTTGTCTTCGCCCTCTGCAAAGACTATATATTCCGCTTTTGCCGCGGAACCTATGGGACGGTACGTGTAACCGTTTATCGTAACGGTCTCAGAGGTGTACGCAAGCTCATCCCTGACGCCGCGGCGTATTTCGCCTATGCGTACGAGCTCCGAGCAGGATATGACCGCGCCGTTTTCATCTATAACGCCTATGGTACGGTCCACCACGTCCTTCATCTGATGGATTATGCTCTGAAAAAGCCTGTTTGACATATCTTTACTATCCCCTTTTAAAAATTATTGTACGGGCGATCTGCGACCGCCCTTTCCCTGAAATAATATTTATCACATTTTACTATATTTTTTGGGCAACTTCAATATTATACCCAAAAATTTTTTATAAACATTTTAAACTTTTGACGATATCTTTGTGAAATTTGACGAAATTATCCGAATTCGTAAGATACGGCGGACATAACGTATACCGGCGCCGTCTCACAGCGCAGTATGCGCTCTCCGAAAGTGACGGATACAAGTCCCGCCGCGTCCGCAAGCTCTTTTTCAGTATCCGAAAAACCGCCTTCCGGTCCTATAAAAACGTGTATCTCTTTGCCTTTTATCCCGGATAACACGGAGCGCAGGGAAGTGTTTTTTTCTTTTTCATAGCAAAAAATACCGGCTGCGTTGTCGGGCAGAGAAGATACGGCGTTTTTGAAATCAACAAGCGGGAATATCTGCGGAATAACGCCTCTGCCGCATTGCTGAGCGGCTTCTTTGCATATATCTTTATACCGCAGCAGTTTTTTATCAAACGCTTTTCCGTCAGGGCGTGAGATACATCTGTCGCTTAAAACCGGTATTATTCCGCATACGCCCAGCTCCGTGGCTTTTTGTATTATGAACTCAAATTTATCGCCTTTCGGAAGCGACTGATATATGAAAGTCTTTACGGGAAGCTCCGCAGGAGACGGTTTTACGTCCACTATCTCACATACGGTCTCATCAGGTTTTGCGCTTTTAATAATGCAGACGGCGTCTTTACCTTCGCCGTCGCATATTATTAAACTTTCACCCTGCCGCATACGCAAAGCGGATGCGATATGAACGGAATCTTTTCCCGTTATAACAACGGTTTTACCGTTTATATCAAGTCCCGGGAAAAAGATCCGCGTCACTTTTGTTCATCCTCCGGTATGACCACGGCCAAAAACACGCAGTCCTGACCGCCCGTGGCTATCATGCCGTGCGGGTATTTTGAATCAAGATATATGCAGTCCCCGGCTTCAAGCATTTCCGTCTTGCCGTTAACCACCATGCGCAGCTGACCGGATATGACCATGTCAAACTCCTGTCCGTCGTGAACGGAGAGCGGTATGGGAGCGTGCTGCGCCTCATCCGAATAAGGCGCGGTGACCATAAACGGCTCCACCTTTCTGCCTTTGAACAGATACGACATATTTTTGTAGGAAAAACCGTGGCGGCGTTCAACCGGTATGCCCTCGTTCTTTTTGACTACCTGATATACGGAAAGCCTCGGCGTTTCTCCCATTATGAGATCAGTTACGTCCACGCCCAGATGATGCGCGCATTTGTATAAAAAGGATATAGGTATATCGCGCTCGCCTTTTTCGCAGGCGGTATAAAATTCAACGTCCGTGCCCGTGACGGACGCCATTTCTTCCGCGGATATATCAAGTATGTCGCGCATTGCCGCAAGACGCGTGCCTATATTTTTAAGATCGGATTGTTCCATAACTGCCTCCAATTTATTTATCAATCTTATTTTACCATATTTTTTTACATATTTCAATAGATTAAATGCGTAATGCGGTTGATTTTTTTTTATTTTTCGGTTATAATTCAGTTAATGAAATTAAAAGGTGCGGATCATGGACGTTTTATACGTATTTTCAGACTATTATAACAGGCTTAAAAAAGCCGGACTTGTCAGCGGCTGCAGCGGCAGCGTGGACGGGAAAATAAAATACTTATGCAGTGATTCAAAAAAAGCCGTGCCCGGCTCTATGTTCGTCTGCAAGGGCAATCACTTCAAGCCGGAATATCTGTACGACGCTATATCGCGCGGCGCGGTTTGTTACGTTTCCGAGAAAAAATACGACGCGGATATACCGTATATAACGGTGACAGACGTACGCGCGGCTTTGGCGGAATTATCCGATATGTTCTACGGCTCGCCGTGGAAAGAACTGAAAATGACCGCCGTTACCGGAACAAAGGGCAAAACGACGACGGTGCATTTTATTAAGGCGCTGCTTGACGCTCATTTTAAAAAGCAAAACGCGCCGCCCGCCGGTCTTATCTCCACCGTTGAGACTTTTGACGGAGTGACCGCGGAGGAGAGCGTTAATTCCACGCCGGAGTCGATAGACTTGCAAAGGATCCTTTGCAGCTGCCGGCAAAACGGGCTTAAAGACGTTGTCTGCGAGGTGTCGAGCCAGGCGCTCAAATATCACCGCGTCAGATGCATCGGGTTTGAAACCGCCGTGTTTACAAACATAGGAGAAGACCATATTTCACCTGTCGAACATCCGGATTTTGAAGATTATTTTACATCAAAGCTGAAAATATTCTCTCAATGCAAAACGGCTGTGATAAACCGCCAAAGCGATTATTTTGACAGAGTTTTATCCGCCGCGTCCGTGTGCGGTAAAGCAGTAACGTACGGAGATACGCCGGACTGCGACGTATATTATTCAAACGTAAGAAAAGAAAACGGAAAAACCGTGTTTTATCTGAAAACGCCGCTGTTTGAGGGCGAATTCTCACTTAAAATAGCCGGATTTTTCAACGTTTCAAACGCCGCCGCCGCGGTGGCTGCGACGCTGCCGTACGATATAGACGAGCAGACGGTAAGAGAAACGCTTGCGGAAACCGTAATATCCGGCAGGATGGAAACTTACTGCGCGCCGGATAATTCTGTCGTCGCAATAGTGGATTACGCGCACAACGCCATGTCGTTTGAAAATCTGTTTTCGTACGTACTAAAAGAATATCCCGGTTATCGCATAGTTTCCGTTTTCGGCTCCGTCGGAAACAAAGCGGAGGTAAGGCGGTACGCTCTCGGCAAAATCGCCGGCAAATACAGCGATTTCGTATATATCACGTCCGAGCATCCGGATTTTGAGAGCCCGTACGCTATTGCGGAGCAGATAGCCGAGGGAATAAGAGAGGGCAAAGCAAAATATACCGTCATACCCGACAGAGAGCTTGCGGTCACCACCGCGGTAAAGGAAGCGGAGGAAAAGACCGTAGTGCTTATTTTAGGCGTCGGAGACGAGACGACGCAGCGTATAAACGGCGTTTTATATGAACGCAGATCGGACAGCGAATGCGCGCTTTCCGCTTTGAAAGAAAGAACGGGAGTTTTGATTTAAGTGAAAAAAATAACGGTATTTATTATATTGGCGGCAATATGCATAGGCTCGCTCTGCGCTTGTTCCGAAAGCAGGCAGGATGCCAAAGACGCTTTTGGGCTGCCTTCCGTCGTTTCCGGTTTGCTTGATTCTTATAAAGAAAGCGTTGAAAAAAACATATTCAAGCCGTCTTTTGACGCGTACGCGGAAGACCTTGTTGAATACTCGTATATGACGGAAGACGGCATGCAGACCGCACATACGGAATTATCGTCGTCTTTCCGCCTATCCGACGGAGTTTTCGGCGTTACCGCGGGCCAAAACCCGTTCGTATTCGGCGACGGTTTTGCGGCGGACGGATGTACCGTAAGAAGCGTTACGGACAAAACAAAAATACAAAAGGCGCTTGACGTGTTTATAAAAGCGTTCTGCACCGGCCTTAAAGATGGTGATTTTGATATCGCGCCGGACAGCATAAGAGCCGCGGAGGACGACGTTGAAGCGGACCGCGTCACGCTCAGGCTGCAGAGAGACGAGTATCTTCCCGCCTTCAACAGAGCCTTGACAGCGGTTAAAAACGACGCGGAAACAAAACGGTATTTAACGGACGTTACAGGCTTTTACGGTCTGCTGCACGGCAGGGAGGAAAGCGCGGAAGAGTTGTTTGACGCCGTGATCGGCGGGCTTGAAAACGCGGTCAAAGAAAGCACGGATCAGCTCATATGGCAAAGATACGTATATAAAAACAAGGTCGTCGCGGCGCGCCTCAAATTCGGCGATAACGTTATAAGATATATCTGCGCGGAAACGGAAAATTATACTGAACTCGATCTTTCGGCAAAGACAGGCGGAAAAGAAATAACGCTTTCGTATGAGGCGAGAAGGACGGGAATGTCCGATACGTATAATATACGCCTTTCAAACGGCGACGAGATAACGTATTTTGACGGCACGGCTGAAAGCGCGTACAAGAGCGGTAATATAGGTTTTGAGTTAAGAGCCACGAAAAACGGCAGCGTCGTAAACGGATTCAAACTTGATATATCGTTTAACGGTGAAAAAAAGCCGACGTATAATGGAAGCGGTAATTATACAGTAAAAGGCGACAAAAAAACGTTTTCCTTTGAGCTTGTGTTCAACACGGCGGAAAACGTAACTGTAACCCCCGCGCAAAACGGCGATATAAGCCTTTATGAAGCCGTTAAAAAGGTGTTTTATTGAAGATCAAATAACATAAACGCGCTTGCGGTGTTACACCCGTAAGCGCGTTTTTTCTCAGTTTTGTTTATCAAGCAGATCGACAAGATACGCTATCGTGCCTTCTTTACAGTGGCAGGTAACTATGTCCGCAATGGCGATTATTTTCGGCATACCGGAGCTTGGGACTACGGCGAAATCCGCTTTTTTCAGCATATCCTCGTCGTTTTCAAAATCTCCGCAGCAGTAAGTCGTTCTGCCCTGCAGCAGCTTTTTCATGTGCCGCACCTGGTTTCCTTTCGTCGCCTCGGGATCGAGAAGTTCAAGCAAAGTAGGACATGAAAAAGATACGGCAAATCTGCCGGGCGCTTTTTCAAAAACGTATTTCTGCACCTGCAGAAGCAGATCGTTTTTGCCTATAAGCACTATCTTGTTCCAGTTATCGCCGGGCATCTGATCAAAGCCGACCGTTATAACGTTTGAGATATACTGCTTCAGATCGTTATACGCCGCCGGGTTCATTTCCGGCGTCATATATCCTTTGCCGCGGTTTATGCGTATGCCTATATCCGGAAACTGCCGTGAAAGTTCAAAAAGAAACGGTATAGCAAAAGAAGCGTCCACGCATATCTCGTTTATGCGCTCATCCGTTTTCGCATCGTACAGATAACTGCCGTTTGACATAACCGCGTAAGTGTTCGTCAGCTCGAAAAAGTCGGGCACGACGCTTTTTACGGTGAATTCAACTCTGCCTGTGGCAAACGTGAAAAGACCGCCTTCGGATTTGAAATACTCTATCGCCTCATTGTTTTTTCTTACGCCCTCGTCGGATCCGGTATACGTTCCGTCAATGTCCGTGATTATTACTTTGTCTTTGAACTTCATTTTTATATCCTTGTTATTTTATGTATATCCCCGCGTCAGACGCGGAATAGATGAGTTTTGATCTTTTTTGCTCCGTCATCTCACATAAAGGCGGTCTGACGGACGCGGATATAAGTCCGCAGGACGCCATAAGCGCCTTGATCGGCACGGGATTTACGTCGCATGAAAGCGCTTTCAAAAACGGATACATACAAAAAAACGTATCCTTTGCGCCTTCTGCGTCCCCGGCAAAATATTTGTCCGTTATCGCACACGTTTTATCCGGCTCTATATTTGAGCATACGGAGATGCCGCCCTTTGCGCCGAGAGTGAGAAAATGATATAAAAGCGTGTCGGAACCGCAGAAGAAATCAAGCCCGGGAGCTTCTTTTATTTTGTCCGTAACGGACTGCATATCGCCGCTTGCCTCCTTGCAGGCGACGACGTTGTCGTGCGACGACAGCACTGCGAGCGTTTCAGCAGAGATATCCACGCCCGTCCTTGACGGCACGTTGTAAACTACGACCGGTATCGGAGAGCTGTCCGCCACGGTTATGAAATGGCGCAGTATGCCGCGCTGCGACGGTCTGTTGTAGTAAGGCGCTACGACGAGCGCGAAATCCGCGCCGAGCGACGCGGCGCGTTTTACCTTTTCGCACGCGGTCTGCGTGTCGTTTGAGCCGCAGCCGACGGTCAGAGCTTTTTTGCCGGACAGCAGCTTTGCGCACTCTTTGATAATAACGTCCTTTTCGCTTTGCGTAACGGTCGGCGCTTCTCCCGTGGTGCCGAGAGCCACAACGCCGGCCACGCCCGAATCAAGCTGTATTTCAAGCAGACGGCGCAGCGCCGGTATATCTATGCCGCCGTGCAGAAACGGCGTCACTACGGCGGTATGTATACCGGCGGGCAGTCTGCCCGTTTTATTGTCAGTCATTGCATAAACTCCGCAAATTATATAAATGTTATAATTAAGGTAATGAAAATTATAAAATAACAGAGTATAATATAATTCAGCCTCTACATATATAATATGATAAACGCCGTGAACTGACATTTTTTGCATATTGCAAAAACTGATTTTATCACAAAAAAACGTAATTGTCAAGGTCAGATACGGCTTTCATTTAAAAGGATATATCAAATGCAGTCTTTACACGATTACTTTTATGAACTTCCCGGGGAGCTTATAGCGCAGACTCCGTGCGAGGTGCGCGACGAATGCAGACTTCTTGTGCTTGACAGAAAGACCGGGAGCATAGAACACAAACATTTTTATGACGTGGTCGGTTATCTGAGACCCGGCGACTGTCTTGTCATAAACGACAGCCGCGTTATCCCGGCGCGTATCTACGGAATAAAACAGAGAGAAACAGAAGATACAAACGAGCCGAGCCGTATTGAATGTCTGCTTCTGCGCCAGCGCGAGCTTGATCTTTGGGAGTGCATCGTAAGACCGGGAAAGCGCGTCAAAAAAGGTGCTAAAATAGATTTTTCCGGCGTTATGACGGGCGAGGTCGTTGACGTTACGGAAGACGGAAACCGCATGATATCGTTTGATTACGACAGATCCGGCGGTGAGACCGTGTACTCTGTCTTAGAAAAAATAGGCAAAATGCCGCTGCCGCCGTATATTACAAAAGAGCTTGACGATAACGACAAGTATCAGACGGTTTACGCAAAAGAAAACGGATCCGCCGCCGCTCCGACGGCCGGACTTCATTTCACGGATGAACTGCTTGAAAAAATAAGCGGTATGGGTATAGATATAGTCCGCGTGATGCTGCACGTAGGGTTAGGAACTTTCCGTCCGGTAAAAACGGAGAACATAGAAGAGCATAAAATGCATTCGGAATTTTTTACCGTTACGGAAGACGCGGCAAAACGCATAAACGACTGCAGAGCGCGCGGCGGCAGGATAATCTGCGTGGGCACGACCTCGTGCAGAACGCTTGAGAGCGCCGCGGACGAGGCAGGCGTGATACACGCGCAGAGCAGAGACACGGATATTTTCATATATCCGCCGTATAAATTCAAAGCCGTTGACGCGCTTATAACGAATTTCCATCTGCCGGAAAGCACGCTTCTTATGCTCATATCCGCTTTCTCAGACAGGGAAACTGTAATGAAAGCGTATAAGGAAGCAGTGGAGCAGAAATACCGCTTTTTCTCCTTCGGCGACGCGATGATGATATTATAACTATAATATAAGCATATTTTACGCATAACTGTTGACAAATTGGAAAATATATAGTATAATACGTATAGGATCATAAGGAGGTTTTTATCATGGCTAAAACTACTGCAAATATAAGTATTGACGAAGAGACGAAGAGAAAAGCACAGGAACTGTTTGCGGATTTCGGAATGGATCTTTCTACCGCCATCAATATTTTTCTGCGGCAGGCTATCCGTGAGAATGCAATACCTTTTACAATAAGTCGCGATATTCCTAATGAAGAAACGCTTGCAGCTATGGATAATGCCGAAAAAGGAGAAGACGTTTACGGACCCTTTGACAGCGTTGACGCGCTTATGGAGGCGTTAAATGCTTAGGATCGAATTTACCGGTCAGTTTAAAAAGGACTATAAACTTGCCATAAAAAGAGGGTGCGATCCGCAGGATCTGACAACGGTAATATCTCTTTTGGCAGACGAACAGCCGTTACCGGAAAAATATAAGGATCATCAGCTTGAAAATTCCCGATACTACAAGGGAATGAGAGAATGCCATATAAAACCGGACTGGCTTTTGATTTACAAGGTTTACGATGACAGGCTGGTTTTGGAGCTGATCCGTACCGGCACACACAGCGATTTGTTTTGATTTTTATATTGAATTTTAATGGATATATCTAAAATCGTAATAATAGGCGGGCCGACGGCAAGCGGAAAGTCGGGACTTGCACTGAAGCTGGCACAGGAGTTTGACGGTGAGATAATCTCATCCGACAGTATGCAGATATATAAAAGGCTCGATATAGGCACGGCAAAGCCGACGGCACAAGAGCAGGCTCTTGTCCGTCACCATCTTGTTGACACGGTCGAGCCGTGGAAGAATTATTCCGCCGCGGACTTTGTACGCGATGCGAAAGCGGCGATAAACGACGTTATAAGCCGCGGTAAACTGCCTGTCGTATGCGGCGGCACCGGCTTATATATAGAAGCGCTTATACATCCCACGGATTATTCATCCGAGACGGACGCTGACGAAGAGCTGCGCGCAAAGCTTTTGCAAAAAGACGCGCACACGCTTTGGTGCGAGCTTAGACAGATAGACCCGGAAGCCGCGGAAAAAACGCACGAGAACAACAAAAAGCGCGTCGTCCGCGCGCTTGAAATATATTACAAGACCGGCAAAACAAAAACGGAAACGGATAAAGAACAGAAAAAATACGACTCTGAATACGACGTGCTGCTTTTACTGACCGGATCTTGTGACAGAGAAGTTTTATACGAGCGCATAAACCGGCGCGTTGATGAAATGATAAACACCGGGCTTGTTGAAGAAACAAGAAATTTGCTTAAAAACGGCGATCTGCGCCCCGGTACCACGGCGTATCAGGCGATAGGATATAAAGAGATTTTTCCGTATATAAACGGCGAAAGCACGCTTACGGAATGTACGGAAAAACTGAAACAGGCTACGCGCAATTACGCAAAGCGGCAGCTTACGTGGTTTTGCCGCTATGACGGAATAAAAGTTTCTTCGTACGAAGAAGCAAAAGCAAAAGTCACGGAGTTTTTGAAAAGGAGCTGACGGAGTACGGATAAAGAAGTATTAAAAAAGGGAATAATCTATATCCTCTCGTCGCTTCTTGCGATATGCGCGATAATTTACATCGTGTATCATATAGTGACGTATTTCAAAGAGGATATGCGCGTTGAGCCGGTGCAGTCCGCGGAGCAGACGCAGACCGTGACGCTTACCGGCATAATATTCCGCGACGAACAGGTGGTATACGGACAGAGCGGCGGCGGTGTGGTAAGACTTTATACAAACGGTGAAAAAGTAAGCAAAAACGCCGTTATCGCGCGCGTGTACGATACTTTCAGGGCGGAAGACTATACGCTTAACCGCCTTGAAAGAAAGCTCGGCATATTAACGGACAGCAACAAAGTAAGCGATAATACGGTAAAAAATCTTGACGCCAAGATAAACAGGCTTTATTATACGATACGGCTCAAATCGGAGCAGGGAGATTTTTCATCCGTAGCGGAGAAGACGGACGAGCTTCTCGTTCTTTTGAACAGACGCGAGATAATTGTTAATTCCCGACTTAATTATAACGATGAGATAGCGCAGGTAAAAGCGCAGAGGGAAAGCCTCATTTCGTCAGGTTCCGGTATGTTTACCGACGTGACTACGCCAGTCTCCGGCTATTTTTCAAGCTGTGTTGACGGATATGAGCAGATATTCACCGCAAAGGCGGCGGTATCTTTGTTATACGATGAGCTTTCCGAGCTTATGAAACAGCCGGCGCAGGAGCTTGCCGTAACGAGGGAAGGCTACGCCGTAGGCAAGATAGCAAACGATCCTAAATGGTATCTCTGCGCGGAAACGGACAGAGATACGGCGTATATGCTGACGGAGGGTGAAAAATACAGCATCAGTTTTCCGACCGCGTCCGGCAGAGAGACGGAATTTACGCTTCAGCGCATAGTCGCGCAGAACGGCGGTTCCGGTGCGGCGCTCGTTTTCAGTACCGATATACAGTCGCGTGAGCTCGGCGACGCGAGAAAGCAGACCGTTTCCCTCGTGCTTGAAAGAACGGAGGGACTGCGCGTTCCCGTCAGCGCCGTGCGTACGGACGACGAAAATCATACCGGCGTTTATATCCTGAAAAACAACAAGGTAACGTTCAGAAGAATAGAGATACTTACAGAAAAAGACGGCAACTGCATCGTTAAAGAATACGCGCCTGACGAGGAGGGCTATTCCGAGATGCTTCATAAATACGACAGTCTGATAATCTCCGGCAAAGGCCTTAAGGAACAGGCGGAAGAGGCTGACGGAGATACAACGGATTACGAAATAAGGATTTTCGGATAAAATATTTGAAACAGAACTTAAAATAAAGGAGAATCATATGGTTGAAAAAAGAGTTTCCGAGGCGGTGCTTTTAAAGGCGATGAGCACCGGCGCGGATTACGCGGAGCTTTACGTTGAGGATATGACGTCCGATTACGTGAGCATGATAGCGGACTGCGTGGATAACGCCGGCACCTCGCGCGACATGGGCGCGGGCGTGCGCATATTCTGCGGTACCAATTCCGTATACGCGTTCGGCAACGGTACGGACGAAAGATCGCTTATGGAGCTTGCTTCAAAGGTCGCCGCGGCTGCGTCGGCAGCAAAAACGGCGGGCGTGGATATAGTACTGAAAGAAGTGAAATTTGACCCCGTATGCCGCGCGGAAATACCGGCTATGAGCGTTGATAAAAAGACGCGAACGGACGCTTTGAAGGAGGCGTATTTTGCCGCCAAGGGATACAGCGATGAAATAGTGCAGGTAAACGGATCTCTTTCATCTTCCTTCAAACGCATTTACGTTGCAAACAGCGACGGAGTCATAGGCAGAGACGAAAGACCGTATATAAGGCTCGGAATATCGGCCGTGGCGTCAAACGGCAGCGAAAACCAGTCCGGTTTTACCGGCCCCGGCAACAGCGCGGGTTTTGAATTCATACAGAGCCTTGACCTTAAAGCGCACGGACGCGAGGCGGCGAGGATAGCGACCACGATGCTTCACGCGGGCAAATGCCCCGCGGGAAAAATGCCGGTCGTAATGGACAACGCTTTCGGCGGCGTGGTGTTCCACGAGGCGTGCGGACACGCGCTTGAGGCGACGGCGGTGGGCTTAGGCAACTCCGTGTTCTGCGGCAAGCTCGGTCAGAAGATAGCAAACGAAAAGGTATCGGCCGTGGACGACGCGACGATGGTAAGCGAATGGGGCTCACGCGCCATGAGCGACGAGGGCGAAAAAACACAGCGCATACAGCTTATAAAAGACGGTATACTTACCGGATATATGATAGACAAGCTCGGTTCCCGCAGGATGAATATGCCTTCAACGGGCAGCGGCAGACGACAGAATTACGCATACGCGCCTACGTCACGTATGTCAAACACGTTTATCTGCGCAGGATCAGACAAGCGCGACGATATAATAAGCAGTACGGAAAACGGTCTGTACGCCGCTAAAATGGGCGGCGGCTCCGTAAACCCGCTGACCGGAGAATTCAACTTCTCCGTTATGGAAGGCTATATGATACGCGGCGGTAAGATATGCGAGCCGGTGCGCGGAGCGACGCTCATAGGCAAAGGCTACGAGGTGCTTTTGAATATCGATATGGTATCCGACGATCTCGTACTCGGCCAGGGTATGTGCGGATCAATATCCGGCAGCGTTCAGACAAACGTCGGTCAGCCTATGATCAGGATATCGGAGATCACCGTGGGAGGTGAAATAGAATGAGCAATATAAACGAATTCTGCAAAAAGCTGTTGTCTTACGCAAAGACGAACTGCGACGGCGAGTTTGAGGTCTACGCCGCAACGGGCGAGACTTTCAAAGTGGAAGTCCTTGAAGGGCAGATCAAAAACTACAACGTAAACGACTATACGGGAATTTCCTTCAGAATAAAAAAAGACGGCAAAATGGGCTACGCTTCCACCACCTCGTATGACGAGGACGGGATACCCGTGCTTGTGGAAAACGCCGTGAAAAACGCCTCTATAATAGAAAAACCGGACGAGCAGTTTATTTTCTCCGGCTCTGAGAGCTATCCGTCGCCCAAAGTCTACGGAAAAGAGCTTGATACCGTTACTGCAACGGAAAAAATAGAATTTGCAAAGCTGATGGAGAAAAAGGCAAAGGAAGCCGATCCGCGCATTATAAAAGTAGAATCAAGCTCCGTTATATCCGGTAAAAGCACTGTTATAATAAAGAACTCAAACGGTATGGACCTGTGCGAGACGTCAAATTTCATAGCCGCATACGTTATTCCGATAGCGTCCGACGGCGAAAAGATGAAAGACGGTTTCGGCATCTGCGGCGGTTTTGACAAAGCGTGTCTTGACGCGGACAAAGCCGTGAGCAAGGGCGTGCGTGAAGCTATTGACTTCCTTGACGCAAAGAGCGTAAAAAGCGCTTCAATGCGTATAATTTTCAGAAACAGTGCGATGTGTGATATGATAGAGACGTTTTCCGGCATTTTCTCGTCGGAGAACGCGCAGAGAGGGCTTTCAATGCTTGCCGGTAAGGAAGGCGAAAAGATCGCCGCCGACTGCGTAACTCTTATTGACGACCCGACGCTTGATTTCGGCTTCGGCTCGCACAGCTTTGACGCCGAGGGCGTTGCCGGACAGCGCACCGCGGTCGTTGAAAACGGTGTGCTGAAAACGCTTTTATATGATCTTGAAACGGCTTACAAAGCCGGAGTAAAGTCAACGGGCAACGCGTCAAAGGGCGGTTATACGTCGCCTATAGGCATATCCGTAAGCAACTTTACGCTTACACCGGGCGAAAAGACGCTCGAACAGCTTACAAAGAAAATGGGCGAAGGTCTTATCATAACCGAGGTTTCCGGTCTGCACGCCGGCGCCAACGCGACAACGGGCGATTTCTCGCTCATGGCGGGCGGCTATCTTGTTGAAAACGGCAAGCAGGGCAGAGCGGTCAACGGCATAACCGTTTCCGGCAATTTCTACGAGCTGCTTAAAAACATTGAAGAGCCCGGCTGCGACGTTTATCACAATATGTTCGGCTCCGCAATATCCGCGCCGTCCGTGCTGATAGGCGGAAAAATGTCCGTAGCCGGAGAATGATAAAAAATGGAATACCCAGAAATAAAAAAGAGAATAGACGAGATAAGAAGAGAAGCGGGTGACGCCGAGCTTCTGCTCGCCACCAAGACCGTGGACTGCGACCGTATAGAATACGCGGTCAGAGAATGCGGCGTAAAGTATATAGGCGAAAACAGAGTTCAGGAGTTTTTGGAAAAATACGAAAGATTAAAAGATCTTCCGTGCGAGCTTCATTTCATCGGAACGCTGCAGAAAAACAAAGTCAAATATATAATAGATAAAGTAAGCCTTATCCACTCCGTGGGAAGTATATCTTTATGCGAGGAGATAGAAAAGCAGGCGGAAAAGCACGGCATAGTGATGAACGTGCTCTGCGAGGTAAATATCGGAGAAGAGGAGAACAAATCCGGATTTTTGCCCGCCGAGGTGCCGGAGGCTTATGAAAAAATGCGCTCGTATCCGCACGTAAGACCCATAGGTCTTATGACTATGGCGCCGGTTTGTCAAAATAAGTCGGATTATTTAAAATTTTTTACTAAAACTTACCGTTTATTTATTGACAACTGCATAAAAAATGTGGATAATAGATACAGACCGATATTGTCAATGGGAATGTCCGACAGCTACCGTGAAGCCGTTTCGTGCGGCTCCACTATGATAAGGATAGGCTCGGCGGTATTCGGCAGCAGAAATTAAGAAATTTTTTAAAGAAAGGGTATATAAAAATGGGATTTTTGGATAGCCTGAAATTCGGTAAGCACTTCAATGATGAAGATGATTACGAGAAAGATGAAGCAGAGGAAGAAGCAGTTGAGGATGAGGAGGTCATAGAACCCGCTTCAAAAACGGTCGACGCGCCGGTACAGCAGAAACAGACGAGAGCACCGGGCAACGTAAAGCTTGACGGAGCCGCTCTTGAACTCAAGGTAGTTAAGCCCGAGAGATATGAGACCGTGCCGCAGATCGCCGATCATTTGCTCAACCGCCGCACCGTGGTTTTGAATCTCGAATCTACCAACAAGGAAACGGCAAGAAGAATGATAGACTTTTTATCCGGCGTTGCTTACGCTATTGACGGAAGATTAAGCAAAGTTGCCGTCAATACATATATCATAACTCCCGCCAACATCAACGTAAGCGGAGAGGCTCTTGTCAACGAAAAGCAGGAGATCAGCGCGGAGGATGAGGAAAGACTCTATTCCGAAGACTGATAAGCCGGACTGTTAAATGGAGATAATAATTACGCTGCTTTCAAACATCATATTTTTATTGCTGTGCGTATTTGAATCGGCGGTATGGGTGCGGGTCATCCTCGGCTGTTTTTTCGCCGCGGATGATTCCGCGCTTTACAGAGTGCTCATTTTTTTGACTGAGCCGTTTCTTCTCCCGATAAGGGCCTTGCTTGATAAAATGCGGATAGGCGGCGGACTTTTTGATCTGTCTGCCATTGTTTGTTCCGCCGTTATGATACCCGTTATGGCAATACTGCCGGGCGTGACGGTCTGATAGGTATACTGTAAATGAATCCAAACGAACTTAAAAAGAAAAACTTCACACGCGCGATACGCGGCTACAACACGGACGAGGTGGACGCCTATATATCAAGCCTTGTTGATAAGTACGAAGAGCTTCTGCGTGAGAATTCCGAGCTTGAATATAAGCTGAAAGCCTCTCTTGAAAGATCCGAGGAGGCGCAGGCCGGCGAGGAAGAACTGAAAAAAACGATAGAGCTTGCGAAAAAAGCGGCGGACAAAATAGTATCCGACGCACAGGCGCAGGCAGACCTTTTGTATTCCGCCGCTAAAGACAATACGGACAGAGTCCTGCGTACGTTCCGTGACAGCATAGCGTCGGAGGCTGTCGTTTTACAAAAACTCAAGGCGGCGGTAGCCGATATGAGAAGCGTTATTTATAAGCAGTATCTTAAAAACATAGAACAGCTTGAGGAGCTTGCGCCGAGAAGCAAATATGAAGCAGAGCTTGAAGATCCGTCCACGGCGGAATATATCCGCGCCGTCATAGACGGTATGAAGAGCGACGTGGAGAATTTGCGCACCGAGACGAAAGAGCAGAACGTGCACGACGGAAACGTCACTATAACGAGATCCGCCGAGATAAGTGTTGCAAAAAAATACCGCATAGCGTCCGTGCGAGATACGATAAGGGAGCTTAACCAGAAAATACTTTCAGGCGACGATTCCATTGACGAAAGCATAGGCGAAAAAGTCTCAGGCGAAGAAATAGTGCCGGAAAACGACGATATAAGGCAGAAAAAACGCGATATGCCGAAAAAGAAGAAAAATAAGCAAAAGGAACTGTTCAATGCCGAAGATGAATGAGATAAAAGCGCGGTGCAAAAAAAATATCGCCGCGTATATAATACTGCTTGTCATATCGGCGGCGCTCGTCGTGATCGATCAGATAAGCAAGTATCTTGTCGTGCTTTATCTGCCAAAGGACGCGCAGATCAAAGTCATACCGTATCTTTTCAACTTCACCTACGTTGAAAACAAAGGCGCGGCGTGGGGCATGATGGCAAACAGCAGGTGGATATTCATAGTTGTTTCCACCGTTGCCGTTGTCGTGCTTGCCGTACTGCTTTTGTATTTTGCAAGAAGCAAAAAGTTTTTTGTCGCCTCCCTCGTTTTGATATTCGCGGGCGGCATAGGCAATATGATAGACAGAACGGTAAACGGCTTTGTGGTGGATTTCATTCAGTTTGATTTCTTTCAGAGCTTTCCCGTGTTCAACGTCGCGGATTCATACGTTACGATAGGCGGATTCATGCTTATCATATACGTTTTGTTTATAGACAGGAGCTTTTTATCCGGCAGGAAAAAAGAAAATGGAAAAGAAAACAGTAACGGTAACGAAAAAGCTTGACGGTGCGCGGCTGGACGCCGCCGCCGCGGAGCTGTTTGGTATAACGAGAAACGCCGCCTCCGTAATGATAGAGGACGGCGTTTTAACGCTTAACGGCGATCCCGCGAAAAAAAACTGCCGCATAAAAGAAAACGATACGCTGCAGCTTTGCGAAAGAGAACTGAAAAAACCGGACGCGGAGCCGGAAGATATCCCGATAAGGATAGTTTACGAGGACGACGCGCTTGCCGTTGTTGATAAACCTAAGGGAATGGTCGTACACCCGGCGCCGGGAAACTACGAGGGAACGCTCGTATCCGCGCTGCTTTATCATATGAAAGGCAGACTTTCCGGTATAAACGGGGTTGAGCGGCCCGGTATAGTCCACAGGATAGACAAGGACACAAGCGGACTTCTGATAGTAGCCAAAACGGACGAGGCGCATATAAAGCTCGCGGAGCAGATAAAAGATCACTCTTTTATGCGCAAATACGAGGGCATCATCGTAGGCAAAATGAAAGAGGACAAAGGCACGGTCAATAAAACCGTCGGCAGAAATCCAAAGGACAGAAAGAAAATGGCGGCGGGACTCCCGGACGGGCGCGACGCGGTGACGGATTACGAGCTTATAGAAGCGTACAGCGGCTTTTCGCGTATGCTGTTTACTCTGCATACGGGCAGGACACACCAGATAAGAGTGCATATGTCCTCCTGCGGCCATCCGCTTATGGGAGATACGGTATACGGCGGCGGAAAGACCGCTTTTGAAAAGCGTTACGCGGATCTTCTGCGCGGACAGTGCCTGCACGCAAGGTATATCGGTTTTATTCATCCGCTGACAACAGAATATATGGAATTTGACGCGGGCGTGCCGGAATACTTTGAAAAAATAACGCGTCTGCTAAAAAACGTATAATTACGTTTATTGTTATTTAACGGCGAATATGCTTTTTTGTTAATATTGAAAGTATATAATAAATATAATAAAACACTATGAAAGAAGGACTTCGCTTTTATGAGTTCGAATAAAAGCAGGATATATATACTTATTGCCGCCGCGCTTATCCTTGCCGTCGGTTTTGCCGCGGTCCGCGCTATACTCGTTGTAAATTATTACGACGTGGAGGAGGGACTGTACGCGTCTGACGCGACGGGCATCACGGCGGTGCGCATACTGTTCGGCGCAAGTCTTCTGCTTTTGGGCGTGCTGTCGTTTCTGCTTGTCAAAAAGCGTGAATTCAAACAAATGCCCGAAGCCAATCACGGCGTTGTATTTACCGGCGCGATGTGCGGATTTATGTTCATATCGTCTGCGATCCTCGTTTCGTATTATTTCCTGCCGTCGCATTTCAAGACCGTGTTCGGATCAAACCACGGCGGTATAGACATAGTTTTACTGATAATGCTTTTGCTTACCGTCCTGTTCGGGCTTGCGTCGTCTCTTTATTATTTCTGGTGCGCGGCTACGACTACAAAGCTTAAAAAGCTGCCGTACAGACTCTTCTCTTTGATGCCGGTCATGTTCTTCATATTCTATCTGGTATTTATGTATTTCAAAAAAGATACCGTGATGAACAGCCCAGAAAGAACGATAACTCAGCTTTCCGCCATAGCCGTTATGGTCTACTGTGTTGCAGAGGCGAGATTCCATTTCGGAATAGCGCGGTACAGAACGTATACGGCGGTGTCTCTTATAGCGGTAACGTCCGTTATAGTCGCCTGTGTGCCCGGCTTCTTGCTGACAGCGTTCTGGGTAATGCCGTTTACAACGGAGACGGTATACGAGGTTCTCCAGCTTGCAATGGCGGCGTATATAATATTCCGTCTGATATCAACAGCGACAGCGGAGACGGAGAAGGAAGAGACGGAAGAAAATTAAGAATTAAAACGGACGACCGTTGGTTGCCCGTAAATAATAAAGAAGAAATAATAAAAAATAAAGAATAAAAAAAGGAGTCGATTCGCGACGATCTGTGCTACACACAATTTGTCGGCTGCGCCGACTCCGCTTTTTATTTTTTCTTTATTATTTATTTTTTTAAATGCAAAAAGACAGCCGGGTCCGGCTGCCTTTTTTACGTTTGATTTGATTTACTGAACTTTTTCTATAGCTTTGTCGTTTACGGTTGCGGGGTAGGTCTCCTGCAGCTCGTTGACTTTCTTTTCAAGATCGTCCGCTCTCATGGAGCTGTCAACTCCGGCAAGCCACGCTGCTCTGCCGGTCTCTTCATAGAACGTGATGTATATGCCGTTTTCATCAAGTACGAACATTTTTACGTCGCCGGGTTTGCGCTCGTCTGAGAATACCCACTCGTTTATTTCTTCGTAGTTTGCGCTGGATCTCTTTGTGGTTTCCTTCTGCTGACCGGATGAACCGACTGAAATATCATCCGTCGTGTACTTTTCGGCAAGCTTGTCAAACGCTTCACCGGACTTATCGGAACCTGCGTTGAAGTCGTCTATGATCTTCTGCGCATATTCTTTCATCGCGTCTTCGTTTGTGAAGTTGGAGAGTGAAAGACCGAGTTCACGGATCGTCGCCGTGTTGTATTCGTCTCTGTAAACGCTCTTTACTACCTGGTAGATAGTTGCGGACTCGTCAGCCGCAATCATCTTAACGGCTCCGTTCTGCGCGGGTGAATCTGCAAACATCCATTCATCAGCTTCGCTCTTGTCGTCCTTCGTGGTCTTGTGACCTTCGGTCAGAACGTCGCTCTTAACGGATTCTTCGGTTATGGCTTCAAGCGCCTTTACAGCGTCTTCTACGGCTTTTTCTTCCGCGGACTGCGTCTCTTCTGCGGTATCGGTGCCGGTCTCGGTTTCAGCTTCAGCTTCAGCCTCTGTTTCAGCGGCGTTTGCCTTTGCGTCTGCAAGAGCTTTCTCAGCGGCTTCTTTTTCTGCCGTTGCAAGTTCTTTCTTATATTCCATTACTACGGCAACAAAATCTTCTCCGCCTTCGATCTTGTTGAAGAGCTCAAGAGCTTTGTTCTTCGCTGCGGATATAGCGGCTTCTTTTTCCTCGTCCGTTGCGTCGCTTTCATAATCGGCTTTTACCGTGTATGAATAGTAGTCGGCTTTCAGATAGTCGTATTTGTTTTCTTCAAAGTAGTTATCGTACTGCTCGTCCGTGTATGTGTAGGAGTCACGCAGTTTTTCGGCGTATTTGGAAGCGAGCGTCTGCATTTCAAGAATGTGTCTTATATCGCTCTTCGTTATGCCCTTGCTGCCGTACATGGCTCCGACAGCGGATGAAAAGCTGTAGTTGTTCTGCTTTGCGTAATCCGCAAGTGACGTTATGCTTTCTTCTATGGTAGCCTTGTCATCCGAGGTAAGCTCAAAGCCGTCTGCTTTTGCAGTCTCGCAGAGCGCCATGACCTGCTTCAGAGTGGATTCAGCCTGGCTCTTACAGTAGTCGAGCCATGACATTGATTCCGTATATTGCTGCTGTGAAAGCGGCTTTGTTCTGTCAAGTCCGAGATACGACGTGTATCCGTAGCTTTCATACGTCTGATAATAATTGTTGTACGTCGCGTACGTCAGATACGTGAACTGCGCGTTGTTTACGGAATAATTCGCTGTTTTGATCGCAGTGCGCGCGTGCAGGGAAATGTAATCCATAAGACCCGTAGGCTGAAGTATCGCAACTCCGAGACCGAATACGAGGCACACACCTATGACTATGGCTAAAACGGTATACCATACGTCAGTCTTTGATTTTTCTCTTTTTACTTTCTTTGCCTTGCCCATTTTGGTTTTCCAAACCTTCCTTATTTAATGAAAGTCGTGCGGTGCGGACCGCACTGAAAATAATATTGTCCTTTTTTATTATAAAGGATGCTCCTAACAGTATATCATAAGTGATAACGATACTGAAGAACAATATATTAACAATATGTTAATTTACGGACTTATTTCCGTATTTTTATTAGGCTGTCAAGCCCTTTTTTTATGTTTTTAACGAGAAGCTCCGCTTCATCCGCCGTATTTGTGCGCCAAAGGCTTATCCTTACGGTACAGTCCGCGTCCTTTGCCGAAAGACCGAACGCCTGAAGCGAACGTGATATCCCGGGATGATGTGAAGAACAGGCGGAGCCGCTTGATACGTATATCCCCTCAGCTGAAAGATATCTCAGCATTACCTCGCTTTTTATGCCCGGCAGAGAAGCGGATATGATATGCGGTACGGCGCGTACCGGGCGGTTGATCTTTACGCCCGCCGCTTCAAGCTCTGATCTGATATATGACGAAAGCTCGTTTATCTTTGCGGTATCTGTATCAAAATACGCCTTGCCGTATTCCGCGGCAGCCGCAAATGCGGAAATGCCCGCCGTGTTTTCCGTACCGGAACGCAACCCTTCCTCCTGTCCGCCGCCGTACAGAACGGGAACGACGGAGCGTGAGGTCAAAAGTCTGTTTGAGATATATAAAGCGCCCACGCCTTTTGGGCCGCCTATTTTATGAGCGGACAGCGTCATCATATCAACGCCGGACGCGGCAGCGTTCGTATCCGTTTTCATAAAAGCCTGCGTTGCGTCCGTATGGAAAATGACGCGCGGATTTTTTTCTTTTGATACCCGGCACAGCTCTTTTATATCGTATAAAGCTCCGGTCTCGTTATTGACCGTCATGACGCTTATCAGAAACGTGTTATCGTCGACGAGCGCGTATAATTCTTCCGCGTTCACCGCGCCGCCGCGCGTTTTTACCTCGCGTATCTCAAATCCGCGGGTTTTAAGCTCCTCGGACGCTCTGTATACGGACGGGTGCTCCGAGTCCGATATTATTATATTTTTCTTTTCGTTTGCTTTTTTTGCGTATGATGTCCCGAATAACGCAAGAGCGTTCGATTCGGTCCCGCATCCCGTGAAAACGACTGTACCTTTGCCGCCCCCGCCGATCACCGAAAGCATTTTTTTGCGTGACGCGGATAAAAGTTTTTCCGCTTCAATTCCGGCGGAGTGGACCGAGGACGGATTTGCGTATATTTCAAACGCTTTTTCAAAAGCCGATCTTGCATCATTGCACATCGCCGTGGTAGCGGCGTTGTCAAAATACGCGGTCATTATGCAAGCACTCCGGTCTGAAATACGAATTCCGATATTATCTTTTCAAAAGACTGCAGGTTCGTGTCGTATTTTGAGGCCTCGGCGGTATAGGTGAGAAGATACGCGTACATACGCTCTCTTACGCAGATGACCATGTCAAAATTGTATTCGACGCCGGAAAGCGTCGCGGTGTATCTGCATCTCACCGCAGGCATGCCGTTCAGCATTGTTGAGATCGGACCTGATATGAGCCTGTATCCGGGCAGACGCGCTTCAAGCTCAGTTACGTATCCCGTCCAGTAGTTTTCCGCGTATACGACAGCGTCCGGCTTGCTTTCCTCTTTGTCCGCCGGGATCTCGAAAGTCGCCTCGTTTGAAATCGTGTATCTGGCGCAGGTGACGTTTGACTTGTCCGCTATGGAGACGTATGCGCTCGTTATCCCGTCCTGATCGGCTACGGTCCAGCTGCTCGGAACGTACATATAATAGTCTACCGCGTCAACGGAAGCGAGCTTCATGCCGGACGGAGTATCCGTCTGCGTTTTTGAGCATGCGCATAAAAATATAAAAACAAATACCAAAAGTATGCAGATCGTTGTTTTTTTCATATTATTTTCCCGCTTCCGCAAGCTGTGACGTAACGTTTTCGCATCTTGATTTTATAAATCCGTATAAAGTATCTCCGTCCATGAATTCACTTTCATAAACAGAAATATCGTAGAACTTTCTCGGATCGTCCTTAACGGCGCCGTCTATGGCAGCTTTGAGTTCCGGCAGCTTGTTCAGTATCTCAGCTAAAGCGTCGTTATAGTATTTTACGTATGAAAGATATTCTTTATTGTATTCCGGATCTTCAAGCAGGCGGGATACAAGAGGTCTGTCCTCGCCGTTAAGCCCGAAATAAGGCTCCGTAACGGACAGAGAAATATAAGACTTGTCTATATAATATTCCGTCTTTTTGAATTCCGAATCAGTTCCGAAAGAGAGCTTGAAATCGCGCGGGATCATGTGTATCTCACCGTCCGCGTCGCAGTATAAATAATAGCTTTCAGCTCTGGGACCGAGATACGATTCCTGTCCGCATATAACGGATATCACAGCAGCGTAGCGCAGAACGGATTCAACGTCGAGCAGATCGTCAAGACCGCCGTCATAGAGCGCGTTGTAAAGCGCCGTCAGCTTTGACAACGATTCATCCGTGCCTCTTTCAAGCGAGAACGTTGAAAGATCGTTTGAAATAAGGGCGGAGCCTTTTCCGGCTTCATACAGATCGCCCTCAGCGTCGCCGAAGCAGCGCTTCAAAAAGCTCTCGTCAACGCATTCAGCCATGAGATACAACCCGTAATATTCGTCGTTTATATATAATTTTGCAAACGTCGCAAGCGGCGCCGCTATGCCGGAATCAAGCGATAACAGAGCATACGCGAGGTATTCTCTTAAATACGACGGGTCGTAGGACATATTGTTAAGATCAAGCTCGTCAAGCCCGTTCAGCTTCTGTCCCTTTGTATATTTGTTGAATTTCAGTTTGAAGGAATAGCGACCGTTGCCGGTATCCGTAACGTAATTCGTGTTTCCTCTCGGCTTTATGCCTATGCCCGCCACAAGCGTGCCGCCTATTCTTGCACTGCATTCGCAGTATATGCCGGCGTCAGCGTGATCGAGCACGGTGGCAAGCTCCGCTTCTCCTATGGTTATCTTAATGTCGGTTATGCCGTTGAATATGCCCTCATAAGCTTTTGAAACTTTACCTATGACGGCAAATCCCTCGCTCTGCGTCTCCTCCGTGTCCGTTCCGCCGCCGGAAGGCTTGATGCCGAGGTCGCCGTTACAGGAGCAGAGAAAGACGAAAACGAGACATAAGAGCAGCGATAAGATCTTTGTTCTTAAGGTCTTTCTCATTTTCTGGTGCTCTCCTCATCAGGCAAAAGATTGAGCGTTACGTTGAGATTGCCGTTTTTGCATCTTATCTTATCCATAAATACCTTGCGGTCAACGCCTTTTTTGAGTTTTACCACGTAGATCAGCTCAAACACGGTGCCGAAGTCCGTGGTCTGTATGCGGCGCAGCTTCCAGCTGTCCGTATATTCGTTTAAAATATCGGTATAAACGCCGTCAAAATTGAGATTTTCCGGGATAAGTATCTTTAAAAGCATCGTATCGCGTCCGAGACCGCCGAAACCTGTTATGCTGATAATGAAGAGTATTATGCAGAACAGTACCGTGAACACGGCGGCGTAAGCCACGTAGCCTATACCGCAGGCTATGCCGATGGCAAGCGAGAAAAGCACGTACGCTATATCGCGCGGTGAAGCAGGCTGCGAACGGTACCTGATTATTGCAAGCGAACCGGCAAGCGTGAACGCTCTTGCAAGGTTGTTCTGTATAAGGACTACTATCAAAGCGATTATTGCAGGCACCATTATCAAAGTGACTGATAAGGATGTGTTGCCGCCTATCATTTTCTGAGAGAAATAATAGAGCATTGCGACAATGAAGCCTAAAACGAGCGCGCTGCCGATATTTACGAACGCGGCGGTCATCGTGAGCTTCTCTCCGCCTATCTGCGTGGAAAAAATATTCTCAAAAGTATCTGCTAAGCTGTTTGCTGAAAGTAACATTCTTTGGTACCTGCTTTCTTATTTTGATAATTGTCTGTTTTTGTATTCACGGCCGTATTTTGAAAAGCTCGTTATGAAGACGCCTTCATCCGATAATGCTTTTGAAAGCCACAGAGGGATGGAATACGGCACTTTTATCTCAAGTATAAGATCGTCCGGCGGTATGAGATATTCACCGCCCTTGTAGTGAGATAGATTCAGATCGTCCCTCTTTGTCATTATGTTCTCGTCAAACGTGAGACGCACGGCCGGATCGTCCCGCAGAAAATACGCGTGCCTGTCATATGAGATTATGAGACGCGGCTTGCAAGGTCTGCGTTTGAGCAGCTCGTCAATCTCATCCGTCACCTGATTGTAAATGTATATATCCGTCTGCGGACGTTTGCCCGTCTCTATATATTCAAGCGCGTCCGCGTACCTCATTCCGACGCGGCGTTTTACCACGGTGCCGTAAAGCTTGCTTTTTATCTCAAAATATACTATTGTGTCGTCAGACGCCGGCGCGCCGTAACATCGCAGACGGAGCTTTTCTTTATATCGCGGTTTTAAGACGGAGTTTATTATGACAGTATCTTCGTCGTCGTCAAAATACAGATTGACGAGATTGTAGCTTTTGCCGTCAATGCAGTACTGGTCCGGATCCATATGCTCAAGCACCACGGGAAGTAAGTGCTCGTACTGCGCTCTTGTTATATAAAACTTTTTTTCATATCGCTGAAAAGTAGTTAATGCCAATACGATCCACCTCCTGTATGCCAATATATAATAATAACAACTGTTTTTTAATAATTCAACTGTAAAAACGTCAAATTGTCATTATATATTATATATTTTTACAATTTGTTAATTATGTGTATTATCTAATATTATTATAATCTTTTTCAGACATATTGTCAATGCAAAAATTCTGATTTTATTCTGAAAATCGTGTGAAAAAAGAGAAGACAAACAAAAGACCGCCTTAAAGAAAGACGGTCTTTTTATGCGGAGCTTTATTCTTTTTAATTACTTGATCATATCAAACGGGAGAAAGCACTATAGCGTCAACTCTGAAGCCGTTTTGCGATTCTATCCCGTTTTCAAAGTAAGTGCAGCCTTCCAGTGGATCCATTGCCCAGATGCCTATCTGGTTGGCGGTGCCTCTGAATATCCACAGATACGTGCCGGCATCAAATCCGGTCTCGGCTTTTTTATAAAATTCCACTCTGCATTCCTTGTTGTCTATCCAGTCCGTGAATTCCTCCGTATACAGAGCGTCGCCTAAAACGGTGTTTTCGTAATCGCTGTCCCACTTGTAAAGCTCTACAACGAAAGCAGAGCCTTCCTGCATCCAGGTCGGGCAGGACTCGAATACAAGACCTGCAAGGCGTTCGCCTTCCTCAAGCGTGAATTTGCATGCGAGTTCTTTACCGTCGTTTGCGTCTATAGCGGTATGTTCCGCTCTTGTTTCGAACAACGGGACAAGATCCTCGTCATATTCCACTTCGCCGCCAGCCGCGGTCGTAGCGGCTTCCGTCGCAGCCTCTGTTGCGGCTTCCGTCGCGGCTTCCGTCGCGACTTCCGTAGCTGCTTCCGTAGCTGCTTCCGTCGCGGCTTCCGTCGCGGCTTCCGTCGCGGCCTCGGTCGCGGCTTCCGTTGCAGCTTCCGTAGCGGCTTGCGTTTCAGCCGGTTTGCTGTCGCAGGAGATGAGCGCAAACAGTGACGATGCGCAGACTGTCAAAGCAATTATCACAGCAATGATCTTTTTCATATTTTCCCTCCAGAAAATTATTTTTTTTACATAAATCCGCCGTCCACGCCGATTATCTGTCCGGTGATGAAGGACGCTTTTTCGGACGCAAGCCATAAGACCGTGTCCGCAACGTCCGATACCGAGCCGGTGCGTGAAAGGGGAGTTCTGTTTATGATATCGGATACCGTGGCTTTATCAAACATACCGTTCATATCGGTATCTATATACCCGGGAGCAACGCAGTTGACGGTCACCCCGGACGGTCCGAGCTCCTTTGCAAGAGCCTTTGTAAAGCCTATGACGCCGGCTTTAGCCGCGGAATACGCCACCTCGCAGGACGCGCCGTGCACGCCCCAGACGGACGATATATTTATTATCCTGCCGTGTCCGGAGTTCTTTATCTCCGGCAGCGCGGCGTAAGTTGCGTTATAAACGCCGGTCAGGTCCGTGTCTATTATTTTTTGCCAGATCTGCGGCTCTGTCTGCTCAAACGTGCCGTAAAAATCTATCCCCGCGTTGTTTACTAAAACGTCTATGCCGCCGCCGTGATATACGCATAAAGATACCGTCCTGCGCACCTGCTCCATATCGGAAACGTCCGCTTTTACGGGCGTGCAGATCCCGCCTTCTTTGCGTATTTTTTCACATAGAACAAGCGCTTGTTCTTCTGAATTATTGTAATTTACAAACACGTGAAAGCCCGCTTTTGCAAATGCTTCCGCGCATGACGCGCCTATACCGCGCGAGGCGCCGGTTATCAGTACGTTTTTCATATAAGTGTTATAAAAAGCTCCTCTTTTGCGGTTTCTTCACTTGATAAAAGATACGTTTTGTCAAGCGTTTTAAGCTCTTTTCCGTTTGCTTTGTATTTTCCGTCTTCTTTTGTGACGTCAAGGCTGTCGTTAAGTTTCAGCTGTGTATCGGACGCAAGAAGAAGCGGCCCGTCGTATACGCGGCGTCCGTCGTCCCATATCATGCTGTTGATCGTTACCGTGAATTGCACGCTGTCCGGCGCGTCTATATAAACATAGTGTTCGTCACATCCGGATATATATTCGCATTTTACGCCAACCGTCCACGAAGGTACGAAAAGATACAGTCTGCCGCCGCCCTCATAAATGATTTTGACTGTTTTTCCGTGCGGATAATCCGAGATTATTTTCAACTTTTTGCCGTTTACGTAAGTGTCGCATGAGATCGGGTTTATTATGATTCCATCGCTTGTGACGGCGTATGCCGCCGCCGCGGCAAGTCCCTCTCCGCCGCGCATAGTACAGCACCAGTACGCCTCAAAGCCGTGCATTTTCAACACTCTGTCCGACGCGCAGGAGTCGCATCCGAAGCCGCCGTTGTTGCGCTGCGCGTGAAAGATCCCGTTATACAGTATAAGCTGTGAAAGCTCCGCGTAATGCGGATCGTCCGTCATGGCAAAAAGCTGCGAGCAGACCATGAACGAGTCGATTATCGCGCACGGCTCCGTCCATTCCGGACGGTCAAACCAGTTTTTGTTGGCGTAAGTCAAAGTCATTCCGTGCGCTTCATATAAACTGAATATTCGTTTTGCTTCATATAACAGATCTTCGTTTTTTGTCTGCTCAAAACGGCGCAGAAGTCCGCGCAGACCGGAAAGCGTCGCGTGCGTCTGCATTTTAATTTTAACAAACGGTATGTGTGTGAATTCGTTTATCATCTCGTCAAGAAGAGAAGATAAAGCCGTGTCGCGCTCATTGTCCGGCATATATTCTTTTAAAATCGAATACGCCTGAGTAAGCCCGTCAAGCGGGATGTACGCGCAGCCGGTATCCGTTGATATTATCCAGTCGCCAACGGAGCAGAGAGTGCTGCCGCTCATATCGCCGCCCGCACGTATTTCCGGGTCAAGCGGATATGAGGCGTATTTGCCTTTTGCGGGTAAGAAAAGCCCGCGTACTATACCGTCTATCAAAGGCAGGACAAAATCATATTTTCTGTATAGATAGTATTCGCATAAACCGCGCAAAAGCCAGCTGTGACCGGATAACTGCTGTTCGTTGAGTTTGCCTTCATATATCGGTCCGAGACAGCCTTTTTCGTTTAAGTGAGCGGACAGAGACGATACTATCTCGTCCAAATACGACGGCTCGCGCCGTGTGACTTGGGCTTCCGCTGTGAGAGCAAGTATCGTTCTGCCCTCCCAGTCACCCGGCCAGCCGCCCTGCTCGATCTTGAATATCACGTCCGGGCGGTAAACAGGCGATTCGAGCCGGGCGGACAACAGCGCGCACCGCGCGCCGAGCTCGCCTCTTGCGACGACGTCGCCGTAGCTGTTGTATCTCATCTTCAGAAATCCGTAAGTCTGTCTTCGCCTATGCCGAGGTACTTTGTAAGCTCGCGCAGTCTGATGCCGGGCAGAGCAACGGGCCTGTGAACGTCAGAACCTATATGGAAGCTGCAACCGACCTCTTTTGCTATGCCGTACATTCGTACGTATTCCGGACAGAAGCCCTTTTCGTTGAGCGGCAGATGGGGATTCAGCGCGCAGGAATGTATCTCTATTGATTTTCCGTGCTTTTTGGCAAGCTCAAAGCATTCTTTGTACGTTTCGTCGCTTACGCCGGCTAAAATCTCGTTTTCCGTTTCTTTAAAGGAAATGGGGAAAAACGGATGGCAGATGCCGCATTTTACGGGCAGATCCGTCGCGGCGGCGGCTTTGAAGCGGTCTATTATGACCTGCCGCACCTCGTCCGGTTCGGTCAAAGACGAAGGGACTATAAAGTCTTTCATATGGAGATGATTGGCGGTTATGAGAAGATAATCAAATAATTTTGCGTGCTCTTCCGTTACGGCTGCGCGGCAGTCCGCGGTGAACTCCACCTCGGCGCCGATCAGAACGCGCGCGCCGTGAGTGTCGGCGGTCTTTAGCTCCTGCCGTATGGCAAGCACATGCGGTACGTTCTGCGGAGCGTACCATTCGCTTGCTCCGGGAACGTCGCTGTCCCAGAGATGATTTGAAACTCCGAGAACGCGGACGCCGTCCGGTCCGGAGCAGAGACCGTCAAGCAGCGCCTGAAGCGTGTTGTCCGGCGCGCCGCATGACGAAATATTCGTATGAGTATGAAAATCAGATCTTATATCCATTAAAGAGTTTCACTTTCCATTATTATAAAAATACGTTCTTTATGCTCTATTTTACCATATATTTTCTGTTTTGTAAAGACCTAAACCGTAAAAACAACGCGGTAAATAAACGCGTGACTTTGGAATATTATATATGTTAATATTATGTTAAATTAACTTTTTCTTTTGAAATATTCAAATTTATTGAATTAAAATCCAAAACTATGTATAATTACAAAAAACATGCAAAAAAAGAGGGAGGACCGTAATGAAAAAAGCCATAAGCGCGATCATTTGCGCGGCAATGCTTTTAACAGTTGTTTTAACGGTAAACGTATCAGCCGAAAATATAATAAATGACGGCATTACCTACGTCCGTGAAAAGGATCATTTGATATTATCAAAGTGCGACGCGTCGGTAAGCGGCGGCGTGGTGATACCGGAGTATATAGAAGACAACGGAGAAAAGCTGCCTGTGACAAGTATAGGCGAGGAGGCGTTCAACTTCTGCACGGGAATAGTCAGCCTGAGCATACCGGACACGGTGACGTCGCTCGGCGAATGGATGTGTTACGAATGCAAAAATCTTAAAAGCGTAAGCTTTGGCTTTGGTATAACGGAAATAGCGATGTGTGCGTTCGTGTTATGTGACAGCCTTGAAAGCGTTGCGGTGCCGGAAGGCGTTACGGTTATAAATGACGGCGCGTTTGACGACTGTGACGCTCTTGCAAGCGTTATATTGCCGGACGGACTTAAAGAGATCAAAGCATTCGCTTTCCGCAACTGCCTCGCGCTTAAAGAGATAATAATACCCGATACCGTGACGGAAATAGGCGAGGGCGCTTTTGCGTATGATAAAAAACTGCAGACGGTGCTGATACCGGCAGGCGTCGGTAAAATCGGCAAAAATATACTGCAAAACTGTGACGATCTGACAAAGGTCTATTATCTCGGCAGTGAAGAAGACTGGAAGAAAGTCGACGTCGATGAAAGCAATAAAAAACTTACCGATCATATAGTTTTCCATACGGAGCATACGTACGATAACGATACGGACGCGATATGCAACGTATGCGGACACGAGCGTTCTTTTACTGTTACGTTTTCGGATCACGGCGGCGTAGTATCTGCCGCCGAATATAAGCTGAATAAAACGGTCAACGCGCCGAAGATATCCGGCTATTCCGATGAAACGTATAATTATACTTTCAAAGAGTGGGATAAGGAAGTGACCGTCTGCAAGGGAAAAGCTGAATATACAGCGTTATATGATAAAGAATATATAGACTATACGGTAAAATTCTTAAACTGTGATCAAAGCGTTTTAAGCGAAGAAAAATACCACTACGGCGATAAGGTGAAAGCGCCGGAAGACCCGACAAAAAAAGAAGATAAAGTATATACCTATAAGTTCACCGGCTGGGACAAAGACGTTACGGACTGCAAAGGCAGCGCTTCGTATACTGCGGTTTTTGAGAGCGAATACGTCGAATACACGGTAAAATTCGTAAACGATGACGGAAGCGTGCTAAGTGAAGAAAGATATCACTACGGCGATAAGGTGAAAGCACCGGAAGACCCGGCGCATAAATACGATAAACTCTATAAATTCACTTTTACAGGCTGGGATAAAAAAATAGAAGACTGTACGGGCGACGCGGTGTATACGGCGCTTTACGACAGGACGGAAAAATATACGATAAAAGACCTTAACGGCGACGGTTCAACAGACAATAAAGACCTGATAACGCTTTTCGATAACATCTCAAGCGGAAAAAAAGCGGACTGCGAATATATATACGACGTTGACCGGGACGGAGAAGTAAACAACAAAGACGTTGTGGTACTGTTCCGCTGTCTCAGCCAATTATAATAAATACGGCGTGACAAAACCGGCGGTGAGATCCGCCGGTTTTTGTGTTATGATCAGTCAGCAAGCAAAATATCAGTCAAAAATGTTCCGCCTATGACCTTGCTTACGTACGTATAATATTCGTTTATATCGTTTCCCGTAAGTATGTTTGTCCTGACTTCAAACGTATACGTTACGTTATTTTTTACGCCGTTTTCCTCTCTTATGAAGTCCAAAGAAAGCGTTATGACGTCATCCGAGACGTCAATGACATTCATCGCAAGCAGAACGTCGTACGTCGTTATAAACTCACCGCCTGTGTTTCCTTCCGCATCGAACACATAGGTAAATCCGTGTTCAAACGCGGGGGTCGTTTTTGTCTTCGCATATTTCGGGTATACTGCCATATCGCCGTCGTATGCTCCGTATGCCCTTGTTAATTCATTATATATTTCTTCTGTCGTACTGTTTTTCAATAACGCAAAATCTTTTTCTTCCGACACAGTAAGATATACCGGGAATTCCGCGTCCGCGTTAACGCGATCCCTGTATTCTTTCGGCACCTGATCGATACTGTCATACGGCCCGCCGTAGCTTAATACGTAGCAGATGTTATTGTATTCGAACTGTCCTTCGCACAAAACACAGTACGAGCCTAAAACGCGTGACACGGCAACGGATGCGGACGTGCACGGCGACAGGAGCTTTTCGGCAAAGACACCGCCTGTGAGACGCACGCCGTCTTCGTATTCTTTCACCTCAAATGTCAGATTTCTTGTAAATCCCATCATAGCGTTGGGAAAATGCACGTCCGCGGTGATAACGTACGTGTCGCCGTTCTGCGACATAAGCTTTGCCGAGCTGTGATCTATACTTAACGAGCTCTGAGGCCCGCCGTCAAACATATACACTCTGCCGCTCTTTATCGTAAACCACGCGTTCTGCTCTTTGCAGGCACTGTCGATTATGGCTTTGTCCATATATTTTTCAAAATAGCCGTAAAAGTCTTCTATCGGGCAGTATTGGGAGACGTCATCCTTCGTGTATGATGTCAACTCTTCTCTCATATAGTCTTCAACGGGCAGACAGCTTTCGACCAGCTCATCCGGCACCCAGCCGTACGTCACAGCCTGGTAAAGCTGAGCGGCGGCTTTTATCGCATTACGCGATCTGTACGCGATATCGAACGGCTCCGGCTTATATCCGTCAAAGCCGAGAGCGGACAGCAGCACGTACGTGCCCGGGAAATCATGCTCCGTTTCTTCTCTGTAAAGCGTTTCCGCCTTTTTCTTTGCCGCGTCGGCGTATTTTTCTATTATGGGTTCAACTATATCCGGATGATACATGAAGCCGTTTGAGCCGCCGGAGATATAGCTTGAATCTCCGTACCTGTAAAACGTGATCACAAGATCATAGCCGACAAGATCCGTCATTTCCCATCTGCCGACAGCGCAGAATACAAGCCAGCTCATAAAGACGCGGCGCGTCCGATCCGTTTCCGTAAAATAGTTTTTTGCACAGTATTCTATCGTCTCGTTTTTGCGTTCTTTCGTCAGGTTGTCAAATACTTCCGTCGTATAAACCTCGATAAGTCTGTCTATGCACTCTCCAACGCTGTTTCTGTTCGGATCGAAGCGGTATGATTCATAGCCGACAAGAGAAACGAATCTGCAGACCGTGGGCAGCTCCTTCAAAGCGTCCTCTTTTACGGTTTTTTTCACGTATATCTGCGCTTTTGACTTGAAAGAGGAGAGCCAAGTGCTGTGAGCGTCCGTTTTTAGCTCCGTTCTGTCCGGAAAGTACTGCCGCGGAAAGCTCTCGCACGCGCTTACCTCGTCCTTGAGCGTCTCCGACACGAAAACGCTTATGACCGCTTTTACTTTCGTATCTTTCTCGCCGTTGAAATAGCGCTTTACGAGGTGATCGAACGCGACTTCGCCGTATTCGTGCAAAAGATCCCAGCGCTTATCGGAATTGTCGCCCGACGCGATAGCTTCTACAAGCACGTCTATCCAGTCCTCATCCGTTTTCCGTGTATATTCCGTTTCCGTCTGCTCCGACATATTTGTTGTTTCTTCCGTTACGATCCCGGATTTTTCCGTTACGGCGTCTGTTCCCTGTAATTCTGTATCGGTCGTTTTTTCCGTATTCGCGCCGACCGACGCCCCGAACATATTGCCGAAAAACGCCGCTGCGGGTTCACGTATCGGTCTTATCGCCATGCAAATACCGAAAAGCAACAGTATTACCGCGGCGGCGGTCAGACCTTTGAGCAGACCGGGCGATACAAAACCATGTTTATCCGTTTTTCTTATGAGTTTATTTATAAATTTTTCGTGACTGTCGGAAGGCGTCCACGGCGTGTTTATTATTTCCGAAAAATCGCGCGACGCCGCCTCGGTCAGTATATCTTTTATATCAAATTCACGACTCATAACCCGCCTCCGTCAACTCCTTTTTAAGTAATGCAAGTCCGCGCGATATCTGCGACCTTACCGTCGCCTCGTTCCGACCGAGCTGTAACGCGACCTCTTTTAATGAAAATCCCATGACGTAACGCAGGTAAAGCGGCGCGCGGTATCTGCCGTCCATTCTGCGCATGGCGGCGACCGCAAACTCATATTCCGCACCCTGTGCAACTTTTACGGTAAGATCGGTCTTGTCCGACATATCCGGTATTTCTTCCTCGGATAAATACTCCTTTTTCCGCCGCAAAATATCGTATGATTCATTTGCGGCGACCGTCAGGCAATATCCGCGGATCGCCGGTTCATCCCTGCCGTCAAGCTCGCGCAGCTTTTTTGAGATCTTTAAAAACGAATTCTGTACCGCGTCCTCCGCGTCGGATTGATTTTTGAGCACGGAAAAAGATGCGGAATATATCTTTTTACCGTATTTGACGTATAAATCCTCAAGCTTCTGTCTGTCGTTTTTCGGCAGTTCTTCAAGAAAAAGCAAAAACATTATAGCCGTCCTTTCTCCCGTGACGTTTCAGATAATAAGACGTTTTGGCGCGCCGTTTTGTTGCGTGAATTTTGTAAATGATTTGTAAACAAAACCGCCGTTGCCCGGCGGTCGATTTTATTGCAGAAAAATATCAGCTATTTGATATGCTGACGCGCCGGAAATGTATTTGTCCGCGTCCGGCATAGCGGCACAGAGCTCAGCGTATGAGAGGCGTTTGCCGGTCAGTTTTTCCTCAAGCTCCTTTGTCGGTGATGCGCCGAAATAATCGCCGGATATTTTTACGTCCGTCAAGATGCCGTTTTCCGCGGTGTACGATACCTCAACGGAGCCGAACGGATAACGTTTTTTCACGGTTTTTGCGTACTGCTTTGACACGCCGTAGTTCCATTCCCACGTACCGTATTTTTCGTCCTTCAGCTTTTGTATTTCTTTTATCTGCCCGTCGCTGAAATACGATGCGTCCGGCGCGATTTCCGATTTAAGATAATCAAAAAATCGGATAACGTCAAGGTCCGGCAGATATTCTTTTAAGTTGCATACGCGGCTGCGCACGCTTTTTATGCCCTTGCTCTGCATTTTTTCCGGGTCTACGTTCAAGGCTCCCTCAACGTCCGAAAGATCTGCGGAGAAGAGCAGCGTGCCGTGGTGCATGGACTTGCCGTTATACACGCACGCGGCGTTGCCGGAGAATTTGCGGCCGTTTACCGTCATATCGTTTCTGCCGGACAGCTCTGCCGGTATGCCGAGCTTTTGAAGAGCGGCTACGACCGGCGCGCAGAAATGCGAAAAGTCAAGCAGATCGTCCTCGCTTTTAGGCGATATGAACGTGAAATTCACGTTGCCTAAATCGTGGAACACCGCGCCGCCGCCGGTTAGACGGCGGACGACGGCTATGTTATGTTCTTTTACGTATGCGCGGTCTATCTCCGCGTAAGCGTTCTGATTTCTGCCTATTATAACGGCTTTATCGTTGCGCCAGAGCATGAATATCTGCCCGTCTTCCGTGTCGAGCAGATACTGCTCGGCGGCTAAATTGAAATAGGGGTCCGTGCTTGTGTTTATATATGCTTTCATGGTCATTTTACCGTGCTGACCGTCCTGAACAGAGTTACAACGTCTTTGTTGTCTATATTCCCGTCGCCGTTGACGTCAGCGTTTGCTTTTACGAATTTGTCGGAGGGATCGCCGCTCACCGCGCGGAAAAGTTCAACAACGTCCTTGTTGTTGACCTCACCGTCGCCGTTTACGTCACCCGTTATTGTTTTCTCGGGATCTGTTCCTTCCGGATCTGTATCCTCGGGTTTCGTATCTTCGGACTCTGTGTCTTTCGGTTTTGTATCTTCAGACTCGGTATCGTCCGGTTTTGTTTCATCCGGTTCGGTATCCGTACCGCTTTCTTCGGCTTCCGTCACCTCTGTTTCATCAGCGTACGGGTCTTCATATATCCATTTTGCGCTGAAAAGCGGTCCGTTGCCCTCGTACAGCGTGACGTTGTCGTCCCACGTCTTTTTTGTGCCGTTATATCGCACGGTCTTTATATTGTCGCAGCCCCCGAAAGCGTAGTCCGAGATCTCGTTTATACCGCTTCCGATCGACACGGTCTCTATCCCCGTACAGCGTAAGAACGCGCAGGTACCCACCTTTTCAACGCTGTCAGGTAAAGTTACGGCGCCGATAAGCGAGCAGTCGGCAAACGCATATCTGCCTACCTCTTTCACACCGTTTTTGATAACGACGTTTTTGAGACTGCCGCATTCGTCAAAAGCGCTATCACCTATTATGCACGTACCGCCTATAACGGTGCTCGTAATAGCGGCGCAGTATCTGAACGCATATTTGCCGAGATACGATACGCTGTCCGGTACCGTGATATGGTCAAGACTGCTGCAATTGGAAAACGCGTAATCGTCTATCGTTTCAACGCCGTTTTCCATAATGACCGATTTAAGCTCTTTGCAGAAGAGAAAAACGTATTTTCCTATCGATTTAACGTTTGACGGGATCGTTATACTCGGAAGCGCGGTGCATCTGTCAAAAGCGTTATTCTCAATAGCCGACACTCCGCTGCCTATCTTGACGTTTTTCAAACCTTTGCACATATAAAACGCGTATTTTTCGATTTTTGTCACGCTTTCCGGTATCGTTATGCTTTCAAGCTTCACGCAGTAACAAAAAGCGTCGCTTCCTATGGTCTTAACGCCGTTTTTTATCACTGCGTCCGTAAGATTTGAACAGTGACCGAAAGCTTCGTCGCCCATTGTTTTTATACCGCCGGATAACGTTACGCTTGCAAGAGAAGAACAGTTGTCAAACGCCTTTTCTCCCAGTTCCTGCACTTTGCTCGGTATCACCGCGCTTTCAAGTTTTGAGCAATAGCGGAACGCCTGCGCGCCTATGTACGTCAGACATTCGGGAAATTTCACGCCGGTGATCTTATTACAAGACTCAAACGCGTTATCCTCTATCTTCTCCACGGGATACGTTTTACCCTTATAAGAAACGGTTTCCGGTATCGTTATCTCGCCCGCCGCCGACATATTGCACTTTATCACGCTGCTGTACGTATCGTATATACGAAACGTCAGATCGTCCATCTTTTTTTCAATTTCATTTTCCGCAAAAACGCAGACGGAAAAAGTCAAGGACAGAAGCATGACCGCGGAGACGACCGCGCATAGAAACTTTTTCATAAATGATCCTCACGCAATTTTATTGTTTACGTCGTATATTCTATCATAAGTTATCGATAATGTCAAGAAAAAACGGTAAGAGAAGCCTGATTTTCCGAATATTGCAAAATATCTTGACTTTTGCGCGCATATATGATAAAATAAAATGAAATAATATTTTTTTCTTGGGAGAAAAAGATGTACGACAGAAGCAAAATCAGAAATTTCAGCATCATTGCTCACATAGATCACGGCAAGTCCACGCTTGCGGACAGGCTGCTTCAGATAACGCGCACCGTTTCCGACCGCGATATGGAGGAGCAGCTGCTTGACAATATGGACATAGAGCGCGAGCGCGGCATCACTATAAAAGCGCGCGCCGTGCGTCTTGACTATAAAGCGCCGGACGGTGAGGAATACGTCCTTAACCTGATAGACACTCCCGGGCACGTTGACTTCAACTACGAGGTCAGCCGCTCGCTGAACGCCTGCGAGGGCGCGATACTCGTCGTTGACGCGACGCAGGGCGTTGAGGCGCAGACGATGGCAAACGCCTATCTCGCCGTTGACAACGGACTTGAAGTCGTGCCGGTAATAAACAAAATAGACCTTCCCGCCGCAATGCCGGATAGGGTGAAGCACGAAATAGAAGACACAATAGGCATCCCCGCGCTTGACGCGCCGGAGATATCGGCGAAAAACGGCATAAACATACAGGAAGTGCTTGACCGCATAGTTTCAGACGTTCCGTCGCCGAAAGGCGACGACAACGCGCCGTTAAAATGCCTTATATTCGACTCATATTACGATTCTTACCTCGGCGTCGTCGTTTACGTAAGAGTCATAGACGGCACACTCAAAGCAGGAGAGCGTATAAGGATGATGAACACCGGCGCGGAATTCGACGTCGTATCCGTCGGCTACATGGCTCCGTTCGGTCTTTCGCAGTCCGACTGCATAAGAGCCGGAGAAGTCGGTTATATAACCGCGAGCATAAAGAGTATAAGCGACACGCGCGTCGGCGATACCGTGACGCACGCCGCAGATCCGACGGAAAATCCGTTCCCGGGCTTTAAAAAGTGCATACCCATGGTCTTTTCCGGTATTTATCCCGCGGACGGCGCAAAATATCAGGATTTAAAAGAGGCAATACTCAAATTGCAGTTAAACGACGCTTCGCTCACGTTTGAGCCGGAGACTTCCGCCGCGCTCGGCTTCGGCTTCCGCTGCGGCTTCCTCGGACTTTTACACATGGATATAATCCAGGAGAGACTTGAGCGCGAATTCAACCTCGACATAGTCACAACGGCTCCTTCCGTTATTTATAAAGTCGTGCTTAAAACCGGCGAGGAGATAACTATAGACAACCCGCTGAATTATCCCGCGGCGGACAAAATAGAGGCGGCGTACGAGCCTATGGTAAAGGCGACGCTTCTGACGCCGAAGGAGTTTATAGGCGCGGTGAATACGCTCTGCCAGGAGCGCAGAGGCGAATTTGTAACAATGGATTATCTTGACACGGAGAGGGTGGAGATACACTACCGTCTGCCGTTGAACGAGATAATATACGACTTCTTTGATTCGCTTAAAAGCCGCAGCCGCGGTTACGCTTCGCTCGACTACGAGCTTGACGGATACGACGAAAGCAAGCTTGTGAAGCTCGATATAATGTTGAACGGCGAGATAATTGACGCGCTGACGTTTATAATCCACGCGGACAAAGCGTACGGACGCGCGCGCAAAATGGTTGAAAAACTGAAAGAAAACATACCGCGTCAGCTGTTTGAAATACCCGTACAGGCGGCTATCGGCGGCAAGATAATCGCTCGCGAGACCGTCAAAGCCATGAGAAAAGACGTTTTGGCAAAATGCTACGGCGGCGATATAACAAGAAAGAAAAAACTGCTTGAAAAGCAGAAGGAAGGCAAAAAACGCATGCGCACGTTCGGCTCCGTAGCCGTACCGAGCGAGGCGTTCATGGCGGTGCTCAAGCTTGATGAATGACACGGCGATATACGTACACGTCCCGTACTGCAAGTCAAAATGCGGCTACTGCGATTTCTGCTCATCGCCCGACGTATCGACCGTTGACGCCTACGTTTCCGAGCTGACACGCCGGATAAAAGCGTATAAAACGGAGCAGAGCGTTAAAAGCATATATTTCGGCGGCGGCACGCCGACGTATATCGGCGCGGACAGGCTGTGTCTGATACTTGACGCAATATTATCAAGTTACAGCATATCAAACGGCTGTGAAATAACGGCGGAAGCAAATCCCGGGACGGCAGACTTAAACGGTTTGAAACTGATGAAAAAAGCGGGTTTCAACCGGTTGTCTGCCGGAATACAGACGGCAAATGAAAGCGAATTAAAAGCTCTCGGCAGAGCGTCTCACACCGTATCGGACGGGGCAAAGCTCGTAGAAAACGCGCGTGAAGCGGGGTTTGAAAATATAAGCCTTGATTTAATGTACGGCATACCGAAGCAGACGGCGGAAAGCCTTGATCACAGTCTTGATTTCGTTCTTGGTTTAAACCCAGTACACATTTCGGCGTACGCGCTGAAGCTCGAGGAGGGCACGCCGTTATACAGGCAAAAACCCGTTTTGCCGGACGACGATACGACGGCGGATATGTACGCGCAGATAAACGCAAAACTCAAAGCAAACGGCTATAACAGATACGAGATAAGCAATTATGCAAAGCCGGGGTATGAAAGCCGCCACAACCTGCGCTACTGGCAGGGCGGAGATTATATAGGTATCGGTGTATCAGCCGCGTCGCTTATCGGAAACGTAAGATATTTACAATCACCCGATATGAAAGCGTTTTTAGACGGCAAAGCGCCCGATACTGTCGAGACGCTTGACGACGCGGGCAGAGAAGCGGAATATATAATGCTTCATCTGCGGTTATCAACCGGTATTGACAAGAAAGAATACAAAGAAAAATTCAAAGTTGATTTTGACAAAAAATTTGAAAAACAAATAAAAACGTACGCAGACGGCGGATTTGCCGTGAATACGAAAGACAGGTTTTATCTGACGGATAAAGGTATATTCGTATCAAACGCCGTTATAGCGGATTTTATTTAGGAGCAAAAATGGATCATTCAGATAAGGCAAGAGAAAATTTTCTGTCCGGGTACAGCTGCGCGCAGGCTGTCTTGCTTGCTTTTTCAGACCTCACCGGGCTTGACGAGAAGACGGCACTTCTTATCTCGTCCTCTTTCGGCGGCGGCATGGGAAGGATGCGGGAGACCTGCGGCGCCTTCTGCGGTATTATCATGGTCGCAGGACTGCTTTACGGATATACCGACCCGAAGGCGTTTGATAAGAAGAGCGAGCATTACAAAAGAGTGCAGGAGCTTGCCGCCGCGTTCCGTGAAAAAAACGGCAGTATAATCTGCCGTGAAATGTTAGGGCAAGCCGGAGCCGACAAAAACCCGACGCCGTCACAGCGGACGGCTGACTATTACAAAAAACGCCCGTGCCCGGAAATATGTGCAAACGCGGCAAAGGCGCTTGATGATTACATTGAAAAAAATCCCATTTCATAAGGAGAAGACAAAATGAAACAAACAGTATTAAGAAATTACGCAAAACTTATCGCCGTAAAAGGCGCAAACGTACAGAAGGGACAGGACGTTATAATAACCGCTCAACTCGATCAGCCGAAATTCGTTGAAATGCTCGTTGACGAGTGTTATAAAGCAGGAGCTAAAAAAGTTACGGTAGAATTCCGTCATCAGCCTCTTTACAAGCTTCACGTACATCATCAGACGGTCACGGAGCTTGCAAAAGTAGAGGAATGGGAAAAGGCGCGTTTACAGCATTACGTTGACACGCTGCCCGCGACGATATATCTGATGTCTGCGGATCCTGACGGGATGAAGGGCGTAAATCAGAAAAAGAGCGCGAAAGCCGAGCAGAAGAGCTACCCGATACTGAAACCTTACTATGACAAAATGGAAAACAAACAGCAGTGGTGCATCGCAGCCGTTCCCGGCGCCGCGTGGGCGAAAAAAGTATTCCCCGATATGCGTGTAAGCCAGGCGATAGAAAAGCTGTGGGAAGCAATTTTATTCACCTCCCGCGTGACGGACGATCCGATAAAGGCGTGGGAAGAGCATGACAAAGACCTGCACGACCGCTGCGATTACCTTAACAGCTTAGGAATTGCCGAGCTTCACTACAAGGGCGACAACGGAACCGATCTTACGGTCGGCATGATACCCGAGGGTATGTTCATGGGTGCGGACGAAAAGACGCTCGGCGGCGTCAGCTTCAACGCAAACATCCCGACCGAGGAATGTTTCACCTCGCCCATGCGCGGCAAGGCTGAAGGCATAGTTTACGCAACGAAGCCGCTTTCGTACAACGGCGAGCTTATAGAAAACTTCTCCGTCCGTTTTGAAAACGGCAAGGCGGTTGAAGTGCACGCGGAAAAGAACGAAGAATTGCTGAAACAGATGATAAGCATGGACGAGGGCGCGGCTTATTTAGGCGAATGCGCGCTTATACCGATAAACTCTCCTATAAACGAGTCCGGCATACTGTTTTATAACACGTTGTTTGACGAAAACGCGTCCTGCCATCTGGCGCTCGGCATGGGCTTTACGAACACGATAAGAGGCTACGAGGATAAAACTCTTGAAGAATGCCGCGCAATGGGCGTAAACGACTCAATGAATCACGAGGACTTCATGATAGGCTACGAAGGACTTGACATAGACGCAAAAACGGCGGACGGCAGGATCGTCCCGATCTTCCGCCGCGGCAAATGGGCGTTTTAATGAAAAAATTTTTGACCGTTTTATCGCTTTCTCTGCTTATCTTCACGCAGTCCTGCGGGCATAAGACGGATGAAACGGAAAAAGAGACGGTCGAGCTGCCGGAGCCGGTCACCGAAGCTTACGGCACGGAATGGGCGTACGCCGGAATGGATAAACAAATACCGGCTGACGATCCGGATTTCTCCGTAACGGGCGCCGGGTTTGAATACCGCGACGGCTGGTTCGGCATGGGCGGCGTAGGATATTTTGATCTTACTACCGTTTACGAACCGGGAAGCGACGAGAAATTCAGCTTTGAATTTGATTTGTTTATCAAAGACAGCGGCGTACTCTGGCTCGGTATCTGGCTGTACGGTAAAGACAGCTTACCTGACGACGGAATGCCGGGGGAATGGATAAAGCTGAAAGACGGCAAAGCGTTATACGGCGGACAGCCGTATGAATACGGCAAAAAAGAGACCGTAAAGATAAAACTCACGGCCGGACCGGACGGATTTACCGTGTACGCGGACGGCAAAGAACTTATACGCACGGATCAGGGATCAGATAACGGCGGCGGAGCGATAAAGCTGCGCTCGGAAAACGATCCGGTATATATAAGCAATATTGCTTTCAGATTGGGAAACTGATAATGAGAAGGATTAAAATTTTTGATACAACGCTGCGCGACGGTGAACAGTCGCCCGGCTGCTCTATGAATCTGCAGGAGAAGCTCGACGCGGCGAAACAGCTTAAAAAACTCGGCGTAGATATTATCGAGGCGGGTTTTGCCGCGTCCTCAAAAGGCGACTTTGACGCGATAGCGGCGATAGCTGAAAACGTAAAAGGTATCGTCGTCTGCTCGCTTGCGCGCTGCTTAAAATCTGATATCGACGCGGCGGCGGAAGCGCTGTCTGAAGCGGAAATGCCGCGCATACACGTTTTTATCGCCACGTCGGATATACATATGGAACACAAGCTGAAAATGACGCCGGAACAGGTCTTATCCGCAGTCAAAGAAAGCGTTTCATACGCAAAAAGCAAGTGTTCAGACGTGCAGTTTTCCGCGGAGGACGCGACAAGGTCGGATAAGGCTTTCCTGTGTGAAGTGCTGTCTGCGGCAATAGAATCCGGCGCAACTACTGTCAATATTCCGGACACGGTCGGCTATTCCACACCAAATGAGATGGAAGAGCTCGTATCATACGTTTTATCTCATACAAAAGGCATAGAAAACGCGGTAATTGCCACGCACTGCCACAATGATTTAGGTCTTGCCGTCGCAAACTCGCTGTCCGCCCTGTCGGCCGGCGCGGGACAGGTGGAATGCACCGTGAACGGCATAGGCGAAAGAGCCGGAAACGCCGCGCTTGAAGAAGTCGTCATGGGAATAAAGGTCAGAGGCGACGCGATGGGCGTGTATACGGATATAAATACGACGCAGATATACAGATCAAGCAGACTTATATACGGCATTACCGGAGATCACGCGCCGAAAAACAAGCCGATAGTAGGAGATAACGCATTCTCTCACGAGGCGGGCATACATCAGCACGGCGTGCTGAACGACAGACGCACGTACGAGATAATGAAGCCCGAGGATATAGGCATAAACCGCGACAATATGGCGCTCGGCAAACATTCCGGCAGACACGCGTTTGAAAAACGGCTGTCCGAACTCGGTTACAACCCGACGAAAGAACAGCTTGACAGATATTTTGAAATATTCAAAGAGCTGGCGGACAAGAAAAAGGATATAACGGACAAAGATCTTGAAGCCATTGCGTCGGAGCATATGCGCGAAACGGCGCAGTATTCGCTTGACAGATTCGCGGTCCAGGCGGGCAACAGAACGACGCCGACCTGCGTCATAAGACTCATAAAAGACGGTGTAAAGTACGAAGACGTTGCGATAGGCGACGGACCTGTAGACGCCGCGTATAAGGCGGTAGATAAAATAATCTGCCCGCCTCCGCATGAATTGTATGACTACGCCATACATTCGATATCCGGCGGCAAGGACGCGCTCGGTGAAGTTACCGTAAAACTCAAAGTGGAAGGCGGCTCGGTGACCGGCAGAGGCTTATCGACCGATATTATAGAAGCAAGCATAATAGCGTATATAAACGCCGTAAACAGAATGCTTGACAAAACGGATATGTGATATGAAAAAGATCGAAATACTTGATACCACGCTGCGCGACGGAGCGCAGAGCGAGGGAATAGCTTATTCCGTACAGGACAAGCTGAAAATAGCAAAAATATTAGACGGCTTCTGCATAGATATCATAGAAGCCGGATTTCCCGGTTCAAACCCCAAGGACGAGGAGCTTTTCGAGCAGCTTAAATCGGTAAAGCTGAAGCACGCCAAACTCGCCGCGTTTTCCTCAACCGTCCACGCCGGAGAAGACCCGGAAAATTCCGCCGCCATGAAAAAACTGCTTGCGGCGGAAACGCCCGTCGTCGTCATATTCGGCAAGGCGTCGTCGGAGCAGGTAAGGGAGGTGCTCAAGATCAGTGAAGAAGAAAATCTGCGTATGATCAAGGACACCGTTTCATACCTTAAAGGCAAGGGCAAACAGATAATATTCGACTGTGAGCATTTTTACAGCGGCGCCATGACGGATAAAGAATATACGTATAAGGTCCTTGACTGCGCGTCGGAAGCCGGTGCGGATACGCTGTGCCTGTGCGATACGACGGGAGCCGTTCTGCCGTCCGACGCCGAGAAGCTGACTGAAGAAGCGGTAAGCAAGTATAAGCGCGTAGCGGTGCATTTCCATGACGATATAGGCTGCGCCGCCGCAAATTCGCTGCTCGCGGCGGAAGCCGGAGCGTCACAGATACAGGGTACTTTCTTAGGAATAGGCGAAAGATGCGGCAACGCGGATCTATCCGTTATTATCCCGAGCCTGAAATTCAAGCTCGGATACGAGTTTGACTGCGATATGCGTTTTTTGAAAAAGACAGCCAACGCCATATCCGAAATATCAAACACGAGAATCAGAAACAACAAGCCATATATAGGCAAAAGCGCGTTTTATCACAAAGCGGGCATGCATATAGACGCGGTGAAAAAATATCCGCCGTCGTTTGAGCATATAGACCCGGCGCTCGTCGGAAACGAACGCAAATTCGTATTATCCGAAATATCCGGCAGAAATACGCTGCTTGACCGCGTACGCCAACTCGTGCCGGACGCGGATAAGGATTCGGAAGAACTGCTCCGCGCCGTGGCCGTGTTAAAGGAAAAGGAGCTGTTCGGCTATCATTACGAGGCGGCGGAAGCTTCGTTTTCACTGCTTTTAAGAAAAGCACTTTACAAATACGAGCCGCATTTCAATATTTTACTGCATAAAACAACGGACGATTTTCCGTCCGCTAACGGTGAGCTTACGTCCTGTTCCGTAGTGCAGATAGAGGTCGGCGGGAAGACGGAGATGGGAAGCTCGCTCGGCAACGGTCCGGTAAACGCGCTGGATAACGCGCTCAACCGCGCTCTGTCCGTCTTTTATCCGGAAGTGCGGGATATGAAGCTGCTTGACTTCAAGGTAAGAGTCATTGATGCCACGACCACCACGGCGGCAAAGGTCCGTGTGCTTATGGAGTCGACGGACGGGAACGACGTTTGGACTACGGTAGGCGTTTCGTTTGATATAATAGAAGCGTGTTTACAGGCGCTTCAGGACAGTTATGAATATAAATTGCTTAATTCTTCCCAAAAACACTTGAAAAATTAAAAAAACGTGGTATAATATATATACTGTTATTCAGTAAAACCGAAAGGAGCCGCAAAATGTCAGAAAAAGATAAAACAATTACTTTTTCTCTCGTGCGTGAAAAAGAAAAGGAAACGAGAGAGATACTGATACAGGTGTATCAGGCGCTGAAAGAAAAAGGATATAATCCCATAAACCAGATAGTCGGCTATATTCTTTCGGAGGATCCGACGTATATAACCAACTATAAGAACGCGCGCGGCCTCATCCGCAAAATAGACCGTGACGAGCTTTTGAACACGCTTGTGCGCGAATATCTTAAAATTGATAAAAAATAAAAAATATCGCACAAAACCCTTGACAATTAAGGAAAAAAGTGATATTATATCAAAGCACCGGAAAAAATCCCGGTGTATGCGCCATTAGCTCAGTGGATAGAGTGCCCGGCTACGAACCGGTAGGTCGCAGGTTCGAATCCCGCATGGCGCGCCAAAGAAAAAGGTACCGCAAGGTACCATTTTCTTTGGC